>JAILGF010000007.1 GCA_024696945.1 Lachnospiraceae bacterium | reverse complement strand
CTTCGGAACATTCGGAACATCAGAGCGCAAGGCTCGTACAGGCAAGAACCCTCGTACAGGTGAGGCAGTTAAGATCGCAGCTTGCACAGTACCTTCATTCAAGGCTGGCAAGGCTCTTAAGGACAAGGTTAACACCAAGCCTGCTAAGAAAGCTGCTAAGAAGAAATAATCTGGAATACAAATTCATATGTTTATAACGAATAATGCCAGGCCCTTATCCCAGACCTGGCATTATTCGCTTCTGTAAAAGGGAAATATCATAAATACGTTAGTCTTCATAATGACCACGGCAGGAAGCTATAAAAAGCTTATTGTCATGGATATCGAAAACGAGTCGGTTGGCATCATCAGACCAGACTTTTTCCATAGACTTAATCCTCTATCAGTTCGTGAACTGTTCCCTTTCCCTCATCGAGCTGTTTGAACGATCTTTCTAATTTTAACAGATATTCTGCATTTTTTATGGTTTCCTGCATAGCATTGTAATCATTTAGAGAGATTATTGCTACGCTCTGGTATTCTTTCCTCGGGATAATGATAGTTTCTCCGTCATCTACCGCCATATCACAGTAAGATTTCAGATTGTTCCTGACTGCTGTGTAATTTGCTACTACCATTATAATCCCTCTTTTCATGTCAAGGATATTGTACAGCATTCTGTACAAAAATCAACACTTTTTCTGTAGAAAAACTCAACTAGAAAAAAACTAAGAAAAAACTAAGAAAAAACTAAGAAAAATAATGAGAAAAAAAAAAATAAAATATAAAAACCGTTACCTAAACAGTATAGATTTCGTCTATATGGGTGAAAGGCATCGAGGAGGTGCGCAATGGAAGATCTTCATATAATAGAACTTTACTGGCAGAGAGACGAATCTGCGATAAAAGAGAGCCAGACGAAATATGGCGGTTATTGTAGTACAATTGCAAACAACATTTTACACTCTGAAGAGGATTCGGAGGAATGTGTCAATGATACTTGGCTTCGTGCTTGGAATACTATGCCCCCCGAAAAGCCGAGTCGATTAGCGGTATTCTTAGGCAAGATCACCCGTAATCTTGCAATCGACAGGTATCGCAGGGACAGATCCCAGAAGTATGGCGGAGGACAGGCCGCGTTATGCCTTGACGAATTGGGGGAATGTATCGGTGAAGATACTCCAATAGAGGACAGGCTCGCGTTAAAGGAGCTTATGAACAGTTTCCTTTCCAGTCTCCCAGATAAGAACAGGAACATTTTCCTCTTACGGTACTGGTACATGATGTCTGTAGCTGAGATAGCAAAACGGAATGGCATGTCTGAGGGAGCGGTCAAGATGGTACTGCAACGTGTACGGGACAAGCTAAGGGCATACTTGGAAAAGGAAGGTGTAGGCGTATGACAAACAAGGATATTCTTCTTGAAGTGATCGGTGATGCTGGAGAAAGATTCGTTCCTGAACTGACAGGTAAGAAGAAAAAGCACAGTGTTTTGAAGTGGTCCGCTTTGGGCGGAGTATGCGCAGCAGCGGTCATTGTCTGTGTGATAGTGTTTATTAAAATGAATAAGAACGAGAGTGCTATATCCCCTTATGTTAATTTGCCGCAAATCGGGAATAGCAATACTAAGTTAGGGACAGATAAGATCAACCCCACAATCAGATTCGGGGAAATGGGATTTGAGGGCCTGATGGCATATGATATTTCTGAGCTTGATACTCCCAATCCGTGGAATCCTGATCTGAAATTATCATCATTGCCTGTTTATCGCAATCTTGCATATAACGACTTCGGAGAGATGGTTTATTTATCTGAGGAACAGATGCGGGAGATTGCTAAGAACACAGCTTCCGCCCTGAAGGTTGATGTTATAGATACAAAAATTACTTATGTAAAGGATTTTGAACAAGGAGAAGTTCCTGATGAGATCCTGAAGAGCATATATAGAATAGATGTAAACTGCAGCGATAATACGACTATTACTGTTTACGGTGACGGACAGATAAAGATTGAATTTGAAAGAAATACCCTGCCTTCCGGGTACAATTTCTCACATAACAGTACTTCGAAGGAAGAAGCTCAAAAGGTTATGGATTACCTGTCTGATAAATATGGCAGCCTGCTTCATTACGATAATGCTTTGTGCTTTTCAATCGCTGACAGATCTTTTTCAGGTGTTGAAAACCGTTCCTACTATGTTTATGACAGATCTGATGAACCGGTACAGAGTATATTGAATTATAATCTGTCATTTTCAAAGTTTGCTCCGGATGATAACGGAGATCTATTGTGCATATGGCTGAATAATCCGCTTTGTGTTTCGGAATATCTCGGAGATTATCCGATAATTTCGGTCGATGAAGCGACTGAGCAGCTAATGAATGGAAAGTATTTCAGCTCCGTCCCGGGGGACTATATCCGTAATGGCAGGATATCAAAAGAGGGTATCGCAAAAATAGAGCTTGTTTATCGCAATAACAAGGTGGAATACTATCAACCGTATTACAAATATTATGTTGAGCTTGATTCTGCGGCATTCAACATGGCTGATGGCTTAAAAAACTACGGTATATTCTATGTTCCTGCGATTGATTCTGAATTCCTTGAGGAATATAAATATTTTGGGGAATATTAACATTTATAGAATGTTAACTGCCTGAGTGTTATGATCCATAGATAAATAGCATATTGATAAAACTGTCCCGTGTATGTTACAATGAGTGCATATCGGGACAGTTTTTGAATTATAAGGAAGGTATAAAGGAATATGGACGAAAAGATACTGATCATAGATGATGACAAATACATAAACGATATGCTTTCGGAAGCGTTAAACGATGAAGGGTATGCTGTATTAAAGGCGTATTCAGGTACGGAAGCTTTGCTGATCCTTGAAAAGCAGCGGCCTGACCTTGTACTTCTTGACCTGATGCTCCCGGGACTCTCGGGCGAAGAAATCCTTCCAAAGATA
>JAILGF010000176.1 GCA_024696945.1 Lachnospiraceae bacterium | reverse complement strand
TCTGAACCAAGAACGTTCTTGATCTTATGAGCAACCATTTCCTTAACAGCCTGACGAGCGGGCTTTAAGTACTGACGAGGATCGAAGTGTGAAGGATTCTCAGCGAAGTACTTTCTGATAGTACCTGTCATAGCAAGACGGATATCGGAATCGATATTGATCTTACATACAGCAAGCTTAGCTGCCTGACGAAGCTGCTCCTCAGGGATACCTACTGCATCGGGCATGCTTCCGCCGTACTGGTTAACCATCTTAACGAATTCCTGAGGAACTGAAGATGAACCATGAAGAACAATAGGGAAGCCGGGAAGTCTCTTGATGCACTCCTCAAGTACGTCGAAACGAAGGGGAGGGGGAACAAGTACGCCGTCAGCGTTTCTTGTACACTGAGCAGCTGTGAACTTGTATGCACCGTGTGATGTTCCGATAGCGATAGCAAGTGAATCACATCCTGTCTTGGAAACGAAATCCTCAACCTCTTCGGGACGTGTGTAGCTTTCCTTACCGGACTCAACCACAACCTCATCCTCGATACCTGCAAGTGTTCCAAGCTCTGCCTCTACTACTACGCCATGAGCGTGAGCGTACTCAACTACCTGCTTTGTTAAAGCAACGTTCTCCTCGTAAGGCTTTGAAGAAGCGTCGATCATAACTGATGTAAATCCGCCGTCGATACAGCTCTTGCAAAGCTCAAATGTATCACCGTGATCAAGGTGAAGAGCGATCGGGATATCGGGATTCTCTGCAACTGCTGCCTCTACTAACTTAACAAGATATGTGTGGTTAGCGTAAGCACGTGCACCCTTTGAAACCTGAAGGATAACGGGGCTCTTTAACTCGCCTGCTGCTTCTGTGATACCCTGTACAATCTCCATGTTGTTAACGTTGAAAGCACCAACAGCATATCCACCGTTATAAGCCTTCTTGAACATTTCGGTCGTTGTAACTAATGCCATAAAAATAAACCATCCTTTCATATAATGTAACGTGCCGTAAGGCACGCTTACCCCTCTATGGCGCATTTTACGTCAGAGAGGTTTTAAATCAGAATCATTATAACACAGATTTTTAAGAATACAAGAAAAATTTTCTAAAGTATAATTTCTTATAATATAAAAAGTTGTTGTAATAAAGATGTGTTTTCTTTATAATATTATCATAACGAATTTACGGAGGGATTATGCGAAATATATCTGCGAGTGGGAAAAAGAAATTTGTTTTCATCGGAGCTGTAACAATTCTTAATGTTTTCTTATTTTCGATTCTTTTATGCCTCATGTTGCCTCACAGGGTTAATGCCGCAGACAAGCCTGTCATCGAAGCCGAAAAGAACGTGTTAAAACCCGGTCAAAAAGTCAGGCTCAATGTCACATGGGATGAATTCCCGATAAAAAGCATAAATTGGCTCTCGGCAAACGAAGACATCGCCACCGTCACAAAAAAGGGAAAAGTGACCGCAGTAAGTGACGGTAAAGTCTATATCATTGCAAAAGTTACCTACGACGATCCCGTAAAAAACAAAGAAAAAACCGTAAAATGTAAATACCGCATTACCGTTGAGACAGAAAAGGTGGTTACTCTCGCTGCAGTAGGCGATGCGCTCATCCACGAAAACATCCTTAAGTCCGGTAAGAAAAAGAACGGAAAGTACAACTACGATCACCTGTTTGAAAATATAACATATTATCTGGAAAACTTTGATGTAAAGATCATAAACCAGGAGACCATTTTCGTTTATGACAGCGAAAAATATGCAGGATACCCCAGCTTCGGAACACCCACAGCGTTGGGCGATGCCATGATTAAGGCAGGCTTCAACGTTATTACGTGCGCCACCAACCACGCATATGACAAGGGTGCTGTCGGAATACAGAATACCTTAGATTACTGGAAGGATTATAAGGATTCCGTTCTTGTGACCGGTATCTACGGTTCCCAGGAGGACTATGACACCTTGGCTATCCGAGAATATAACGGAATAAAGATTGCTTTCCTCAACTATACTACTCTTATTAATTCCGGTTCAAAAAGAGAACCCTATTATATCAGATATTATAAGGAATCGGCTGTCTTAAAGGAGATTAAGGAAGCTAAGAAAAAGGCTGATTTTGTAATAGTTCTTCCGCATTGGGGCATAGAATACGAGCACGAACCCTCCGAGGAGCAGGAAAAAATGGCAAAAAAATTTGCCGAGGCAGGTGCTGATGCCATCATCGGATGTCATCCCCATGTTGTTCAACCCATGAAGATCTTAAAAACATCCGACGGAAGGCGTGTGCCCTGTTACTATTCCCTCGGCAATTACGTTTCAAATATGTTCTGGTTCAAATGCCAGCTTGAAGGACTGGCAGAGCTTACTATTGTTAAGTGGAACGGCGAAACCTATATCAAGGATGCCGAATATACTCCGATAGTAAACCATATAGGTGATGACGATAAGGATTTTACCGTTTATCTGCTCTCCGACTATCAGGACGAGAAGTACAAGGACCACTACATGAACCACAGGTACTGGTCCGGAAACGTAACCCCCGAAAGACTTAAAAACCTGTTTAAATCCATCGGAAACGATAAATGGTAAACCTCATTTCATTCCTTCATAGATCAGACTTTTATACTCATCATAGCTTATCCTGACACCGCCCATGCCTTCTAAGTGGTCGGTATGTAACTGACAGTCTATCATCAGAAAATTTTTTTGTTCAAGATACCGGGCCAAAGATATCAATGCTATCTTTGACCCGTTTTCTTTGTCCGAAAACATGCTCTCTCCAAAAAAGCATCTGCCTATGATCACTCCGTAAAGTCCGCCCGCAAGCTCTCCGTCGGTGTATGCTTCAATGCTTGCGGCAGATCCCATTTTATAAAGTTCGTAATACGCTTGCTCCATCTCATCGGTAATCCAGGTGCCTTCGTTAAATTCACGTTTGAGCCTGCACCTATGCATGGTATCCGCAAAATCCCGGTTCATGATCGCTTCTATGGAATGCTTTCTCATATATTTTTTCATGGAATGTGAAACATGGATTTCCGATGGCCTTATTATAAAGCGTTCCTTAGGACACCACCAAAGGATTGGATCCCCCTTGGAATACCACGGGAATATACCGTTATAATAAGCCCAAATAAGTCTTTTTACCGACAGATCCCCGCCGACAGCCAAAAGTCCGTCATCCTCCGCGAGTTTCGGATCAGGAAACTCTGTACTATTTTTTGCAAGCCTGAAAACCGGCATCTCTTCTCCTATTTCCGCTTTACTTCTTCTTTATTTGTTTTTATTGTCATCCTTCTTGGTTTTCTTGATTATTATAATTACCACAACAGCAATAATTATGATTATCAGGAGCCATATAAATATACATAATCCCAAAGGACAGGGGCAGAATCCGCAGAGCCAGCATTTATCTTCCTTTGATGCAGGCTTGTTTACGGAATCACCGCTCGGAGCTTCGGTAGAAGTGGGCTCATGCTTTACTTCCATTTCTTCGGAGCCGAAAGAGATAACCTCTGAGTAATCAGACCAGAAATCTTCCTGATCATATTGAGAGCAGTAATAACGCGCTCTCAGCTCTATAGGTGTATCCTTCTCAACCTTTCCCATTACCTCAGCCAGGTTCTGAAGGCCATATTCCAATTCTCCCGAAGTTAATTCCCAATCACCCTGAAGACCAACCCAATCTGATTTACCGGGTACTCTTGCCTCGACTACGATGTCTATATAGCCGCCACGATTATAATCAGCACGGAGACTGGTATTTGCCGCTGATAATTCATCAGGAACTTCTATATTGAATGCTACAATAGGAAATCCATTGAATTCTTTACTGGTCATATGAAGATTGCTGATCTTCGGAGCAGCGATATCGCCGGGTTTAAGAACAATGGTTTTCACACCGGCTTTGCCGACAGCTGCGACATTAGACCAATCAGACGGGACGGTTATATCCTCTTCTTCAGTCCTTATCGTTACCAGAAAACGCATTCTTACATATAACGTATGATTTTCAAAATCAAACTTGGCGTAGCTCGAATAATCATCCTTTACTATAGTATAACAGCCCTCGGGTAATGCATCCTTCCAACCGTCATAATCGGCATTTTCATGATCACCGTACCACGAGGCATCTTCCGGATTACTTATATCTCCCATGTATCGGAAAACCCATGCATCATTGGTCTTCTGACTGCTGTGCCCCAGACTCGTGTATGCCCAGTCACCGAGGCGCATAGTCCAGTTCTCGTCATATCCTTCGGTATCCCAATATTTGTTGTAGTGCCAGTCAGTCTGGTTATCAACCGACCAGTCCATCTGAGTAGTGATCCAAAGGTCAGAATATCCATGACTTTCAAATTCTTCTATTGCTGCATCATGCTTATCAGGATCCTCCATCCTGTCCAGCCATGCACTCATACTGTCATTCTGGCTCCATGCAACCTGACAGGTATTAGCACTGTCATTTCCATCCAGATATGTTATGGAAACATGTTCGGGAGCCGTCAGTTCAAAGGGCAGCCAGTAATCATTCGCCGCCTTTGCCGGTGAATACCCTGCAAATATCCCGATAAATAATAATATAGACATCAAAAACGCCGTTATCCGCTTCATTGATCCAATTTCCTCCTTGTTTGGTTTTAACACTTAAACTTGTGTGTAAACACTGTATAAATTATACTTAAACAAGGTATCGCTGTCAATATAACAAAAATGAAAAACTTTATCATAATGACAAATGACAAAATCCCCAAAATATGCTATAATTATGTTATAGGAGCACTCTGAAAAAGAGGGGGGTGGAAACCATTTCGACATATGTAATATCCGATATCCACGGAGAATATGATAAATTCCTTGAACTGCTTGAAAAGATCAAGCCGAAAGAGACCGATACATTATATGTTTTAGGAGATGTTCTGGACAGAGGCCCGCATCCCATAAAGACCTTGTTAAAACTTATGAGCATGCCCAATGCCGTATGCATTGTCGGCAACCACGAGCTTATGGCGCTTGAGTGCTTGGAGTTTCTCATGAAAGAGATCACTGACGAGTCCATCGAGGAAACGGACGAAAAGATGATAGATAACCTGATCACCTGGCAGTATAACGGCAGCAATACCACATTAGATGAGTTTTATGATCTGGATGCGGATCTCCGGCATGATGTTATTGATTTCATAAAAGACTTCTCTGCTTATGAGGAAGTGAAGGTTGCAGGACGGAATTACCTGTTGGTACATGCGGGATTAGGGAACTTCTCTCCCGATAAAGATATTGAGGATTACTCTTTGCATGACATTGTATGGGAGAGGGCTGACTACGGCATCCGGTATTTTGATGACACATATGTAGTAAGTGGACATACTCCAACCCAGACCATAGAGGATAACCCTCGTCCGGGCTATATCTATAAAAAGAATAATCATATCGCTATCGACTGCGGGGCACCGTTCCCCGGCGGAAGGCTGGCTGCCATATGCCTTAATACCGGGGAAGAATTCTATTCCTCAAGCAATAAAGATGATAATTAAAAACCTTAAAAGTATTATCTGAAACCGAAAGGAGTACTGAATGGAGTATAAGAAAATCGGTGAAACATATTATATCCGGATGGACCGTGGCGACAAGGTGGTATCTGGAATAATGGAGATATGCCGTTCTGAGGGTATAAAAAGCGCTGTCTTCTCCGGGATCGGTGGCTGCAGTTCGGCACAGATACAGACTTTTGTACCGGAAAAGGGAGAATTTGAAACAGAGGAAGTCCAAGGGATGCTGGAGCTGGTATCTTTGATGGGAAATGTAGTGACTGATGGGGATGGCATACTCCATTATCACACTCATGCTATGTTTTCATACAAGGATAACACCGGGCACCATAGCATAGGCGGACACCTGAAAGAAACAACGGTGCTTTATACAGCAGAAATTGAGCTTAGGCCTACTGTCGGCGGCCATATCGGCAGACAATATAATGAGGAGACCGGTACAGGCTTCTGGAAGTTCTAAAAGCCAAAATAATCCATTCCCATTTTATGATTCGTTCCTTAAAATATCAATTGTAATAACCGGATTATCGATATGAAAGGAACCTCTCATGAAAACTCTTTGGGAACTGACGAAGGAAGCTGCCCGTTATAAGGGGCTGTATATAATCGCAATACTCTCAACCTTTAGCCTTACGGTTGTAAATCTTTCTGCGCCGAAGGTCCTTTCAGCTATGACAGGGCTTGTAGAAAACGGCATGGACGACGAAGGACTTGCCTCCGTCAAAAAACTTGCTCTTCTCCTGCTGGGACTCTATTTATTAAGAGTCCTGTTCAGATTCTTAAGCAACTATCTTGCCCATCGCGCAGCATGGTACCTTGTCGGAGATCTAAGAAGCCGTCTTTACAATAAGCTGCAGAGCCTCGATCTCGGATTTTTCCATGATAAACAGACCGGTGACCTAATGAGCAGGGTTGTGAATGATACAAGAGATTTTGAACTCTTATACGCTCACATGATACCTGACCTCATCACAAATTTTGTCACCTTTTTGGGTGTTCTTATAATACTTCTTTCCATCAACTGGAAGCTGGCCCTTATCACCTGCTGCCCCATCCCGTTGATCCTTATTTCGGGTGTGATCTTCGCCAAGATAGTCCGTCCGTTCTTCAGGGCTTCCCAAAAGGTCATGGGCGATCTAAATGCACAGCTTCAGGACAGCCTTTCAGGTCTTCATGAGATCCAGGCTTTTGGGCAGGAATCATATGAAGGTGAAAGGGTACACAAGAAAAGCTTTGAGCAGGTTATAGCCATGCTGAGAGCTCTTAAGGCAAGTGCGATCTTCCATCCCTGTGTTGAGCTTCTGTCATCTGCAGGAACCGTGCTTGTGGTATTTTACGGTGGTTATCTGGCATACAGCAGTCAGATAAGCGTAGCTGATATCGTAGCCTTTGTTCTTTATCTGTCACTCTTTTATGCTCCCGTATCAGGTCTTGCAAATCTGCTTGAAAATCTCCAGCAGTCCTTAGCAGGAGCAGAGCGTGTCACTATGATACTCGCTACACCTTCCGCCATTCAGAATGAAAAAGATGCGGTCGATCTGAGAGATGTTAAAGGTGCAGTCCGTTTTGATAACGTTTCATTCAATTATGAGAATAAGATTCCTGTATTAAAGCACATCTCCTTCTCCTGTGAACCGGGTATGATGGTAGCCCTTGTAGGACCCACAGGTGTCGGAAAGACCACGGCCACCCAGCTTATATCCCGTTTTTATGACCCTGTTGAGGGACGTATTCTTATAGATGGACAGGATATAAAGAAAGTGACTCTTGAGAGTCTCCGTCACAATATATCCCCCGTTCTTCAGGATACCTTCCTTTTTAACGGATCCATAGCAGAAAATATTGGATATGCACGTCCCGATGCTTCCCGAGAGGAAATAGAAAAAGCGGCCAAAGCCGCTAATATACATGAAGATATCCTTGCCATGCCGGACGGATATGAGACTCAGGTCGGCGAGCGAGGTTTAAGACTTTCGGGAGGTCAGAAGCAGCGTGTAGCAATAGCCCGGGCTATTCTTCGTAACAGTCCCATCATTATACTCGATGAAGCAACAGCTTCCGTTGACGTTCAGACCGAGCGTCAGATACAGGCTGCCATCAACGAGCTTGCCGGAAAACGTACGATCATTGCCATAGCGCACAGGCTTTCAACCATCATGAATGCGGATCTTATCCTTGTTATCCACGAAGGAGAGATTGTAGAACAGGGCACACACAATGAACTGATGGCACAGAAAGGCTTCTATTATAAAATGCAGCAGGCGGGACAATAATTGTCACGCCTTTTCTGCTATTACAATGCAGTTAGAGTCAGGAAATCTTTCTACGGAAAGCTTAACCTTCGGTGACAGATGTTCCACGTACCCGGGTTCTAAGAAGGCATCGCACCTGATGATCCTTGCCCCAATACCTTCAAAGAAATCCCTGTATTCATCTATGGTAAAATATCCGAACTGTTCCTGTACCTCATGTGCATAGCTCTCCTGTCCCCAGGTATATGTATAAAGGAATTCCCTTGCAAAATTGGTACAGGCTGAGACTTTGTTTTCTTTTTCGTTTATAACGATCTTTTTATCGGCTATATCCTTCAAGCCTTCAAAGTCCCTTACATAATTTTTGAAAAAATCCATTCCGGCAGGATCGGTAAATGTTATCTCTATCACACTGTCATCTACCGGTGACTTTACTCCGTCACGTATAATGATGCGTCCCCCATGCTCCAATGAAGCATAAGCATTTTCAAGAGCCTGCTTCACGGTATCGATCTCAAATCTGCCGCTTTCTGTTTCAGTATATGAAAATACCTCATGAAGTATGGATGAAAAAATGATCGAGTCCGCACCGTAGGGGAACGGTCCGTCAACAAAGTTGTGCCTCAGCACCGTCCAATTATGTCCCTCTTTATTTTTTTTCTTTTCAAGCTCCATAATAACATTATCCGAGATATCTGTGCCGATTATCTTTTTATCCGGATATCTTTCTTCCAGAAGATCGAGCAATACTCCGCCGCCGCTTCCTACATCAACTACCTTGCTGCCGACCGCATAATCTATGATGGTATTCTTTGTGCTGCTCTCACTGGCATTCATGGTTGCAAGATATTTGTCTTCGTTGTTAAGGCGGTCAAATGCATCCCTGCGGAAGCCGAACATATCATACAGCACGGTGATGCTCTTTTCAAAGGTGAGGAGTCCGCATCTTTCTGCCTCCACACAGAAAGCTATCAGCTTTTCGCAGACCGATGAGAACTTAAAATCCACCAGCATGGCCTTTCCGTAATGAGAGACCGTAAGATCCACGTTTTCTATCGATGAATCCTTGATGTATTTCTCTATGATACGCTCCTTATATACATTCAGATGCTTCTTTCCCTCATAGTCATAGTAAAGTCCGTCCGCTATCGGCTTAAATGATATATACTGCACTCCGGACTCGGTTTTTGCAAGAACTTCTTTTAACAGCCATTTTATCTGGTCAAGAGAAAAGTCACCGAACGCTGCCTGAAAATACCAGAGTTCATAGCTTGGGAATATTTTTTCGGCAAACAGGCTTACCAGTTCTTCATCTGCTTGAGCCAATTTCTCATCAAGTCTTGTCATGCGGTCTTTAGTTTCAAACTCCGTGAAATCTCCTTGCAAAACTCTGTCTAAGAGTATCTCAACCTGATCCTTGATCCTATCCCATAGACCGGCGCTTACCGCACCGATTATGCAATGATTAAGAACACGCAGCATCTTCCCAAGTGAATCTTTTCCTGTTATGTCTATCAGATCATATAACGGCCTGTTCTGAGCTATAAGGACTTCTCCTCGAAGAACCTGACCGATAAGGCCATGGGTTTTTATAAGTGTGTATATAAGTGTTGATCTATCCGATCCTTCCCCGGTGTCACATTCATCCTTGTAGATCTCTGCCGAAGCCAGATTATGGATATCCAGTGCGTAACCCTTCTGTCTCCAGTTTTCTCTCTCCTTTATGCTGCCGCCCTTTGAAACCTCGGACCATCGAAGTACGGTTTTTACAGTATTATATTCTTCCTCAGTTAATTTTGAGTTCCTATGATCCGTTTCAAGTATGTCAAGTGTCCTCAGCACATAACTCAGCGTTTCTTTTCCGCTCACCTGCTCTACTACTTCGACACGTTCCATGTTCACACTTTTGTTTTCGGTGTAATAAAGATATGAGAGCCATCTTTCGGTTTCTAACAATCCTGAGTCAAACGACATTCCATCCGATAATATTATCTGCATATTTCCATCTCCTGTTTTACTATCGTTTTGTCACCACACAATATGGAAGCAAGCCTATACTGTGGGCATTCGCTTATCACACAAGTAGAAGAGAGAGTTCCCTCCTACTCGTTCCGACTGCACAAATATAGCAGAGAGACCGTAATCCGGCATCTCTGCTATTCTTGAAAGCATCTTAAGAGGAAGCGATATCTGCCTCCGTGATGGTCATGAGTTCTTCGTCGGTAATATTCTCATCTGTCATGACACGTGAGGCCTGATTGGAGATAATAGTCTCAAACATATTTCTTATATCACGGCCGTTTGAGAACTGCTCGTTCTTGTTTGCCACATGGTTTTCAATCTTTTCACGGACAATCTTCGCAGCCTCATCGGTCATTTTATACTCATATTTATCACAAAGTGATGAGAATATCTGGACAAGTTCTTCCGAAGAATAATCCGGGAAATGGATATACTTATTAAATCTCGACTTAAGTCCCGGATTGGAGTTGATAAACTCTTTCATCAGATCGGGATAGCCGGCAACGATAACTATGAAGTTATCCCTTCTCTTTTCCATAAGGTTTATGAGTGTATCGATAGCTTCCTGGCCGTAGTCGTTTCCTTTCTTAGCCAGTGTGTATGCCTCATCTATGAAAAGGATTCCTCCATTTGCCTCGTCTATCTTTTCCTGTGTCTTGATGGCGGTCTGTCCTACATATCCGGCTACCAGACCCGCGCGGTCTACCTCTACCAGCTGGCCCTTTGAAAGAACTCCTATTTCCCTGTATATATCGGCCATAATCCTGGCCACGGTTGTTTTACCTGTTCCTGGATTTCCGGTAAAGACCATATGAAGAGAAACCGGAAGGGATTTCATGCCCTTTTCCTTACGGAGCTTCTGCATCTTAACAAGATTTATCAGCTCTCTTACATCCTTCTTTATGGTTTCCATTCCTATCAGCTCATCCAGATCTGCCATTGCCGAATGACTAAGATCGTTTGTCTGAAGGGCACTCTGCTCGTCTATCGCATTCTCGGATTTCAGTCTTTCGAGTTCTTCAACCGCTCCCTGATTTCCGTTTGAAGCGGATTTTCTCAACCAGTCCAATGCTTCCCCGATATTCATATGGACATTAAATCCATGGCCCAGGATATATTCTGCCTTCTCAGAAGCCTCCTTATCACCCTGAAGAGCTGCACGCATATACCACTCAAATGCGGCATCAATATTCGGAGTTATATTTTCTTCCTTGAATCCGTCCTCATAAAGTTCTCCGACATATCGCTGAGCTCTGGCATTTCCTCCGAGCGCAGCTTTTAAGTACCACATTCTGGCTTTACGCCTGTCGGTATCGGTACCTCTTCCGTTCTCAAAGAAAACAGCAACCCTGTACTGTGCTGCGACTATACCCTTCTGTGCTGCTTCAAGGTAATAGACGAATGCCTTCGAATCATCATGAATGATCCCCTGACCTTCTTCATAGATAACACCCAGTCTGTATGCAGCTTTGGCATGTTCCTCGGCATCATCTGAAAATTTATGGGCATTCCTGTAGTATTTAACAGCTTCCGAGCATTCTCCCCTTCTTTCACGAAGGATACCCATGTAATAATATGACGAAATGTCATTTAAGATATTGGCTTCGGTCATAAGCTCCAAAGCCTTATCCTGATTTTCCTCAACCCCGTTTCCTTCCATATATAAAAGGCCGAGGCTTACCAATGCCTTGGAATTACTTGTATCGTATTTAACGGTATCTGTAAGATATGCTGCTGCCTTTTGATAGTTTACCTTGGTTCCGCGCCCCAAGCGGTACATTTCACCCAGGTAGTAGAGTGAATCGATGCTTCCCTTCTGGTTCGCATTCTCATAGCAGGAAAGTGCTTTAACATAGTCCTGTTGAACACCGTATCCCAGCTCATAGCAGAATCCAAGAAACAGGTTTGCTATCGGAAGGTTTGCAAAAGGCATCTTGTGGCACCATGTTATGATCTTTTCCGCAGGTATCGATTTTATATTCTGCTTCGTAATCTGAAGCGAAAGATGGAAACGGGCATCATTATTGCCTTTTTTTATTTCATCAGTCAGATAATCAAACTTTGCTTCGGCAGACATCTCCGCCCAATGAGCCGGATCCGCTTCATATAATGGTTTGTAATTGTCTGTTGTCAGTTTCATGCTACACCCTGCCTTTTAAACACTCCGTTTTATTTCATAAGTCCTCAAAATACTGTCGTCGTTTTCAAAATTGTAAACCTTAACGTTTGCCCTTGTTACTATGTCTTCTCCCAAAAATGATTCTGCAAGCTCCGCAAAAGCCTTAGGTCCGTCACTCACATAGAATTCATGCCCGAGCTCCTGACTCACCTCACATAAAAGTCCGTTTTCCTCAAGAAGATACCTGAACTCCCTTGCACACTCAAATGCCGGATTGACAAGAGTTATGTTGTCTCCCGTAACCTTCTTTATCTCATCGGCAAGCATGGGATAATGTGTACAGCCCAGTACCAGCGCATCTATGCCCTTATCTATAAGCTCATCCAGATATCTGTGGATTATCTGCCTTGTGATATCATCGGATATCCAGCCCTCTTCGACCAAGGGAACGAAAAGCGGACAGGCCTTTTTAAATACCTGTATCTTAGGATCCGTTTTATGAAGGAAATCCTCATATATTCCGCTGTTTATTGTGGCGTGGGTCGCTATAACCCCGATCTTGTTGCTTTTAGTAACCTCTGCGGCCGCCTTTGCTCCGGGCTTTACCACACCTATTATCGGAACCTCAAGTTCAGATTTTAATGCTTCCAGTGCCAGGGCGCTCGCAGTATTGCAGGCTATAACAATTGCCTTTACCTTTTTCTCAAGAAGGAATTTTACAATCTGTCTTGAATACATTATAACGGTTCCTGCAGATTTATTTCCGTACGGCACTCTTGCAGTATCCCCGAAATATATAATTCTTTCATTCGGGAGGCTTTTCATCAGTTCTTTTACGACCGTTGTCCCGCCGATACCCGAATCAAATACTCCTATCGGAGCTGATGATGACATGACTCACACTCCTCTTTACAGGCATGCCCTGATCTTAGCTGCATATTCTTCTGCTTCACCGTCGGCGTATGTGACATGTTCCCACGGAACGATCACATTGTCGTTGTTATATCTTGGAATAAGATGTATATGAAGATGGAAAACTGACTGCCATGCTGCCTCTCCGGAATTCTGGAGAAGATTTATACCGTCACAATTTAATGCTTTCTTCTGTGCATTCGCAATTTTGGAAGCTACACCCAAAGCCTTTGAAGCCACATCAGCGTCAATAGAAAGCAGATCCGCACAGTGTTTCTTGGGCAGCAGCAGAACATGGCCCTTTGCTGCAGGAGAAATGTCCATGATCGCCTTAAAATCATCATCCTCATAAACTACCGTTGAAGGAATAACACCATCGATTATCTTACAAAAAATACAGTTATCCATTATATGGACCTCCGTTTTCGAAAAAATACTATAAATCCACTAATTTTATATTTTACACTCTTTTGTCAAATCTTGCAAGTGGTCTTGAAATATTTTATTAGATATATTATGATACAGATACTATTTACAGCAGATTAAGCGGTGAAGGCCGGACAAAGCTCACGAGTAAACGTAAGCCGCGATAGCGGCGACTTACGGCGCAGCCGGAAGGTTTATGAGTGAGATTTGGTCAGCTGTGAATAGTAACATAATACGTAAGTCACGAAAGGATTTCCATGAATAAAGATTCCAAAATCCCCATTAAAATAAATATCACCGGCGAACACCGATCCTTTGACGGAAAAAGCTACGGCGAACCGGAAGAAACTGTTGAAGAAGCCTACGGCTTTCTGAGCAAAAGAGGCAGCTCCACATACCTTGTTTATGAAACAACGGTTGATGAGGGGCTGATCTGCAGCAATATGATAAAAATATGCCGCGAGCCTATTGAAATAAAGAAAACCGCAACATTTCACAAGGGAACCGTCACTTCACCCGGCTCTTGCCTGATATATGCTCCGGGTAAAACAGGAACGGGTTTTTACAATACCCCCTATGGCAGGCTTGACACCGAAACCGTCACGGAAACTGCTGACATTAGGGAAACAGAACACTCTCTCACCTGTCTTATTAACGGAAAAATGAAAATAAATAACAGCCCCGTTTCCGAGTTCAAACTCAAAATCGAGGCTGTATGCATCTGAATTATTTGTTTTTCTTACCCTTCTTTTCACTGTTATCGGGCTCTGAGTTCTTTTTCATTGAAGAATACTTTTCAGCAAGCTTCTGTCTGAAGGTTTTCTTACCCTGAGGAACAAGAAGTCCTCCTCTTGCCCACTTGGCTTCCATGATGTAGATACCGTTTATTACGCACTTAACTTCTCTCTTTTCGGGAAGAAGGTTGTATGCCTTTTCATCACACATGAAGGTCACGATCCTGGGACCGATCTTAGCTTTAACTGTAGGAACCTTCGAGCGCCTAAGATACTTTGGCGTCTGGTCTATCACTATCTGCGGGAAACCCGCATCCTTAAGTCGTAACCGATCCTTTTTTATAACGAAGAGTGAGGTCGTCTGTGCGCCCGCATTCATCTGTTCCTGTGCTGCTTCCTGTTTTTTCTGAAGCTTTCTTCCGAAAATGTATAGGACAACAAGTCCCGCAACCAGAACTCCTATTATGATTAAAACAATTATTCCCCAAGTAGGCATTCTCTTACCACGCCGGTACCCGGCTTCCTTTCAATATAATTTGACAAAAACAACGAAAAATATCATACCATCTTTTTTTAAAAAAAGCAACCTTGAATTTCAACTGTCACAAGATCAATTGATCAGTTTTTTATCCTCTGCAAGCATATCGGCTATAATACCCTGTACCTTACCCGCAAGAGCCTTTTTCTCCTCACGGCTGATATTATCGATATATATGGGTTCTCCGAAATGAACTACTACTTTAGCTTTTTTGATCCATGGTTTATGAAGCTCATACAGTGCATCGGTATTTGAAAAGGCTATCGGAACGATGGGGCAGCCGGATTTCTCCGCCACCTTGAAACTTCCTTCCTTGAAGGGAAGCATTTCTTCCTCATGATTTCTTGTACCCTCCGGCATTATAAACACGGAATAACCCTTCTTTACATTTTCCACAGCTGTAAGTATGGTTTTTAATCCCTGTCTCATGTCATCCCTGTCGAGGAATAAACATGTCATATTCTTCATCCAAAGAGAAAGAATGGGAAATTTCTTAACTTCTTTTTTTGCTATAAAGCCTGTAATTCCTGCCACATGCATGTATCCCAAAGGAGTGTCTGCATAACTTCTGTGATTTGAAACATATAAAACGGCAGTATCCTTAGGTATCAGTTCTTTTCCGATAACGGTGGTTTTGGCTCCCGCTATCCACATAAGGAATCTGAAAGCTCCGTTTACAAAGTTCTGAGAGAACGAGGCACAGGCTCTTTTGTTAAAAACTCCCACAAGAGCTGCTACCAGGTAAACCGGAAAGGTTCCGACCAGAAACAGGAACATAACTAAGACTACTAAAATACTTCTCATTTCTTTTGCTCCTTTCCCGTTTATTTCTGTGCGGCAAGCTCATCAAGCATAGTAACAATGATCTCGGTAGCATCACGCTCGGTAGCTGTTTCCATTGCCGATATATATTTTTCCCTGTCATTGTTAACAGTCTTTAAGGCTTTTATAAGATTTTCTTCATTTAATTCCTCTTCACGAAGGACATAGCTGTAACCGCTCTTTTCAAAAGCCTCGGCATTTAAGACCTGATCTCCTCTTGAACCGATTGAAAGAGGAATAAGGATATTGGGCTTTTTAAGTGCCAGCAACTCCGATAGGGCATTTGCTCCGGCTCTTGAAATAACTATATCCGCAGCCGCAAACATATCCTTAAGGTCATCGCTTACATACTCGTACTGGCGAAGTCCCGAAATATGGTCATATTCCGGATCGGTCTTTCCTTTGCCACAGATATGAATTACCTGGAAGGTTTCAAGAAGCTTGGGCATTATAGCCCTTACCGCTTCATTCACACGCTGTGCGCCCGTGGAGCCGCCGACTACAAGAAGAACCGGCATTCCGTTTGTAAAGCCGTTTATTTCAAGTCCCCTCTCCCTTGTTCCCATAAAGAGCTCTTTTCTTAAGGGTGTTCCTGTATGGACTGCTTTTCCTGCAGGAAGATGAGAAAGAGTCGCCTCAAAATTACAGCAAACCTTGGTCGCCTTTTTGATACAGAGCTTATTGGCAAGACCGGGTGTCATGTCAGACTCATGTATAACACAGGGGATCCCCCGCTTTTTTGCTGCATAAACAACAGGAACCGCCACAAAGCCGCCCTTCGAAAAAACCACATCCGGATTAAGTTCCTTAAAGATCTTTTTTGCCTGAAAATAGCCCTTTATTACGCGGAAAGGATCGGTAAAATTCTTCCAGCTGAAATATCTCCTGAGCTTTCCGGAAGAAATACCGTAATAAGGGACCTTCATTCCTTCTATCAGCCCTTTTTCGATCCCGTCTACGGTACCGATATAGCTGATATCGTAATTCATCTGTCTCAGCCTATCGATAAGAGCCATGTTGGGAGTAACATGCCCTGCGGTACCCCCACCTGTAAGCACTATTTTTCTCATAAGCACCCCTCTATTGCCCTTGCCAGCTGATCGGGACATGAGGTAGGCTTAAATCCGCATGTTGTTCCTTTAAGCCTGTCTACCACTTCGTCGGCCCTCATCCCTTCTACAAGCTTTGAAATTCCTTTTGTATTGCCGTTGCATCCGCCTACGAACTGAACGTTCTTTACTCTTTTTATTCCGTCCTCTTCATAGATATCAAATAAAATCTTGGTCGAGCATGTGCCCCTTGTCGTGTATTCGTACATCTCAAGTACCTCCGTTATTTTTATCATTATCTAACTCTAAAGTATTATTGTAAACGGTCCGTCATTTACCAGTTCTACCTTCATATCTGCGCCAAATTCACCTGTCTGAACGCTCTTTGCCTTCCCTCTGCAATACTCAACAAAGTAATTATAGAGCTTCTCTGCCATCTCTGGCGGTGCTGCAAGTGTAAAACCCGGACGGTTAGAGCTTGTATCCGCATAGAGAGTGAATTGAGAAACCAGTAAGAGTTCACCGTCAACCTGAGCCAGTGAGAGATTTGTCTTTCCGTTTTCGTCCTCAAAAATCCTGAGCTTTAACAATTTGTCGGCATATTTACGAACTGTTTCTTCGGTATCCTCACGTCCTATCCCTATTAGGACCATATACCCTTTTCCTATGCTTCCGGTAACCCTGCCGTCTATTGTGACAGAAGCCCGGGTTACTCTCTGTATTACTAATTTCATTATCCTTTATCCTTTTTAATCTCATTCAGGAAGGACTTTCCGTCAATCGTAATATCCAATCCAAAGTAATCAAGTATCGTCGCGCCGATATCGGCGAACGAATCCCTTGTTCCAAGGTTTACGCCCTGTTTTAAATTTTTCCCGTAAACAACCAGCGGGATATACTCCCTCGAATGATCGGTGGACGGTGTTACGGGATCACATCCGTGGTCTGCCGTTATCATAAGGATATCGTCATCGTTAAGTTTTTCCAAAAGCTCCGGAAGACGGCTGTCGAAGTAGCTTAGTGCCTTGGCATAACCTTCAGGGTCGTTCCTATGTCCGTACTGCATATCAAAATCTACCAGATTTGTAAAAATCAGTCCGTTGACATCACGGTCCATGTATTCCAGAGTTCTGTTTATACCGTCCTCATTATCCTTTGTACGAACAAATTCCGTTATACCCTTTTCAGCAAAAATATCTATTATCTTTCCGACCGAAAGGACATCAAATCCATTGGCTTTAAGGACATCCAGCATAGTATCCTTAGGAGGTATCAATGAAAAGTCATGCCTTCTCGATGTCCTCTTATACGGCCACTCGCCTTCGAAAGGACGGGCTATAACTCTTCCTACTCCAAGATCGCCCTGCAGCATTTCTCTTGCTATACGGCAGTATTCATAGAGCTGTTCCACGGATACCACCGATTCATGAGCAGCTATCTGGAATACGGAGTCTGCAGAAGTATATACAATCAGATTCCCGGTACTCATGTGTTCTTTTCCGTAATCTGCAATAACCGCCGTTCCGGAATAAGGTTTGTTACAGAGCATTCCTCTTCCTACCGCTTTTGAAAACTCATCTATAAAGGTCTTTGGGAATCCTTCAGGAAATGTGGGCATGGGCTTTTCCGAAGTGAGACCCGCAATCTCCCAATGGCCTGTTGTAGTATCCTTGCCTTTAGAACGTTCCGCAAGCCTCGATACCGCATACATCGGTGCCTCGGGTATATCCGGATACATATCGTCAATACCCTTTATGTTAAAAAATCCAAGCTTTTTCATGTTCGGCATATCGAGGAATCCGCTTGTTGCCGCTGCTTTAACGGTATTGCTTCCTTCATCTCCGAAATCGGCCGCATCCGGAAGCTCCCCGACTCCAACACTATCCATTACTATAAGGAATACCCGTTTTTTAATTATATCTTCCATACTGAATTCCTCTCTGAAAATATGTAATGATCTTCTGATACCGTTTATGTCTATGAATATCAGTTAATATAGCTTATGAATATATTTCCGCCTTTATTAAAATCCTTCAGCGCCTCAGTTTTTGTCAGGCGGTTCTTGGTCCCCTTTACAGGATCGTAGATAATAACGGTATTTGCCTCATAACCGACTATCACACATGCTGATCCGTTCCCCCGCATTGCAAGTACAGGATGCTTTCTGTATGTACAATAGAGAACCTCGTCCAGTTCAGCTCCGGTCAGATCGATTATATAAGGTTTCATGTTTTCGTTCATGAAATCAAAGACACTGGTTTTATCCGGGCTGAATGTCGATGTATCAAGTTCCTCACGCCTGTATTGTGCTAATGTCAGCATTGCAGCTTCTATTGAACTTAATTCCTCTGTGGCCTTCACACCCTTAACATCAGTCAGTTCGTTTCTGGGAGTCATTATGCCTCTCTCCCAGATAAGCCTTCCGTCACGGTTTATAACCGTTCCGACATTTTCATTGGCGGCAGCTATAACCTTTACCGCATCCTTTGAAGATTCCACCACTCTTCCGAAAGAGTAAGCATAATAGCATCCTTCTCTCTCTTCCGGTTCGGGAAGTCTTGCTATAGTTTCCTTGTTAAGCACAAGATTTCTCGTGCTCTTGAAAGTAGGAACGGTTTCAATCTCGCTGCTTACCGGAACCTCTATATAGTATTCCGTAAGCATCCTGTCGGTAACATGTTTCACCACTTTAATCTGATCCGGAATCTTCTCGGGATTGTTCAGGATCGTATCATCATCTGCAGTAATATATTCCGTTCCTTCTTCATTTTTCTTAAGTCTTTTTATCGTCACAATATTCTCGCCGATCTCTATTCCCGAAATATAATAGCCGCTTTCAGAATAATTCTTTAAAAACCGGTTTGTACTGTCGGCAATGATAAGCCTATAGCAGGGAAGTATCAGACTTCCGTCTGATTTCTTGATCGCATCGCTTTCCTGTTCAAACCCGTATATTATGTTGCTTCCTATAAGTCCAAATAACTTAAGATTCCCCGAAGGTGATTCGGCAACATACTCCTCACCTGTATCCAGATGAAGAATCCTTATACACTCCTGACCGGCTTTTTTCTCGAGGTCCGTCCACGCTATAAATGCCTTTTCCTTACAAAAAACTATCTCTCCTTCAGGAATGTTACGTGCTATTAACGTCAGTTCTCCGGACGCAAGCTTATAGGAATAAATATTTCCGTAAATTGAGAAAAAGAAAGTCCTATCTTCAGACAGATAAGCAAAATCTTCAAGATCTGTCGTAAGCATCTGATATGAACAGTTGACAGGCATGTAAAGCTGCTCTTCACGGATGTTTGCCGAATAATCATATGAATAAAGAACTATCGCTGTCCTGCCTTCGTACTCGCCGGCATTCATATATCCTGCGATATAAAAATCCATGGTCCCGTCATCTCTTATATTCAGGATCCTTATATCGTAATTCCTGTAGATTTCCCTCTCAAAATCCCTGTCAGCCATTCCGAAAGAGAAGGCTTTTACGGCTGAATTATTCTCGACATCATAGAAAATAAGCTCACCTCCGTATGCAAAAGCCATATATTTCCCATTTGGACTCATAGCTCCGCTTACAGCATTTTCTTCACATATTCCGAGCTTAAATTCCTTTCTTGTCTTGGAAAAATTTTCAATATCAAAAAATTCTTCCATATTACGTTCATAATTATAAAGGTATATCTTGCTGCCGGAAAGCCCTATCCTATAGTCTTCCTCCAGCCTGTAATATTCCCTTCCAAGCTCCGTATCAACACCGAGAACGTAATCAAATCTGAACGAAGCAAAGTTTTCATAGAACTCAACTATTATCGGAGGCTGCTCGTAAATAATCTCGGGATCCAGATCTCCGTATGATACAAGGCTCAGTCTTGAACGAATATTTACATTCGCAAAATTCGTATTGTCTCCCGTTCTTGACGGTTCAAGCCAGCCTAAAAGCTCCTCTCCCCTTTTGCCGTTCCTGTCCAAAAGCGTTTTATGAAAATTCATGACAAAATCCATTTTTTCATGGAGCTTGTCATTTTCATAATACTTTATCCTTGAATAGTAATATATCCTCTTACTTGTATTTGTAATAAGTGTAAGCTTTAGGATATATTCTTCACCGACCTCGTAGTTTTCTCTTAAAGTCAAGGTCAGGCTTTTTTTTCCGGAAGAATCCGCAAGAACGGTATAATCATCCGATTCCTTTTCCCTTCCTTCAAGCGTAAAAATCTGATATTTCAGTTTTTTTACATCGCTTTCGCTCTCATTTATATTGATAGTAAGGCTTCTGTCCGGTGTAATGGGAGTAATGCATTCCCTTATCACCTGTGCATCCAGATTTGCGGCATATCCGTGAAGAAGATTCATCTTTTCTCCTTCTACCTCCAAGGTAATAAGGGGAAAGGTGGCCTCCTTCATGGCTATAGTCCTTTGATCGTCCTCGAAAAGTGTCTCCTTTACACCACTGCTGAAAAAGAGACATGAACCGATGAATACCGCAAGGACAAGCAGTATTTTATAGATCAGCCCTACTCCGTTCCTTCTGTTTTTTTTCATTATATGTATATCCTGTTTTTCTAAATTTGCATCGGAGCAAGTGCTTAGCAATCCTTCAACAGCTTCTGCAGAGTAGGCTCTACATGTAGAAACTCTGTTGTTTTTTCATATCCCGTATGCTTTTTTATTCTTAACGGCTGTCTGACGGCACGGATAAGGATGTTCTTTGGAGTATGCTCCATATCGATAAATTCGAGTATCTGAGTCCTGTATCCGGCTTCCTCCAGCATTTCGGCCCTTAATCCGTCGGTCACAAGTGCAGCAAACCTTTCTTTTAAAAGACCGTATTTCATTACGGGCTTTAAGCTGTCACATTCAATCTGACGGTTGAGCTCATGCTGGCAGCACGGTACGCACAGAATGACACGTGCTCCCCATTTTATAGCTTTTTCAAGCGCGTAATCGGTTGCGGTGTCACATGCATGCAATGTCACCACCATATCGGGGGTCTTTCCTTCTTCAGCCGTAAAACCTGCTATATCACCGACATAGAACCTAAGCCTCTCGTATCCGAAGTTTTTTGCCAAAAAATTACACTTCTCGATAACATCGGCTTTCAGGTCAAGACCGATAATATTTACGTCATACCCTTTGATTTCCTTCAGATAGTAATACATAGCAAAAGTAAGATATGATTTCCCGCAGCCGAAATCGATTATCGACAGCTCTCTATCCTTAGGAAGTGCGGGGATAATATCCTCAATAAACTCAAGATACCTGTTTATCTGCCTGAATTTATCATATTTTTGAGCGATCACTTTCCCGTTTCCTGTCATAACTCCCAGTTCAACAAGGAAAGGAACCGGCTCGCCTTCCGGAAGAAGATAGTTCTTTTTCCGATTGTGCTCCGCCTTGTTTTCCGGTCCTTCGTTGGCTCCGGATTTTATGCCTGCCGGATGCTCCTTTACCGTCATATGACCTTTTTTACTTACCAAAACCGTTAGCTTGCCTTTGGAAGAAGCCGCCTCGATCGCCAGGAATTGCTTTCCTGTCACGGCATTCAACAGCTCCGCTGCAGAATCCGCCGTTAAGTTTTCATGCAGCTCCTTTGTTCCTACGGTACGGGTAACCTGAAACATTTTATTGCCCTTTAGGCTTACCGGCCTGATCTTTAATTTTATACAATCTCCCGATCCCTTTACCGGTTTTGATGCTGTTGCGTATTCAAATCCGTTTAAAAGGTATTCTTTATATTTTTCTGTCATAATCAACTAAAATGCCTCTTTTTTCAAGCAAGCCACATAATCCTACAAATAACATAATACCACATCTTTTTGATTCTTACAACAAAAAAATCCCGGCGCCATAGGTGCCGGGATAAAAATTACTTATTCACAAACGTAAGGCAGAATTGCAAGCTGACGTGCACGCTTTACTGCTACGGTGATTGCTCTCTGATGCTCTGCACAAGTACCGGTAATTCTGCGAGGAAGGATCTTACCACGCTCTGAGATGTATCTCTTAAGCTTGTTTCCGTCCTTGTAATCGATGCTGCCGATAGTCTTATCTGTACAGAATGCGCAAACCTTCTTTCTTCTGCGCACGATCTTCTTCTTCATAGAAGCATCCTTATCGTTCTGCTCCTTGCCGTTAGTCTTATTAAAGGGCATTGCCGTTACCTCCTAATCTAATAGTAGTACATTAACCGAAGGGTAAACCTTCACCATCCATACTCGGAATCTCCATAAATCCCTCAGGAGCACCTGAAGGAGCGGGAGCCGGCTGGCTATTGTTCTGATATGACTGTCCGCCCGAATATGCCGAACCGGAGCCTTCTGCAGCTGCCTTGCTCTCGGCAAATTCAATGTTTTCAACTATAATACGATTACGGTAAACCTTCTGACCTTCTTTATTTGTATAATTATCGTTCTGAAGTCTTCCGTCCAGAACAACCTTAGTACCTTTCTTTAAATACTTCTCAACAAATTCTGCCTGCTTTCCGAAAACAGTACAGTCAAAGAAATCAGCATCAGGATCACCTTCACGCTTAAAGCGGCGATCAACAGCTATACTGAAACTGCCTACAGCAGTTCCTGTCCCGCCCTGCCCGTAACGGGTTTCAGGGTCGCGGGTAAGTCTACCCATCATTATAACCTTATTCATTTAGGACCTCCTATTATTCCTCGTCCCGTCTAACGCATAAGAACCTAAGTACATTGTCCTTGATACGAACTCTCTGTTCGATATCAGCAGGAGCAGTAGGTTCAGCCTCGAACTGAATGAAATAGTAGTTGCCTTCAGACATCTTCTGGATATCATAAGCAAGCTTTCTGCGGCCTCCATCGACGATCTCGATGTTCTGTCCGCCGGCGTTTACTACGATGTCCTTACAAGACTCTACGACTGCATTCCTGGCTTCATCTTCGATTTTTGCATTGACAACTAACGCTAATTCGTACTTGTTCATAGTTTCATGCACCTCCTTTTGGTCTCTGGCTTCCGATTTTACGGAAGCAAGGAAAAATATATCACAGAGTGCTATTTTAACACACTCTTTTCAATAATGCAAGCATTATTTTTATTCATTTTCTTTTTTACCGCACCTGGTACACTTTCCGTCTACAAAATTGTGAGGTATTCTTGACTGGAATTCCTGTATGTACTCTACATGTCCGCAGGTTGAACAATATTTTCCTTCGCTCAGACCGGGTTCTGTACAAGTAGCAGCAACTGCGGGCTGTATTACCCATGTATGAACATGTCCGTAAATATCAGCTCCGCATTTTACGCAATGATCTCCGCCCTGATAATCATGTCCCGTCGGATCAAGCATATCGGCATTCTGTTTAATTTCTCCGCATATTTTGCAATAGATATAATCAGTATATCCGGGCTCCACGCAGGTAGGTGCCTTGCCGGGAACTACAACATACTCATGGATTTCCTTTGCTCCGCAGACCGTACAGTATCCTTCAAAGTACTTATGTCCCAAGGGCTTGAGTTCTTCGGGCTGTAAAAATACTTCTCCACATGAACTGCAGTATACCTTCTGGGTATGACCCGGTTCAGTACAGGTCGGTTCCTTTGTTTCAACCACATAAGTATGCTCATGAGGCGGTTTGTAGTCAGGATCCATTTCACCACAGATCGTACATTTGCCTTTTTTGTTATAATTGTGTCCCTTAGCGGGAATGACAGTCTGTGGAGTAATCTCGGCTCCACAGGTCACACAGTATTCACCGTTTGTAAGACCCGGTTCTGCACATGTGGCTGCATAGCCCTGCAATTTAGCTTTCGTATGCTTATGATGTTCAGCATCATATATAACCGTTACTTTACAGGTATATTCTTTACCCTTGGTATCAGTAACCATAATAACGGCTTCTCCGATTTTTTTTCCGCTAACGTTACCCTTCTTTGTAACTTTTGCAACGGATTTATCAGAGCTTGCAAAAGAAGCTGCAGTAGCTCCTTTAAGCTTAAGTTTAAACTTAGACCCCTCTTTAAGCTCATACTCTGTATGATTCAGTTTTACCGTGGTTTGTTTCGCCGTAGTTTTCTTCTTGGCCTCTGCATGTACCAAAGGATTTATTACAGGTACTGCAAGTATTATTAAACATATCGCCAGAAGTACGCAAAAGATTTTTCTTCTCATATATCTCCCTCTCTCTTATCAGAACAAAAATGCCCATTCCGTAGTATATAAAGAATACCACCTTTTACCTAAAATATCAAGCCTCACAAAAACTATTGTAAATTTTTTTTCCTTATGTTAAAATAATAACTATGTAAGAGGCAGTATGCCATATTTTAAATAAGAAAGAAGGTATTTATTATGGACATTAAAGCTACAATTGACCAGGTTGTTACCAAACTTAAAAGCGATCCATCTATGATGGATAATTTCCAGAAGGATCCCGTTAAAACCGTTGAAGGAATCGCAGGCGTAGACCTTCCCGATGACCAGATCAATCCTGTGATCGAAGGCATCAAAGCTAAGATCGGCGGCGGAGTTCTTTCCGGTATCACAGATAAGATCGGCGGACTTTTCAACAAATAATAATAAAAAATAAGGGGCGGCATCAGTCCCTTATTTTTTACACTTTTTCCAAAATTCATCTTATGGCTTTCTTAACCAGCCCCGCCATTATATATGCCAAGATCATCTTACATATATCAGGAATAATAAACGGAATTACACATAACGAAAGAACCTCTCCAAAGCTTCCTGCGCTCTCTGTCCCCGCGTAAACATACATAAACCAAAGCGTCCCGATGAGATAGCAGACCAATAATCCCAGGACCATCGAGATAATGACTATTATTTTTCTATCCCCAAACAGCTTTGTCATCAGAATAAATAACAAACCAGAAAAAACAAATCCTACAATATATCCTCCCGTAGGTCCGACAATAACTGCAGCTCCGCTTTTAAAGCCGGAAAAAACAGGAATTCCGATTACTCCAAGCAAAATGTAAATACATATTGATAAAGTCCCATATGCTCCTCCCAAAAGAATAAGAGCAAAAAATATTGCAAAGGTCTGTAGTGTAAATGGAACGATCAGAGGTATGGAAATCCATGAGCACACCGAAATAATAACCGCCATAAGCGCAGTCATTACCATCAATTTCGTTTTTTCTACCGATCTCAATCTGCCTGTATCTCCCATAATCTAAGCCTCTTAACTGTTTTAGTGAATCACATTGTATAAAAAAATCCCGACATAGTCGGGAGTGCCCAGAACCGGAATCGAACCAGTGACACAGGGATTTTCAGTCCCTTGCTCTACCAACTGAGCTATCTGGGCGAATAGAGAATTGAATGAAACAAAAATGCCTAGGACTATGTTTGAAACGACCGTCGAAAGCTTGCTTTCGTAAGGTCGGAGAAAACATTGTCCGTAGCAGTTTGCTCATTTATGAGCAAACAGACATCCGACGAACACGAAGTGTTTGGCGGATGGGCATTTCAAAGCACCTTTGAGTACCCACTCTCGAGTTGCGGGAGAAGGATTTGAACCTACGACCTCCGGGTTATGAGCCCGACGAGCTTCCAGACTGCTCTATCCCGCGATAATCAATAAAAAATTCTCTTTATTCAAGAGAAATAATGGGCGGAGAAGGATTCGAACCTTCGAAAGCATCGCTAACAGATTTACAGTCTGCCCCCTTTGGCCACTCGGGAATCCACCCATATGTAAGAAAATCTCCGCCTTGCACCGATTTTCTTTTTGAATTGACCGCGCCAGGCGCCGCGCGGACTGGCTGCATAAATTACTTCGTAATTCATGCATCAGCCGATGATCAGATTCGAACTGATAACCTGCTGATTACAAATCAGCTGCTCTGCCGTTGAGCCACATCGGCAAATGTCATAAGGTGTCTGCGAAGCAGACGGAACCTTGTGACGAAGCGACATCCACCGTAGGTGGATGTTGTCACATGAGAAATACTCACATGGGACCTACAGGGCTCGAACCTGTGACCCTCTGCTTGTAAGGCAGATGCTCTCCCAGCTGAGCTAAGATCCCAGATGTAAGAAATCCTCCTCTTTACTACGGATTTCTTTTGATCTGACTGCGCCCATACGTTACCAGTCTCGGTTTCTTCGAAACCGGACATATCGCGCAGACCTACTGTCAAAATTTGCAAAGCAAATTATGACATATAACGACCCAGATCGGACTCGAACCGACGACCTCCGCCGTGACAGGGCGGCGCTCTAACCAACTGAGCCACTAGGCCATAAACATTATAAAGAACAAGAAAGACATCAGCCTTAACAAGCCCTAC
This sequence comes from Lachnospiraceae bacterium, assembly GCA_024696945.1. Classification (GTDB taxonomy): domain Bacteria; phylum Bacillota; class Clostridia; order Lachnospirales; family Lachnospiraceae; genus RUG11977. Next base: position 265 of record JAILGF010000176.1, on the reverse strand, counting down.
AGGTCAAGCCCTCGGCCTATTAGTAGCAGTCAGCTGCATGCATTACTGCACTTCCACTCCTGCCCTATCTACCTCGTCGTCTTCAAGGGGCCTTACTAACTTGTGTTATGGGATATCTCATCTCGAGGGGGGCTTCACGCTTAGATGCCTTCAGCGTTTATCCCGTCCAAACTTGGCTACCCGGCTATGCTTTTGGTAAAACAACCGGTGCACCAGAGGTTCGTCCATCCCGGTCCTCTCGTACTAAGGACAGCTCCTCTCAAAT
>JAILGF010000171.1 GCA_024696945.1 Lachnospiraceae bacterium | reverse complement strand
ATCCCATAACACAAGTTAGTAAGGCCCCTTGAAGACGACGAGGTAGATAGGGCAGGAGTGGAAGTGCAGTAATGCATGCAGCTGACTGCTACTAATAGGCCGAGGGCTTGACCTGTAGGGCTTATTAAGGCTGATGTCTTTTTTGTTCTTTATGATTACAGTTTTTTGTTGACAAACAGAATTTTTTGTAGTAAATTAATATTGTTCTTTATATAAGCGAAATATCTATTTCGCTATTTGTTATATAAAGGGTTATTATTTTGTATAATCCTCGATAGCTCAATGGCAGAGCATTCGGCTGTTAACCGAAGGGTTGTTGGTTCGAGCCCAACTCGGGGAGTTATCCTCGATAGCTCGATGGCAGAGCATTGCGGCGAGTTCCCTAGGTAGCGTTGGATTGTTATTGATTGAGCCGCTCGGCTGTTAACCGAAGGGTTGTTGGTTCGAGCCCAACTCGGGGAGGTCGATAGTTCCAAACAGAGCATCATTTATTTAATATGGCGACATAGCCAAGTGGTAAGGCGTGGGTCTGCAACACCCTGATTCATCGGTTCGAATCCGATTGTCGCCTCTCTAAAAAACCTTGTAAAAACTGTATTTTACAGCATTTACAAGGTTTTTATTTTTTTACTATTTTCCGTTTTTGTTCCCTAAAATACATCAAAGTTTATTTCAATTGTGGTAAAATTGTGGTACAAAATTGTCATCTTCAGTAGTTTGCTGATTGGCAGTTCCTGCCTGGTGTTGCGTATATCTTAATCTAACCAGTTTGGAATCATTACCAAGTTTTCACCTGAATCACCCTTATAGGCTGTCCCTTCAATATTAATCCAGCCTTTAAACCCACCTTTTGCAGTTTCAACATAGGCATACTGCCAAGTGTATTCTTTTGATTCTTTATTATAAAGTTTTTTTAGTTTTGTAACTGTGAATCCTTCTCCGACTTTAATAGTTGTGACGATTTTCTTTTTATCTGTTTTAGCATAAACCTTTATGTTCTCTGCAGCAGTAAAATAATTAGCGTAGGATAAGTTAAATACGCCTTTCTTTTTTATCTCTTTAAGCCCATTCTTTTTAATTTTACAATCTACTTTTACATATGTATATCCTAATCTTGAATATGAAAGTTTTAGTATTGTTATGCTATCATCATTTTTGGTATTGATTATATAAGGTTCATCAAACAAAAGTTTTAATTTTTTGTTTTTATATCTGAATACAGCATATTCAGATAATCCATGGGGATCAAAGTACTCAACTGAAATTTCCTTGTATGAGTCAGCAGGGTTTATATCAATGATTGAGAGATATACTCCACCTTCATCTGCCCAGTTATTATATGCTGCATACTTAGATTGGTTATTGATAAATATATTTGATACCTTAGAATAACCATAATACATATTAGAACTGTTTTCGTCTCTTACAGCTCTTATACCTATGGTTTCCTTTTTACCATCGCCATCCAAATCTGCTTCCGTATATGCATCATATGCTAATTCAGGGTAGCCCAGATACGCCATCATATCATAATAGCTTAAACATTCCGAATCTGAAACATGGTCATATTTTTTTAAAGCTTTTTCATAATCCTTCTCAGTTTTTTCTTTAAAATCGGGAAAACTGTATACGCAAAATTCGAAGGAATCATCAAAGTGCGGATCTTCGAAAGAATAACTAATAAGTCCGCTTCGGGGGATATAAGATAAGCTGGAATATTTTCCTTCCTCTGAAAATTCTTCTATGCTGTTACCTTTAAAATACAGTACTCCCTCATAATACGGGTCGGCTCCGTTAAACCATATCTCCGGAATGTCGTCATCATTAATATATACCAAATAAAACTCCCATCCGTCAGTATCATACCATGTATCATAGGCAACGATACTTTCAATCTTATCTTTCAGAATCTTCTTTTGTGTTGTAGTAAGTTTATTGAATTGTTTTTGGATGGAGGCTGCCTCAGCATATTGTGTTCCACCAAATAGTATAATCCCCAAAATAACTAAAACCAAAGTACAGAGTAACTTTTTAACATTTTTCATTTGCTCCTCCATTGCCCATATATCAGGGACCTAAAATTTAATTGAGAAAAACGTCCGGCTATATCCGAGTGAATTTCCCATTGCCAATTGCTTAATACGTTTACTATCATAGCATAAATTATATTCTATTTCAACGAAAAACCATTAACTAACTAAAAGTGACTATTCTTAAAAAATATATTGTAGTAGTATTATGTTGAAAGGAACAATAAATTGACATATAATTGTGTTGTATGTATTGGAGGAAAGGTATGAGATATTCATTAAAGAAAGTATTAACAATTATCATGATCCTTGGGATGCTGGCAGGCTTAATGCCATCATTTGGATCATACAAGGCTATGGCAGCAAAGTCCGGATCACAGGATGAAGATGATATACTGCTTGATTCGGAAGAGCAGTTTAAACAGATGTATCCAAAGCTCCAGACTCTTGTAGATAATGGTACTATAGGATTAAAATTTGAGAAAAGGTTTGTGAAAGAAACTATTACATTAGGCAGATATCAGCTGTTTGAACAGATGTATGGGAACTATCCAAGAGATGAAGCTGATGATCTCGAGTGGGAAATCCTTGAATACTCAGAGGACGGGAAAAGTGCTTTTGTAATAAGCAAATATATTCTTGTCCGCTACCAATACAATGACGGTAGCGGAGATGAAACTAGATGGGAAAAAGCTAAAGTCAGAAAATGGCTTAATAACGATTTCATCAATTCAGCTTTTACAGACAGTGAAAGAGCTTTGATAAAAACCACCACTGTTAAAACACCGGATTATGAAAGTATTTATTATGATGAACCCTTAAAGGGCGGTAAAGATACGGAAGATAAACTGTTCTTACTCTCAAGGGAAGAGGTGGATAAGTATTTTCTGCCTGAAGATAGGGATCCTGATGTAGATTATGATGAGATATCCCTGACTTCGAGAATAGGCAGATACATAAGCGGTAAGACGGGTGAATGGATTCTTCGTTCACCGGGAGATATAGAAGGTTATATCGCAGCGGTAACCAGCGACGGAGAAGTTGATGATGAGAGAAATTACGTATATGACGGAATCCGTCCTGCATTCTGGATCGAACTGACGCCTGAACTTATCGAAAATTTCAACCTTTCAGTTGGATCATCCGGTAAGGAAATAACGGATGCTTATGTGACTTTCGGAAACTACGATATTCCGGATGAAAGGGGAAATAGTGACGGTAATAAGGATAAACTGGAGTGGCTCATATGCGATTATGACGAAAAGGAAAACAGAGCGCTTTTACTTAGTCGATATCTGACGCGTTCAATGAAATACCGATACGGTGAGGATGATAACAACTGGGAGGCTTCGGATGTTCGTTCATGGCTAAACGGTGATTTTTACAAAGAAGCCTTCTCAAGCGATGAAGCCGTAAGAATAAAGAATATTACGATTAATGACAAGGATATAAGTAATGTAAAGAACAAGATATTTATACTATCATTGGACGAAGTTGAAAAATATCTTTCTGACTACAATCTGAGAATTGCACTTTATTCTGACGGACAGCCGGGTTCGTGGTGGCTTCGTACACCAGGTGGTAATTATCATTCTTTGGTGGGAATTTTAGCAGATGAGCCGAGTTATTATTGCGAATGCTTTTCTGAAATGTCGGTCCGTCCGGCGATATATATAGATCTGGATCCGAACTTAAGTGCAGATGAAATGGTACCTGAAACACCTGAAATATCAGCGGAACCGGCTTCAGATGAAACAGGTATAGATGTTTATGTTGATAAAACATATGATGCTGAGGGATATGAGATTTTCATTCAAAAATCCGGTTCTTCAGACTATGAGAATGCCGCTGTCATTAATAAAGACGGAACAAAGAAACGCAGCACAATAGTAAGAAACCTTGCTCCGGGAGAGTATGACGTAAAAGTCAGAGCATACAGAATAAACGAAAATAAAACTATATACAGTTCCTTCAGTAATGAGGTTAAGGTAAATATCGGAGGCTACAGGGATGCCGAATATCTGAAAGAAAAATATCCTAAGCTTCAGACTCTTGCAGATAAAGGGCTGGTGAGCTTTAACAGTGAATACGAAAGAGATACCATTAAACTTGGTACATGGGATAACAAGACAATAGAATGGGAAGTACTTGAATATTCTGCTGACGGGAAGAGTGCTCTCGTTATGAGCAAAAATATACTCTGCAACAAATACTATAATGACAAGGACGAGAGTGTTACATGGAAAGAAAGCTCTCTTCGCAAATGGCTTAACGATGAGTTTATAAACAGTGCTTTCTCAAAAAGTGAGAAAAAGCTGATCAAGAAGACAAAAATCAAAAATGAGGATAATAAATATTTTGGAACGGACGGAGGAAAATCAACCAAGGATAAAGTATTCCTGCTTTCCGCTTCAGAATATGAAAAGTACCTCGAAGACAATAAGAAAAATAAATATCTTGACAGAAGCCTTGGTTTTTATACCAATGGCAATAGCGGTTCATATTGGCTGCGTACACCCGGAGAAATGGGCTATAGCAATGTCGATTATGATGATTGGGATGAGGAAGACTGGGAAGACTACGAAGAGGAGGATTATTTAGCCGGGTATGCCGCATATGTATATGATGACGGCGAACTGGAATGGGAAGGAAACGGCGTAGCATATGATGCCCTTGGGGTCAGACCTCTTATGTGGATCAAGCTTACGGATAAGATTATCGAGAAGAACGAACTTTCGGTAAAGGATAACAGAAAAATATCAGAAATCTATGTAGTATTCGGTGCAATAGAAAATGAATCCGGCAGTGACCCTCTTGAGTGGCAGGTGCTTGAATACGACGAGAAAAACAATAAGGCGCTTTTGCTGAGCAGATATCTGGTGACGGAAAAGCCCTATATGTACGTCGGCAACTATCATTCGGAAGATGGGATTACATGGGCTGAAAGCACTATCCGCACATATCTCAACGATGAGTTTTATAATTCGGCGTTTACCAAAGAGGAGCAGTCTTTGATCAAGAAGGTAAAGATCAAAAATAAAGACAACAAGAAGACAAAGACAAAGGGCGGGAAGAATACCTCCGACAGAATATTCCTGCTGTCACTCTCTGAAGTAGAAAAATATTTTGAAGCTAAAAGCCTTGAAAGTGATTCTGATAGCAGATTGTGCCGTTTCAAGAACGGAGAGGTTAATGAATGGTGGCTTCGTTCACCCGGTATCAGTCAGGATTCTGTCTCATATGTTTATGAAGATGGCAGTGTTCGTGGCAACTATTACAAAGGAAATAACGCAGGTGTACGTCCGGCAATGTGGATAGAGCTTCAATAATACAATATTGGAAGGATTATAATGACAAACTTTACAAAAAAGGAAATAAAGAATACATTCTTGGCAATGCTCGAGGAGATGCCGCTCAATCAGATAACTGTTAAAGCGCTTGTTGCAAGGTGCGGTATAAACAGAAACTCGTTCTATTATCATTATCAGGATATACCGGCACTCATAGAAGAAATAATAACCGAAGACGCGGACGAAATAATAAGCACCTGCGGCAGCATAGATTCAATGCAGACCGGACTTAAAGCGGTACTTGATTTTGCGTCATCTAAGAGAAAGGCAATATTGCATATCTTTAACTCTGTAAACCGTGATATTTTCGAGAGGGATCTTTGGAAAGTGTGTGAATATGTTGTATCTGAATATATGCGTCCGATTTTATCGAATGCAAAACTAAGTGAATTTGACCAGGAGATAGCCATTAAATTCTATAAGTGCGAATGCTTTGGATTTGCTATGGACTGGCTAAATAATGGGATGGAAGAGGAAGCTCAGGCCCAGATAGACAGGTTCTGCGAGTTCCATACCAAAATGTTTGAGCAATTGCTTATGTAATATATTCATAAAATAGAACATCATTTTTAGACAATTTCAGCCACGTGCCTAAAATTTAGGCACGTGTATTTTTTTGCCCATTGTTACCTAAGATTAATTGGTATATATTTCTAGCAGTCAAACGAAAGGAGTGCTAAAAATCATGAAATTCTCAAAAGCGGTCGTTAAATATCGTATACTGATATTGGTAATAGCTCTTGCAGCTTTGATACCATCGGTATTCGGCTATGTTAACACCAGGGTAAATTATGATATGCTGAATTACCTTCCGAAAGATATGGAAACGATCATCGGGCAGGACGAACTGATGAATGATTTCGGAAAGGGAGCATTTTCACTGATAATCCTAGAAGATATGTCAGTCCGGGACGTGTCGGTCCTTAAAGAAAAAATTGAAAACGTCAACCATGTGGACTCGGTAGTCTGGTATGACTCTATAGCAGATCTATCCATTCCTATGGAAATACTTCCGGAAAGCATTTACAATGCATTCAATACCGATAAATCAACCATGATGGCTGTATTTTTTGACAGCTCAACATCGGCGGATGTAACGATGGATGCGATAAGGGATATAAGGTCGATAGCCGGAAAGCAATGTTTCGTATCCGGACTTTCTGCCATGGTCACAGACCTGAAGGACCTCTGTGAAAGAGAGGAACCCATATATGTTGCTATCGCTGTGGTGCTCGCCCTAATAGCAATGATGATATTGCTTGACAACTGGATGATACCCTTTGTATTTCTCGCATCAATAGGAATGATGATCATCTTAAACTTAGGTTCCAATGTATTTCTTGGCGAGATTTCCTATATTACTAAGGCTTTGTCGGCGGTATTACAGCTTGCGGTAACAATGGACTACTCGATATTCCTGTGGCATAGCTACAACGAAGCTACTAATAAGTTGAAACAGTCTAAGAACACCACAGGAGCCGGGCAGCTTGACAAGGAAGATAAGCTTAATGCTATGGCGGAGGCTATACATAACACTCTGACAAGTGTTGTGGGCAGCTCAATAACTACTATTGCCGGCTTCATAGCACTTTGCTTTATGTCATTTACAATGGGCCGTGACCTGGGGATTGTAATGGCAAAGGGAGTTGTTCTCGGAGTTATCGGATGCGTAACGGTGCTTCCTGCCATGATACTTATCCTCGATAAGCCGCTCTCAAAGCTGATGCATAGATCGCTCATTCCCAACATGGATAAGTTCTCGGGATTTGCGATAAAGAAATTCCCGGTATTCCTTTTGATATTTGTGGTAATAACCGTTCCTGCATATATAGGGTACAATAAGACACAGAACGAGGTCTATTACGATATGGCCGATTCGCTTCCTCAGGATCTCGATTATGCCATAGCTAATTCTAAGCTTAAAAACGATTTTAATGTAGCAAGTACGCATATGCTTTTGGTAAATGCCGATTTAAGCGGCAAGGATACCAGAGCTATGATGAAAGAAATGGAAAAGGTTTCCGGTATAAAATACGTACTCGGACTTGATTCCTTGATAGGATCGGGCGTACCGGAGGAAATTCTTCCGGATTCGATAAGATCGTTGCTTGAAAGCGATAAATGGAAGCTGATACTTGTCAACTCGGAATACAGAGTTGCAAGCGATGCGGTAAACGGCCAGATAGTGCAGTTAAATAATATCCTTAAAAAATACGATAAAACCGGAATGCTTATAGGTGAAGCACCCTGTATGAAGGATATGATAGATACGACAGACAGGGATTTCAAAGTAGTAAATATCATTTCCATCGCAGCAATCTTCATTATTATAGCCCTTGTGGAAAAGAGTATATCACTGCCGTTTATACTTATCATTGTTATAGAGGCAGCCATATTTATAAATCTTGGTTTACCTCATTATCTTGGTGACAACCTGCCGTTCATCGCACCGATATGTATCAGTACGATACAGCTCGGAGCTACGGTTGATTATGCAATACTGATGACTACCAGATATAAAAAGGAAAGAATTGAAGGCAATACAAAGTTTGATGCTATAAAAACGGCGCTTTCAACTTCAATCCCTTCGATCATTGTATCCGGTATGGGACTGTTCTCGGCAACTTTCGGAGTTGCAGTCTATTCAGATATAGATATGATAAGCTCAATGTGCATCCTTTTGGCGCGGGGAGCAGTGATCAGCGTGGTGATGGTAGTACTTACACTTCCTGCAATGCTTATGCTGTTTGACAAACTGATAGTTAAGACAACTGCAGGAATGAAGGAGTGCGGTAATGAAGAACTGCGAAATGCAGGATTAAGACATATTTAAAGGAACGATATTCTAAATGGAGGCATATAAAAATGAAAAGAATAACAGCCGGAATCATTTCAGTAGGTCTTTGTGCGGCATTGATAACTGCGGGAGTAAGGACCTCTTCAAAAGTAATGGCAGAAGACAATGCTCAGAGAGAGACGGTTTCTATTAACACTGAAGAGTTGGAAAAACAAGTGGGTGATGTGACCACCGATGGTACGGAGCAACTGGGAGCGGATGCCAATAATATTATACAGGCTCTTTTGGGTTCAGATGAGTCTCGTCCCACAGAAACCACTAAGGAGGAAACCGTATATATCGTTGCAGATGCAAACGGAGCAGCACAGAAGGTCATAGTCAGTGACTGGATAAAGAACGTTGACCGGAAAGCAGAGCTTGCGGACAGATCGATCCTTACGGATATAGAAAACGTAAAAGGTGATGAAACATACACAAAGAACGGAGACGAGTGTGTATGGTCTGCAAACGGCGCTGATATAAGCTATCAGGGAAAAACCGACAAAGCTCTTCCGATTGAGGTTAAGGTTAGCTACTACCTTGACGGAAAGAAGGTTAGCCCTGAGGAGATAAAAGGGAAATCAGGTAACGTTACCATCCGGTTCGATTATGTGAATAAAACAAGCGAAGAAGTGATCGTGGACGGAAAGAAAGAGACTATGTGCATTCCGTTTATGATGCTCACAGGAGTAATACTTGACAATGATAAGTTTACAAATGTTTCAGCACCTAACTGTAAACTGATAAATGACGGTTCAAGAACCGTAGTAATAGGCATGGCATTCCCGGGCTTGCAAGACAATCTCGCCATTGACAGGGAGAAATTCGAGATACCCGATCATCTGGAGATAAGTGCCGATGTAACGGAATTTAGTCTTGCAATGTCAGTTACAGTGGCAACAAATGAGATTTTCAGTAAGCTGGATAAGCTTGACGTAAAAGATCTCGATTCCTTAAGCGATTCAATGGCAGAGCTTACAAATGCGATGACACAGCTTACTGATGGTTCGGAACAATTAAGTGACGGATTGGCAACACTGCTTGAAAAATCGGGCGAACTGGAGGATGGTGTAGGAAAGCTTGCGGACGGTTCGTTATCGCTTAAAAACGGCATTAGATCGGCAGATGAAGGTGCGGGGAAGCTTAGCTCAGGAGCCGATGCATTATCGGATGGTGCAGGTCAGCTCAGTACCGGCGCTGCAGCACTTGACGAGGGCATAGGAAAACTTAAGGAAGGCGCCGGCCAGTTGAAAGCCGGTACGGACGCATTGTCAGACGGTGCAGGTCAGCTTGCCGGTGGAATAACACAGCTCGATACAGGAGTAGGAGCATTAAGCGACGGTGCGGGACAGTTGAAAACAGGTCTTGACACACTGGCAGGAAATAATGAGACATTAGTAGGCGGGGCACAGCAGGTATTTAACTCACTCCTTGCTACCGCAGAGGCACAGCTTAAGGATGCGGGAGCTGATATTCCCCAGCTTACCATAGAAAACTACGGACAGATACTTGATGCTACTGCTGCTAAACTTAATGAAGCTGCTGCAGGCTATGCAAAGGCAGATCCGCAGACGGCAGCGGTTTATCAGGCAAAGGCTAAGGCGGTAGCCGAACTTAAGGCCTCACTCGACGGATACAATACATTTTATGAAGGGCTTAAGGCTTATACCGACGGAGTGGCACAGGCTGCCACAGGCGCAGGAACATTAAAGACCGGAGCGGACACACTTAAGGCAGGCACAGATGCCCTTAAGGATGGTGCCGATACATTGAAAAACGGTGCAGATGCATTAAAGGACGGTATGACAGAACTGGATTCCGGTGCTGAGCAGCTAAAGGCCGGAGCTGACAGCCTTCAGGCAGGCGCCGATCAGTTAAAGGGCGGTATAGACCAGTTAAAGATGGGCGCCGACAGTCTGAAGGACGGAACCGGAAAACTCTATGACGGAGCCGGTGCACTTAATGACGGTCTGAATGAACTGAAAGCCAACATACCGGCACTTAAGGATGGCGTAACACAGCTTCATGACGGATCGGTGCTTCTCTCAGACGGTATCAAAGAGTTTAACGAAAAGGGTATCGAAAGAATTACCGAAGCAGTTGAAGGAGAGCTTGAGGGACTCATTGAAAGAGTAAGAGTAATGGGTGAAATATCAAGTAAATACAACAACTTCTCCGGTTTGGCCGACGGTGAAAACGGTCAGGTAAAATTCATATTTAGAACGGAAGAGATCAAGTGATTTTTTTCCTTCTTTACAAAACCTCCATATTCGGGTATAATAATTTATAACTGCGAATATGGAGGCTATTTTTATATGAGTAATCAATCGAGAAACAAATCGGTGGATAACAATAAGAAGTTTAATGCTTTGGTTATCCCCGTCATGTTGATATTGGGACTGCTCCCGCTTATAGTTCATCTGAAAACATACGAAACAAATCTTACGGATAATGCTTTCTTCTTGGAAGAAACCTATTATGATATTTTTTTGTATTACAAATCATTGATCTTCATTGTGATATGTACGGTAATGCTTGTTCTCACTATTGTGCGTGCTGTTGTAAAGCATGAATCTTTGAGGTTTGCAAAGCTTTTAATACCGCTGGCAGGATATGCCTTCCTTTCATTGTTGTCGGCAATCTGTTCACAGTACGGTTCATTTTCGTTTACAGGCATTTATGAGCAATTTGAATCGGTATGGGTACTTCTTGGATATGCAATGACGGTATATTACTGCTTTATGTTCATATCTACTTCTAAGGATGTTGATATAATCATGATCGCTTTTACCATAGGTACGGTGATCATGCTCCTTATCGGTCTTTCACAGGCATTTTCAAAGGATATTTTCCGTACCGAGTTGGGAAGAAAAATAATCCTGCCCATGAAATACTGGTCAAACAAGGATGTTAAGCTTACATTTGCTTTCCCACTGGGAAGAGTATATATGACGCTGTACAATCCAAATTATGTAGGTTCCTACGTATCACTTATAGCCCCTGTTTTCTTAATGCTTGCTTTTGCTAAGAAGAAATTGTGGCTGATGATAGTGAATATCGTAATCTATATCGGGCTGCTGTTAAGTATCCTTGGTTCGGGATCACGTGCGGGATTCCTCGGAGTCGGTTTTTCACTCTTCCTGCTTGTTCTTATTTTCAACAAAAAGCTGATAAGATTTCTTCCGGAAGTACTGATCGTTCTTGTCCTTATCATCGGTGTTGTATATACATATAACAATTATTCGAATGATCAGCTTCTCTCGAAAGTAAGACAGGCACTTTCCATGGAGGAAAGTAACTATACGTTAAAGTCGATAGAGACCAATGACGATTGCATAGCGATAAATTATAATGACAACATGCTTTATCTTTCACATCAGGAGATTCCGGAAACAGATGAGATCGGAATCAATGTCCTCGATGAGTACGGTAACGCTGTTTTCGTGATGAAGCAATTGGAACAGGGAGGATTAATATTTAATACAACGGATGAACGTTTTGAGAATATTATTGTTACTTTCGGATATATGGATAATTATCCGGTATTCCTTGTTGAAATTGATGGCAAGACATGGCAATTTGTATATTCGAATGAGGATAAGACATATTACTATATAACCAATACGGGCAAATTTGATAAGATCAATAATGCACCTTATGTTGAATCTCTCAATAATTATAGCAAGGCATTTTCCAACCGTGGCTTTATCTGGTCAAGAACGATACCTCTTCTCAAGGATAATCTGATCCTGGGAACCGGACCGGATACTTTCATACTGGCCTTCCCGAATGATGATTACGTTGCTATGTCGAACGGAGGCTATTCTACGGAGTATATTACAAAGCCGCATAATATGTATCTTCAGATAGCTGTTCAGACAGGTGTGCTGTCACTGATATGCTTCCTGGTATTCTATTTCTGGTATTTTATTACAAGTGTCCGTTTGTATCGTAAATCCGATAAGTCAAAATATCTTCCTATGGTAGGAATAGGAATACTTTGCGGTACCTTCGGATATATGGTTGTAGGTATCATAAACGATTCAATGGTAGTTATTGCACCGATATTCTGGGCTATGATAGGTATCGGGCTTGCTATCAACCATATGATCAAAAGGGACAATATCTTCCCGGTACTCACTGAAGTCACCGAGCAGGTAAAGAAAAATAAAAAATCCGATCAGGCTAAGAAAGAGGATGGGGAGATTTCTAAGGACGAAGTTGTATCAGGGGTGAATGACAATGGGTCCGAAGAAGTTATTGGACAGACAGAAGCTGAAATCGGATCCTGTGAAGAAAAGTGACGGTCTGACAAGGTAATTAAAACGAGAAAATAATAAGAAGGATAAAAAAAGATAAGGGGGATCTGCATGAAGAGATTAAGATGTATTGGGTTTTTAGCAATCGTAGTTCTTTTGGTTTCAATGCTTCCTTACGCGTCAAGGATTGAAGCGGCCGCAAAGCCAAAGGCAAAAGAAAAATCTGTTACGCTGTATACCGATTCCGAGGTATACACTATTGAACTTTTGAATGTTAATTCTGGAGCCAAGCTTAAATATTCTACCTCTGACAAAAAAGTTGTTAAGGTAAAGAAGGCTAAGGTTACACCTGTAGGCGCAGGAACGGCGACCGTAAAAGTCAAAGTTAAGCAGAATGGGAAAACCTACAAGGTAAAGATAAATTTTACGGTAATACAAAAGGAAACAGCAGTAGATGACCAACCTCAAAAGAGCGAGAATACTGTGGATTATGACGCTCTGGCAAAACAGAGGACTGAAAAACTTATGGCGGACTTGAAACGCGAGCCGAATACTACTCTTAAGTTTGATAAGGCAAAGCTCTGTCAGTCAACTGAAGAAGTATGGACAGGCATTATTCTGGGTTGTAAGGACTCGAGCATGTTCCATCTGTATTTTAACGATGTTGAGGATTTTAAATACCTGAGGTCTGAGGAAGAATATCTGAATGCCCTTCCGTCTCTGAATGAACTTAAATTTTTAGCACCGACAAAATATGCCAATGTAGTCAGCCTTACAGTTACAACTTCGGAAGTAAGGGATTTTTATCCTGATGAATTTGCTGTTGACTGTGCTTTGACAATCGGAAAGACGAATTACCTTGATCGTGACGAAAAAGAACTTTATGACAAGATCATCGATCTGGCCAAAGAACTCAAAGGTAAGAATGAATATAGCACCGTAAAGAACATTCACGATTATCTGGTCCTGAATTTCGAATATCCGTTATCCTATTTCGGAAAGGATGTTCATATGTTAAGCTACGCACTTGAAACAAAGGTATGCGTATGCGACGGTTATTCTAAGGCTTTCTATTTCTTATGCAAGGCCACCGGAATAGAATGTATTATTGTTAACGGTACAGTAATTAATCCTGACGGCTCAAAAGATACGCATGCATGGAATAAGGTTAAGATAAAGGATAAATGGTATGCGGTAGACGTAACCTGGGACGATCCGGTTCCCGATGAAAAGGGAAGATTAAAATTCTATTATTTCCTCGTAACCGATAAAGATATTTCCGCAAACCATATCTGGGACGATACAGATCTTCCGAAAGCGGAGAGTAAGGATCTTGGCATAATATATGAAACCTATGGTTCATATGACTCAGTCAGCGGCAATGCAGATTCCTTGGCATATATTAAGGAAAAACTAGACAAAGGGTTAGAAAAAGGCCTGCCGATCACTGTACAGTTCTTTGACAGCTCGACAAGCCAGACATTATATTCCGATATTTGGGATGTTTTGACCGATTATTGTTCCAAAAACTACTGCAGCGGCGAAATAGCTTATGAAAGCGTCGGATTTATGGGATATCTTTACACGATCAAACTTTATTGATCACGGGCGGCTGAACTCTTCTTTAAGAGCTTCTGCCGCTTTTTTGTTTTTCTCGGCAATAAGATCGGAATAGTCAAAAACTATATAACCGGAAACATAACCGGATCTTCTTCCGTAAAGGACCATATCTGCAAGAAGGAATTGGTTGTACCATTCTGTATCGGTCAGGGAATCCTGAGAACTGATGTTGCTTTTGGCGTTCATCTTATATGCCGGAAGGCCTATGTACAGCTTAACCTTCTCGTTTTGGAGAGCCGAAGCCCATTTCAGCAGGGTTTCGTAATAAGGGAAAATATTCCTTGAATTGAAGCTCCAGTAAAGCTGGGGACAAATATAATCGATGTATCCGTCCTCACTCATCCAGGTTCTGTAATCAACATACCAGCGTTCCTTTTCATCGAAATAATCGATATAGCCGCCGGGGCTGATGCCGAATACTACATCACTGTCTATTTCCTTGATGGCCGAATAAACCTGTTTAACAAGAGTATTGACATTGTTCATTCTCCACTTTTGGATGGACATAGGAGTTTTACCTTGGGAGATTTTCTTTTTCCTATATGCTTCATATTCCTCGGCATCGAAATTTGTTTCATAGTCACTGTCGAGATCTGGATAGAAATAATCATCGAAATGGATACCGTCGACATCATAATTGGTTACGATCTCTTTAACGCCGTTTACAATGAGCTTTCTTACCGCAGAAACCGAAGGATTGTAGTATAGTGCTCCGCCGTATTCTAGGACGTTCCTGTCATCAGAGGTTTTCTTGTTGGTGAGCCATTTCCTTGCAGGATTTTTCTTGGAAAGCTGGCTTACATCGGTGCCGTAGTTCCATGATGTGGTAACCCGGTACGGATTAAGCCAGGCATGAATCTCAAGTCCACGGCTATGAGCTTCCTCAACCATGATCTTTAAGGGGTCAAAGCCTGGATTTATTCCCTGCTGGCCCGAACAATAGTATGACCAGGGATAATAATCCGATTTATACATGGCATCGCTGAATGGCCGGACATGGACAACTACCGCGTTAAAGCCGAGACTGACCGCATTATCAAACATCTCCCTGACGTAAGCGGTAAAATCATATTTGTCGTATTCCCTTGAATCCACAAAATCATAATATGCGATCCAGACTGCACGGAATTCCTCTGTAGCTTCTTCTGAAATTGCGATGTCCCGAATACCTTCATCTGCAAATGCAGGTACCGCTGTGCCGAGGATAAAGGAAAAAGCAAGTACCAGGCAGATGGTGGCTGTAATAATCTTTTTAATTGACATAGGGATGTACTCCTTGAATAAAAATGTTGTATAGCTCCAAGCAACAATCATAGCATATTTGCCCCGGTGTGTCAAAATAGGAAAAACATTGACTAAACAGACAGGATATCATATAATGCTATTTAGGGATTTTGTTGTTCTGACGGAAACAGTATGATCCTATGTATTATAAAACATAAGGAGTTTATTATGGATAAAAAATACGATTATCTGATAGTAGGTGCAGGTCTTTACGGAGCGGTTGCAGCTCACGAGCTTAAGAAAAACGGTATGGAATGCCTTGTTATAGACAAACGCAAGGTTATAGGAGGAAACATCTATACCGAAAACATTGACGGGATAAATGTCCATAAGTATGGCGCTCACATTTTCCATACCTCCGATAAGAAAATCTGGGATTATGTCAATCAGTTCGCAGAATTCAATAATTTTGTGAATTCTCCGGTCGCAAGATATCATGACGAATTATATAATCTGCCCTTTAATATGAATACCTTTTCGAAACTTTGGGGTGTTTCAACTCCTAAAGAGGCAGCTGCAAAAATAAAGGAGCAGATAGATGCCGAAGGTATTACGGGCGAGCCAAAGAACCTGGAAGAACAGGCACTTCGCCTTGTAGGACGCGATGTTTATGAGAAGCTTGTTAAGGAATACACCGAGAAGCAATGGGGAAGGGATTGCAAGGAGCTGCCCGCATTCATAATTAAGCGTCTTCCTGTCAGATTCACATTTGACAACAACTATTTTAATGACAGATATCAGGGAATCCCCATCGGCGGTTATACCGCAATGATCGAGGAAATGCTCGAGGGGATTGACGTAAAGCTGGACACCGATTACTTTAAGCTCCGCGCGCTTCATGCCGACAAGCCTGAAAACAGCGAAGGCACCGTTGATTACGGATGCGGAATAGCTGATAAGGTGGTATATACCGGCATGATAGACGAATTCTTCGATTACCGCCTCGGAGAACTTGAGTATAGATCGCTCAGGTTCGAGACCGAGAAGCTTGAGGAAGAAAACTACCAGGGCGTTGCGGTTGTCAATTACACGAGCCATGAGGTTGATTTTACGAGAATTATCGAGCACAAACATTTTGAATTCGGAAAACAGCCTACGACCATAATCACCAGAGAATACCCGAAGGCATGGGAGAAGGGCGATGAGCCTTATTACCCTGTAAACAACGATATAAACAACAAGCTGTATGCAGAATACAAGCAGCTTGCCGACGCAACCGAAAACGTATTCTTCGGAGGAAGGCTCGGCCAGTATAAGTATTATGACATGGATAAGGTTATAGCTGCAGCCTTAGAAGACGTAACACATATGTAATCGGGATATACATTTTCAGAAAGGAGCCGGACGGCTTGGAAAACAAAATATATATTAAAATAATAAGGAATCGGGGCAGATTATTCGCATTTTTAATATTCGTATGTCTCCTGATACAGATATTGCCGGCCTGTTCGCCTGCAAAAGCTAAGGAAGTCCTTACCGGAAAAAACGCAATGGAGATAACATCCGAGATGGGTTTCGGCTGGAATCTGGGAAACACCTTTGACGCCACAGGCGGAAACAAGAGCAATGTATACAGCCAGGAAACCTCATGGGGAAATCCTAAGGTTACACAGGAACTGATAAAAGCAGTACATGACAGGGGATTTAAAACAATAAGGATCCCTGTGACCTGGAATAATCAGCTCTCAAAGGACGGTTCATATACAATCAATCCGGATTTCCTTGCAAGAGTAAAGGAGGTTGTTGATTATGCATATGACCTTGATATGTATATCATAATCAATCTCCATCATGAGGCATGGATCAATACCTCAAAGCTTAGCTCTAATTATGAAAGCATAGGAAAAGAGCTTGAAGCAGTATGGAGCCAGATAGCCGACTGCTTTGCGGATTACGATCAACACCTGATATTTGAGGGAATGAACGAGCCTAGACTGGCAGGTACCGATATCGAGTGGAGCGGAGATCAGGAAGCTTACGATGCCGTTAATTATCTTGACCAGGTATTTGCATATACCATAAGAAGCAACGGCAAGGGATATAACAGTGAGCGCTGCCTTATGATCCCGGGGTATGCGGCATCTTCCTCAAAGGATATTTTAAATACCATTTCAATACCGTCATATGAAGGAAAGGCGATAAAAAACGTTATCATTTCCGTTCACTGCTACAGCCCGTATGATTTCTGCCTGAGCGATAACTTATATGAATTCGATCCGAATGATAAAAGCCATACATACGGAATAGACACTCTGTTCCGTGACCTTGAGGAGATGTTCCTGTTTAACGACATTCCCGTGGTCATTGGGGAGACGAGTGCCACCGATAAGAATAATACTGAACAGCGCGAAAACTGGGCGGAATACATGGGGCGGAAATCCTATGAGTACGGTATTCCGATAATCCTTTGGGATAACGGTGCTAACGGTCATTCCGGAGGCGAATGCCATGCCTGGATACAGAGGAACAGGTGTGAATGGAATTACCCTTCGGTAGTTGATAAGCTTTTCCTTGCTTCAAAGAGTATTGATTGGGGAGAGCTTGTGACCACCGACAGGATGGCATATCAGACTTCATTAGAGAAGAAAGGTATTCTCGGCGGGGATATCATTTATGAAGATGAGAACGGGCATAATGTTGCGGGGCTTTATCTGTCACATGCACAGCCCATATCCATACCGGTAATACGGTATTATATAAAGTTAACTTCTGAGATTGCAGTGGCCTACAAGGGCTCTGCTTCTCCTCTGATTTCGATCAATCTTGGAGAAAAGGAACTGTATTCGGGAGATATCGCACCCGACAGGACGGAAGAAAGGGACGGATATAACATTGCCTTCTTCGGATTCAGGACAATTAATGACACACTTACATCTGCGGGGATAAGAAACACCTCCGACAGCGAAATGTGGATATATTCCGAAGGACCTGATATATACGTATATGAGGTTGATGTAATGGCGTTAAAGCCTGAAGTTGATTTCGTAGTCTGCGGCAAGAGCTTTAGTTCAAAGGAAAGTGCTAAGGCGCCACAAGGACTTAAGATTTTAGGCTGGTACACTACAAAGGATTTTAGGGAAGGAACAGAGTATACAGGGGATGAAAGCAGGAATCTGACTGTTTACGGAATGCTCTTTTGGGAAGCGGATGAGAAGGCGGTGGAGAAGTTTATTTCTCTTTACGGTGAGGAAGCTTTGAATCCTACACCCGAACCTACCCCCGAACCTACACCCGAACCGACCAAAGAGGCTCAGATCACCCCTGTACCGATGGATGAAACTGCTAAGAAACCTACTGCGACGCCGGTGCCCGATGAAGACAAAACAGATAATTCAGAAGCCGGTTCAAAACAGACAGGTGAAACTGTGACAGAAAAGGAAGGATCATCGGATAAGGCTGACAATACCAGAAATATCGTAATGCCTATTATATTGATCGTTCTTGGTATGGCTGTTTTGGCATCCGGTACGGTTGTGCTCGTATATGTTATCAAGAAAAAGAAGAACAGATGAAAGGATCGAAACCTATGAGTTTAGGAACTACAGGTTTGAACGATACTATAACCAAGGAATTTCTCTTGGGGAAATTTTCCGAAGTTTTCGGAGACAGTGACGGAGCAAGAGTATTCTTTGCTCCGGGCAGGGTAAACCTTATCGGTGAACATACCGATTATAACGGGGGACATGTTTTTCCGTGCGCGCTTAACCTGGGAACATATGCGGCATGCAGGTTGAGGAATGACAGCCTTATCCGCTTGTATTCAATGAATTTTGAAAAGGATGGGGTCATAGAAGTGGATGTTCTGACAGACCTTAAAAATTCAAAGGAATATAAATGGGCAAATTACCCGCTGGGGATAGTGTATACCTTTAAGATGCACGGATTTAATATCGATAGGGGACTTGATATCCTTTTCTTTGGGGATATACCGAACGGTTCGGGGCTTTCTTCATCTGCTTCGATCGAAGTGTTGACAGGATTCGTACTCAGCAGTCTTTTCGGATTAAATGTTTCAAAGAAAGAACTTGCGCTTTTCGGTCAGGAATCCGAGAACAAATTTAACGGCATGAACTGCGGAATAATGGATCAGTTCGCTTCGGCATTCGGGAAAAAAGATCATGCAATATTCCTTGATACCGCAACCCTTGAATATGAATATGTTCCGGTAAATCTAAAGAATGCGAAGATAGTGATAGCGAACACCAAGGTAAAACATGAGCTTACAACATCGGCATACAATGACCGAAGACGTGAGAGCGAAACGGCATTAAAAGACCTTCAGGCCGTTACGGATATCAAGTCCTTGGGAGAACTCGATGAAGAGAGCTTCAACAGGTATTCGAAAGCTATAAAGGATGAGGTGTGCTTTAGACGTGCGCGTCATGCGGTTACTGAAAACCTTCGGACAATAGAGGCGGTAAAAGCACTAAATGCCGATGACCTTGAAACCTTTGGAAAGCTGATGAACGGATCGCATAGGTCGCTTGACTTAGACTATGAGGTTACCTGTAAGGAGCTTAATATAATGGTGGAATCGGAACTGCAGGTCGAGGGCGTGATAGGAGCACGAATGACAGGCGGCGGATTCGGCGGATGTACGGTAGCCTTGGTTAAGAACGAGGCGGTGGATAAAGTCTGCAGCGAAGCCGGAAAGAGATACGAAGAATTAAGCGGGATAAAACCCGAGTTTTATGTAATTGAGGTCGGTGACGGACCTTCTGAACTATAATGTTTTTGAATAAGGATTACGAAGCAACCCTGATTTATACAGGGTTGTTTTTTATTTGAAGCTTTATTAAAAAAATACTTGACAATTAAAAAAAATGTGATATTATGAACATATGAACAGTTGCTCATATGTTAAATTAAGTCAGAGTTGGGTCTCTGATAGGCGAGGTTTAGGAGGATAAGATGTCATTAAATGATACAGAACATTGTGAGGTTTCTCACGAACATAAGCATGACGAAAAAATAACGGAATTAAAAAGGATGATGCCCGAAGAAGATAAACTGTACGACTTGGCGGAGTTGTTCAAATGCTTCGGGGATTCAACAAGGATCAGGATATTGTTTGCATTGTTTGAAAGCGAGATGTGCGTCTGTGATATAGCGAACACTCTGGACATGACACAATCTGCGGTATCCCATCAGTTGAAAATCCTAAAACAGGCAAAGCTTATAGATTTTAGGCGTGAAGGAAAATCTGTAATATACAAGCTTGCCGATGACCACGTAAGCTCGATAATCGCTCAGGGAGCCGAGCACATCATGGAGTAAAATAAAAAAATACGATAGGAGAAAAATCATGAAAAAGAAATTCAAATTACAGGATCTTGATTGCGCAAACTGTGCACAGAAGATGGAGGATGCCATCAAAAAAATCGATGGAGTTAATGATGCAACGGTCAGCTTTATGACGCAGAAGATGAGCATTGATGCCGATGATGAGCGATTCGAAGCCATAATGGATGAAGTTGTAAAGGTATGCAAGAAGGTAGAACCCGATTGTGTAATTATGAGATAAAGATGTTTGATCGTCCTTGACGATTGAAAATGGAGCTTGTTATGAGTCCAAAACAAAAGAAAACATTATACAGAATTATAACGGCAGGTATTATATACGGGGGGATTCTCATCTGGTCGCATACGGGATCCTATGAGGATATGATAGAGGGTAAGCTCATAGAGCCATTCATTTATCTCGTTCCCTTCCTGCTTGCAGGATATGATATAGTTCTGAAGGCCGTCAAAAATATTTGCCACGGGCAGGTTTTCGATGAAAACTTCCTGATGCTGGTGGCGGGGATCGGTGCATATGGGATAAAGGAGTATTCCGAGGCAGTAGCTGTAATCCTGTTCTATCAGGTAGGGGAGCTGTTCCAGTCATATGCCGTCGGGAAATCAAGGAAATCGATATCTGATATGATGGATATCTGCCCCGAGTATGCAAACCTTGTGCAGGAAGACGGAAGCGTTGAGCAGGAAGATCCCGATGATGTTGAACCCGGAAGCGTAATCCTCATTAAACCGGGTGAACGCGTTCCTATAGATTGTGTGATCCTCGAGGGAGAGTCATTTCTTGATACATCCGCACTTACCGGTGAATCGGTTCCCAGACATTCCGGCGTCGGAGAAGAAATATACTCCGGAAGCGTAAACGGAAACGGACTCCTTAAATGCCGTACGACAAAGGCCTATGAGGATTCGACGGTATCGAAGATCCTGGAACTAGTGGAAAACGCTTCTTCAAGAAAATCAAAGCATGAAACCTTTATTCACAGATTCGCAAAGTATTATACTCCCATAGTTACCATAGGAGCGGTGATACTGGCAGTAGTTCCTTCACTGATCACAGGAGAATGGGCAGAATGGATAAGGCGTGCCTGCACATTCCTTGTTATTTCATGCCCCTGTGCACTTGTTATCTCGGTTCCGATGGGATTTTTCGGCGGAATAGGTGCAGCATCCTCGATAGGAGTGCTGGTTAAGGGCAGCAGCCACTTAGAGGCGGTTGCAGATATCAAGACCATATGCTTTGACAAAACGGGAACCCTTACCAAAGGTGAATTTAAGGTTAATTCGATAATCCCGGAAGGATGCAGTGAGCAGGAGTTATTGGAAATTGCGGCAAAGGCGGAACAAAATTCCACCCATCCCGTAGCGGGTGCGGTATGCGAGGCTTGGAGATTATCGGTGAATGAAGGATCGCCGGAATCAAGATACGAAAAGAAAAATGCTGTTGCTGAACCGGCTTCATTTGAAGAAATTCCCGGACAGGGCATATGTGCAACGGTTGACGGTGAAGAAATACTTGCCGGCAACGATAAGCTTATGAATTCAAAACAGATCGACTTCAAACCGGTAGAGCGTACCGGAACCGTTGTCTATATTGCAAGGGCCGGAAAATATCAAGGAGCGATAGTGATATCGGATTCCGTTAAGCCCGAGAGCGTTGATGCATTGGTAAGCCTTAAAGCGACCGGAGTCAACAAATGCGTACTCCTCACAGGAGATAAGAAGAATCAGGCCGAGGCAGTGGTTAATGACTTATCGAAGGATGTACCGAAAAAACACCCCGGATTTGGCGGAAAGCTTATAGACGAGATAAGATCCGAGCTCTATCCGCAGGATAAGGTCGCATGTGTTGAGAATTATATAAATGAACTGAACGGAGCCGGTAAGGTGGCTTTTGCCGGAGATGGAATAAACGATTCACCGGTACTTACCCGTGCCGATATCGGGATTGCCATGGGAAGTCTTGGAAGCGATGCCGCAATAGAGGCTGCAGACGTTGTAATAATGGACGACAATCCCGTAAAAATATCAAAGGTGATGGGGATTGCATCGAAAACCTTGAGGATAGTTAAGCAGAATATAGTATTTGCTTTATCCGTAAAGGCTCTTGTACTGATCCTCGGTGCCTTGGGATTCGCCTCCATGTGGGCAGCGGTTTTTGCCGATGTTGGAGTTGCGGTCCTTGCAATCCTTAACTCGATGAGGGCATTGAAGGTTGACGGTAAAAACTGAACAGGTTACTACATGGATACTTATAGTAAGAGATTATTATAAGTATCTTTTTTTATATTTATTTTACATTTTAATACATTGATATTTTGTATAGTTGGGTTTATGATATAACAAAACCAGAAGATGCGAAGCATCGTTTTGTTACCGAGAAAACGCTGAAGGTGTTTTCGAGGTGACATTGACATGTATATAGTCATTTAAATATAATACAGAATTCCCGGGAGGTTTTCATGAAATATACACTTGATTATGATGCATATAGGAATACTGCAATAGAGGCAATATCAGAGGGACAGGTACTGCTTAAAAATGACGGCGGAGTCCTTCCGATAAGAAAAGGCTCTGTGATATCCGTCTTCGGAAGGATGCAGTTCCATTATTATAAGAGCGGTCTTGGATCGGGCGGAATGGTAAACGTTAAAAAGGTGACGGGTATTCTTGACGCGCTTGATGCATCAGATAATATAAAGATATATGAACCTCTTAAAAAACTGTATAAGCTCTGGGATAAGGAACATCCGCTGGAAGCAGGCTGCGGATGGGGAGCAGATCCTTGGTCGCAGAAGGAATACGACATAGAGGAGGAAGCAGTGACGGATGCCGCCGCTAATTCCGATATGGCACTTGTCATAATCGCACGTACGGCCGGTGAGGATCAGGACAACGTAGATAAAGAGGGAGCCTTCAAACTGTATGAAGAGGAACTCTCGACCTTAAAAAAGGTCCGCAACGCATTTGACAGAATGGCAGTAGTCCTTAATATAGGAAATATAATGGACTTTGGTTTCATAGATGAGGTCAATCCCGATGCCGTGCTTATTGCATGGCAGGGAGGTATGGTAGGAGGATGCGGAACCGCTAAGGTCCTTTTAGGAGATGTTTCTCCGTCAGGACACCTTCCCGTAACCGTTGCCTACGAGCTTGAAGATTATCCTTCATCCTGTACATTTGGAAGGACCGAGGACCTTTTCTACGAAGAGGATATTTATGTCGGATACCGATATTTTGAGACTGCCGCAAAGGATAAGGTACGTTTCCCGTTCGGATTCGGACTGTCATATACTTCGTTCTCTGTTGAGCCGCTTGATATCAATGTCGATATTTCATGCAAGGGCGTAAATATATCCCAGACTGTGGAGGTTACCAATAAGGGAAAATTCCCCGGGAAAGAAGTTGTTATGCAGTTTATTTCAGCTCCGATGGGAAAAATGGGAAAACCCGGAAAGGTAATGACTGCCTTTGCAAAGACTAAGCTTTTAGCTCCCGGAGAAAAGCAGGTCGTTGAGCTTAAATGTGCCAGCCGTGAATTTGCTTCATTTGATGATGCGGGCGTACTCGGCTTCGGAACTGCATGGGTGCTTGAAAAAGGAGGATATTCCGTTCTTGCGGGCGAAAATGTCAGAAATACGATATATTCGGGAAGCTTTGTAATAGAAAAGAATATATGCATAGAAAAGCTTGAGAGTGCAATGGCTCCGGTAAGACCGTTCGAGAGGATGAAAGCCGTTGTCTGCGATATGCCCGACGATATTCCGTTTATGGTAAAGGAAAAGGTTCCTGTAAGAAAGACTTCCATGTCCGAGAAGAGGAATGCAAGACTTCCGCAGGAAATCCCCATGACTGGAGACAAGGGCTATAAGCTTTTGGATGTAAAAAACAACAAAGTTTCGATGGACGATTTTGTTGCCCAGTTCTCTAAGGAAGAGCTTGTGTCCATAGTCAGAGGCGAGGGCATGGGAAGTCCCAGAGTTACCGCGGGAACGGCTGCGGCATACGGCGGAGTGACTGACAGCATCGTGGCTAAAGGAGTTCCGGCATGCTGTTGTGATGACGGTCCTTCCGGAATGCGTCTTGATACAGGTGCGTTGGCTTTTTCACTTCCCAACGGATTCCTGCTTGCATCGACATTTAACACCGAGCTTATAGAAAAGCTTTATGAATTTACCTCTGTTGAGATGGTAAAGAACAATGTAGATAATCTGTTAGGACCCGGAATGAACATCCACAGACATCCGCTTAACGGACGTAATTTTGAATACTTCTCAGAGGATCCGCTGCTTACTGGTCTTATGGCTTCGGTAATGCTCAAGGGCTTGCATTTTGCAGGTGTTACCGGAACGGTTAAGCATTTCGCGGGAAATAACCAGGAAACAAAGAGGCATTTTGTGGATTCTGTTGTTTCCGAGAGGGCTTTGAGGGAAATATACTTAAGGGGCTTTGAGATAACGGTACGTAAAGGCGTTGCGGATTCATTCATGACTACATACGGAAGCCTTAACGGAACATGGACCTCGAGCTGTTATGACTTAAATACGACCATCCTCCGTGAGCAGTGGGGCTTTAAGGGAATAGTTATGACCGATTGGTGGGCAATGACCAGCGAAGAAGGCGGTAAGGGTGAAAGAAATAACTTTGCTGCTATGGTAAGGGCTCAGAATGATCTGTATATGGTATGTCCCGATTCATCTCAGAATAAGCACGGTGATAACCTTGAAGAAGCTCTGGCAGACGGAAGACTGACCATCGCCGAGCTTCAGAGGTCAGCAAAGAATGTCTGCGGTCAGGCTATGAACATGTATTCATTCGAGAGACTTATCGGAAATGTGGCCGAGATAGAGACAAACGATTCGGATGACAGCTTCAAGGAAGAGGAGCTTGACGTTGAGTTCGTAAATGCCGGCAAGGACTTTACCATGGATCTTTCGGGCTATAAATTCGGCAGCGGTGATGAGATACTGCTGGGGCTCGATTTTGAAACCATGGGAATGTGCAAGATCGCAATAACGGCTTCATCCGACCTTGGAGAGCTGGCACAGCTTCCGGTTTCGGTATTTTATTCGGGTAAGGTATATGGAGTATATACCTTTAACGGTACCGGCGGAGAACCCATGACCATAGAAAAGGATATGTTCGTTCATTCGAGACATGCTGTATTTAAGCTGTTCACACCCGTAAATGGACTTCAGCTTCAAAGCATCAGCTTCAGATTTTTCTAAAATACTTGTGTAATAAAAACGCCCGGTATCGAAACCGGGCGTAAATTTTTTTGAATCATTCATGGAAGGATATCGTAGTATCGAGTTTTCCGTCGGCAATGGTTTTATCAACCCAGAGCTTTAGAGTTTCAATGGAAAGAGAGATACGTTGAAGCTGCTCTTTGATATTGTTGAAATCCTTTAGTTCATCGTCGGTAATGATTCCATCTGCGGTAATTTCTATCAGACGTTCTTTTTCTTTATTCATGGCATTAAGTGAAGCTATCATTTCAAGGATGATCTGCGACAGATCCTGAACCTTGAGCGCTTTAACATGCTTCTGACCTATGGGACATTCATTTGCACAGAAATAATTACACAGCTCGGGTGCCTTATAGCATTCAGCCATGGCAAGAATTTCATCGGGATGCGGGAGTGACTTTTCGCTCTCGATTTTTTCGATTCTGTCGTCAGAAATAAAAATCATCTCTTCGCTGGCACGTTGCCTGGTGAAATCACATTTCTCACGGCAGAGTTGATAAATGTTCTTGTTTTCCTTGATCGATTTTTTACCCATTTTCCTTAAACCCCCTTTTGCCTTTCGGCAAAATAAACTTTTGACCTTATAACATTATATTATATCTTTATAAATAAAACAAGTAAAAATTTTTCCCTGTTTGACAAAGAATAAGAGGTGTGATAGCATAGGTCGGAGACGGGGGCCGGAAACTTTTTGAAGCCTTCGATCATTTATGGAGAAACAGAAAAATGATAAAGCAGATAAACGAGTATATGTCATATATCCCATCCTGTGACAGACCTATTTCTTCAGATGTCGGGATTATTTATGCCAAGGATCGTACATATCTTTTTGATGTGGGAAGCACGTATGAATGCCTGGATTTCCTGTATTCGATACAGGGAAAGAAACAAGCCGTTATTTCACATTTCCATGGGGATCATACCTGGTGGCTGACAAAACATAAGAAGGGTGATGCCGGACTTGAGCCGGGGGACGAGAGAAGCCTTAATTATGAAAGACCGGAATTTGAAAAAATATATATCGGAAAGGGGACCGAGAAATATATCCCGGATGGGATGATCGTGACGGAAGCCGTTACCGTTACCGATGAGACAAAGGACGGAAAGTCATTGAAACTTGAGATAATACCGATGCCATCTTCGCATTCCAAGGGCTCGCTGGCGCTAATGGTAAATGATGAGTTCCTGTTCATGGGGGATTCCACTTATTGCAGATATATAGAGCCGAAAGATGATATCGAGCCGCATGCGGAATATAACGTTCAGAAGCTAAAAGAGCAGATAGATCTTCTTAAAAGCCTAAAAGCCGATAAATGTCTTGTCAGTCACGAGGAAAGGTTTATCAGACCTAAGAAGGTTGTGATCCGACAGCTCGAATCGGTTTTTGAAAGAAGAAAACCCGGTGAGAATACAATTATTCTTTAATCTCCGAAATTCGAATACAAATCAGAAAAAAATTGCAAAAAAAATTGAAAAATCAATAAAAAAATATTGATTATAAAGACATATTATATTATAATAAGATTCGTATAGTTTAGCCGTCATATGAGGATTTTTACCTGCTTAAAGAAGGTAAAACCCGGATCGGCTGAAAAACAGAATTATAAGGAGGAGAGTATGGGAAAATTCATCATCAAGAAAACAGCTACAGGCATCAAGTTTGACCTTAAGGCAACAAATGGCCAGGTCATCGCAACTTCACAGGTTTACAAGGACAAGTCTTACTGTGTAAGCGGCATTGAGAGCGTAAAGAAGAACGCTCCCGCTGCAAGCATCGAGGATCAGACGGTTGAAGGATTCAAGACCGAGAAGTGCCCTAAGTTCGAAATCTATTCCGACAAATCAGGAGAATTCCGTTTCCGTCTTAAGGCAACAAACGGCCAGATCATTGCCATCGGCGAAGGCTACACCACTATGAAGAACTGTGTAAACGGTGTTGAGAGTGTTAAGAAGAATGCTCCCGACGCAGCTGTTGAGGAAATTTGAATCGAGGTAAAAGGGAATGATTAAAGAATTTAAGAAATTCATTATGCGCGGCAATATGATAGATCTTGCTGTCGGCATGATCATCGGTGCTGCATTCAACGCTATCGTAACATCTCTTGTAAATGACATATTCATGCCTATCCTGGCAGCCATCATCGGAAAACCGGATTTCTCCGACCTGTTCATCATCTTCGGTGACTATGAGGGAGTAAGACCCGTTACCATCGAAGCAGCTCAGGAGGCTGGACTTACCACACTTAATTACGGTAACTTCATTACTGCGATTATCAACTTCCTGCTTATGGCTCTCGTTGTATTCTTTATAGTAAAGGGATTCAACAAGCTCGCAGAGGGTGGCAAGAAGCTGAACAAGAAGGAAGAAAAGAAGGCAGAGCCTACAACAAAGACCTGTCCTTTCTGCCAGTCAGAGATCAGCATCAAGGCTACCAGATGTCCTCATTGTACATCTGAACTCAAGAAGTGATTTACTAAATGGTATATGTACCCTCTTTACCGGGTATCCGGTAAGGAGGGCTTTTTATTTGCAATAAGCGTATGCAGATAAATGAAATCCACCATAAAAAATATGTTGATATTTTCTATATATATGATAAAATACTAATGTTTGCGTTTATATACAGGTCGAAGGTTATTATTTTTATGAGGAAGTAAGATGGGAACAAGAGAAGAGATCGAGAGAAGAAAAACATTTGCCATTATATCACACCCCGATGCAGGTAAGACAACCCTTACGGAGAAGCTGCTGCTTTACGGCGGAGCAATCAATCTTGCAGGTTCCGTAAAGGCTAAGAAGACTGCAAGGCATGCGGTATCGGACTGGATGGAAATAGAGAAGGAAAGAGGTATTTCGGTTACATCGTCCGTTATGCAGTTCAATTATGACGGATACTGTATCAACATACTGGATACACCGGGACATCAGGACTTCTCGGAGGATACATACCGTACGCTTATGGCAGCGGATTCCGCGGTCATGGTAATAGACGGATCAAAGGGTGTTGAGGCACAGACCATAAAGCTGTTTAAGGTCTGCGTCATGAGGCACATCCCGATATTTACGTTTATAAATAAGATGGACAGGGAAGCAAAGGACACATATGAGCTTCTTGACGAGATAGAGAGCGTTCTCGGGATAAGGACATGTCCTATGGACTGGCCCATTGGCTCGGGCAAGGAGTTCCAGGGTGTGTTTGACAGACAGACCGGTAAGATAAACCGATATTTTGCGACCACCTACGGAATGAAGGAGGTTGAATCGGTTTCGGCAGTAATAGGAGATCCGGCTCTTGACGATATCATCGGTAAAAAAGCACATGAGAAGCTGAAGGAAGAGATAGAGCTTGTTGAAGGAGCTATGGATGAGTTCGACCTTGAAAAAGTTCGGAACGGATTGCTTACTCCCGTATTCTTCGGTTCAGCACTTAATAATTTCGGTGTGGAAAACTTCCTGAAATATTTCTTAAAGCTTGCACCCACTCCGCTTCCCAGAACGGCCGGCGGTGAGGTCATCAACCCTATGGAGACCGATTTCTCGGCATTTGTGTTTAAAATACAGGCTAATATGAACAAGGCACATCGAGACAGGATAGCATTCATGCGTATCTGTTCAGGAAAATTTGATGCCGAGGCCGAAGTATTCCACGTTCAGGGCGGACGAAAGCTGAGACTTTCACAGCCCCAGCAGCTTATGGCACAGGAGAGAAAAATCCTTTCGGAGGCATATGCCGGGGATATCATCGGTGTATTCGACCCCGGAATCTTCTCGATAGGAGATACCGTCTGTGCACCCGGACTTAAGTTCACATACGAAGGAATCCCGACCTTTGCACCGGAGCATTTTGCAAAGATCCGCCAGGTCGATACTATGAAGCGCAAGCAGTTCTTAAAGGGTGTAACCCAGATAGCTCAGGAGGGCGCTATCCAGATATTCCAGGAATATAATTCCGGTATGGAAGAGATTATTGTCGGAGTTGTCGGTGTCCTTCAGTTCGACGTTATGAAATTCAGAATGGAGTCAGAATACGGTGTTGAAATAAAGATGGAAACCCTTCCGTATGAATATATCCGCTGGGTAACTGATTCACCCGCACCGCTGACAGAGCTTAATCTTACATCCGATACAAAGCGCGTTAAGGATATGAAGGGCAATCCCTTGCTCCTGTTCGCTCATGAGTGGAGCATAAGGACTGTCATGGACAGGAACAAAGGGCTGGAGCTCGCAGAGTTCTCAAAGAATTAACAATTACTTCATAATCCCTTTATTTGACAAAAAAAAGGAACTATGTTAAGATAAAATCGTCTAAATATGTAGAGAGATAGTTCTCTGCACCATTTACAAGGAGAATGAAGATGGAAGTATTAAAACCCATAAAAGAAGGAAAAGTACGTGAAATCTACGACAACGGGGATACCCTCATTATGGTGGCTACCGACAGGATCAGCTGTTTCGACGTTATCCTGAACAACATCGTGACAAAGAAGGGAACCGTTCTTACTCAGATGAGCAAATTCTGGTTCGATATGACAAAGGACATCATCCCGAACCATATGATCTCTGTGGATGTTAACGACATGCCAGAGTATTTCAGAACACCCGAATTTGACGGAAAGAGCATGATGGTCAAGAAGCTTGAAATGCTTCCCGTAGAGTGTATCGTTCGCGGATATATCACAGGAAGCGGCTGGGCAAGTTACCAGAAGACCGGAGAGGTATGCGGGATCAAGCTTCCCGAGGGCCTTAAGGAATCGGACAAGCTCCCTGAGCCCATCTATACTCCTTCTACAAAGGCTGAGATCGGCGATCATGATGAAAACATCAGCTACGAACAGAGCGTAGAGTACCTTGAGAAGCGTTTCACCGGCAAGGGCGAGGAATACGCAAAGAAACTAAAGGACTGTACCATCGCTCTTTACAAGAAATGTGCGGATTATGCACTTTCCAAGGGAATTATAATCGCAGATACTAAATTTGAATTCGGACTCGATGAGGATGGAAACATTGTTGTGGGCGATGAAATGCTTACCCCCGACAGTTCACGTTTCTGGCCGCTCGATGGCTATGAGGCAGGTCATTCACAGCCTTCGTTTGACAAGCAGTTCGCAAGAGACTGGCTTAAGAGCCATGAAGGACATAATTGGACCTTACCTCAGGAGATCGTGGATAAGACTATCGAGAAATATCTTGAGGGTTATAAGAAGCTCACAGGAAAGGAATTATAATTTTTCCTCAGGTTTAAGGGGTGATTGAATGAAGCAGGGTGGAAAAGGCCCTTTAGGAATAATCGTCGTGGTAGGCATAGTCCTTATTGCGGCATTAGGCGGTCTTATCGGCTACTTCAAGCTTTCTGCTCAGAATGAGCCGGCCTATAAGGGTATAATAGGAGCACCGAACGAAAAAGGACAAACGGTTCTTACAAACGACGGAGAGATAACTACGGTTCCCGACAATGTCGTGATTGTCGGCGGGCTCTCGCAGAGCATGGGATTGATATCCGAAAGCCTGCAGAAGTCGGATGAGAACGGAACAGATAATAATACAGATAACAATACAAATACCGATAATGTCGATAGCGGAGTGACAACTGACAATCAGGACAATAATACATCCTCCGATACGACAGAATCCGGAGATGCGCAAGATAAGGGTACCATTGAGAAAATAATGGATTCTGCGATCGATAACGCCAACACGGTTCTTGCGGATTACGAGAACAGACAGAAATATCTGGAGCTTCTGGGCTACAAGGTAACTCAGGCTGCAGGCAGCATCCGTTTTGAAGAAGGAATGATGGTATTCGACCCTTCGGTTAATAACGGAGACGGGACTGACGGACAGGATAATGAAGGTGAAAAGAAAGAACCTATAGTATTCCTTGACATCTACTATCAGGGAACCGACCACAAGAGTGTAGCGGTTATCCAGGAGCGACTGATGCAGCTGGGCTTCATGGAATTTGCTGAGCCCACCGAGCATTACGGTCCCATCACGATGGAATCCGTAAAACTCTTCCAGCGTCAGAACGAACTGACACAGGACGGTATCATAGGACAGCAGACCATAGCAATGCTGTTTGACGAGAACGCAAAGTCCTACCTTTTAAAGAAGGGCATGGACGGCGATGATATCAAACGTGTTCAGTCTCGTTTGTACGAGTTGGGATATCTCGCAAAACGTGAGTTAGTTACCGGACATTTCGGAGACGATACCGAAGCGGCAGTTAAAGCGGTACAAAAGGCTAACGGTCTTACTTCAGACGGAAAGATCGGCGTTATGACCTTCGAGCTTTTATACAGCGAGGATGTTAAGGCAAACGTTGTATCATTCGGTGATAAGAGCGATGTAATCCTTGAGTGTCAGAACAGACTTAAAGAACTTGGCTATCTTACCACAAAGCCTGACGGATTCTACGGGGATGATACCTTGGCAGCCGTTAAGCTCTTCCAGTCGAGAAACGACCTTATCGTAGACGGTTACTTAGGACCGTCCACAAGGGAAGTACTGAACAGCAGCAACGCAAGATCGAACGGTCTGGTCATCGGTGATAATAACGATACAGTTAAGAAGGTTCAGCAGCTTCTTATCAAATACGGATATCTGGCAAAGGGCAGTGATACTGGTTATTTCGGTGACCTTACAGATGCAGCCGTTAAGAAATTCCAGAAGAACAACGGTCTTTCTGCAGACGGTAATGTAGGAACCAAGACAATGAGCGTTCTTACCGGAAACAATGTTGTTAAAGCAGGTTCCGGCAGCGGAAGCGGCTCAGGCAGTGGTTCCGGAAGTGGATCAGGAAGCGGTTCGGGCAGCGGTTCGGGCAGCGGCTCCGGAAGCGGTTCAGGAGGCGGCGGAGGAAAGACTGTATCCTACAATCTTTCACCGGATGATCTTATAGAAGTGGCAAGATCCAAAAAGGGCTGTAAGTACGTATGGGGAAGCAAGGGACCCGATACCTTCGACTGTTCGGGCTTCGTTTACTGGTGTCTGAACCAGATCGGAGTAAATCAGAGCTACATTACCTCCAAGGGCTGGAGAACAGTTGGAAAGTATAAGAAGATTACCGATTTCGACAGCATAAAGAAGGGCGATATCGTCGTTGTTTACGGACACGTAGGAATCGGTGCCGGAAACGGAGTCGTAATAGACGCATCATCATCCAACGGCAAGGTAGTTGAACGTACGATGGGTGACTGGTGGAGAAGAAACTTCATCTGTGCATGGAGAATCTTTGACTGATAATAAGCAAAAGTTATAAAAATGCAGCCTTGCACAGTTTTAAGGTGCAGGGCTGCTTGTAATATGTGCGATAAGCGAATGCACACAATTAGGAACTTGTTTCCATTACAAATTAATTAAAGAAGGGAGAAAAAAGCAGGCGCGCATAAGAAATAAAGCCTGCCAAAGATACAGGTCATGAAAATTTACAATACCCTCACAAAAAGAGTAGAAGAATTCGTTCCGAATGTAGAAGGAAAGGTTGCAATGTATACCTGCGGTCCTACTGTTTATCATTTTGCACATATCGGTAACTTAAGAAGCTATCTCTGTGAGGATGTTTTAGAGAAAACACTCAGATATTTAGGTTATGATGTAAAGCGTGTAATGAATATCACAGACGTCGGACATCTTTCAAGCGACGGTGATACCGGTGAGGATAAGATGGTTGCTGGTGCAAAACGTGAGCACAAGACTGTTATGGAGATTGCAAAATTTTATACCGACGTATTCTTCTCGGATTGCAAGAAACTTAATATCAAGACTCCTGATGTTGTAGAGCCTGCAACAAACTGCATTTCAGAGTTTATCCATATGATAGAGGTACTTCTTGAAAAGGGCTATGCTTATAAAGCAGGGGAAAATATCTACTTTGATACCTCCAAACTAAAGGAATACTTCGTTTTCGGAAATCAGAACGAGGACGAACTGATGGTCGGTGTACGCGATGATGTAACCGAGGATACAAACAAGAAGAACAAGAATGACTTTGTGCTCTGGTTTACCAAGTCAAAGTTTGAGGATCAGGCATTAAAGTGGGACAGCCCTTGGGGTGTAGGATATCCCGGCTGGCATATCGAGTGCTCGTGCATCAGCATGAAGCATCTGGGTGAATACATGGATATCCACTGTGGAGGTGTTGACAATATCTTCCCTCATCATACAAACGAGATTGCACAGAGCGAGTCTTACTTAGGACATAAGTGGTGTAATTACTGGTTCCATGTTCATCACTTAAATGACAGGGACAGCGGAAAAATCAGTAAATCAAAGGGAACGATACTTACCGTTTCATTCCTTGAGGAACAGGGCTACGATCCGCTTGTTTACAGATTCTTCTGCTTGCAGTCACATTACAGAAAGCCTTTGGAGTTCTCTTTTGACGCACTTGATAATGCAAATGTCGCATATCAGAAGCTTAAGAAAAAGTGCCTTGAGGTTAAGGCAGAGGCTGAGAAAAACAGCGATACAAAGGTTAACCAGGCAGTATTTGATGAATATGATGCAAAATTCAAAGATGCTTTGGGCAATGACATAAATACCTCGATGGCAATGACTCTTGTTTACGATGTTTTAAAGGCAGACATAAGTGCTGTGGATAAGCTGGCTCTTATCGAGAGTTTTGACAAGGTGCTTGGAATCGACCTTACCGTTGAAAAGGAAGCTGCAGCACCGAGTATCGATCCGGAATTCGAAAAGTTTATTTTAGAGCAGATAGAGCTTCGTAAAGCAGCAAAGAAGGAAAAGAACTTTGCCGAAGCTGACAGGATCCGTGCCGAGCTCCTTGAAAAAGGAGTAGTACTCGAGGATACTCGCGAAGGAGTCAAGTGGTATATGTCTTAAGGTGGCAGCCGAAGGCTGACGGAACCTTATGACGCGGCTCCAATGCGAAGCATTGGGGTAATTAATAAATAGCTACTGACGGATGAGGTGCATATGAATATAGAAGAAATAATAGATCAGACAGTAAAAATCCCTGAGAAAACTCAGGATATCCGTCAGATACCGGCTCTTACGCTTGCATATCTCGGGGATGCCATATATGAGCTTGTTATACGCACTACTCTTGTAGAAAACGGGATGAGCCATGTGGATAGTCTTAACAGACGTGCTTCAGGGTATGCAAAAGCACCTACTCAGGCCAAAATATTCCATATGATCGAAACGGACCTAAGCGAAGAGGAGCTTGGGTACTATAAACGCGGTCGCAATGCGAAATCCGGAAGTGTGGCAAAGAGCGGAACAGTTGCTGAATACCGTATAGCAACGGGATTTGAGGCATTGATGGGATATCTGTACCTTACAGGGCAGATGGATAGGATACTGGAACTGGTGAAAAAGGGGATAGATTCATTACAAGGCTGAAAGCCTGATATGTTGTGATATGTAAAGTAATGTTTAAATATTAATCAGGATCAAAAAGGATACGTGATCATATATGAGATTCGAAGAACTTACATTAGAGGGCCGAAATGCAGTGCTGGAGGCCTTCAGAGCCAAAAGAACTATAGACAAGCTGTTTGTTCAAAAAGGGCTGAATGACGGTCCAATCAATACGATCCTAAGGGAAGCAAAGAAGACTGATGCTATTATCCAGTTTATGGACAGAGAAAAGCTGGATCAGATGTCTCAGACACATAATCATCAGGGCGTTATAGCTTATTCGGCAGCCTATGATTATGCAGAAGTAAGTGAGATACTTGAAAGAGCCCAGGAAAAGGGGGAACCTCCTTTTATATTCCTGTTGGATGGAATCGAAGATCCGCATAACCTTGGCGCTATCATAAGGACGGCAAATCTTTGCGGAGCTCACGGTGTAATAATTCCAAAGAGAAGAGCTTCGGGTCTTACTTCTACTGTTGCCAAGACCAGTGCGGGAGCATTGAATTATACGCCGGTAGCGAAGGTAACAAATCTGACGTCAACTATGGAAGACCTAAAAAAGCAGGGTCTCTGGTTCGTATGTGGAGATATGGGCGGTGAGAGTATGTATAAATGCAACCTTACCGGTCCCATAGGTCTTGTTATAGGAAACGAAGGCGAGGGCGTATCTAGACTGGTAAAAGAGCATTGCGACATGATCGCATCCATTCCCATGAAAGGCGATATTGATTCACTGAACGCATCCGTGGCAGCAGGTGTTTTGGCATATGAGATAGTCAGACAGAGAACGGTTCAAAAATAACAGGTTAAATATGACAAAAATATTACAAAGTGGGGGCAAAACCGTAAAATATCGGTAAAAAATAGGCCGAAATGATAAAAAAAGCCAAAAAAAGTTGAATTATTTTGGGGTATATGGTATAATTCAGCATAGTTAATTTGTTATACAAAAACCTGCCAGGTAAAAATGGAGACGGATCATGTATGTATTGAAAATAGACCTGCCTACCGGAATAGCGTATTTTACCGGTAAGAAAAAGGTCGTTCAGGGTTGCGAGTCGCCCGGATTAACGGGGAACATCGAGGGCGCAAGGTTTTTCATGGAAGAGGAAGAAGCAGCAAAATTCTGTAGAATGCTTGTGAAAAAGTATGATATGGAGTTTTATTACTCTATCGAAGAGAAAAAAGAGTCAGAGCCTGTCCATGAAAAGAATGACGAAGAAAGCTTCATGTCAGAACTGAATAAGGAGCTTGCAGCCGGAGTTCTTGACGCCGAAGAAGATGAAGACAAATAACGACGGAAAAAAATTTTATAAATTTTTGAAAAAAGTGCTTGCAATTTATACAATGCTGTGGTAATATAGCATTCGGACTTCA
Organism: Lachnospiraceae bacterium; assembly: GCA_024696945.1. Taxonomy (GTDB): domain Bacteria; phylum Bacillota; class Clostridia; order Lachnospirales; family Lachnospiraceae; genus RUG11977. The sequence goes on along the minus strand of JAILGF010000171.1, from coordinate 392 downwards.
GAAAAGGGGTTCGAAATGCTGCTATAGCTCAGCAGGTAGAGCGCATCCTTGGTAAGGATGAGGTCACCAGTTCGAATCTGGTTAGCAGCTTTAGCTGTCACAGGTTCGACAGCTTACAATATGTGTTTCGAGGTGTGGCTCAGTTTGGCTAGAGCGCCACGTTAGGGACGTGGAGGCCGCAGGTTCAAGTCCTGTCACCTCGACTTAAGATTTTCAAGGGTTTCGGGTTTCCGGAACCCTTGATTTTTTTCTAATAACCTAAGATTTTCTACCACTTTTTCTACCACCCTTCACTTTTGGTAAAAAAATTTGAAACTGTTTTATAATGTGATTGGTTATTGGGTTGCTTTATTCTGGATCTTTCCTTCTGCTTTTACGAGTTTTCAAGCTAG
>JAILGF010000149.1 GCA_024696945.1 Lachnospiraceae bacterium | reverse complement strand
TGCCATATACCTGTAAAGCATTGCTATGTTGCGAGCAAAATCAGCCGCCTTTTCTTCATTCATTATTCCCGATATGAACTTTAAAAAGTCTATAATACGTTCAAAATAACCGATCTTCACATCCCACTTATCTTTCTCGTTCGGGAGACCGTATGCCACATAATCACGGAGATTATTTGTCAGGCATCGTGACAGCGTTACTAAACAATCCCGAATTTCATCCTTATCCTGATTTGCCCCATTAAAGTAATCTGTGATAAACATTTCCCTGCTTGACCAAATGCTCGGAAGCATTTTTACAATCTCCGCATAGCCCTGTTCATCCTTCCAGGCTTTTTTGTAGAGCACAGCCAGGTTTTTGATACATTCAAACCGGAAGTCATAATCATCAGACTGCCTTATAAGGTCGCGTAGAATTTTCTCACCTTCCCTCAAAAATGCTGTATTGGGATTATCCTCAAACATTTCAGAGCATAAAGCCTTAGCCAAAGAGAGACTTATCTTCATATCACTCGGGAACTCCGCATGAGCCTCCCTCAGCAGATCTATCGCTGAAGGATTATACCCACAATCCTCTATATGTTCTATGGTAGCATAAATGCTTTCGCGCCTTGCTTCACGCTCCGAAAGCTTAATGCCAAGCAGCTCATCAACACTTATACCGAAGAAGCTTGCAATATCAGGTAGATACTCTATTGCCGGATATCCGGATTCGGATTCCCAACGGCTGATAGCCTGCGGAGTAACCCCAATGCTATCAGCAAGTCTTTCCTGTGTAACACCTTTTTGATTTCTTAATTTCTTTATGTTTTCACCTATTGTAATATTCATTCCACATCACTCTCCTCAATATCTGCAACTCATAAAACGTCTTCTTTTTTCTTTTGTAAGCTTACAAACATAGTATAGCGGCAATGTTTCGAAAAATCAATTATCAATTCATTGTTGTTATGTAAACGTTTCGTTGTTTTTATGGTAAAGAGAATCGGATCATGTCTCAGACCCGATTTTTCCGCTTTATTATCAGCTGCCTTTTTTAGACGTGAAATCAGACATTTTCATTCCTTCATAATACCTTTCACAGCGATTATAAATAGCGGCAGGTACATGCAGATCAGGTTCAGTCTCTGCCATAAGCCTTCACTGGCGATGGCGCTGCCGGCGAACTCTTCTTTGTCGGACATTACGAACAGTGCAAAGAAAACCAGAGCTGCAACAAAGCATATGATACTTATAATTCCGATTGTCGATTCATTGTTTTTGAATGATAAAATCGCAATCAATAGCGGTACAAACAGGAACAGCATGAATCCGATCACAGAACCGGCACCATGGATCTTGGATGCGGTCGTCACAACATCCTTTGTTTCATTTACACTGAAGAAACATGTAAATATGCATGCTCCGATTGCAAATACAGCAACAAATGCCATTAGCGTATATGTCAGTCCGCCCGATACCGAATGATAATGCTCATACAATACCGGCAGCGCTGCCAGGAACAAAACGCCTTCCAACAACATCCATATGTTAAACGGAGTTCTTACAGGACTCTGCGGATTTCCCAACGCGCTGATAGACATTTTTATGTTGCTGTACTCCTTATAAAACAGAGAGAGTACCCATGAAACGATGATATCTCCTGCCATTGCCGCAAGCAAAGCTATCCAACCGATTTTTGTCATAAATGCCATCCTTTCGCTGTCAATGGTATAACTATAACACAGAATATGGCTGGGGTAAAGGCATTTGGGAGCGAATTAGAAGTATGTAATAGTATCATAATTCCAGCATGGGATTTCCTTGGTTAATGGCTTCATCCACACTTGTCAAGCCTCAGACAAAATTAAAAGGCATAGGTATAATCTCATCCCTATGCCTCAATAAAGCATCAAATTTTTCAAAAATATTATACAGTTCTTAATGTGGCAAGCTCCTTAACCCTGTCAATAGTAAGCATTGAATACTCAGATATTTGATCGAGAGATAATTTCCCATCTTTGATCATTTTCAATGCCATCTGAATTTTAGTCTGTTCAGCTGCTTTTTGGGCAGTCTCATCCCTCATTTTCTCAAGACTCGCGCACATAGATCTCACCCCTTCCTCATTTTCTTTAAAGTACCTTACCTTATCTGCAAGCTGTTTATAATACATATCATCAGGATCTGTGCAATAAAAATCATGCATTAATTTTCCAAGCTCTGTAGCACTGTTTTTATCTTCACCATTTACATAAATAATATGCTCGCCATCATTAAACGGTTCACTATTATTGGTAACAACTCTCTCAACTTGATAAAGAGGAAGTCCACCCTTCATCACATCGTTTTCAGTAATAAATATGACATATGACTCCGGCAATTTTTCAAAATCATCCCCCGGCTTAAGAAAATGTGCATCCTTGATACTCGAATGGTATCGGGCACGTTTTCTGTCTGCACCCTTGTCTGCTCGCTGAATCTCCAAGTTGTATTCTTTGCCGGTATCATCACTGGCATCAATATCAAGCCATATATCCCTTCCGGTCAGATTCTTCATAACCTTCTGTGTCTTAACACTGCTCACGATTAATTCCGATTTGCCAAGAATTATCCTAAGTAAAAGCTCTGTGCCTTCAATATTTTCATCAAATACAGCATTCATAAAATCATCATCTATTAATCGGAAATCTCTTATTCTCTGAAGGTCTTCCTTATGCTGCTGTTCTTTTTCAGCTTCATCAAAGAAAAGACCATCACTTTTCCGGTTCTGAAATTTATTCATCTGCATTCTCCCTTTTTAATTTATCATATAATTCCTGATTATACAACTTATTTTTTTCATTAAGAATTTCCCAAAGAGTTAACTTAACAGAATTGGTAAGCATCACTATCTATATCTCCATATTCTTTTATAAACTTCGAAACAATGTAATCCCACCAATTATTATGTTCAGATATGAATCTGCATATAAATGATCTATCGTTCATCAGTTATCCCTTTCTGTAAATATGTGTTTTTATGTATTATTCGTATTGTCGAATTCTTTTTATAAAAAAATCTGTTTATTATTTTTTTCTTTCTTTTTCAGCCTTTAAAGCATCTATATAACCCATCAGCCGGTTTTTCTGATCCCGATCCATATTCCTGTATTCAATCAGTACCTCAAATTCCTTATCTGTATGATATACAGTCAGATAATCGTTATTTAAAGTATTTCGACTTTCCGTCGCTGAAATAAGATAAAACGGATCAACACCCAACGTATCGCAGATCACTTTTAATTTATCTATAGATGGATTTTGTTTCTTTCCTTTCCAACTACTCATTGTACTCTGAGGTATCCCTGTTTTTTGAGAAAACTCCTTTTGAGTCATGTTTCTTTCGTGAATCAAATCCAATATTCTCTCACCTATTGTCATGGCATCGTTCCTCTATTCGAATTATTCGTTTTGTCATATTTTATCGTACATAATTATTCTTGTCAACATAAAATTCTGCTTACTCATAATTCTTAACAATCACTGATTTTCTTTATTTGTCAATTAATAGTCTTTAACGTCGAAAAAAACACGGTCGCCAAGATAATACTGCAAATCAATATTGAAAACACAAGGCAACATAATATATAATCCGAATCAGATAATGTTTTTATTCAAACTATATGGATTGGGAGGGTTTTACAATGTTGGATTTAACAGGAAAATGGGTTCTTATTACCGGAGCAAGCAGGGGTATCGGAAGACTTTCCGCAAGGTTCATGGCTGAGCAGGGATGTAACCTGATACTTCATTCCAGAAAAAAAGAGGGTACCGAAGAACTGGTAAAAGAGGTACAGTCTATGGGTGTAAAAGCCTTTAGCGTATCGGCTGAGCTTTCAGATATGGCTCAGGTAGATGCTATGCTTAAAGCTATAGACGAAAGTGGTGTACGGGTAGACGTTGTCCTGAACAATGCGGGCCTGCAGATCGCTTACAGGACAGAATATCTGGCTACACCGATGGATGATTACGATAAGAGTTTCCTGATAAATACCATGGCTCCTATGAAGATATGTTACCATTTCCTGCCGAAGATGATTGAAAGAGGATTTGGCAGAATAGTAAATACCACAAGCGGTATAGCTTTGGAGGCCGAGCAGGCAGGTTATTCCGCAAGTAAAGCTGCCTTGAATAAAGTAACCATAGATTTGGGTTATAAA
>JAILGF010000130.1 GCA_024696945.1 Lachnospiraceae bacterium | reverse complement strand
AGATTATGATGTAAGGATATCAGAGCGAGTCACCCTCAGTGTTTACGAAGCAGCAGCTTATACCGGTATCGGTACCAATAAACTACACAGGATGGCCGCAGAACCCGGTTGTAACTTTGTAATCTACATTGGCGCCAAGAGGCGCTTCAAAAGGAAACAACTGGAAGAGTACTTAGAAGCACAGTATTCCATCTGAATTTGGAGGATAAATCATGATCATTCATGAGGAACTTACTTTTGCTTCTGAGTTTACAGATCTCATGAAGCAGAAAAGAAAGGTGCGTATACCGGATAAAGAGACGCTCGATATTTACGAAGCGTCAGCTTATACCGGTATCGGCGTAAAGAGACTGAGTGACATGGCAAATGCGCCCTATTGCAACTATGTCATCTGGGTAGGCTCTCAGAGATTGTTCATCAGAACAAAACTCGAAGAGTATCTGTTATCCCATTCCTCAGTCTGACACGTTGCTCCCCGTCAGCATCTTACTGACGGGGAACACTTAAACTGCATTCACAGGAGATTATTATATGGCATCAATTAAAAAGACCGTAAAGGTCAGATACGACAAAAACCATGTTCGCTTGAACAAAGGCGAATATCAGCGTGCGGACGGTAGATACTGCTACAGATGGACAGACTTATGCAAGAATCGTCGCGCCATTTATGCCCGGACACTTGATGAACTTCGTCGCTTAGAGAAGCAGATCCAGCGTGATAGGGATGATGGAATACGCGAAGATATGAGCTACGCTACCGTTAACCAGATCTTCGAGTTATGGAAGGAAACCAAGAGAGGCTTAAGAGACAGGACCAAGACATCCTACATTTACTTTTATGATCTCTTTGTCAGACCGAACTTCGGTCAGAAAAGGATCCAATCTGTAAAGCGTTCTGACGTGCGAGCTTTTTACAACAATCTGATCGAAACACGAGGAATTAAGGTGGCTACACTTGATAATATCCACACAGTATTACATCAGGTATTTCAGCTCGCGGTTGATGACGACATCATCAGAAAGAATCCCTCCAGTATGATGCTTAAGGAGATAAAACGAGCATTCGGCAATGATTCGGTACCCAGAAAGGCGTTGACTCTTGATGAAGAAGATCTGTTCTTCAGCGAGGTCATGAAGCGTCCACGTTTCAGGAAGTGGTATCCTATCCTTTATATCATGGCTAACACCGGAATGCGTATCGGCGAGATCAGTGCTCTCCGTTGGTGCGACGTCGATCTCATAAAGGATACGATAAGCATTAATCACACTTTGGTTTATTACAACCATCGTGATGAGAACGGCTGCAGCTACACGATTCACAAGCCAAAGACAGAGGCCGGTAACAGAACTATCCCCATCACGCCTTCCGTAAAGGAAGCCTTTCTTATGCAAAAGGAATACTTAGAACTTGCCGGTTTGAAGAGCGTCGATCACATTGACGGTTATGACGACTTCATTTTTGTTAACCGCTTTGGCCATGTTATGAATCAGTCTACGGTAAACACTGCTATTCAGAGAATGACAAGAGATATCAATCTTGATATACTCGATCAGGCACCGGAAGGCTCTGAACCCTTGGTTGTTCCCTACTTCTCCTGCCACATTCTCAGGCATACTTATGCAACTAAACTGTGCGAGTTTGGTGTAGGGGTGCGTACAATTCAGGAGCTTCTCGGACAGGTCGATCTGAACACCACCATGCGAATATATATCGATGTCACCGAAGACCTGAAAAAACGCGAAGTCGAGAAGTACGAGCAGGCCATGAAAGCCGAGCGCCAGCACTTGGAAATCGTTGGGCCGGACGACATTTAAAGGCTGAAACGTGGTAAAATTATTAAGGAGGGATTGACTCTCCTTCGAACATAATTGACCCTTCAAAAGAGCCCCATTCCTATCTCAGGAACGGGGCTCTATAATTCGGTGCAACATCATTTTTGCCGAGAATACACTGTTTCAGCTAAATCCGAAAATTTCCATGATAATCCTTTAAATCCGTTGACCAATTACATAAAAAATCAACTCCGCATTTTGATGGTCAACAAATATAAGTCGACTCCCCGTGAAATAAACTCCATATTTATCATTTTGCTTCTCTATTGTCATTATTTGATCCGTATTAATAATCAATGTTTTTTCATTTGTATCATGTATTACAATGAATTTGGCCATAATTGTTCCCTTTCTTTTTTTGTTCATTTATATGCCAATATATTACAAACTATAAACCTATTTCACAATGCAATTGCTTATATAAACAAATTAATTAATCCTTAATGGAAAGACATTTTTATAAGAGGATATAATAATATATACTACACATATAATTGCAATTTAGAATAAATCACGGATTGCTTTCAATACTTACACCTTTGGATTAAACACAGGAGTGATAATGAGACATATGACATACATCAAGAATAACGACATTGTAAAAAGGAATGTGCACGGTGTTATTTTTTTGATTGACATAACCGATAATTATCTAGACGATAAATGCCGTTTATACGAGATTAATGAGATAGGAAGTATTATTTGGGATTTGTTGGATACTGTTACTGATAATCAAATTTATGAAATAACTTCAAAGATAAAAGCAATGATAATTGATGATGTACCTATAGATATTATCAGAAACGATGTAATTGAATTTTTACTGATGATTGAAAAAGAGCATTTTATAGAGGAAAAGTAATGGAAGAACTGAATCAAAAACTGCATCTGGAAATATTAAACTTCGATGAGACACGCCGTGCCGAATGGGAAAATTGCCGAAAGCCCTATAGCGTGTTATTTGAACTTACACCAAGATGCAACATGAACTGTGTTCACTGTTATCTGAAAGACCATCATGTTGACAATACCCTGCTTAGTTATGACGAGGTTATTGATATTATTGATGTTCTGTATGATAAAGGCATTATCTTTTTGACATTAACAGGAGGAGATGTTTTTACAAGAAAAGACTTCTTGGACATTTACATGTATGCGAAAAAGAAAGGCTTTTTTGTTGAGATATTTACTAATGGCGAATTGATTACAGACGAACAAATTGAATGTTTTAGTCATTATCCTCCGTTATTGATCGATATCTCTTTATATGGCTCCACTGAAGAGAAGTATTATGAAATTACTGGGAAAAAAGGAGCTTTTGAAAAAGTCATTAATAATTGCCAAAAACTGAGCAAAGCTAATGTCAGATATTCCCTTAAGACTCCTCTTCTTAAGCAAACCTTAAATGAATTGGATGCTATGAGACGGATTGCAGATGAACTTGGTGTTGTATTTGCATACTCATTTGAACTAATTCCAACAATTGACGGCGATACTTCAGTTGTAGGTTATCAGCTCGATCCGGAAATCATGTTAAGAAAAGAGTTTTCTGATTTTGAAAAACTCACACAGGCAGAAAAGAATATTGCTTTAGGAAGTGATTATCAGGAACGGATAAAATCTATCAAGGAATATCCACTTTTTATATGTAATGTCGCCAGAAACAGTTTTCTTATTGATTATAAGGGGAAATTGTGTCCATGCATGAAATTGAGACATCGTGGCGTGAAATTTGATTCCGAATCATTTGATAAGGTTTGGAGTGAATTTGCTGAATATAGTAAAATGAAAGCCTCAGAACAATATAAGTGTTCCAGATGCAAAGCGAGATTTCAATGTTCTATTTGCCCCGCTGAAATGGATCTGTTATATGGAGACTTCGAACATATTGATCCAAGTTTTTGCAAACTGGCTTTTGCAAGATATGCTTATTATGATGAAGGCAAAAGCGTTGAAGAGGCGCTGATGTTTATAAAATAACAAGGAAAGGAGGAATTGAGGATGCATTATTCTAAACCTGAAATGACGAAAATTGTTGTCGATGTAAAAGTAAACACTAACGCATGTGAAACAGGTTCCTGTGCGGGTGGACATTGCGTCAAAACCAGGTATGCACAAGATCCTTGATGGGAATGACATATGAAATACGAAAAGCCTGAAATTAAGGAATTAGTCGTTTCTGTTAAAGTAAACACGAACGCTTGCCAATTATCATCATGTGATGGTGGACATTGTGTTAAGTCCAGATATGCTGGTGATCCATAACAAACATTAAACACAATAACAAGAGGTAGCGGCTTTCGAGTTAGGCGTTACCTCTTTATTTTTCTGTATACTGTAAGCGAGCTTCAAAAAGAACAACCTTGTGTATCTTAATTTTCTGAAGCATATTTTTAAGAAGAATGGTACGGTAAAATTCTATTGGAGTGCCTACTGCTTCAAAATTTGAAATATACAATAGCAAAGAACGTTTGGATATCATAAGCTATTTGATGCTTACATTGTTACAGTATTAGCAAAGTTTGTAGATAAGAAACAAATATAATTGTATAATAGTATTGATTTATAAATGATGTTTTGGACTTCTTATCTATAGGGAGAACAACATATGGGTGAAGGTTTTCATATTTGTAGAACATGTAATGGTTCTGGAGAGATGACATGTCCCCGTTGTGGTGGATATGGCACTTTTACCAGTGGAGAAACCTGTTACTATTGCTATGGCAAAAAGACTGTTGAGTGTCCTAGTTGTAAAGGAACCGGACAATTTGATGATTGAGGAGGTTTTTTATGGATTTTATCATTGAAGGATCTGATGTGTATTCATCTGATTCAACGGAAAATGCTACTTTAAGTGTTCGTACGAGTTCATATGACAATCCATGCGGAACTCATTATGGTTGCCAACCTAACAATAACAGTTATTGTAATTGTAATTGTAATTGTGATCAGAATTAAACGGTCGTTTCTTATCTGATTTAAAAAGCCGCCTTAGTGTTCACTAAACATTCAGGCGGCTTTTGATTTGAATATGGATAGTCAAACTTTCAATTTCGGGTTCAGCATTTATGGAAAAATATAAGACATCAATTTTCAATATTCCATTTGATAAAGAAGGAATTACATATATTTATAATACAATGTCCGGTTCATTGATCAAGCTCGATGATGCATCTCGTGACGCATTTGAACAAACTGACTTTGATTTCACCACTTTTGATTCTCACTTGCTTGAAAAATTGCTCTGTAAAGGATTTATAGTTAAATCCCATATTGATGAAATGGGCATGCTTTATGAGAAGACTAATGAGGCAATTTATTCTTCTTTTCCTTCTGCCGTTTCTTATACAATTGTACTGACAAACAAATGCAATTACACTTGTAAATATTGCTTTGAAGCTAAGAATAAGCAGAGTAACAATGCGACCATAGATGTTGATAAAACGGTTTCTTTCATACTAAAACAAATTGAGCACAACAAGGAATTGAAATATTTAAGAATTACATGGTTTGGTGGTGAACCTCTTATTTATGAGGATGGAATAGATATTATTACCGGCAAATTGCTTCCCGTTTTGAGTGAAAGGAGAATAAAGTATACTAGTTCTATCATTACCAACGGATATTTAATATCTGATCAGTTTATTGATAACTTAGAAAAGAATCAGATCTCCAGCATTCAGATTACTTTAGATGGTATGCCTGAAGTATATGCTGATTACAAAGGAACGGCTCCAGGTGCGTTTGACAGAGTTCTGAGTAATATAAAAAAGATCTGTACCAGCAAATCTTCATGTTCTGTAGGTATCAGACTTAATTGTGACAAAGACAATATTTCTTCTATTTTTTCATTATTAGATTATCTGGATGCTTCAGGTTTTTTTGCAAATTGCAATATCAATCTTGCACCAATTACCGGTTCAGATGGATCTGAGTTTTCAGATGCTGAATATGAAATAATTCAATTAAAGTTCTATTCATATCTTTGTGATAAGGGATATAAAGAACTTGTGAAGAAAAAGCTGAAAAAGTCCAGACTGATGTCCTGCGGGTATGTCGGAAGTGGGTCATATATTATTGATGTTGACGGGACATTAAAAAAATGCGAAAGATATGTCGGAATGCAAGACAAAGTGGTAGGAGATGTAATCCTCGGAAGATATTATAATTCTGCAGAAAGAGAATTCCAACTTAATGATATCTTAGACAAATGCATGAGTTGTAGTCTTTATCCTATTTGCAGAGGCGGTTGTAAGAACTCTAGACTAAGTGGAAAAGAAATTGACTGTCATCTGCAAAGGGATAATCTTATAAAACTTTTGAATATGTTAGTATAACCCAAAATTGTAAATCAGCAGGTAGAAGTTTTTAATCTACCTGCTGACTATGTTTTATTTGCATTATGGGATATACACGATTTCACCATAGGAGTTCCTTCTAAACTTTCTCTTGTCTTCCTCATAAGAACCATTGCCTGGCTGTAACTTACACGCCTGTTCAATACACCAGTATGCATAAGTTGCATCAGCAGGGACCTTAGGTGCACCACCTCTATAAATCATACAAAGCGCATAATAAGCAAGTGCTTTAAATCTGTCTTCATTCCATCGCGTAGAATTCAATGATCTTTTTAGATTAATAGAATCAAAGTACAATTGATTAATATATCGATCAATTTCCTTTATATGTGTGCTAAACATTTCAATGGCAGTTCTTGGTGTATAATCAATATTAGATTTTGCGAACATCTGCAGAGCCCTGTCATCATCTATTTCCTGGTAGTATTTTCCCAAGACAAAGTACATATTGCTCTCAACAATGCTTAATGCAAGTGAATCACCATATGACTGTTTTCTCAAGAAGTTAATAAGATCCAAAATCATATCACAGACAGTCTTATCGCTTTCCGTATATGGACTACCTGTAGCGTATTTCCCATACAAAAATATGTCATCAATCGTTATAAGCTCATCAATAACAGCAAGATTATTTTTAAAAACATGGTATGTTCCGGAAATCAGAGTAAGTGCTGCACCAAGTTCTCCATCATTCATTAATCTTTTTGTATAGTTTACCAACACATCAGGATCGGGCTCCTTGTTTTTCAGTAGTATAATCTCATCATGCATCGGATTTGTTTTTATCATTTCTGCAACCTTGGTTATGGTGTCTGCAAGCGGATTGTTCCTTCTGCCTATTCTTTCAAGGAGTTCTTTTGCTTGTTGATGTCCACGTGCTGCAGCCTTTGATAAAAAAACTTTAGCAGATTCTATGTCATGTAATTCGTTAAGATAAATGGCGCCTTTATAATAGAGTGCGAGAGTTTCATCATAGCTTTCAACATTATCCAATAGTTTAAAGGCTTTTTCTGTGTTTACTTCTACATATCCTGGTATTCCGGCACCATAATAGAAACCGAGATATGCGTTAGCAGCATTCGAACCCATATCATATATTTCTTTAAACAGCTTGAATGCCTCGTAATCCTTGCCTTTGCCAGCCTTATCGTGAAAATAGAATAGAGCCAACATTTTTATGTTTAGAACTGCGCGGCTATCATCATACTTTGTATCATACCCGAGTTGATAATAATGTAGAGCTTTTTCAAGATCTGGTTCAAGCACTCCGGGAATACCATCTTCGTATATCGTTCCCAGATCCGTTGCCGCTTGTGCATTTTTTCCACTTCTCACAGCTAATTCATAGCACTGTTTTGCTTTAAGTTCTTCACCTAAATGTCTATATATATCTCCCATTTCACCTAGACACCAAGCAGCATCTTCGGGTTTTCCATTCTGAATTTCGTTGTTATAGTATTGTATAGTTTCATAATAGCATTGTTTTGCAAGACTATTTTTACCAAGCTGTTCAAGAACTCTAGCCTTATTTGTCCTCTCTGTACCATTGCCATTTCCGAGTTTTATTGCTTTATCATAGTATTCTAAAGCTCGTTCAAGGTTTTGTTCAGCATAACTACTACCATACTCATATATAGTTCCCAATTGAGATGCAGCAGTACTGCTTCCCATTTCAAATGCAGCTTCTAAATAACTTAAGCATTCGCTTTCATGCTGTACTCCTAGAGCATCAACAAGTAACATATAACCGATATGATAGAATGCTTCACGATTGTTTTGATATTTAAGCACTTCTTTATATAGTTCTATGGACTTAGGTTCATTCTTCTCAGCACCATCAACGCCCAAACGATACCTGCTTCCCAACTCATATAAAGCAACTGGGTTGCCTTGGTTTGCGGCTTTAATAACATCCGCAATCGTTGATTTATCAAATCTATCATCATATTCAGTAACAAACGGAAGATTAGGATTGATTAATCTACTATGGAATTTAATGCTCGTATTATTCATCTTGCATGTCTTTTCATAAGCAGCATGCATCTCCGCTTCCTTAACCGCCTTCTGGATATCTTCCTCACTCATGTTGGAAGAAGCCTGGACCGTAATTTTCTGTTCTTTGCCTGTACCCTTATCCTTAGCACTTACATTAACAATGCCATTACGGTCGATGTCGAATGTAACTTCAATTCGTGGAACACCACATGGGGCAGGCACGATACCATCAAGGATGAAGTTTCCTAATTTACTATTATTAGCAGACTGATCACTCTCACCCTGTAAAACAATCACTTCAACTTGTGTCTGTCCGTCAGCTGCTGTGGAGAATACCTGGCTCTTCTTTGTAGGGATTGTCGTGTTACGATTAATTATCTTTGTGCATACACCGCCCTTTGTCTCAATACCAAGTGAAAAAGGAGTGACATCAAGAAACATGAGTCCCTTAACGTCTCCTGTAAGAATCGCTGCTTGGATAGCTGCGCCGATAGCAACGCACTCATCAGGGTTGATGCCTCTGAATGGTTCTTTACCAAAGAATTTTCTTACTTCATTTTGGACGGCAGGGATTCTTGTTGAACCTCCTACAAGGAGGATCTTATCGATATCAGAAGGTGAGATAGAAGCATCACTCATTGCACGTTTAACAGGATTCATTGTCTTCTGTATGAGGTCAGCCGTTAGCTCATCGAACTTAGTTCTTGTGAGAGTGATATCCATGTGCTTAGGGCCTCTTGCATCAGCTGTGATGTAAGGAAGATTGATGTTGGAAGATGTAACGCCGGATAGCTCGATCTTAGCCTTCTCAGCTGCTTCTCTCAATCTCTGCATAGCCATACGATCAGATCTCAAATCAACTCCGTCAGACTGCTTGAATGTCTCTACGAGGTAGTCAACAATCTTGTTATCGAAATCGTCACCGCCGAGTCTGTTGTTACCTGCTGTTGCGAGAACTTCGAAAACGCCGTCAGCGATATCAAGAATGGATACATCGAATGTTCCGCCACCCAAGTCAAATACGAGGATTTTCTGATCGGATTCCTTATTAAGACCATATGCAAGAGAAGTCGCAGTAGGCTCGTTGATGATTCTCAAAACTTCGAGACCAGCAATACGGCCGGCGTCCTTAGTAGCCTGACGCTGCGAGTCTGTAAAATAAGCCGGAACCGTAATAACTGCCTGTGTAACAGGCGTTCCGAGATAAACCTCTGCGTCACTCTTGAGCTTTGAGAGAATCATCGCGGAAATCTCCTGCGGTGTGTACTGCTTATCATCGATGGACACCTTATAATTTGAACCCATTTCTCGCTTGATGGACTGGATAGTACGATCAGGATTTGTGACTGCCTGTCTCTTAGCTATCTGTCCGATAAGTCTTTCACCGGTTTTTGAAAAACCTACGACTGAAGGAGTGGTTCTGCTTCCCTCGAGATTCGGGATAACTACTGTCTCCGAACCTTCCATAACTGCAACGCATGAGTTTGTTGTACCAAGGTCAATTCCAATTACTCTTGTCATATTATTCTCCTAGTATATTTGTATTGAAACAAAACGTTTTTCTCTTACTATATCTAATTGTTGTCATTCTCTATCCATTCAAGCCAATCTTGTTCGGGAACAATACAATCTATATATTCTAAAAACCTATTATAAGGAGAATTATCAGGAAACAAACCTTTGCCATGAATATGACGTGTACGCTTCTTTCCTAATTCTCTATAGTCAATTGACCAAGAATCCACATCACAACCCAGTAAATGACTGCTTGGAACATAATCTTCTGGAAAAGCTTTAGGCCAAGAAGAAATCTTTAATTCATTTAGTAGATTTAGAAAAGATTTGACTGATTGAATTGATGTGCAATAACGAAGCACAGATTCTTCCAAATACATTCCTCTAGAACCGTAGGCTTCAGTCAAATAAACTTCATTATTTCCCACTTCAATTTTAATATATCGAGAAGCATTATTAGGTTTGCACATTTCAAAACTTAAGTATTCAATCATAAGTAATCTGCTTTCTAAAAATGTTAATCTAGTATTTCCTAATCCTTTAACCCATTCGATTTGCATCTGTTGGTAAGAGTATTGTTGGTATATGCTTATACGTTTTTAAGGGGTATAAACAATTTCTCCAGACCTACTCATTGAATACTTATCTAATTCTTCAGAAGCTAATTCCGGTGATATTGAGTATGCTCGCTTAACACAATCATATGCATATTTTGTATTCTTACTTATACCGGGATAACCAATTGCATAAATAATCGACAAAGTTAATAATAAAGCAGCTCTTTCCATATTACTGATTACTGTAGACGCAAGAGCATAATTTATTAGTTCTACATCATTTCTAAACTCAGAGGCATATTTTTTTGCTTCTCTTTCAACCTGATTAACTGGCAAACAACGAGCTATAACTCCAATAATACTTATATGACACCCGGCAATATAATAAACGGTAAATGGTCGTTGTTTAATATCTACTTGCTTAAATTCTCGCAATGCAGCATCGTTATCATTATGTTCTTTGTAGTATCTTCCAAGACCATAGTGAGCTTGGCTTTCATATTTCATTGCATCGCCAGAATGTGAAACATCACTCTTTAATCTTATTGCAACATTTAACAAGTTGATACAATTAGATCGAAAATCCTCATTTCCATATGCAGATGCTTCTTCATCAAGAGCTATCAATATACTTAATGAAGATGCATAACAAGTCATAGCATCAACACTATTGGGATAATGATTGTAGGCCTCTTCACATAATCTATGTGCATCAAATATATCGCTCCTGTTTAAAGCTGAAGTAATCTGATTCATATAGCTTCCCAAACTAGGAGTTGTTTCGTTCACGTTGGATTGCGTTGAAACAGGTGTTCCACACTTACCACAAAACCTATGATTCACACTGATTGGCGATCCGCACTTTCCGCAATATGGCATTTGTATTCCTCCGCCGCTTATTGAACATCAAACATATCTTTTATAACACTAGATATATCACGAACCCACTCTTCTTCCCACATTAATTCTGTTGGATCATATTGTATACTTTCCGCTTCAGCAGCATATTGCTTTGCTCTTTTCATGTCTTTGGTCTGAGATACAAGACCAAATACATTATCCATTCCGTATCCACTACTATAATTGCCCCAACTGGTCAATTTTTCATTTAAATGCTGCGCAGAATTACTTAATTCTTCTTTCCTTATCTTGAGTTGATACGCCTGACCGAATGATAAAAAAAGGACAGCCAAAAGCGATCTGTTAATCAAGAGACCAATTGAACCATAATTCTTAAGTGAGTTAAAACGTAATAATGGATGTATTGTGTTACCGCACTGAGCCCAATCTCCTTGAACTTGTGTAGCTAATCCTCTTTCGTTAAACACATCTTGAAAAGCATAGACATAATGGTTTGCCAATTCACGCTCTTCCTCTTGATTCATGTTATCAGAAATATCTGTTAATCGAAATCGGAATAATGTATTCTCATCAAGGAACTGTGATGTAACGTTTAACATAGTGTTTTCCTTTCTATCAAAATAATAAATCAAATGATCCTTGTTTTATTTTTCCCCTATAGAAAAATCTACGCGAAGTTGATGAGCAGATCATCCGCAATTGCCCGTTCCTGGATAACCACCATATAATTCTTCAAAGTGTTTCAAATACTTTAGAATGTCACTATTATTAGTTTCCTTTTTTATCTTGAGTCTATAATAAAACTCATTTTCAAGATTCATATAAAAACCGGAACGTCTGTCATCAACCAATCGATCTTCAACAACAATTAAAAATGCAGCTCCAGAACCTATTGGATCTGCAGAATCGCCATAATAATCTATCTTATCTGTATCAACGCGATCTTCTACCCAACCACCATATAATTTGGCCGCCCACATTTGCGTGTATGGAAGACAATTTTGATGTATTGTTTTAATTTCCTCTACAAATTTAATGAAATCCCCACCATGGGATGAGAGAAGATCAAGCCATTGTGTATAACGGTAATAGCGATCCATGTATACATCTTCATCAGTAACACGCCCTATAAGGCATCCATCTTGTCTAAATACATTTCCGTTACTATCATAAGTGCCTATAACAGAACTACCTGCACCGTAATATACCTTCCCATTCTGAAATGATGCAATCGGTTCTGCTTGCCTAGCCTCACCAAAATAGTTAAAACTATACATTCAAATCACCTCCCAAACAAACGAAAAATCAAAAGTAAATCGTAATAGAACCAGCATCAATTTCAGGTTTTTCATCAATCTCATATCTGTAACGATCTAATGGTATTTCTCTTCTTTCTGAATCCATCAAAGTAATACCTTGCTTTTTGAATTGAGAACGAGAAAAAACTCCACTATCAATAAAGAAATAATAACTATTACCCACTGACATAATTGATCCAGTCGTTTCATACACATCTGAGAAAAACTCGTTTCTTATTGTGTTATAGTATTCGACCTTAACGAATCGCACTCTTTCTAATTCGGTATCTCTACGGGATTGTATTTTGTTTGAACCAAACATGCTTTGCACCTCCTAACATTTCCCAATACTTAGCATTTAATATGCACTATAGTCTCATTTTACACGCTTGATTATCAAACATATTTAATTTAATTGTTTCTTTACAAAAAAATAACTTAATAATTTCATGTTAACGAGAATCAACAGGAATTCTCTATGCTGTTGTAATACTGTTCTATAAGAGCAAAATAGCCATCAGTTGCGCGCTTGGCATAAGACCTTGCATCTGCTTCTACTGATTGTTGGCGATAAAGATTAATATCATCCTCTGCTCTAACATAATTCTGATATTCATATGAATAGATCCGGTATTGAGCAAATGCCTCCATATCTTGATACTCTTTCGGTAATTCTAAATAAGCATTACTTAATTGATGAGTGTACCAGTGATGCCATTCATGAAGACAAACGCATACCAGCTCACGTGATGTAGCATTATGAAAAAAACAATCATCTATTTCTATTTCATTTGTTTTGAAACTATATTGGCCATATGCATCTGGCAGACTACGAATAACTACTTTAGGATAATTATTTCCGCCAGCTCTATTTGTCTCATTATCAGATAACGTTTGAAGCGCATGCAACTTCTTATCATCACTTAAATCTTTAAATGATTCTTCTCGTAGAAGAAACATCTCACACATAAAAGCATCTTCATCTAATGCTTCCCGATTGTATGGCTCAACCCTGTATGTTTTATATGAATCAAAAAGATTAATCACTGAAATCAATGTACAGAAAAAAGAAATAAAAGCACAAAACCAAGTGAAAAGATTGATATTTCTATTTATCTTCCTAATAATCCTGTCACTCTTTTTCATGCTTGACTCCTATCATTTTTGTGAGACCAATTCTCTCGTCTGTCATTTCTTAGAATAATGCCAAATCAGATGCAAACTAAGTCTTA
>JAILGF010000127.1 GCA_024696945.1 Lachnospiraceae bacterium | reverse complement strand
TAACTTTCTGCTCATATATAAGCAGGGCTACAACTGCAGCTATATCGATCTCTCTCCAGCCGCTCGGTATAGCCTGATATCTGCTCTGGATATCTGACATCTTGGTCGTGATATGCTTCATATCCTGCATTTCAAGATATTCTTCTATTTTCTGAGCAGCTCCACTATTCGGATGCATACCGGTCATTGTATTCTCTGCCCCTGAAAGAATCGCTGCAATATCCGAATCATCATTGAAATTTTTTTCTATAAGCTCAAGATCATAATAAACATGTGTAACCAAATATTCCAAAGCCTGATCAAGTTTGCTCTTAGCATCCCCGCTCTTGATCTCGATATGTTCTCCGTCAACATAAAACGCTGCTGACTCTATAGCCCTCTTTATATAATCAAGTGCATCATTCTCATACTTTGTAGCTTCATCCTGCTGTGTACGAATAATATCCTGAACTGACTTTGGCAATTGTGCAACATTTCTTGTCTTAACATATTTTCTGATTTTAAGGGCATTTTCAATACATTCATAGTATTTTCCATCTCCAAGAACAACAATTGCCTGTCCTTTAGAGTTGGTCTGTAGACGTAATTCCTGTTTTTCATAATCATCTGTTGCGATAGAATATATCTGAAGCTTCATTCCGCCAACAACCGATCCGATAGCGGTTCCGTCAACATACTGATCATATGGAAAGTCATATATCTGGTAACGGTACTTCTTCTTATCGTAAATTTCTCCAAATACCAAATGACCTATTCTTTCTACAATCTGGGAACTGTCGACCGGAGTATCCTTGATATCTCTGGCTATATCCTGTTCCTCATCAGTAAGGAAATTATAAGTATTCCCATTCCTGCCGATATAATTCTGGTTAAACAATCTATCCAGCGATTCACGAACTTGTGCTCTCATCTGGATTTTGTCGAGATTGATGTTATCCGCCATCAAAATGACAATAGCATCAAGAGTTGACTTGATATCAGAGTCAACATAGCGGATAAGATATAATAGTTTTAATACTGCTACATCCTGCTGTTTGATTCCCCGGTCTTCATCCGCCGCAGTCTGGCATCTCTCTATAACACGACGAATAGCGCCATCTAAAGATGTATGAACTGTATCATAGAACAAATAGAAAGGCGCAAGTGAAAATTCGTCTTTGTCTTGAAGCTTTTGAGCTACTTCTTGAAAACCCGAAAGCATAGTTCTTTCATTTCCCGTCTGATGTTTTCCGGCATTACCATGCTTACGGATTTCGCTAAATACTTTCTGAAGAAGGATAAACTGATAGGGTACAAAAGGAAAGTCTTTCGCAAACTCCTGAGGTGATTCAAATCCCCTTATGTCAAGTAATGCATCATCCCTGTTAAACTTTAGGAGATTGTTGAGGACAGTAGCTTTTTCATTATAAATATCCTCCATCTTCTTCTCTGCTTCAGGAGTTTTGGCCAGTATTCTCTTCTGAATAACTTCATCTGCTGATGTCGAAGAAAGCGACAGCCTGGTCTTAAACCTAGCCTGAATACGAGAAAATTCATCCTGTCTGGTCTTGATTATCTCATCGAGTGCTTCCTGTCCGGTACACATTACCCATACCTTTCCCTCACACTTATTACCGATATCCTCAATCAGTGACTGAAGGTTTAGTAGATGCTCTCTGTTATCCCCTACATACTGTCCGACCTCATCTATCATAAACAGCAGTCTGTAATTATCCGGCTTTGTATCTACATAATCCCTGATTTCAGAAACGAGCTGGGCAATACTCATTTCAACAGTCTCGGTTCCGTTAAACCAGTTCCGCGCAGCCTCATCGCTCATTCCGATAACTTGTTTCAATGTTTCTACCACATCATCTTCAAAAAACGCAAATGACTGCCTTGTGTTGATCCAAGTATCCCCGTTAATCTCTTCAAATACTCTACGAAACTCCTCAGTTTTCCCCTTTTTGTCAATAAACTGCTCTAATTTTGCAACCTTGAGGTCTTCCCCATAAAATCCAAGGAACTTGTAAAACATTTTGGCAAACACCCTAAGAACAGCCGTAGCATCCTTATTTATTGAACCTTCTATATCAATGTTAAACAGTATTGAGTCAGTCTTTCCCCTTGTAGCCTTGTCAATGATCATAAACGTAGCCGGATCATCTTCAAATTTCTTTCTAAATCTCTCGACTGTTTTTATGCCATCTACTTCCTTATTCTCCAGGATATATGACAAAATTTTCAAGAAATGGGATTTACCACTTCCAAAGAATCCCGATATCCATACTCCGATATCATTTGTCTTTGCATCGAAAGCATCACTATAATTGTTAAAAAGCGTAATAAAATGTTTTTTTAATTCCTTTGTGACTACATACTCATCTAATTCCTGGACAATAACTCTTTGCGTATCTTGCTCTACCTGTACGACTCCGTTAATCGGCCTGTTAATGTCGTCTCTAAACATTTCTCCTATTCTCATCACAGTTTCTCCCCCATTCCAATAATATTGAATGCCCTATAATATCCTTTTTTAGGCAGCCTGCTAAAAAGCTGAACGTCTCTTCCATCATATGTTCCCGGATACATTACCACTATCGGAACTTTACCGGAATCCTGTGGTTGTATTGTATTCAACACATCATGAGCCCTAATAAAAGGGAATGCTTCTCCTACCCCTGTGATCAAAATCACATCGCCTTCTTTGAAGCCATCCTTACATATCTCATTAACAAAGTTTCTCGCAGAGGCCGTCTTGCCCTGAAGATTCCTAAGTACAAAGTCAGATCCCTTACTTTTCTCTAAGGCTGGTATTCTGTCTAACAACCTGTTATCTTTACATATTTTGAGAAAGATCTCATAAAGGTTTTTATTTTTAACATTACATTTTAAATCCTGATCTGCGACTACTTGTTCTATAAAATAGCGTACTGCCATTTCTTCAGAGGGGTCATAGCAGAAAATGTGTATAGGTACTTCGTTACTTAACCCGTAACCTTTCAAGAAATCTTCCTCCTGGATTTTGGCTTTAAGCTTGTCCAACCGCTCCAATATATTGCTCATAGTATCTTCTCCCAGTTATTCAAAACAATTAAATGCTAATAAAGCCCTGTCATCGTTATTGCTTTTTATTGCGTTTTCCAATTCTGAATTAAGCAATACCGGATTTATATGCTCTGCCTTTTTATTGTCCAAATAGTCATTCTCTACCAAGATTTTTATAAGAACCTGTCTAATCTTCTTTACAGTCAGTTCACTCCAGCCGGCAACATAATCATCCTGTTCCTGAAGCTGCATAAAAAATACATTTACGTCTTTCTGCCCAAACGAAAAATCCTGTACCCTGTATTTTTCTCCAATAACAGTAATCATGAAATCCCATACAAGTCTGTACTGCTTCATCATCGCATACAGGCATATCTGTTTTGCAGTTTCTGAACTTTGATTCGCTATCGCAAACACTAGTCCTATATCCTCCAAGCAGTTAAGCCTCGTGATACAAGTCCTAGCCATCTGTCTAATGGATTTTTCAGTAGGATACTGAAACAGATTCTCGCTAACAATCTCATCTATTATCTTATCTTCCTCAAGGCCACTACACATCAACTTTGCCGTTGACCTCATCTCATAAAACAGGAACTGCTCTCGGGTTATCTGTGCTGAGCCTTTGTAAGGGCTAACAAAATTTGAACTAAATTCTCCCTTTTTCATGGTGCATCTCCTCTTCTTCAGGCAACACTTCCATGATATCCCCTATATCACACTTCAATACCTCACAGATACGAAGCAGTACGTCCATAGAGACATTCTCGTCCTTACTCATTTTTGCAAGCGTGTTGGGACTCATGCCCACCTTCTCCTGAAGAGTAGTCTTGTTCATTTTCTTATCAATAAGCATTTTCCAGAGTTTGTTATAATTTGCTTTCATTTGCCACCTCAGTACTTCTTAAGAGCATAAATACAAGTAAAGAAAATATAGTAAAATTGCATAAAATAATACTTGTTTAGTATAGCACAAATGGGCAAAATATACAATAGCAAACCTATAGAAAATTATAGATTTTTTATTAAGCGATTTTTTATAAAATATCATTGGCGATTTAAGCGAACCCTTCTTAAATCCTCTTAAAATCCACTTTTCAAAAGTACGATGAATGTAACAAAAAAACACCATCGTTTTCCTTGATGGTGTTTAGTGTTCGATATCCGTTTGTTTTTACTTTGTCATCTCCAATATCTTTTTATATATGTCATTCGCTGCAATGTCTTTTTCAATTAGGGAAACAATATAACTGCTGACATTGCCTTTAAAAACAATGCTTGCAGCGATATTAAGAAGTTCCATATCTTCTTCAGGAACGTTTACCGTTACCTTTACTGCGGGTCTTCCTTTTGGCCGACCTGCTCTCGGGATATCTGTGTTTTCATTCTTCAGTACAGGTTCTTCAGCTTTCTTGATTTCTTTTACAGGTGCTTCCAGTTCTTTTGGAGCAATCTTGATTTCTGCTTTTTTCTCTTTACCAATTGAAGGTTTTTTCTCTTTTTTCGGTACCTTATTCTCTTCGTTTGATACAGGTTTTGATAGGATTAGAGATTCAGCTGCCGTCTGCGGTGCATCGATGCCCTTAAGTTTCTTTTTCTTAGCAAGTTCTTCCTTTGTCATTTCTTAACCTCCTTAAGTAATTCTTTAATAAAGCTGTTATAGTCTTCAAGTACTCCTGTGTTTTTTATATCAAAAAGGGAGCTTTCGAGATACTGGCTCTCCCTAATGGCTACGCCTTGACGTATACGTGATTTGAATATTTTTGTTCCTAATTCTTTTGCCGCATCATTTATATCATCATTTATCATTGAGGACAAGTTGGTCCTGTCGCATCTTGTGAGAAGAAGTCCATTTATTTTTATCATTGGATTGTTCAAATATTTCTTGGTGACATCTACAGTCTCCTGGAACTGCTTTAGTCCCTTTGTAGAAAAATAATCAGGTGTCATTACTACCACCAGGTAATCCGTTGCTGCAAGTGCATTCAAGCTCATTACTCCAAGCGCAGGTGGAGTATCGACTACTACATAATCATAGTCATTTTCTACCTCTTTCAATGCTTCTTTAAACTTGTACTCATCCCCGGTTGCTGAAAACTTTCTGTCTGCTCCACTCAGCATTAGAGAGCCCACTAACAGATCCACTCCAGCTTCTGTCCTGACGATGGCATCCCTTATATCACATTTTCCTGTGAACAATTCGTTAATCGATACCAGATCTCCGTCCGGATCTATCCCGAGTACAGATGTCAGATTTGCCTGTGGATCCAGGTCGCACGCAAGCACCTTTAATCCTTTTTTTGCAAGCCCAATGGCTACGATGTGAGCCGTCGTTGTCTTGCCAACACCGCCCTTCTGATTAGCAAAAGTTATAACTTTAGCCATTTTTACCTCCTGAAATATCATAAATAATTTTGAGACTAGTAAGTATTTTTATCTTTTTATCTTATTATCTTATTA
>JAILGF010000051.1 GCA_024696945.1 Lachnospiraceae bacterium | reverse complement strand
AGAGGTACTGGCTCAGATCGAAGCTATGGCATAAGGAAAGGAGAGTAGAAAAATGGCAGTAGTATTTGAAAAACCCCATGCATTAGCAGATATTCCCTTTCATTATTGTCCGGGCTGTACGCATGGTATAGTACACAGACTTGTAGCAGAAGCAATCGATGAGCTCGGTGTTGAAGGCAACGCAGTCGGCATCGCTTCTGTTGGATGTTCAGTATTCAGTTATAACTATTTCAATTGTGATATGATCCAGGCACCTCACGGACGTGCTCAGGCCGTTGCTACAGGTGTTAAGCGTGCTCATCCTGAAAATGTAGTATTTACATATCAGGGCGACGGAGACCTCGCAGCTATCGGTACCTGTGAGACCGTACATGCAGCTACCCGTGGTGAGAATATCACAGTTATCTTCATCAACAACGCTATCTACGGTATGACCGGTGGACAGATGGCCCCTACATCACTTCCGGGACAGATCACACAGACCACTCCTTACGGACGTGACGTAAAGACAGCCGGTTATCCCATCAGAATGTGCGAAATGCTTTCAACACTTGACGGTGTAGCACTTGCACAGCGTGTAACAGTTGATAACGTTAAGCATGTAAATGAAGCTAAGAAGGCTATCAAAAAGGCATTCCAGAACCAGATCGACGGACTCGGATACTCAATCGTAGAAGTTATCTCCACATGTCCTACCAACTGGGGACTTGCTCCTAAAGCAGCTGTTGAATGGCTTCAGAACAATATGCTTCCTTATTATCCTTTAGGCATATATAAGGATGTAACTGCAGAAGGAGGTGCAAAATAATGGCTAACACTATGAATGTACTTCTTGCAGGTTTTGGTGGACAGGGTATCCTTTTCACCGGCAAGGTTATGGTATACGGAGCACTTACAGAAGGTAAGGAACTCAGCTGGCTTCCTTCATATGGTCCCGAAATGCGTGGCGGTACATGTAACTGCAGCGTAGTTATCAGTGACGAAGCTATCGGATCCCCCCTTGTTACAAATCCTGACGTACTTATCGCTATGAACCGTCCTTCATTAGAGAAGTTCGTAAACAGCGTAGTACCCGGCGGCACAATCCTTGTAGACAGCTCAACAGTAGATATCAAGGTTGAGAGAACCGATGTTACCGTTTACTATGTACCTGCTACCAACTTAGCAGACAAGAACGGTCTTAAAGGACTTGCAAACATGATCCTTCTCGGAAAGCTTTACAAAGAAATGAAGTTTATCTCAAAAGAGTCACTTGATAATGGTCTCCAGAAGTGTATCCCTGCTAAGAAGGCAGATATGCTCGGACTTAACCAGAAAGCTCTTGAAATCGGTATGGAGCAGTAAAACATTGTAATACAATGCATGAAATATGAATCTTAAAAAGGAATGGTGAAAGAGCCGTTCCTTTTTGTTATTAAACAGTTGAAATATTTTCTTAGGTAGTGTATACTATGTATATACATAATACAAGGAGGTTAAGATATGGTAGCACAGATAAAGACTTGGGGAAACAGTCAAGCTATACGTATTCCAAAGGAAATATTAAAAGAAGCACATCTCTCTGCAAATGATGAAATTGATATAAGAACAGAAAATGGAATTATAATGATTTCAAGAGTTTTCAGACATAAATCTCTGGAAGAACGAGCAAATGAATTTGATGGGAAGCTAAATCTTGATGGAGAATATGACTGGGGAGAACCGGTCGGACGCGAGGTGTGGTAATGAAGGATATTGTTAATCAAGGAGATATCCTTATCATAGGTGGTATTAAGGAAAAAATATTAGTAGTCAGTAAAGACTTTTTTAATCAATCAAAAGAAGTTATTGGATGTCCGATCTTTGAAAAAGAATCAAAAAGTCCTTTGCATATCTTCTTTGAAGGTTTAAAAACCAAAGGATATGTACATTGTGAAAAACTTAAGTTATTTGATCTTCAAGCCAGATCATATACAATAGCTGATAGAATTCACATGGCTGATATTATTAATATTACTGACGCAATTCAAGGAATATTTGATTATATGTAAAGAATAATTAGCTTTGAAAGCTTTTGAAAGGAAATTATGCAATTAAAAAAAAGATTTATTATATTGACCGTTTCCCTCATAATAATATGTATTGTGACGATTATTATATTATATTTTAATAAAGAATCTTCCTCAAACTTTTCCGAAGAACAGTTTGAGGATTTAAGCTGGGTAAAGAATTTTTCGGATATATCAAATATATTTGCTGACTCAGGTTATAAAAAGAAGAGCACTCAGGAAAGAGAACGTATAATTGAAGATGCCGTGAAGCAGATGCAGGAAAATCTTGGCTTTACAGAATATAGTATAAACATGTCAAGACCTGCGAATGTTTGGATAAAATATGAGAATGGTGTTAGCAATGTTTATCAATTTGAACCGTTTGATCAAAATGAAAACTGAATTGGCGTAAATAGAAGAAAGAACTTTATTAAATGAGAAAAATTTGAGGTATTATTAAATCTATGAAAGTAACAGGTGCAGAATTAACTATTAGAATTCTAATAGAACAGAATATTGACACAGTTTTCGGATACCCCGGCGGGCAGGTTCTTGATTTATATGAGAGCTTATACAAACACCGCAAGGAAATAAGACATATACTTACAGCTCATGAGCAGGGAGCCGCTCATGCGGCAGACGGATATGCAAGAGCTACCGGAAAGATTGGAGTATGTATGGCCACATCCGGTCCGGGAGCCACAAATCTGGTTACCGGCATAGCTGCGGCTTATATGGACTCGGTCCCTTTGGTAGCTATAACCGGAAACGTTCCTACAAGTCAGATCGGTACGGACAGCTTCCAGGAGGTTGACATCACAGGAATCACTATGCCCATTACGAAGCATAATTTTTTTATTCATTCGATCAATGAATTGGCGGACACCTTAAGAAAAGCCTTTGTTCTGGCTAAATCAGGTAGACCTGGTCCTATTCTGGTAGATATCCCGAAGGATGTTCAGGAAGCAACTTGTCAATACGAGCAAGCCCCTCAGGTAGAAAAAGAAGAACCTTTTGCCGCAAAGGATATCAGGATTGAGGAGGCTGCTGAGGTTATAACCTCTGCAAAACGTCCTTTTATATATTTTGGAGGAGGCATCCTGCCCTCAGGAGCTTCAGGTGAAATGCTTGAGCTTGCCGAAAAAATAGATGCTCCCATAGCCTGTTCAATGATGGGACTTTCATGTATACCTACATCTAACAAAAGATTCTTGGGTATGCAGGGAATGCATGGTCATTATGCTGCGACCCAGAGTATGAATAAAGCCGATGTAATTATTGCACTTGGAGTACGCTTTAACGATCGTTCTACGAATGACAGACTGAAATTTGCACCGAATGCAAAAATCATACATATTGATATCGATGGTTCCGAGCTTTCTAAGACTGTGAATGATTATGTAAGCCTTCGAGGCGATCTAAAACAGACTTTGTTAAGCCTGCTTCCTATGATTGACAGCAGAACCAATGAGCCTTGGATGAAATCAGTTTTGAAGCTAAAGGAAGAGGAAGAAAAAATGAACTCAGAAATGTATCCGGGATTTAAAACGGCTGAATATAATGATATAAAGTTAACTCCTGTAGAAGTATTTGATATACTTAATCAAAAGATGGATGAAAACACCATTGTTGCCACCGATGTCGGACAACATCAGCTATGGGCAGCACAGTTCTTAAAGTTCACTGTACAGCGTCAGTTTATATCAAACGGTGGTTTAGGAGCCATGGGTTATGGTATGGGAGCTGCGATCGGTGCATATCTAGGAACCGGAAAGAAGACTATTCTTATCACCGGTGACGGAAGCTTCGGTATGAATCTGAATGAACTGGCAACCGCTGTAACTTACAAGATTCCGTTGATCATTATCATACTTAATAACAAAACTCTCGGAATGGTACGCCAATATCAGACAATGTTTTATAAAAAGCATTATTCGGCAACAGACATCAACAGAAAAACAGACTTTGTTGCTCTCGCAAAAGCTTTTGGGGCTTTGGGTGTTAAAGTTAAAAATGCTTCTGAGTTTGAAAATGCATTAAACTTTGCAGGAATTGGTACTCCCATTGTTATTGACTGTGAAGTAGATAAGGATGAGCCAGTTCTTCCTATGCTGAAGCCCGGTGGAAGCACAGAGGATATTTTGATAGGAATAAAATAATATATTACTAAATGATAAAGGTATCAAACAAAATGAAAAAGAGTATAAAAAACAAATTTATTGCATTGATTCTGGTTTTATCAATGCTTGTTGCTACCGCTTGTTCAAGTAACGAGCCTGAAAACGGACAGACAATCGTCACTGAGGCGGCTACCCAAAGCGTTACTCCACAGGTTACTGATGAACCGACAAAGATAATAGAAGAAGCTACACCTGTTCCTACGGAAGCTATTATTTCAGAAAAAAAAGATTCGGAAAATCCTGTTGAAAAAGAAATCGTAACTCCTACAGAGGATCTTCCCGCAACAGGTAGAGAGGAGCCTGCTACAGGTGACGGGCAAAAAGAACATGAATATGATAAAGATGATATCATGGGCTTAAAATATACTGAATTTAATAATGTTGATGAAAAGGCTATAGAAGTTGCTTCTTTGTTCATGGAAGGGTATGTTTTCGGTGACATTGATAAGATAATCGAAACATTGGCGTACGATGAGGGTGAGAAGGAAACTGTGCTAGACGAGCTTTCGGACTGGGAAGGCTTCAGAGACTATGCAGAAGGCTCTATAGGTATTGACAACTACGAAATTACACCGGAAGACATGAAAAAGATTCTTTCACTTAAAACAACCGGTGGTTTAAGGTTTGAAAATAAAGAAGATATTCTTAACGAATTCACTTATTCTGAGCTATTTATCTCAGATCCTGAAGATTGGGACAATTATCAATTAGTCTCAGTAGTTTTTGATGGATTGTTCTCTGGGTTTCTGAATGAATATATAGGTGCCGGTATTAATGCAATAGTTGCTGAAAAGAACGGCGAGTATAAAGTAGTATATGCTTATACAATGGACGAGTATGATGATGAACCTATAAGTGAAGAAGAAGCAATTGCCCTGATCGATCAAAGAAAATATAAGCTTAATGGAAGTGAAAAAGCCGAAGATGTTTTAAATCTTTTCCTTGACGGGCTTACTGAATTTGACTTCTTTAAACTTTTTACAGCAACTGCTGTTGACGAAGATAAGGAATTCGGACTTTTCTCATTGTATTATAATGTATATGAAAGCTTTGAGATGATGAGGATAATGAACATCGGTTATCAATATGTTGAAATCGGTGGCATTAATGAAGTTAAAGATGTAAGCGAAGAAGAATTAAAGGAAGTATCAAACAATTATTCTCTTATAAAAGATTCCTCAAGTATTACAGATATAGTTAAGTTCGAAGTAATTATAAGATTTCACGAAGGTGAGGATGTTGATGAAACAGTCGAAGACTTCTATGTCGGAAAGATAAATGGTATATATCAGGTGCTTGACAATATGATATTCAGTCTTTAATAAAAACATAGTTGGGAGCCGGATTAAATGTCAGAAGTTTTTATTAGTCATAGTTCTAAAGATAAGGATATATCCGAGAAAGTACTTTCTTTCTTTGAAGATAAAGGAATCAGCTGTTGGATGGCACCGAGAGATATAGTTCCGGGCACTGATTGGGCAACTGCAATCAGTACCGCGATCACTGCTACAAAAGTCTTTGTGCTCATTTATACTGCAAACAGCGCAGAATCCAGTCAGGTTGCACGTGAAGTAACTCTTGCTGAGTCTAAACAGGGCATCTTCGTTGTACCTTATAAAACTGATGATACGCCATTAAAGGGTTCTTTCGAGTATTATCTTACCGGTTCCCATTTTATCATTGCGGATTATGAAAAGAAGGATTATAAACTGGATGAACTTTACAATATTGTTTCAGGAATAATCGGTAAAAACATCCAGAACATAACGAATAATACGTATATAGATCACCTTCACGTTGGTAAAACAGATGACCTTCCACAAAGTATATCTGAAGCTATTAATACCAAAGCTGCCGAGGAGATTGACAATTTAAGTAAAACGACCGAACAAGGCATTTCAGCAGATGAAAACTACGCAGAGAAAAAAGAGCAGGATAAATGGCCTAAAATTCCTATCATCTTATTTGTAGCCTTGCTTGCGATAGTAATAACTGTTGTGATTATAAAAATTATTTCCGGTAAAAATGATGATGTGGTAGATACCGGTAATAATGCTTCAGTGACTTTAACGCCAACAGATTCATCCACGCCTACAGCTGTTATTACTGAACCTATCGATATCAGTCCTTCTCAGGCGAATGATCAAAAACCATTAGATTCTGATAACGATAAGATTACAAGCGAAATTAATGATGCCGCAGAATCAATAATGCTGTATATCAACAAATACGGTAATCATTTTGAAAATGAAAAGGGAGAGTATTATTCAATCAAGCATTCGTATGGTCCTGTAACTGTAAATGCCGGCGGAGAAAATGAAGCTACCATAGAAAACTCAAGAATGTATCTGACTTCAAGGTATAAAACCTCGTCAGAATCTGAATTCCCGCTGGAACTTGGCATATATAACAAGGATCTTCATCTTAGTGTATATGTTGATTATAATATCAAAACCAACAGCTTTGAATTATTTGCTTACGAGGATGAAGAAAAAGGAAAAAGTAAGGGGATTATTAGTATTCACCTGAACAACAGCTTTAACGGTAAAATAGCCGAAGAGGATATTTATGAGTATAATGAATCGGGCTGGTTTGGTAAGGATGATTTTATCCTGAACGTTGAACAGCTGCTGACTGTTCTGCATCAAAGCCTCGAAGAAGATTTCTCTGAAATGGAGGATACAGTATCATTTGAATTGTTGGGACTTGCAAATTGGAAGGATTGATCGAGATGAAAGCACATGTTAAACGACATATTATTGCTTTAGCCTTTATTATTATTTTATGTCTTGGAGGATGCGACGAAGTGAAAAATCCCGAACATGTTAACGGTGGAACAACAAATAAAACCGATTATACTGCACCGAAGGATATTAAATCAAAGGAAATAACCGGATTCCGAACCGCTTTTTATCTATATGGAGAGTGGACTGAATTAAGCGAAGGAGAGAGAGGAAACTCATATTCTTTTAAAATTCAAAAGGATGAAAACGGAAAGCTTATTGCATCTGAATATACAACAAAGGTAAAGCATGAAGCAGATGAAGAACTTCTAAACAATCTTCAAAAAGTAATTGAAGAACAGCATCTCGCCGGTATGAACGGTGTATACGAGGTTACTGAGGGATTGCCGTATGAGTTTCAAAAGACTACAACTGTAATTGAATATGCATCAGGAGAAGAAATTAGTTTCACAATTAATAATGATCCTGAGGCAAAGTGGATAAAGGATGTTTATTTAGTGTTTGCAGAGTGGTTTGATTCCAAGGAAATTCCTGATCTTATGCCTCCTAAGGTTGACAGCCTTATTTCAAGGATCGATATTGATATCCGAACAGATACTCTTTATACGGAATACAGTGGTATAATTGTTTCTGAGGAAGATGCGATTGACGGTGAGAATTACCTTTTGCAGAGGTCTATATATGACATTACACAGAAAAAATCGATAACATGGGATTTTCATAAGTTCCCGGAAGACTATTATGAAAGAATAGCCGAAATTATCGAAAAGTATGATATCAGACCATTTGATAAATATTCCCCTCTTTACGGATATGGAAGAGAGGACATAAACGATACAGATTACGATAATTCTAAAATCTGTATTTATATCGAAACAGTAAGCGGTCATCGCCAGCATATAGGAATAAGCTCAGACAGCGACATGGAAATGTTAAAGCCGTTTATGGATGAACTGATCGCTTATCATGAATCTATTTTTGAGCAGAGTTGATCATTCTCTATGATAGACATATTCTTGCTAATATAATCAAGAGTAAGATAAAAACTTAGTTCTTTCAGCCTTTCATTATCAAGGCGTTTTAGTTCTTCAACGGGAAGATAGTATTCTTCGGCCTCGTAATCGGCTTTGTACCGGTTCGAGGCTTTATTGTTTTCTGAAAGCGCAAACGAGCGGGGAATATGTACAAATTCACCGGACACCCTGCGATATGCAGTCTTTATTGTAGCTTTTTTCTTTGATGAAGAGTCTGCAAATTCTGCAAGTGACTTGTGAACCGCCATGTCCTCTGCCGGGAAATAATAGTAGTCTTTATAGTTCATATAGAACTGTTTTAAGTCCAAACGCATTGTTTTTAACGGAAGTTCCAAGCTAAAATCACGTTCTCTGATCATTACGGAAATATATGATGACGGATTTTGATCGTCTAAAACAGAGTTATTGCTAAAGCAAGCTTTGATTTCGGTAGAAAACTCACCTCTGCGCATAGCAAAAAGATGGGAGAGCTTCATAATATACAGAACTGCTTCCATGTTTTCACGATTTCTTAAAAGAACGTCTTTTAAAAATCTGTCACCCGAGTCAGGATTGATATGCGCCAGCTCATCCAATACAGGCTTTGGCTCATATTCGGCAATGAAGCCAACGTTTCCTTCGGCTCGGGATATTTCCTGAAGCTTCTTAAGCTTGCATGCGGCAATATGCTCTACATAGAATTTACTTATGTTTTCACCGCTTATACGTTCCGGAACCTTTTGACCAAGCTTTCCCCTTAGATAATCAAGCTTGGTGGATGAAAAGCCCAAATGTGACTTGATTGGATTTATTTCGTTGAAAACATCCACGGAGCGCGAGCGTATGCTTTGAAGTCTGGTATATAAACTCTTTAGTTTCTCTGCTGCATCGGTATATTTTTGCAATTCGTACAGTCTTTTCCCGATAAACGGAATATCAAAGGATTCTCCTTTATAGCTTAAAAGATACCGAAAGCCTTCTGCTAATTCTATAAACTTCTCAATAATGATTGATTCCTCAGGTATTTTTTCCGAAAAATAGTGTCTGACGCATAGATTTTCGTCCTTAAAGAACATAACACCTATCATGAAAATACATCCGTTAGCGGCTTCAAAGGATGTTGTGTCAATATCATATATCAATATCTGCTGCTTTGGGGTATCGGGAAACAGTATATCGGTTGTTTTTATAAATAATCCGGTCTCGTTGGACAGGCTTTTGTATATTTCCATTACTTTGATTCCTTTTATTTTCTCTAACTTTTGAACCAAGTATCATTATATCAATTTTACGGATCGATGGCAATATTTTTTGCAATCGTTAAAAATCATATTGATTTTTGGATTTTTGTGTGCTATATTAATTCAAAAAGAGAACATATGTTCTATAAAAAGCAGGGTGATGTATTTGGATAAGGAACAGAGCGTATTTATCGCAATAGATATGAAAAGCTTCTATGCCTCGGTGGAGTGCGTGGCAAGAAGGCTTGATCCGCTGAAGGCTTATCTTTTGGTGGCTGATCCTGAGCGTTCCGACCAAACAATATGTCTGGCAGTTTCTCCTGCGCTTAAAACATTAGGCGTTCCGAGCAGACCGCGCCTTTTTGAAGCAAAGCAGGCTATAAGGCTCTATGAAGCTGAGCATCACACCCACATAGAATATGTAACTGCCGTTCCCAGGATGGCCGAGTATGAGCGTATATCCGCACTTATTTACTCCACCTACTTAAAGTATGCCGCTGCGGAGGATATCCACGTTTACAGCATAGACGAATGCTTCATAGACTGCACGCACTACCTTCATATGTACACGGCTAAGGCCTTAAATGAAGGAACGCATCCTGCACACGTAATGGCTATGACCATTATAAGGGACGTGCTTAAAACCACCGGCATAACCGCTACCGTCGGGATAGGAACAAATCTTTATCTGGCGAAGATCGCAATGGACATAGTGGCAAAAAAGTCTAAAGCTGACAAGGACGGAGTCCGCATAGCTGAGCTGAATGAGGATACCTACAAGATCCTTTTGTGGGATCACCGGCCCATAACCGATTTCTGGCAGATAGGGCATGGTACTGCACGGCGCCTTGCAAAGTACCAGATGTTCACCATGGGTGATGTGGCCTGGCGTTCTCTGTGGGATGAAGAGCTCTTTTACAAGATTTTCGGGATAGATGCGGAAATCCTCATAGATCATGCATGGGGCATAGAGCCTGTGCGGATGAGCGATATAAAGAACTATAAGTCGGATAATCATTCGCTGTCCCATGGACAGGTTCTGCCGCGTCCCTACAAGTACGAGGAAGCAAGAAACGTTTTTAAGGAGATGGTGGATGTGCTTTGCTGTGATATGTATAGGAAAAACTTTATAGCAAAGCTTTTTACATGGTTTGTAAGCTATGACTATAAGTCCATGGAGTATTACCCAAGTTATGACGGACCTTTGGCCTTGGATTTTTATGGAAGGATACACCCGAAGCACTCAGGTGGGCGGGTAAGGACCATGAAGCCGACAAATACCCTTAAGGACGTCATAAATCTGTTTATGGCAAGTTTTGATAAAAGAACGGACCATAGGATACTTTTTAGACGCCTGGGAGTATGCGCCTGTGACGTTGTGACGGATGACGATCCTTACCAGTTGGATCTTTTTACGGATTACGATGCTGCGGACAGGGAACGCCGCCTGTCACGTGCCATGCTTGACATACGCATGCGCTATGGTTCAAATGCTGTTCTAAAGGGTTATAATTTCCTTGAAGGGGCCACAGCACGGGAACGCAACACACAGATCGGTGGGCATAGAGCTTAATCGGTGACAAAACAGGGTTTTGACCTCAACATCATTATGCAGGAGAATGAAGATTGCGATGTACAGTATAGACGATAGCCCGATAACGTCCGACTTTAAGTACAAAGACGTATACGAGGCGGGTAGACCGAAGCATGAGAAGTATGACAGTTTTTCGCTTAAGCATCCTTCAATGGAGCTCGGAAAGCGTGCCAAGATATTCAGCCCGTTCGATGCCCTTAAAGGGTTAAAAGAAGCTTTGGACGAAAAAGAAGAAAATTGTTGAAATGTAACAGTACATATGGTATAATTTAATTTAATTGTTTAGTGCAAGGATTGAATTGTAGTCTTTGCATAGAAAAATATGAGGACTCGGGTGAGTAGAAATGAAAAAAGTAATCAGTGTAATCCTTTGTATCATCCTGGCGATATCCTGCCAGGCCTGCGGAATGTCGAACAATAACGATAAGGTTATTGTTGATGATGAAAAGGGTCTGGATATCGTAAAAATGATAGCTGACGGTTCCGCGGCAGATCTTAAAAGAGGTCAGGTTGTTGCATTGGGTAAATACGAGCAGGACAACAATGAAAGCAACGGCAGCGAAACCATTAACTGGATCGTGCTCAACGTAAACAAGGAATCCAAGGAAATTCTTCTTATCAGCAAATATGCCCTTGATTGCAAGCCTTATGACGATGTTGACGACTTAAAGAAGCGTTTCCCCGACAATTCTACGGGCGACATTGCATGGGACAAGGTAAATGTTACATGGGAAGACTGCACATTGCGCTCATGGCTCAATGCAGACTTCTATAACAATGTATTTTCAGACGATGAGAAGAAGCTAATCCGTAAGACTTCCCTTACCAATGTTGACAACACTTACGGAACAAGTGTCGGAAAAGGCGGAAATTCCACACAGGACAACGTTTTCCTTTTATCACTTGATGATATCGTGAATACCGACTATGGCTATGAATACAGCAGTGAAACTGCCGATGAAGGCAGAAGATGCACTGCTACAGAGTATGCTAAAGCGCATGGCGCAAAGAACTTTTCATGGAACGGTAAGCTTGCATGCTGGTGGTGGCTCAGGTCTCCCGGAATGGGAAACAGGGATGCCGCTTATGTCAGCGACCACGGATATGTTGGAATGTACGGAGTCCATGTAAGTCATTTTGAATATGATAGTGACTGTTGCGTGCGTCCGGCTATTATTATCGGGTTAGAGTAATTCTGTCTAGGTTTTAAGCCTCGAAACTTTCCTTGTATTGGTTCGAGGCTTTAATTAATAATATGCACACCGGAGGTTTTGATGGCAGATTCGAAAATACCGGAAGAAAAGAAGCAGAATAAAAGTAAAAACAATGTAAGCAAGTCGAGGCTGATCCTTCCGCTTGCCCTTGTTTTGTTTTTTATGGTAATCCTGGTGGTATATACCATCAGGATCGTGTATCAGATTTCCGTTTCGAATATAAAGGAAGTGGGCGAGGACAGAATTACAAATGTCGCCGCCCGTCTTGAAAATTACCTTCATACGACAAAGAGTGTGCTTTGGGTTACTGCAGATACCATAGACTTTATGACAAGAAATGGCAGTTCCACCGAGCAGATGCATGATTACATTGTGGAAGAAACCGAAAAGCAGTCTGCCGAATTTGATGAAAACTATACCGGTATATACGGATTTATCCAAGGAGAATACCTGGACGGATTAAACTGGGAACCACCGGAGGGTTACGATCCGGTGGAAAGAGTTTGGTATAAAATGGCCATAGAAGCCGGTGGCGAAACGGTTATAGTTGCTCCGTATGTGGATGCACAAACGGGTGAGATAGTTATTTCCATCTGCCGTATGCTTTCAAACGGTAAGGACGTTCTTGCGGTCGACATTACCCTGAACCGTATCCAGACCATGATGGAAGACCTGAAAATAAAGGAAAAAGGATACGGATTTATAGTTGACGGAACAGGATTGATCGTTGCTCACGTGGATGAGAATAAAAAGGGAACCTATCTGAATGTTGATACCGAGGGAACGGATTTCTTAAAAGCAATAACGGATAACGGTTCCGGAGACTTCGTCTATGAGATTGACGGTGTAAAAAGCACGATATTTGTAGAAGAAATCATGGATCAGTGGTACGTCGTTTCCATAATAGGCGATGAGGAACTGTATTCGGACGTATGGCGTCAGTTTATGGTAAACATTCTGATCTGTTCAGTAATATTTATCCTTATAACGGTTTTCTACCTGGTCGGATACCGCAACGAACAGAAATATGCCCGCCGTGTAGAAGAAATGAAGACCGAGGAGCAGCGTCAGGAGTATGAAAAGAAGGTGCTTACCTTAGAAAAGGAGGCTGCCGATCAGGCAAACAAGGCCAAGAGTAACTTCCTTGCAAATATGTCCCACGAAATTCGTACACCTATGAATGCCATCGTAGGAATGGATGAAATGATCCTTAGGGAAACTAAGGATTCTAAGATCCGCAAGTATGCAATAGACATCCAGAGTGCAGGAAAAACGCTTCTTTCAATTATAAACGACATTCTTGACCTAAGTAAGATTGAATCCGGTAAAATGGAGCTTGTTCCGGTAGAATACGATTTTGCATCGGTTCTAAACGATATCGTCAATATGACGAAGAACAAAGCGGCGGTTAAGGATCTAAGCTACGATCTTAAGGTTGAGCCCGATATCCCTTCGGTTCTTTTGGGCGATGAGATAAGGATCAGGCAGATCATACTTAACATAACAAATAACGCGATAAAATATACATCTAAAGGCGGCATTAAGATATATTTTGCATATGATCATGCTTTAAAGAAGCTTAAAATACAGGTTTCGGACACAGGTATGGGTATAAGGAAGGAAGATCTTGAGAAGCTTTTCTCATCATTCCAGCGCCTTGACGAGACAAGAAACAGAAATATCGAAGGAACCGGCTTAGGGCTTAACATTACGAAACAGCTTTCCGAAATGATGGGCGGCGGAGTGACGGTCGAGAGCGAATACGGTAAGGGCTCGACATTCACCGCGGAAGTGGTACAGGAGATCGTGGATAATACTCCGATAGGAAACTACACCGAAAGGCTGGCTGAGGCCGAGGATAAGCGCGAAAACTATAAGCCTAAGCTTTTTGCACCTGAAGCTAAGATACTTATAGTTGATGATAATGAGATGAACCTTGAGGTTTTAAATGAGCTTATCAAGGATACAAAGATAAAGATAACCACGGCGCTTTCCGGAAAAGAATGTATCGAGTACCTTAAGGCCAAGAAATTTGACATGGTGCTCTTAGACCAGATGATGCCGGGTATGTCCGGAACGCAGACTCTTGAAATAATCACAAGGGAGCATCTTGCAGACGGAACCCCTGTGATCGCACTTACTGCGGATGCCATAGTCGGAGCAAGGGATGCGTATATAAGGGAAGGCTTCAACGATTATCTTTCAAAGCCCGTTATGTATTCAGAGCTTGAGAGGATCCTTGAAAAATACCTCAATAAGAGCCTTATAGTAAGAGAAGACGTAAACGCAAAAGAAGAAGCTGAAAAGCCGACCATTCTTGTAATCAACAAGGATGCCGATAAACTCAAGGAATTAAAAGAAATCCTAGCCGACAGCTTTAAGGGTGTATACGTAAAGGATGAAGCAAGTGCTGAGAAATATCTGTCAAAGCACAAAGTAGATATGATCCTTAGGGAAGGAAATATTTAAGGAGGTCAACTTGTCCGAAATCACAGATAAGCAAAAAGAAATTGATAAAACGGAGAAAAAGGAGTATAATACAATCTGAAATTGTTGCAAAAATCATTGACGTACTGGGATAAACAGAGTAAAACTCGACAATCCCGGGGATCGGAGGTTGCATGGATTTTGATATCGACAGACTGCAAGCATATGGAATTGATATAAAAAAGGGCATTGAATTTACAGGCGGAAGGGAAAATTATATTTCCGCTCTGCAGAGATTCTATAAGTCTTCCGAGAAGAATACGGCAAAGATCCACGATTTACTTGAAGATAAGGATCTTGAAAACCTCGAGATAATTGTGCATGCATTAAAAAGCAATTCCAAGATGATAGGGGCTGCAGAGCTTTCTGCGGGCTTTGAAGCGCTTGAGATGGCTTCCAAAGAGAAGGATATAAACGGTGTTCTGGCAAATATCGGCCAGACACTGACCAATTATAAAAAAGTTTTAGAGCTTCTTGAGCCTCTCAATGTAGAAGAAACCCTTAAGGCGCCCGGAGAAATATCCGGAGACGAAGCCCGTGCTGTTGCGGATAACCTCCTTGAAGCACTTGACAACTTCGATGATGAAGCTGCTGCTGAGTACGCAAAGATACTTTCAGGGTATCCGTTCAGAATAACCCAGAAGGTAAGACTTGAACAGGCTGCCGAATGCATTAATGAGTTCATGTATGACGAAGCGGCAGAAATTATAAAAGATATTTATCCCACCATAGAGTAGTTTGAAAAAATTCATTAAGAGAGTACCGGTTTTAATATGAGAAAGAATAAGCCGAGACAGAAAAACAAGATAAAAGGATATGTAAAGACTTACGTCAGCGGATTTATAAGAGCTTTTGTCATTGCTCTTCTTTTGCTGGCGCAGTTTGCACTTGTATTCCTGCTGTCATACTATCTGTCATCGGCTGTATATATTTACTTTGCAATTGAATTTGTAGGCGTATTCCTGGTTGTCGGACTTGTGAACCAGCGTACAAATGCGTCGTTTAAGATTGGCTGGCTTGTAATTATAACTCTTGTGCCGATCGCCGGATTTATAATGTACTTCCTGTGGGGCGCAAACCGGAGTGCAAGGATAAACAAGAGGAATATGTCTTATGTTAAATACGGATATAAATTCCTCGAACCGGATAAAAGAGTGCTTGATAAGTACATAGAGCATTACAACAAGGAATCCAATGCGGTAACATACCTTGAGAACTGTCATTTCCCGTTGTATGCCAATAACGGCTTTGAGTATTTTTCACTCGGTGAGGATGCTTTTGATGCCATTATTGAAGACCTGGAGAAGGCTGAGAAGTTCATTTTCCTTGAATTCTTTATTGTTGCGGACGGAGAACTCTGGAACAAGATCAAAACGATACTTTTGGATAAAGCATCGAAGGGTGTTGAGATCAAATTCCTGTACGATGACTATGGTTCGATGTTCAGAACAAGCAAACAGCTGTGGCAGGAACTAAAGGATAACGGTATTGAGGTAGCTGAATTTAATTCGATAGGAAAATATCTCGACAAGCTGTATCTTAATTACCGCAGCCACCAGAAGATTGTTGTTATTGATGGTAAGGTGGGTTACACAGGCGGATTTAATCTTGCGGATGAATATGTGAATGCGGTTGAGCGCTTCGGTAAATGGAAGGATACCGGTATCAGAGTCGAGGGAGACGGTGTTTTCGGACTGACTGCGATATTCCTTCAGATGTGGACAATGACCACGCGCAAGTTTATCGAGGATTACAATATATACAAGGCTGAAGAGATAATAGGGCATGATGATACAGAGGAGCCCGGAACCGGTTTCTGCCAGGCGATTGCCGACGGACCGTGCAATAACCCTGAAAATCCGATAGCAGATACAATTCTTCAGCTTATATACAGTTCCAGTAAATATCTTTATATCACGACACCGTATCTGATACTGGACGATGATATTATGGAAGCACTGGCAATATCAGCCAAGCGCGGAACTGATGTAAGGATAATCACACCCGGGATACCGGATAAAAAGATAGTTAACATGATAACAAAGCATAGCTACGGCTATCTTTTGAAAAACGGAGTAAAGATATACGAATATACTCCGGGATTTATACATGCAAAGACCATTGTTACGGATGAATGCTCGCTTGTCGGAACTATAAACATGGATTTCCGCAGCCTTTTCATCCATTACGAGTGCGGATGCCTGATGTGGGATGAAAACCTTCGGGAGGAGATAAAGAACGATATCCTTGATACCGTAGAGGTATGTCATGAGGTCACCTATGACGAGTGGAAGCACCGTCCGGCACTCACAAAAGTTATGCAGAATTTCTTTGCATTGTTTTCAAGTTTGATGTGATATTGACGGAGGATCATGTTTCGTGAGAAAGCGATATAAGACCACATGCATCTGTAAGCATTGTGGCAATGAATATGAGGGATATATAGGCACCTGCACCTGTGATGCTTGTAAGGATATTGACAATATGATCTTTACTCAGATTAGGGTGTTTCTAAAGAAATATCCCAACAGTAATGCAGTACAGATATCAGATGCATTGGGTATTAATGTGAGTCTGATCCTGAAATATATAGACGAAGGACGATTGGTTTTTAATAAGGGGACTTTTTCTAAAATATAAAAATGTTTTCGAAGCAAACTACGATGTGAATCGAAGGATCTTTAAACTATAAAATACAAAGGTGAAAAATGATATCATATTTAAAAGGTAAATATATAGACAGAACTGATGATGGAAGCATCATCCTAAATGTAAACGGCATAGGCTTTGAGGTATTTGTAACAGCCGAGGTTTTAGGCCGTGCAGCATATAATAACGATGATGATTTTGAATTATACACTTATATGCAGGTAAAAGAAGACGGAATGTCGCTCTTTGGTTTCCAGACTCTTGATGAACTGTCAATCTTTAAGAAGATAATCAGTGTCAGCGGGATAGGACCTAAGGGCGGAATGAGTATTCTATCTACACTCAACAGAGAACAGTTTATTATGGCTGTTATTGATGAGGACAGTGACCGGATTGCCAAGGCACCCGGTATAGGTAAGAAAACGGCTGCAAAGCTGGTTCTTGAGCTTAAGGATAAGTTTAAGCTGTCGGATGCGCTTTCAGGTTCGGTTTCAAGTACGGATATTTCCGACAGTCCTGTATCAAAGGTCGATAACGGAATTGTTAGCGATGCGATTGCAGCACTTGTTTCACTCGGTTACTCATCCTCAGAAAGTACTAAGGCGGTCAGAGCCGTTCAGGTAACAGAGGATATGACGGTTGATAAGTTACTGAGTCTTAGTTTAAGAAATCTATAGATTGGAGAAAATAGTGGCAAAAAGAATGATCACAACCGAATATACCGTTGAAGACAGTGCAGTGGAGGGGACTCTCAGGCCGCAGCTCTTAAAGGATTATATCGGTCAGAAAAAAGTTAAAGAAAATCTTAAGGTTTATATAGATGCAGCCAAACAGAGAAATGAGTCTCTGGACCATGTGCTTCTGTTTGGACCTCCCGGTCTTGGTAAAACAACTCTTGCAGGAATTATTGCGAATGAAATGGGAGTTAATATCAGGACTACAACGGGTCCGGCAATTGAAAAAGCCGGAGATATGGCCGCGATATTAAATGGCTTAAAGGAAGGCGACATCCTTTTTATAGATGAGATACATCGCCTTAACCGTCAGGTAGAGGAGCTTCTTTATCCCGCAATGGAGGATTTTTGCATAGATATCGTTATCGGACGTGGTGCCGCAGCAAAGTCGATAAGGCTTGATCTTCCAAAGTTTACGTTAGTCGGAGCTACCACAAGAGCCGGTATGCTTACGGCTCCTTTAAGAGACAGATTCGGTGTTGTAAGCCGTCTGGAGTTTTATACGATAAAAGAGCTTGAAGAGATTATAACAAGATCTGCAAAGGTTCTGGATGTTGAGATAGCTCCCGAGGGTGCAACGGAGCTCGCAAGACGTTCGAGAGGAACCCCGAGGCTTGCCAACAGGTTTTTAAAACGCATGCGTGATTTTGCTCAGGTAAAATATGACGGAAAGATCACTTTAGAGGTTGCAAATTACGCACTTGATCTTATGGAGGTGGATAAGCTCGGTCTTGACAATATTGACAGGGCAATCCTTCATACTATGATCGATAAGTTTGACGGCGGTCCGGTGGGAATCGATGCCATTGCAACAACTATAGGCGAGGATTCAGGAACAGTAGAGGATGTTTATGAGCCTTATCTTGTTCAGTCAGGTCTTATAGCAAGAACTCCGAGAGGAAGGATTGTTACAAGGGAAGGTTATCTTCATTTCGGACTTGAGAAACCGGACCAAACTTGAGATATGCATTATTGTCATTCTGAGCGCAGCGAAGAATTTTGAAATTATGACTTTTAAGGATAACGTAACTATATTAACTATATAATAAAGGAAAGCTAAAAAATGGAAGATTTAAAAGAATTAAGAAAAGCAATCGATGCTGTTGATGCTGAATTGGTTGCTTCACTTCAAAAAAGACTTGAAATAACTGCTAAAATTGCCGAATACAAGGCTGAGACGGGTGCGGAACTTTTTTGCCCTGAAAGAGAAGACGAAAAACTTGATGTTCTCAGAAAAATCCTTGGAGATTATCCTTATGCGGAATATGTAGTATCGCTTTTCCGTGATATTATGGATAATTCCAAGCTTCAGCAGAGCAGGACAATCTTTGGGACAAAGGATATTTTCCTTATCGGAATGCCGGGATGCGGTAAATCAGTTATAGGTGAAGAACTGGCTGATAAAACCTACAGGGATTTCTATGATATGGACAGTCTTTACAGGGAGACTTATGGTATTTCTCCTGCGGATATGATCAAAAAATACGGTGAATCTGCATTCAGATACAAGGAAACAGAGCTATTAAGGAATCTTTCCGGAAGTGAAGATGCAAGAAACTTTAAAGATAAAGGCAGGATAATTTCCTGTGGCGGCGGAATTGTTGTAAGGGACGAAAATAAGGAGCTTCTTAAGAAGAACTCGATTGTTATATATATCAGGCGAGACCTTAAAAATCTGTCAAGTAAAGGCAGGCCTTTATCGGCATCAATAGGTGTTGAAAAACTGTATGAACAGCGGGCTTCAAAGTATGAGGGCTGGAGCGATATCATGATTGTAAACGATGAAGATATCGACTCATGTATCAATAAGATATTAAAGGAATTAAAAAATATAAAATAAAATTGACTATACATAAAAGTCGACAGCCTTATTATCTTGAGCGATAGCGAAGGATCTTTAATTAAAGGCGACAACGGTATTGTAAGCGATGCAAATGTAGCACTTGTTTCCCTTGGTTATTCGTCTTATGAAAGCACAAATGCAGTCAGAGCTGTTCAGATAACAGAGGACATTACAGTTGATAAGTTATTGAGTCTTAGTTTGAGAAACCTATAGAAAGCCAAATTATGAAAAATAATATTAGAATTATAAGTAGAATAATAATAGTTTTACTATTAACGGTAATTGTTTTTGGCTTGATAACATTTGTTATACATCGTATAAAAACAGCTAAAGAAATTAATATGTTAAAAGACAAAGGATATTACAATCCGGTTTCGGTAGGTGAGTATTCGCTTAATGTCGCTAAATTTGGCAACGAAAACAGTGGACATACTATTGTTTCTTTGGCCGGTCTGGGTAATGGAGATTATTCGGTAACGCAAAGACATATGTCTGCTGCATTGGAAGAGGATTATCTTGTTGTCTTTGTTGATCGTGCAGGTTACGGGCTGAGCGAGGATACAAACAATGACATGACCTTGGAATATATAGTCGAGGACTACCGTAAGGCATTGAAAAACTCTGGTTTGGATGCCCCATATATTATAATGGCTCAGTCAGAAAGCGGATTATATGCAAACTATTGGTCATACAGTTATCCGGAGGAGATTGAAGTGTTAGTATATATAGATGTTTCTGACTTAAGCGAAAAATCAAACGAATACTCTGAAGAAGAACAATATCTTGCAGATGCGCTCAACCATATGACAAT
Organism: Lachnospiraceae bacterium; assembly: GCA_024696945.1. Taxonomy (GTDB): domain Bacteria; phylum Bacillota; class Clostridia; order Lachnospirales; family Lachnospiraceae; genus RUG11977. The sequence continues at coordinate 8,433 of JAILGF010000051.1, read as the reverse complement.
GGATTCTGCATCTAAAGCATCAGAAAAAAGCTTGCTGCAAATAAATACTCAAAAAGCAGAACAAAATATAATTAAAAATGATATTCCAAAGCTTTATATATACTCGAATACAAGCAGTAAAACAATAGACAACATTTATTCCTATACTGAAAAGTTGGGAAACTGTGATGTAATAAATGCACCCGGAGATAATATAATAAATCAACAGAAATCAGAGGAATACGGACATATAATCAAGGAATTTATTGATAAAAACAAAAGAAAACTCAGCATTTTATCAATAAATGGTGCTAAAATAATAGAAAACTTTGATATAATAATACAAAATAATATTTGTATACCTAAGTCTCTAGATGAATATATTGAAGATTTAAAAAAATCTAATACAGCTATTGCTCTCGGTCACATAGAAAATGTAACAACAGTCTCTTATGAAGTGTTCGATCCGACTTACTATTATACATTATCGGATAAAGTAACATGGTATATATCAGTCTTTGATTTATATATTCATGACTCTATTCAAAATATTGATGATGAAAGAGTTGTTAAAGTTTTAACGGCATCACGTTTTTATAAAGATATGTATTTAGAGACGTATTTTTATGGAACATATGGTGATTCATTTCATGAAGGAGATAATAATCTAGTGCTATTAAGAAAGATAGATGATGATGATAGATGGAAGATAGGTTATAGTGAAAATATTATTAATTTAGCGGAATATGCTGATTATTATTTGGACAGTTGCTATAATACCGATGGCATAAAATACAGGTATGCTTATTGGGATATAATAATAGAGGATTTGAAAGGAGATTAAGTTATGTGTAATTGTTTAAAAAAAGTTTCTTTTGTTGTAATAGCTTTAATATCAATCGTATTTATTGTTCAATCTTTAAAAATCAAGGCAGAGACACTTAACATTGAAAAAACGGAACTGTTTAAAATTGACTTTTTTACTAACTATGAAAATAATACAAAGATAGATATGTCTGGTATTAAAGTTGATGTTTATTCTTCAGAAATAACTGATTATTTTAAAGATTCTGATACTATAGAATATACACATACATATGGCTTTTCTACATATTCTGATATGAATGGTTCTGTCTATTTTAAAAAACCTTCAGAGGATTTTTTTATTATAATTGATGATGCGTCATTGCCAGATAATACCGGGATTGAAATACATAGCAAATTTTATCATAGTGAATCTGTTTATGATAAATTTGAAATATATGAGATTGGTAAAGTTGATGTTTATAAAGATGATAATGAGCCGGAAAAAGTAAATGTTGATATATATGATACGACTGGGAAAAAGATAAATATCTTTTATTCAGTTTCTAATGAAAATCTGGAAGAAAATATCAAATCTCTGTTGACCGGGAATACAGCCGTTAATAGCATTAAAGTTTCTGTCGGAAATAAAACAATACACTATGAATACCCTATAGAGTATTCTATAAATAAGCGTTTAGAAATCCTTTGTGATGCCGAAAATAACAATATAATATCAAAATCAGAGGCATTACAAACATACATTGATATTTATTATGAATATGGTTTGAGTTATGAATTATATGAAAAAATTAAATTTTTAAAAAATGATTCGATTTTTTATAATAGTTTATCTGAATCTGAGATAAAGATAATTAATCAGATACTTTCTATACCTTCTCATAATAAAGTTTATAGTTATGGACGTTTTAAAATATTTTATGAATCAAATTCAAGTTCTCATCCTGTTTTTATAACCAGTTTGATGGACGCCCTTCGTGATATAGATGATGAACTATGCGGTGGCTTTTCTTTTATACAACCAAAATCTAATACGTCTGGCTCAGAAAGGTTTTATTTATATGTTACAGACGAAATCAATAATAATAAAGCTGTCTGCATTCCAGAAAACTCTTCAGGAAACAGGACATCATATATTATTTTATATAATATTTCAGATTTAAATAATGAATCTACTTTATCTATTAATAGTAATGTTGCGCATGAATATTTGCATGCAATTATGCATGCTTATAGGGATAGTAGTGAATTAAGTTCATATAAATGGTTTAAAGAATCATGGGCAGAATGGGCTCGCTTCTTTGTATACGGAATCAGTAATAATACTTGTAACGAATACCTAATAAATCTATATGCCCATAATTCAGATCAATCTTTCTTAACAAATGATTATCCCTATGGCAAGGCTCTTTTCCCACTGTTTTTAAAACAATATTATAGCAATACGACAGTAGCAAATATCGTTAAATATTTATCAAATACCAGCAACCCAATTACAGCTATAAATAATATACTTCCGGGAAGTACTACATTTAATTCAATATTTCCTGAATATATGCGTTATGTATATAATCCTTTACATTTTTATAATGGAAGCTATTACGGTTGGACAAATCATTCAAAAATATCCGCAAACTATGGACTTAATAATTATCCAAGCGGTGCTTTTTGCGGTTATATTAATTCAATGGCTGCTGATTATAGAGAGTTTTCAGTTCCTTCTCCTTCCTATCATCTTGAAACCACGGTTGTTCCCATAAACAATAGCAGCGGAATTACAGTTAAACTTCTTATGACCGGTTCTTCTGGAGCAATTACTAATTGGACATTTAACAGTTCGGGATCGATAAAAACTTATTCAACTAATATTGGTGTTTCATATACTAAAGGTTGTGTTATGGTTGTAAATACAAACAGTACTCTGACCGGATATTACCTGACTATAACAAGAAGTTAAATTGGAGAAATAGTGGCTAAAAGAATGATTACGATGAGAAGATTACTTTAGATGTTACAAATTATGCGTTTAACCTTATAAAAGTAATTAAATAAATAGGGACTTGGAAAGGGTTTTTTATGAATATCATAGTAGTTGGTTGTGGCAAGGTCGGACTTGCCATTGTTGAGCAGCTTGTTGCTGAGGGACATACCATTACTGTCATCGACATGAATAAGGAGAGGCTTAATACAAGACTGAACGGACTTGATGTTCTTACATATTGCGGTGACGGATGCAGTTCTACCACTCTTGTCGGTGCGGGAATTGAGAATACCGATCTTTTTATAGCAGCTATGGATTCCGATGAAACAAATCTATTGAGCTGCGTTATTGCAAAGAAAAAAGGAAAATGTAAGACCATTGCCAGAGTAAGAAATCCCATTTACAATATGGAAACATACTTCCTGATGAAGGAACTTGATATCGATATGGTTGTAAATCCGGAGCTTATGACGGCTTACGAATTTTCAAGAATATTTAAATTCCCGTATGCCTCACAGATCGATACGTTCTTAGGCGACCGTGTTGAAATGGTACATTTTAAGATTAAGCCAGACTCGAATCTTAAGGGTACCAAGCTTATGGACATGAGATCGAAGCACAATTGTAACGTCTTGATATGCATGGTCGAGCGTGGTGATGAAGTTTATATCCCTGACGGACATTTCATGCTTGAGGAAGGAGATATGGTAGGTGCCATAGGTACCATGCGTGACATCTATGCATTCTTTAAAAAATTTGGTTTCGCTACTAAGAAAGCTTCAAACGTTATTATAGTCGGCGGAGGTAAAACCGGTTTCTATCTTGCAAGGAACCTTATTTCATCAGGCATCAGTGTAAAAATAATAGAGATAGACAAGGCCAGATGCGATTTCCTTGCAGAGAATCTTCCCGAAGCAGACGTTATCTGTGCAGACGGTACAGCTAAAGAGATATTGCTTGAAGAAGGAATTGAAAACGCTGCCGGTCTTGCTGCACTTACCAGTATTGACGAGGAAAACATTCTGTTGTCGATAAATGCTATGTCTTTGACCGATGTTAAGACCGCTACAAAGGTCAGCCGTACCAATTTCGAAGAAGTAATCAACAGAATGAATCTTGATACGATAATATTCCCTAACAGGATAGTTTCCGACAGGATACTTCAGTTTGTACGTTCCCTTCAATATACTATGGGCAGCAATATCGAAAGCTTCAGACGCTTAGGCGGCGGTAAGGCTGAAGCACTCAGCTTCAAAGTTACCGAAGAAGCGCATATAACGGGAAGACCTCTTATGGAGCTTAAGATTAAAAAGGGAGTGCTGATATGCGTCATTTCCCGTAAGGGAAAGATCATTACCCCTTCAGGTTCAGACATGATCGAGGTCGGAGACAGGGTAGTAATAGTACATACTAAGGCCAATATTAAGAATATTGATGATATTGTTAGCTTGTAATTGTTTTAAATTTTCGGAGGTTGAGTCCGCATAATACGGACAATCTTATCATGAATTACGGAGTAGTTTTTTATATCCTTGGCTGGATATTAAAATCGGAAGCTATTTTCCTTGTGTTCCCGTTTATTGTAGGATTTATCTACGGTGAAAACCAGGGTTTCAGCTTCCTTATCACCGCAGGTATATGCCTGGTCTGCGGAGTATTGTTAAATATTAAGAAGCCTAAAAAAGGCGGATTATATCTTAAGGAAGGATTCTTTGTAGTAGCACTCGGATGGATAATCATGAGCTGCTTCGGTGCAATTCCTTTTGTAATGTCAGGTGAAATTCCGAGATACATTGATGCAGTATTTGAAACGGCTTCCGGTTTTTCAACCACCGGTGCAACAATACTTACCGATGTAGAAGCAATGTGCCATGCTTGCCTGTTCTGGAGAAGCTTTACACACTTGCTGGGCGGCATGGGTGTTTTCGTATTCCTTTCAGCACTTTTACCTATGCTGGGAGGAAATACTCTGAACCTCATGAAAGCAGAGAGTACCGGACCTTCTGTTGACAAGCTGGTTCCCAGGATAAAAGATACAGTTAAAATCCTTTATACCGTATATCTTGCAATGGGTGCGGTCGAGTGCATTATCCTGCTTATTTGCGGTATGGATCTGTTTGAAAGTTTGTGTACTACATTTGGTACCATTGGTACAGGAGGATTCGGAATAAGAAACGACAGTCTCGCATCGCTTTCTCCTACAATCCAATGGGTAGTCACGATTTTTATGATCCTTTCGGGTGTAAATTACAGTATGTACTTCCTCATCCTTCGTAAGAAATTTAAGCAGGCTCTTTCGATGGAAGAGATCAGGCTGTATTTTATAGTAATACTCATTTCGATAGTTGCAATTTCAGTCAATATCTGGAATATGTATCCCACAGCTTCTGAAACCATCAGAACGGCTGCTTTCCAGGTTGGTACTCTTATCACATCGACCGGATTTGCTACCACGGATTTTGATCTGTGGCCGGCATTCTCTAAAATGGTGCTTATACTATGTATGTTTATGGGAGCATGTGCGGGCAGTACCGGCGGCGGACTTAAAATGAGCCGAATTTTGATATTATGGAAGAGCATAAGAAACGAGATTAAGAATCTGATACATCCTCGTTCGGTTACCAAGGTTAGGATGGATGGCGGTGTTATAGCTCCGGAAACAGTTCATTCAACATGTGTTTATGTTGCTGTATTTTTTGTTATTTTCGGTGTTTCAACGTTATTGCTTTCACTTGACGGACATGATTTTACAACGAATTTTACAGCGGTACTTGCTACACTTAACAATATGGGACCAGGATTCAATAAAGTAGGTCCGACCTGTAATTTCGCATTCTTTTCCGATTTATCGAAATTGACCTTGATTTTTGATATGCTGGCTGGTCGTTTGGAGTTGTTACCGTTACTTCTTGTAATTACTCCAAAGAGTTGGAGAAAGAACCTATAATAGATAAATAGATAACATGTTTACTCGTTTTTTACGAAAACATTACATTCAAAATATTTTTTTAAAACTTACAAAAAAATAATTCGCATCATTGAACGGCTCAAAGCTTGAAAAATCAAGCATAGAGCCGTTTTTATATTTGCATATTCGCATTATTTAATCAAAAATCAATATTATGAATATTCTGTAAATATAAAAATGATTGACAAAATGTTAATACAATGATATATTAAACATGTAAGAAATATATTAAATTTGTTGACGAATCCAGATTTTATATTTCTTTTTTATTTTTTTATGGAGGGTGGTGAAGACGATGAAGAAAATAATAAAAAAATTAAGTATAACTATTTTATTATTTATTGCAGCTGTTTTAGGATTAGGGTTTTGCATTCTACCATGGATCGGTATTTTTACACAAAAAAGAAATATCACATACATGGGGTTCTATTGTTTAGGAATACTGTTTATTGGACTTATTCTTTTTGGAATAATCAGTTCTTTCTTAGATAAGAGCGTTAATGTTCCAACAGCTGAAGAGCTTGAAAGACAAGAACGATTTAGAAGTAGCAATGATCCTTGCGAAACTTGTCAGTCAATGCTTTGTGATATGTGTGGCAGATATGAGCAATGGAGTTGAGTAAAAAAAGGAGGCTTTGCTATGAACAAGGTTTTTAAACTACTAATATCTTTTTTATTGGTTAGTATAATGATTTTTACATCATTCCTTACGGGAGTGGACTCTGTGTCTGCTTCCGCCAAGAAGAAAGCTAAGAAGGCTTCAATTGAAAATATTGAAAAAGCAAAGGACGCCGCAGTTACAGCGCTCACAAACAGGTTGGCTGAGGAACGCGAATGTGTCTATGTTTATAAGGATTTTGATCTGACGGAAAACCATTATACTCAGAAAGCGTTAATTGCTCAGCCCGGAACGGAAAAGCTTGTTTATGATATGGATGAAAACTGGCAGAAGAATCCATATTCGGGTAAAAGCTGTATACGTTGCGAACAGGTTACAAGAGAAGGAGCATGGGGCGGCTGGCTCTTCTTAAACGGAGAATTAGACAAGGGGGAAACCGTACCGAAGCTTAATGACGGGACCAGGAATGACGTCGGACTTGATCTTACCGGAGCAGATGCATTAAGGTTTTATGCAAAAGGTGAAAAAGGCGGCGAAGTTGTTGAATTCTTTACTGCCGGCTTCGGTTTTGACGGCCAATCAGGTGATCAAATTGCGAAATACCCTGATAGCACCAGGAAGCAGACTTTGGGAGAAGTTACATTGACTAAAAACTGGGAAGAGTATATAATTCCTTTAACAGATGCAGATTTAAGCTATATAGTATGCGGATTTGGTTTTGTACTCGATTACTATATGGACGGCTATAATGACAATGTTTTCTATCTGGACGATATAAGGTTTACGGGAAATATAAAGAGTGCACAGAATGCTCCGGTATTATTGCGCTCATACGATACCGATAATGTTTATATCCATAATGCCGCATATACATATGACAATGCTCTTGTTGCAATGGCATTTATTTCCGAAGGGAAAGACGAAGAAGCAAAGCAGATTTTGGACGCATTTGTTTATGCAATAGATAATGACAGGGATTTACTTTTAATGAAAAATGCAGATAAACGTGCGAGAAATGCATATGCTGCAGGAGATATATCTCCATTCCCCGGCTGGAACAGTGGAACAAGGCTCCCGGGCTGGTATGATAATGAAACACGTGAATTTTACGAGGATAGATACACGACAGGATTGAACTGCGGAAACGCGAGTTGGTATGCAATTTCTCTGTTGCAGGGGTTTAATAAATATAATAATAAAAAGTATCTGAAGGCAGCACAATCTGTTATGGATTGGGTTCTTAACAATTGTACTGATGGTAATGATGGATTTACAGCCGGCTTTGACGGTTGGCGGGAAGGTAAACCTCCGGTAGTATATAACTTAACTTACCGCAGCATAGAACATAATATTGACTGTGCAAGTTGTTTCTCGTTATTATACAAATTTACCGGAAAGAAAAAATACAAAAAAGCTGCCCAGAGTGCAAAGCGTTTCGTGCTTTCGATGTATGATGAAGAAAATGAATGTTTCTGCACAGGTACCTTAGAAGACGGAGTTACTCCGACCAAGGAAGTGACAGTACTCGATGCGCAGGTATGGTGTAGGCTTGCTATTGGTAAAAAAGCATTTAAGCCTTATAAAAACGCATTAAAGACAGTTGAGACAATGAAAACCAAAGAGGGAGCTTATCCTTTCTGTCTGGAAAACAAAAACGGTGGTTTCTGGTGTGAAGGAAGCGCTTATACCGCATTAATGTACAAGCTGTTAGGCGAAGAAGATGAATACCTTGAAACAATGAATGCTCTTGTGAATGTTCAGCTGAAAAGCGGACTATTCCCTGCAGCAACGGTGGATAACCTTTCTACCGGAATGTATCTTTTCACCGGCGAGCCGTGGGAATATTCAACAGACCCTCATATCGCAGGAACAGCATGGTTCATAATGGCTGTAAACGGATTCAATCCGTATGTTGTTAACTACGTTAACTTCCTGATATTTTTCCACTCAAATATCATTTTTGACATAAAACCTGATGAAATCTCAGGTTTTCTATTATGATTTTTTTCGTCTCCCGCCTCTTCGTTTAGGCTTCAGTTCTTCATCTTTCTCAACCATTTC
>JAILGF010000050.1 GCA_024696945.1 Lachnospiraceae bacterium | reverse complement strand
AGCAGACCTGCCATGATCCTGGCCACGGTCGTTTTTGCGGTTCCGGGGTTACCGACGAATTCCATATTCAAGGCTACCGGAACTTTGAGATTTTGTGGCAGATCCTTTTTCATTCTTGCAAATGCGGTTATTTTCTTTACCTGTTCCTTGACATCTTCGAGACCTATCAGTTCATTAAGCATATCCGCGTAGCTGTGCTTGCTTTCCGTAGTTTCCGCTTCTGTTTCAGATTCAGGAAATTCCCCGAGCTTCTCGCGTATCTCATCTATACACTTCTTACCCAGATTTCTTATGTGAGTCAGTTCTTCATATGTTTTCTTGCGAAGCTCTCCGACAGTATTGATACCGGCTCTTTTTAGGCAGTTGTATGTTCTGACACTAAACTCGAGATCTTCGATTTTTGTAGCCGGATTTTTTAGGTCAATATACTCTTCAGAGGTGTCTATGTCATCATCGAGTATTTCATATCCGTCGTCAAATACATCGTCGTAATCATTATCGGGTGAATCACGAAATACTTCATCGTTGCACGGATCATCTTCGTCATCATCACAGTAGTTGGAAGCATCTTTACGCATTTTATCTTCATCATATGAAAACATCTGGAGCAGACAGATCATGCTTTCCTTGATAACCGATGTTGATATTCTGTAAGTTTCCAGTTTTGAGCCTTCGGCTTCTACGAGCTCCGAACCCGGGAATGCCATGGTTAAGGCGGTTCTGACCCTCAGGGATATCCACGAAGGAATGCAGAGAAAAATACAGCCGAAGCCTTCACCGTTATCACGGTCTTTTCCGGCAAATATCCTCATCATTGCACCCGTTTCGGACATCACTTTTCTTAAGGCCGAAAGGTAACTTTGTAGGTTTGAAAGAGATTCTCTGTAACTTTTATAACGAATACTCCCGTAGCTCGGAATATTCGTTTCGAAGCCTGATCTGTCAAGTCCTTTATTGAATTTAAGAGCATATATCTTCCAGTCTCCCGAGTCAAGTTCCCAATCACCTTCAGGAAGGCTATTTACTTCCGCCCAATTTGCAAATATCCAGGTGTAATCTTCCTTAGTGACCTTTGTATCCTTACCTGAAAAGACATATCCGGTTGCATCGCCATTGCTGTTTACAGCCATCTGCATGCCTAAGAATGTTTCGGTCGGGAGGAGGGAGGCTGCGCTGATAAACCTGTCAACCATATCGGTTGTGTTTTCCATTCCGTTTAGAAGATTATAGTTTTTGAAACCAAGGTCGTTTATTTTAATGGAAGCGATGCTAGATAATGTTCCGTATCCTAATTTCATCATGTTTTTTGTCATGTGCTGTACCTCTTTTCTGTGACGGGGTCAGACCCTTCTTAACGGGGTCAGACCCCTAAGCGGGAGTCTGACCCCTGATTATTCATTATCTCCGCCCTGCGGCCCGCTTGGCAGGCTCGTATCGTCGCCTGCTTCCCTGCGGTCAGCACTCCGCTGCACCCCGTCGTGGGCAGTATTCAGTTGAAATGTACGTTGGTCCATTTTTCGGTACAGCAAAAAAGCTGATGTACCAGAACTACAAATGGGCATACTATTCCCGTGAATAGTCATGCTCTCATTAATTCCAATACATCAGCTAGAAATTTTATTTTTCAACTGAGGTGAAACGAATAATATCACAAAAAATTTTGGCTGTCAATACTTTTTTATAAATTTTTTCTTAATGGGGTCAGACCCCATTAACAACAACCTCTTGCAAGCATTTCTAAAACGATGGGCAGTTCATCAAGCATTCTGCGTTGTTTTTCGCTCAGCTTTCTAAAAGGCCTGTTATTGTAGTCATCAAATATTTTCCGTGCATGCTCGTAGCCCTTGCGGACAAATTTCATATCGACATGCTCTGCCCTGACTTCAAGCCATGTGCGGTAAAAATGCTCGGGATGATAAAGCTTGTAATACAAAAGTCTCCATTCAAGCAGTGCGTAATTCACAGAATGTGCTTTTGGGAAAAGATACATTATTTTTCTGAATGATTCTATGTACCAATCCGGTACTCCGCATTTCTCAAGTTCAAGCAGCATTTCTGCACTGAGCCCGCCGCTGCAGGCTTTTCCTTTTCGGACGGTCTCCATTATCATGAATGCCATTTTTCTGTCCATTCCCTTTGATAAGAGATAATTGAATATATCGTCCCTGTTAGCTATCAGCTCATAAAGCTTCTTCCCGTCACTGAGCAGGATTTCCGCATTGTTATTCCAGACTCCAGTTCCGTGGGTAAGGCCTAGCAGGCGCACAACGTCAGAGAAAGACGCGGGGGCTACTGCCTTAGAGATGGCCCTTAGGTAGCTGCTTTCACCGAATTCGGATACTCCCAATGTGCCGATGTCTATCCCGCCTATCTGGTCCGGAGTAATCCCAAGTTCACTGACTCCGGTAAAGAGACTGATCATCCTCGGATCGTTTAAAGGAATATCCGTCGGATCAACACCGGTATCATCCTTTAGCTTCCTAAGCATTGTCGGAACCGAATGAGCCAGTATATCAAATTTCAGAAATACATGGTCCATATCCCAGTATTCCATGTGGGCCTTCTTCAACGGACCGTAATCAACTTTCTGAACAGGTGAAACCGTATTTATATCCTCACCCTCGGGCACTACTATTATCCCACCCGGATGGCGGGATTCATAGCTCTTAACACCTTCTAACAGATTAGCGGTCTTCAGTATAGCTTCATCGCTCCGTTTGCTCTTCTTTACCTTATAATATTCCCTGGCAAAAGCGATAGCTTTATGCTCCATAAGTGAACCGATAGTCCCGGCATAATAAGTGCTGCCTACTCCTTTTATTTTACCAAGCTCTTCCTGTGCAGTCTCCTGATACTCTTTTGCGAAATTAAGGTCAAAATCAGGCTCTTTATCAAAATGAAATCCCAGGAACGTCTCTACAGGAATATCAAAGCCATCCTTTTCAAGAGCGCAGCCGCATTCCGGGCAAGTCCTGTCAGGCAGGTCAGCTCCTGCGTCTCCAACATGGAAACCTTCGATTCCGTATACATTAAAATCAGAGAATCCGCATTTCCTGCAATAATAATGCGGAGGCATCGGGTTCATCTCACTAATTCCTGACAGATATGATACTAGCGATGCCCCTACAGACCCCCTGGTCCCGACTAGATATCCGGCCTCATTGCTTTTATTAACCAGCAGGTGGTTTATATAATATATCGAATCAAACCCATTCTTCTTGATATTGTTGATTTCTGTAGAAAGCCGTTCCGAAACCTGCTCTGGAATTCCGGCACAATATACGCTTTCTGCTTTTTCCTTACAAGCTTTTTTCAGCTTCTTGAACGCATCAGGAACCTTGGGATATTTCTTTTCGGCTGTCTTGAAATTCAGTGTCCCTATGCCCTCAACCAGCTTGGCCGGATTCCTGTATACCACATCCTTTGCATCCTTTTCACTCAGGAATGAAAACTCATGCATTAGTTCTTCGCCGGTCATAAGATGATGATCCGCTTTCCATGCATGAAGGTCCTTATTTCCTAAGGCATATCTTAATACCTTGAAGGCTTCTTTTTCTGTCTTTTCTATATAATATACATCGGGAGACGCGATTACAGGTATCTTATTCTGCCTGGCTAAACGTACAGTCCTAGAGATGATGCCTTGTGCTTCATCCTCTGTAATCGTCCTCTTTCCGGAAGCAATAGGATATATTATATTCATATGCGGCACTATTTCTATGAAATCATAGAAGGACATGGCCTGCTTTGCTTCCTTGTCTGTCCCGCCTTTTATCAGTGCATCCGATACCTCCCCACCTTCGGCACAGCTTCCTATAATAAGATTTTTTCTATTCTGTGCCAAGAGTCCCTTGGGTATCTTAGGGAAACCTTCAGAATAATCGGTAAATGCTTCTGTTAGCAATTTATAAAGGTCTGTTATACCATCAGCGTTTTTCGCAATGATGACCGAGCTGTATGCTTTCGTCTCCCTAGATCCGCTGCCATCCTGCTCGTCACTACCTTCCTGCCTATCACTACCATTCTGCTCGTCATCTACAAGACGCACCTCTGCTCCGTAGAAGAAATCAGCAGGAGCTGCATCCTCGTTGATGTCCGCATGTCTTCCATATTTCCGTGCTCTTTCAAGCTCCTTACTTATCTTAGGAATAGCCTGCACACTGTCTATATCCGTAACGGCAATGCCTGATATTCCCAGTTCTTGTGCCTTGCTAATAATTTTCCTTATGTCACATAATCCCTTTAGCCGGCTCATCTTTGTGTGGCAATGCAATTCTATTCTTTTTTCCATATCTTTTCACCCCTAATACATTATATCACACTTTTAGAGGAAAAATCACCTAAAAACTCATTTCATAGCCCGTATTTTTCCATGATTAGGAAGCGGAAACCTTCTATTAAGTTCCTGGCACTTCTCATCAGTAAGATCCCATGCCTTGATGTATAACCCGCATGCTTCCTCTGTCATATCTATTTTCAGCATAGCGTCTGTATCGTTTTCAAATACTGATTCAAGATGTTATAAGGGAAGGCTAATAATCTATCTATCCTTTTTTATTACTGGATATTTAAGCTATCCTTAAGCCCCTTAACAAGAACAGCAGAAAAATTAATATTATTCTGAGTAGCCAAAATATTCAACCATTCAGGGATAGTTAATGTTTTTTTTACATATACTTCTTTAATCTTCGATCTGTGAAATGGCATCCATACATTGATATAAACCAGTTTCTGATTCTGGCCAAGCTCAACGACAGTATTTATTTCAGGAACAGATTTTCCGGAATCTTCATAATCCTTTATTGTTAAAGCCAGAACATCCTGAGACTCGTTAACTGCCTCTTTATCAGTATAAGCACAAGTAAATGCCTCCGGGAAATCCGGGAAAGAGATATTTATTACACCATCTTCATTATAATCAAAAATTGCCGGATATGTATAATTATCTTTCATAGTTATGTCCTCCTCGGTTTATGGCTCCATTATAACACGTATTCAGCACGTGTCAATACTTTTTTCAAATTTTTATGTTTTTTTTGAATTTTAATGTTATACGTTAACTTCCTGATATTTTTCCACTCAAATATCATTTTTGACATAAAACCTGATGAAATCTCAGGTTTTCTATTATGATTTTTTTCGTCTCCCGCCTCTTCGTTTAGGCTTCAGTTCTTCATCTTTCTCAACCATTTC
>JAILGF010000023.1 GCA_024696945.1 Lachnospiraceae bacterium | reverse complement strand
ATCCCATAACACAAGTTAGTAAGGCCCCTTGAAGACGACGAGGTAGATAGGGCAGGAGTGGAAGTGCAGTAATGCATGCAGCTGACTGCTACTAATAGGCCGAGGGCTTGACCTGTAGGGCTTATTAAGGCTGATGTCTTTCTTGTTCTTTTGTTAGTTATTCCTCGATAGCTCAATGGCAGAGCATTCGGCTGTTAACCGAAGGGTTGTTGGTTCGAGCCCAACTCGGGGAGTTTTTTATTTAGGTTCGATAGCAGAGCATTGCTTCGAACTTTTTTTATTGACAAATTTTCCTGAACATATAAAATATAAATGTTGGATGATATTTGTACTATATGATAAAAACATTATGCATTAAATAAAACTAAAAGATAAAGGCTTAATTTATAATGAAAGCAAACATATTAATTATTGAAGACGATAATTTAATAAATGATATGATAAAAGAAGCACTTGAGCTTTCCGAGTATACATGCATACAGGCTTTTTCGGGAACTGAGGGAATACTGCAGTTAAAAGCCAATCCTGTTGACCTTTGTATACTTGATCTTATGCTTCCCGGAAAAAATGGTGAGGAAGTAATAAAGGATATTAAGGCTTATAAAAATATTCCGGTTATAATCGTATCCGCAAAGGACGGTATAGATTCAAAAATCGGATTGCTAAGAAGCGGAGCCGATGATTATCTTACCAAACCCTTTGATATAAGAGAACTTGAGGTTAGAGTTGAGGTTTCTTTAAGGAAATACAATACTGCTCAGGAAACTTTTACTGCTTCAAATACAGACAATTCCATTATCTTTAAAGAAATAAAATTGAATCCGGATGACTTTACGGTCAGAGTAAATGAGAATTTATTGGAACTTACGAAGCATGAATTCCGTATTTTAGAGCTTCTTATGAAGAATCCCGACAGAGCGTTTTCAAAACAGGCAATTTATGATTTTGCATGGGATGATATCTATGTAGGTGAAGACAATACGATAAACGTCCATGTAAGTAATATCCGTAAAAAGATTAAGAAGTATTCTGATGTTGACTATATCGACACTGTATGGGGAATCGGGTTTAAGTTAAAAAAATAAAACCCTGTTAACAGTTTTTATGAAATATAAGGAATCACGGAGCTGATACTGTGGCTGAAAAGAAATTATACGATAAGGATATCCGAGAGCCTTTATTTGATTTTCTCGAGGAAAAATATGGTAAGGTAAGGATATTTGAAGAAAAACAGACCGGAAGAGCCAGGGCAGATGTAGTAATGGTAACCCCAACGGATCTTTTTGGCATAGAGATCAAAAGCGATGCTGATACATATACGCGTCTTGCCGGCCAGGTTAAAGAATACAATCTGTATTATGATAAAAACATCATTGTGGTCGGAACAAAACATGCAATGCATGTAAAGGATCATGTGCCTGAGACTTGGGGAATAATAACCGTAGAATTGAACGAGGAAGGAAATCCGGACTTTTATTGTTTACGAGAAGCCGGTGAGAATCCGGAAGTTAATGCACTTTTAAAGATTCAATTTTTATGGAGACCGGAGCTATGTCACCTGCTTGAAAAAAACATGCTTCCGAAATATAATTATAAAAGTAAGGCTTTTGTTCAAGGTGTACTCATAGAAAATGTACCGGAAGATATTTTATGGCCACAAGCCTACGAAGAACTTTTTGAACGTGATTATACGACCATTGGTCAGAAAATCAATGAATACAGACAGTCCATAGGACAGAAGAAAAGAAAAAGGAGAACATATAGAAGAAAGACTGTTGCAAGAAAGAATGCGGAATCTAAGGCCGCAAAACCTAAGACCACAAGAACTAAGACTACAACGACTAAAGCCACAAAAACAGTAAAAACATCAAAAACAACGAAATCAAGAACAGTTAAAGCATAGAAACAGATATGAAATCTTAAAGGATTTTGTGTCTGTTTTTTATTAAAATATATAAATCTTTAAACTTTCTTTATACTTTCTTTTAGATTATTTAAAAAAGCTATGTTATTCTTATCTTGTTGGGATTAATGAACGTGTTAACATTGAAAGAAATTTCTCGGATGACACTTCATGAGGAAAAACACAGAGGATATGAAAAAGGAGACGCACAATGTCATACATTCTTGAAACAGATAATCTGACAAAAACATTCGGGAAGAAAAAAGCTCTGAACAATGTATCGATCCATGTTGGAGAAGGAGATATATACGGTCTGGTCGGACGGAACGGAGCCGGAAAAACAACCCTGATGAAGATAACAGGCGGACTTGCACATCCGACATCAGGAACCTATTCGATGTTTGGTAAAACAGGAAGGGAAATGTCGGCATATGCAAAGAAAAGAGGAATCCTGATAGAGGATCCCGGTTTACTTATGGATTGCAATGGTATTGAGAACCTGTGGTTAAAATGTATCGCATTGGGTATAAAGGATAAAAAAGAACCAAAGAAGCTTATGGAAATGGTTGGACTCGGTGATGTTCCAAAGCTTAAGACCAAGAAGTATTCCTTCGGTATGAAGCAGAGACTCGGACTTGCGCTGGCACTTGTAGGAAATCCCGAACTTGTAATACTTGATGAACCCATAAACGGATTCGATCCTCAGGGAATAACGAGCGTAAGAGAGCTTATAACCGCCAAGCAGAAGGAAGGAGTAACATTTATTATTTCGAGCCACATCCTGGGAGAACTGTCAAAGATTGCAACAAAATACGGATTTATCAATAACGGAAAGATTATTGAAGAAAGTACGACCAAGGAATTGCTTGATAAATGTAAATCAAAGATAGAGCTTATCCCGAGCGATGTGCCTAAGGCATGTACCATAATAGAGAAGATCGGGTTTAAAGACTATAAGGTTTTGGAAAATGGTGTAATAAATATTTATGAACAGCTTGATAGAACAGGCAATATTACAAATGCTCTGGCAGCTGAATCGATAGCAACCATAGAGATTACAAAGAAATATGAAGAGCTTGAGGATTATTACGTGCAGCTTGTTAACGGAAAGGAGGGACAGCAATGACCGGTTTATTAAAGATGGAGTTTAGACGGCTTTTTAAGTCGTTCTTCTTCTGGGCTTATCCTGTTATAATTGTAGTCCTGCTGATAATTAACAAGCTATCTGTAAATGAAAAACAAGATGAAATTGCACTGACTGTAGTTCTTGAACTGTCCACCAATATTCTCTATATAGCTATGATAGTCTGCGGCATATTAATGGTTTCATTTTGGTCTAAAGAGGATAAACACGGATACACCAAGAATATTTTAGGTAATGTGAGCGGCCGTCATATCCTTACAATAGTGAAGCTTATCACAAGCACTTGTGTGATGCTGTTCTATTCGGTTTTTAATTTTATTTACTGTTTCGTTTCATATAAGATTGAATTTGAAAAAATGGTAAAAACATACCGCGTATATCTATATCCCGAAAGTGCCGATCTGATGCCGAAGGGATTTGAAGACAGATGGATTTCCAGAGAACAGTATGATCTTGAAACAGCAGAATACTTTAACCGGACTATACATAGGTATCTTTTAATGGTCCTGGTAGGCCTTGTTATAATGGCACTAATAGTATTGCTATATGAGCTGCTCAGAAGTGCGACATTTGCGTATGTTATGGTTATCCTTGTTTCAACAAAGTTTATTGAAAATCTGGTTCTCAATTTAGTCGCTTTGATTACAGACAAGATTGATCCGGTAGCTCAAAATCTATTATTTACACAATTTATGTATTTTGATGAATATGCTTCGGTTGGTGAAGAAATGAATCCGGGATTGCCGCTTTGGACATTTTTGGTAAGAAATATTATATACCTTGCAGTATTAGCAACATCAGCCATTTTGATTTCAAAGAAAAAGGATTCGGTGTGATAACCGGTTGAGAATTTATCATAAAGATCTTGATCGAGAAGAAAGGTACAGATTATGGAATATATATTGGAAACAGAAAATCTCACGAAAACATACGGAAAGAAAACAGCACTGAATAATGTGTCAATCCATGTAAACCAGGGTGATATATACGGACTCGTGGGAAGAAACGGAGCAGGAAAAACAACTCTCATGAAGATAGTATGCGGACTGGCACGCAAAAGCAACGGCGGATTTTCGATATTCGGACGAAAAGACACCGAGCTTGGCGATGTTGCACAGAGAAGAGGATTACTTATAGAATCACCGGGATTTTTTGGGGAGTATGATGCGGAGACAAATCTAAAGATAAAATGTAAGCTAATGGGAATAAACGATCCGGAAGAACCAAAGAGGCTTGTAAAGCTCATAGGACTTGAGGAGGCAGGAAATAAGAAAGCAAAGCATTATTCCTTAGGAATGAAGCAAAGGCTTGGTATCGGTATAGCATTAGCCGGGAATCCGGATCTTGTCGTACTGGACGAACCTATAAACGGACTTGATCCTCAGGGAATAATGGAGATCAGGGATATGATATGTAAACTCAACAAGGAAAACGGAACGACATTCCTGATCTCCAGTCACATTTTGGATGAATTGTCCAAAATCGCCACAAAATACGGAATAATCAATAACGGAAGCTTAGTTGAAGAAAGTCCGGCGGAGGAGCTTAGAAATAAGTGTGAATCCAGGATAGAGCTTATGACAGACAACGCATCAAGAGCGATCGGCGTTCTTGAACGCATAGGTTTTTCGCAATTCAAGGTGCTTGAGGACGGAAAGATCAACATCTATGAACAGTTTGACAGGACAGGCGATATAACGCTCGCAATGGCAGCGGAGGGAGTGACTACCCTTGAAATAGTACGGAAACTGGAAACTGTGGAAAACTATTATTTGAGGCTTGTTGGAAAGGACAGTGAATGATATGATAAAGATACTAAAGACAGACCTTTTCCGGTTGTTCAAAAGTAAGGCATTCTATGTATATCCTATAGTTGTGGTCATTATAATGATGATTGGGATGTTGTTTTCTGTAAATACTGATACTAAAGAAGAAATAGTGGATGATGAACAGGGAGGGGTGGTAATTAAGGTATATGATCCCGACGCAGATACGGAAAATGTAAATAACAAATACATATTCTTTGGTCCGACTACCATATTTGAGTCATTGTACGACGGCTTGACGTTGATGTTTTTAGGAATAGTTCTGATAATTTTCAGCACATGTGAAACAAGAAACGGATTTGTCAAAAATGCTGTAGGATGTGCGGTAGATAGAAGATACATGCCATTATCGAAAATGATAATAGGTGTGGTAATAATGGTCATATATGTAATTGAGAATATTGTGATAACGTTTATTTTTAATCTTCTCGAAGCATTGATCAGTGGAAAAAGCTTAAAATATCAGCCTTTACCTGATGGAGATGGCTCAAAATTCTTTGGTTATCTATTCATGTGTATACTGGTCCATCTTGCAATAATAGCCTTACTTTCCTTCATACATGAATTGACATTCAGTAGAGCACTTGGTATAGTATTAACAGTTGGATTGACGACAGGATTAATTGAAGAATGTGCACACGGTGCAGTTTATCTGATAAACTACTTTTTCCATATACTTGAAGGCTTTAATGTTGGAAAGTATTTATTGTTTGAGAACATTGCAAAAGGATATAATTCTGATAACTTCCATCCCGAAATCCTGCCTTTTATGGCATTGATCTATTTGGCTATAGGCGCTTTATTGGCAGTAAAAATTTCGCAGAAGAAGGACGTAAGGTAATCTGTTTAATATATGTGAGCAGTCAAAACATTTGGAGTTTATATGTGGTTTATAATATCAATAGTTCTATGCATAATGTTAATAATATCGTTGGTTTACCACATCATATACAGGCGGCAGGTCGAAGGGCTTAGCCGCCAGACTGCGTTTCTGAATGAAAAGAAAACCGAGCTCAAGATCAATACCGATCTTAATGCAAAGGAACTAAAGAGCCTTGCTGCAGAGATAAGAAGGTTGAATGACAGCTTTAATGAGACAAAAATCAGCCTAATGAAGCAAGATGCTGCGCTTAGGGAGACAATAACAAACCTTTCTCACGATATAAGAACTCCTCTGACATCTTTAGACGGATACTTTCAACTGCTCGCTTCAGAAAAAATAGATCAGGATAAAAAAGAGCATTATCTTGGAATAATCAGAAACAGGATAGAAAGCCTTAACAGTATGCTTGATGAACTCTTTACTTATGCCAAGCTGCAAGACATTAATTACAGCATAGAACTTTCAGAAATTGATATAACGTCTGTTACTGCAGATATTCTTATGTCCTTTTATGACGATATAGCAGGAAGGGGTGAAGAACCTGATGTCAGTCTGCCCGATGAGCAGGTTCTTATAAACGGTAACAAGGAAGCATACACGAGAGTAGTTCAGAATATTATAAGAAACGCATTGGTACACGGCAAGAACCTTAGTGTTTCTTTAAGACGCGAAGCTTCTGATGTCATATTTGAATGCAGTGACGAACTTTTGAACCCGGATACGGTTATAGACACGTCAAGGATATTTGACCGCTTCTATAAAGCCGATAAAGCCCGCACAAATGCTAAAGGCAGCGGGTTGGGACTGGCAATCACGAAGGAGCTTGTAGAACGTATGGGCGGGAAAATATCCGCTGAATGCAGGGAGGGCAGGTTCTCTATAAGGGTATTGTTTTGAAGTGGTGCAAAAAATTGAGCAAAAGCGAAAAAAAATGTTGACAAGCCTTAAAACTTGTTATATAATTCATTTGTTGTCGGCACGACAGCACTTTATATCTGGCTCCGTGGTCAAGCGGTTAAGACATCGCCCTTTCACGGCGGTAACACGGGTTCGATTCCCGTCGGAGTCACTTTTTGATTTGGACCTTTAGCTCAGTTGGTTAGAGCAACCGGCTCATAACCGGTCGGTCCTGGGTTCGAGTCCCCGAAGGTCCACTTTTGTTTTTGGCCTAGTGGCTCAGTTGGTTAGAGCGCCGCCCTGTCACGGCGGAGGTCGTCGGTTCGAGTCCGATCTGGGTCGTTTCGGAATCTTTTAGATTCCGAATTTTATTCTATGAATATTTTACTTGGGATCTTAGCTCAGCTGGGAGAGCATCTGCCTTACAAGCAGAGGGTCACAGGTTCGAGCCCTGTAGGTCCCATTCATTATATCCACAGACGTACGGTTTTCTGCTTGAACGAGGTTCAGACGGAGGGCTGCTTACTAAATGGATAGTGATGTTCACTCCATTCTGCTTCGCAGAACGGAGCCGTGTCACAAGGTTCCGTCAGCTTCGCTGACACCTTATGACGTATGCCGGCGTGGCGGAATTGGCAGACGCCCGGGACTTAAAATCCCGTGAGACTCACCTCTCGTACCGGTTCGACCCCGGTCGCCGGCATTGCTGTGATTGCCCGAAATCCCTTATTTATTAAGGGGTTTCGGGCTTTTACTTTTTTGAAAACTTTGCGTCACCTTGCGTCACCTACTGCTTCGAAGGACTCAAAGTCCTGCACTGTCAGACTTCTGTGCCTTTTCTTCCTAAAGACTTGAACAACGAAGATTTATCAGTGGCCTGAATGACATCCCTGAGATATCGTATGGTAGTGGATACGTTCTTTTGCCCCATCTGTTTTCCAATCTCGACGATGTCAATATTATCGTTAAATGCAGAAGATGCCGCATAGAACCTGATTTTGTGCGATGAACGGTATGTCACTCCACAAGCTTTGCAGGCCTTCTTGAGATGGTCATTGAATGTGTCTGTGTTCATGACTCGTCCATAAGGCATGAA
>JAILGF010000020.1 GCA_024696945.1 Lachnospiraceae bacterium | reverse complement strand
GAAATGTATTATGCAAAACTCAAGGAACGTATGGCTCACTTCAATCTTGAACTGGAAGACAGCAAAAGCAGGCTGATAGAGTTCGGCAGATTTGCGGAACAAAATCGCAAGGCAAAGGGGCTGGGAAAACCTGAAACTTTCGACTTCCTCGGTTTTACTTTCTTTATGGGTAAATCCCGTAAAGGATATCCATGTCCTAAGGTTAAGACATCCTGCAAGAAATTTGAGAAATCACTAAAGAATTTCAAAACTTGGCTTTTTGAAAACAAAGAACAACCAGCGGGAAACCTTATTAAGGAGCTGAATGTGAAACTTGTTGGATACTATCAATACTACGGAGTTACATTTAACAGCT
The DNA here is from genome assembly GCA_024696945.1 of Lachnospiraceae bacterium. Lineage (GTDB taxonomy): Bacteria > Bacillota > Clostridia > Lachnospirales > Lachnospiraceae > RUG11977. Next base: position 8,914 of record JAILGF010000020.1, on the reverse strand, counting down.
ATAAACTTAGTGCGTTTCTGCACAGAGTTCAACAGTTCCTGCACAAGGTGCTAAACCGCAGAGGGTGTGGACGTACCTACACGTGGGATGGCTTTACGGATATGTTGAAAGTATACCCGCTTGCTAAACCTAAGATTTACTACGCGCTATATTAGAGTAAATGTTACTGTGAGGAGCCGTGTGCAGGAAAGCTGCACGCACGGATCTGTGAGGGGCTAAGGATGCAAGTCCTTAGTCTACTCGACTAACTGACTATTGAATAAAATTGTTTTGGCCGAGGATTGGATAGCATATGAAGGAAATATTCTACATAAAACAACCAACTGAATACTTATGTGGACAGGCTTGTGTTGCGATGATCGCTAATGACTCTGTAGATGATGTGATTCGGATCATGGGTACAGACAAGGGGACATGGAAAAAGGATATTGAAAAAGCTCTTGCACATTATGGGATTATGCAGGCCAAAACTATGACGAAAGCGGATAATAATACACCTTTGCCACCTGTGTGTATTTTAAAGGTGTTGCTGCCAAAGTACAGCCATTGGATATTGCATTATCATGGAAAGTATTATGATCCTGAATTTGGATTAATGGATGAGCTTTATAGCAAGGCAAGAATACAGTCATACCTGGAATTATATGAGGAATAGGCATCGCTATGAGATTGGAATTATTACAAAGGGATGACTCTAAGGACCGAAGAGAACTAGAGAGGATTGCAGAAAGATTTTTCCGTAAATCCGAAATGAAGAAAGGATTATTTTGTTGATGATATCACTATTTACCGAAGATATTAATGAGTATCTAAAATGTGATGTGATTATTGATTATGATAATGCTGCTGTCAGAAATCTGGCTGATAAGCTTTCTAGCGAGTCGAAAAATGAAACCGATTTTATAAGGAAAGCATATGAATATGTCAGGGACATGATAGCACATTCGGCTGATATATGTGCAGATTCCGTTACATGCTCCGCATCGGAAGTGCTTAAAGCAGGTCATGGGATATGCTTTGCGAAGTCTCATCTGCTTGCGGCGATACTACGCAGTAAATCTATTCCCACCGGTTTCTGTTATCAAAAACTGATTCTTGATGATGAGACATCTCCGGTGTTGATCTATCACGGGCTGAACGGAGTGTATCTAAAAGAATACGGAAAATGGATACGACTTGATGCGAGAGGAAACAAGCATGGAGTGAATGCACAGTTTTCTGTAGATTCGGAGAAACTTGCGTTTACAATTCGCCCAGAAAAAGGAGAGGTCGATGGTTCTGTCATATACGCAGATCCGGACAATGAGGTAGTTAAAGCATTGCAATCCAATGATTCAAGATCAGAGCTTTGGGATAATCTGCCTATGAAGCTGGGATATGAAATGGAGGATTGAAAAATACAACCATATAAAAGAAGAGGGGGGACAAACTATACCCCTATGATATAGATGTTTATATTGAATATAATCTCCATTAATTGAGAAAATTCATGAGAAAATGGGGATATAATAATTCACATTTGTCGGGATGATGTGATTACAAGTTATTTTGGAAACAATTCCGGGTAAGTCAGTTATGTGGCTGAGCAGTTTTGAATAAGATCTGCCCAGCCACATTTGAGTTTATATGACACTTTCTAGAAGAATTCCATAAAGCGAAATAATATTTAAAAGATTAGTTTCTTGAAGAAGAACATATAATTTTGAATACTGATACAGCTATTTAAAAAAAAATTTAAATAGCTGTTGACAAAGCGTATTTTTGGGATTATAATAAACACAATTTAAAAATATTTTTAAATAGCTTTGTATAAGGAGTAAAGAAGATGAGCGATACAAATATTTTCAAAGTGTTGTCAGACTCACAACGCAGAGACATACTTGTAATGCTAAAGAAAGGACGGATGAATGCCGGAGAGATTGCAGAGGCACTTAAGATCACACCTGCAGCGTTGTCATATCACTTAAAAATGTTGAAAGATTCAGAATTGATAATAGAATATAAGCAGAAAAACTTCATATATTATGAAGTAAATACAAGTGTGTTCGAAGAGCTTATTTTATGGATAAGCCAGTTTGGAGGTGAAAGAAAATGAAAAAAATAATGTGGTTAATATCATTTATTGCATTGGGCGGAACAGCAATAGCTATTCAGTTTATGCCTGAGTCAATCCCTATGCATAGGGATTTTGCGGGAAACATAGATCGTTACGGTTCGAGATATGAAAGCTTTTTAATGGTCATTGTTATATTGGCGTTTTCTCTGTTTTGGACTTTGCTTATCAGATATTTTGAGAAGAAAGCGATTAAATTGGAAGATGAGAAAAGAAAGATCCGGTGCAAAAACAAATGCAAAGGTATTAAGCATTGTAGGCCTTGCAACAACAGTATTTTTTACCATTATGCAGGGAGTTTCATTACATAGGGCATATAGGGATACTGCCGGTGATGTAAATTCTTCAGTTGATCCAACAAAGGTATCTGTTATTGTTATGGGTGTTATGTTTATAGTGTTTGGAAATTATTTAACAAAGACTAGGAATAATAGCATAATTGGTGTAAGAACAACTTGGAGCATGTATAATGATATAACATGGAAGAAAAGCATTTTTTTTGGAGCAATAGCTCTTATAGTTGTAGGTGTAATTAGCATAGTTACAGGCGCTCTTATCCGTAACAGCATGGTTGCGATATTTCTTGAACTGGGTTACTTGTTAGTGGCGGTTGTAGCCATTATGATTTATTCTTACAAAGCATATATTACAGAGAAAAACAAAGTATGAATGAAAAAAAGCATCAAGATTTAGTGAAGATCTTGATGCTTAAATAGTGTGACACTAATAGAGAAGCGACAGCATTTTCTAGATTTTTCCGTTTGAAAAAGTTGTGTCTTCTTTGCGTCACTTGAGGATGAGACGCCCCTAACTTTCAGTATAAATGGATAGACTAACAGGAAGTAGTATTATGAAAAAACACGTTGTTGTACAATCCTACGATAAAACATGGGCGAATGATTTCGTGGCAATCAGAGACGAATTGAATACTGTACTTAAGGATCTTGTGCTACGGATAGAACATGTCGGAAGCACATCAGTGGAAGGTCTTTCAGCAAAACCTATCATTGATATTGATGTTGTAATTCAGGATAGGGAAGATTTGCCAGAAGTAATATCAGTTCTTCAAAAGATTGGTTATTCATATGAAGGAGATCAGGGGATTCCAGGGCGAGAAGCGTTTAAGTATGAGGGGAAGGAACATCTTAGGAAACATCATCTTTATGTATGTGCATTGGATGCAGAAGAACTGAGAAGACACATAGCTTTTCGCGACTATCTCCGTAACAATCCTGAAGTTGTTGCTGAGTATAGCAGGATTAAGGAGGAGGGGGCAAAACTATACCCCTGGGATATTGATAAATATATCGAGCATAAATCTCCGTTTATCGAAAGTGTGTATAAAAGCATTGGATTATTATAATTCAATAAATACTGATAGTAAATTATACCGGAATTTAATATGAATACGGATGTAGCTTAACTGGCAGAGCGGAGGATGTCCGTGCTTCTCGAGATGCGGGTTCAAGTCCCGTCGTCCGTTTTTGTAATATGTGTTAAAAGCAGGTTAAGATGTCTTATTTTGCGTCATAATATGTTTATCCATATCCTTTATTCTGCTCTTCTGTTTCTCAGACATTCTTGCATAAGCAGGTGAAAAAGCACAGGCAAGCATAATAAAGGATATGGATAAACATCAAAGCTTTTATCGCAGATGTATGGTGATTGTCAATCTGTTCATCTGCCTGATATTTTCAGTGATTATTTTGTTTATAGTATAAGTCAGGATGCTGAAAAAACATTTTGGCGTTTAAGAAAAATGCAAATGATATAATAGAGAAAACATTGAGAGCGATGGCTTAAGAGAAAATCTTATCCCATCGCTTTTTTTATTTTGAGAGGAGAAACAGAGAATGGTAGAAATTAATTCAGGCAGAGATCTTAAGGAATTGCTTAAGGAAAGGAATCTTAATGTCCGTAAGGTATCTATGATGGCAGGGATAAGACCATCAACATTGTATGCGGTTGTCCAACAGGAAAGAAAACCAAGTTTGGGAATACTATTGAAATTGTCGGAGGTATTACCTATCAAGATAGACAGTATAAAGACAAGAGGGCTGACCGGAAACTCTGATGCAAGCTCTAATGATTTGCCTTTAACTGAAGATGCTGTAAGGATATTACAGAGATTGCAGCCTGAGAAACAGTATATGATAGAGAAAATGATATACCATCTTGACAAAATGGATGATACCGGATGGAGTGAAACTCTTGATATGATCAGGGTTTTAAGAAAGACGCATACGAGAAAGATGGATACAGTTTCACCGAAAAGTGTAAATTAGGCAAAGATAATAATTCAAAATCATAAAAATAATTAATTTAAGTGCAGGCTTAAGAGAAATCTTATCCCTGCATCTTTTTTTGTTTAAAGGAGCGTATCAATAGTGGGAAAATATATCACAGAAAATCGTCCCGATGACAAAGCACCTCACAGGGTAAGGGAACCTACAGGATAAAACAGGACGATACAAAAATCACAACTGAATATTTAACAGGGCATTGCAAGGGCAGTGGGCGGAAACATACAAAAACCAAGAGGATAAAGGATCGGTATGAAACATAAGCTCCCTGCCCATATTTTTGTTCCAAACTGGATACATCGTAATGCCGGGAAACATCAAAAATTACATATAAGGAGAATTACGGAAATGATAATGATATTACATGTGGTAGTAGCGGAACAGTTCATGCCTTTCTTCTTTGTCTTTGTAGGCATAGTAGGAAGATTCTTCGGATTTGCCATAGATGGCATATATGCGATGGGATTTTTTTCCAGTGCTGTGAGCACACTGAAAACAGTCATCACAGCGATCGGAGCCGGTATAGGCATCTGGGGGATCATAAACCTGCTCGAATCATACGGATCAGGCAACCCGTCTGAAAAGAACAACGGACTGAAACAGCTTATGGCAGGCGGCGGCATAATCATCGTTGCCCAGACAGTCATCCCGCTCCTCGGCGGACTCTTCGGCGGAGGCGGAGGAGAAGCAGGCGGCGGTGACGGAGAATAAGGTGAACGCCTATGTTTGATTTCTTGATAGATCCCATTGACGAGTTCATACGGGATATGCTCAAAGGGTGGATAATGGACAATCTCACAGGATTGTTCACCACCCTTAATAACAACGTGGCAGGCGTCTCAATGGAAGTGAGCCAGACACCGAGCACGTGGAACGGCGGGATATTCTCGGTCATCCGCCAGCTGTCAGAAACGGTCATGGTACCGATAGCTGCAGTCATCATAACATATGTGCTCTGTTATGAGCTCATAACCATGCTGATAGACCGTAACAACATGCGCGACATAGATTCTGCCATATTCCTGAAGTACATATTTAAGGCTGGCATAGCGGTATTTTTGCTTGGAAAGACATCGGATATCGTGATGGCGGTTTTCGACCTCGGGAGCCAGGTGAGCTTAAGGGCAGGCATAGTCATATACAATTCGACAGCCATACCGGATATTGCAAGTGATGTACAGGCGATACATGCAAGGCTTAACTCCATGACAACGGGAGAACTGTGGAGCTTCGTGTTCCAGTCAATGTTCGCACAGATGGCAATAAACATCATGAGCGTCCTTGTCACTGTCATCATGTATGGAAGGATGATCGAGATATATCTTTATGTTTCCGTAGCCCCGGTACCGTTTGCAACATTCGGGAATAAGGAGTGGGGAAGCATAGGGTCCAATTACCTGAAAGGAATATTCGCACTGGCTCTGCAGGGATTCTTCATAATGGTGTGCGTGGGTATCTATGCGGCACTCGTTTCGGGACTCGTGGTAGCTGACGATCTGTCTACTGCGATATGGCAGCTGCTGGCACATACGGTAGTGCTGTGCTTTTCGCTTTTCAAGACGGGATCGCTTGCGAAGGCAATCTTAAATTCACGGTAAGGGGGTGAGAGAAGATGAAAGCAGATCCTATTACCGTACCTATCGTGAAAGACCCTACAAAAGTAAAAAGCAGGTTCATAGGGAGTTTCTCAAAGAGGCAGATAGTGTGCTACGGGATAGCGATACTCATGGGAGTCCCGTTCTATTTCTGCACAAAGGATGTGCTTGGCAAGGAAACATCAGCGCTCATCATGGTAGCGCTCATGTTCCCTGCCATCATATCCTCAATCTATGAGAAGGAGGGCCTGCCCGCGGAAAAGTATTTCATAAGGTATTTCAGATGGAAGTTCATCCGTCCTGTGAACCGGGCATATAAGGCAGAAAACAGGTTTGCAAGGCAGGAGAAAAGGAAACAGATGGAAATGGAGGTGGAAGCCCTTGAGCGTAAGCAGACAGAATTCAGAAGGGCAAAAGAAAATAGAAACAGATCCGGAGGAACAAAAAAGACCACCGGCAGGAGTAAGCAAAAGAAACAGGCATGAGATGATCATGATAAATGGAAACAACAAAAATAAAGAAACATTCTCAATAATGCGCCATTTCACCGGGCTCACCATGAAGGAGCAAATGCGGAAAAGAAAGCTGAAGCTGCTCCTTTCGGGAAAGAGGAAAGAAAAGGAGGACGGCATATCGGTCCAGCAGACGATCAATTTCAAACAGATGTCACCCGACGGTATCTGCCTTGTCAAGGAAGGATATTATACAGGGATGATGGAGTTTGAGGATACGAATTTCAAAATGTTGTCAGAATCTGAAAGGAGGGGCATCTTAAGGCTTTATTCACAGATGCTCAACACCTTCCCGCCCGATATCGAGTTCAAGGTATTCCTTTTCTGCAGGAAGCGTGACAGGAGAGAACTGATAGATAAGCTCGAGATACCGTTAAGGGGTGATGAATATGATTTCATAAGGGAAGAGAATACTGAGATCCTGAGGGACCTGCTCATGACTTCCACAAACGGTATCACAAAGAACATGTACATCATCATTGGTGTAAAGGCTCCGGGTATAAGGGAAGCAAGGAACAGGATTGGAAATATGGAAGGAGAGGTGATAAAGAACCTTACAGCACTTGGAAGTAAAGTAAGGATCCTTGACGGCACCGAGAGGATGCTAATCATGTATGAGTTTTTCAACCAGGATAAGATCGGTGATTTCAGGTTTTCATATGAAAATATACAAAAGTCTGGTGACAGCTTCAAGGATTATATATCACCAAAGAAGCTGAGTTTTGCAGAGCCCGGGATCGTAAAAACTGACGGGGGGTACATGAGCACGAGATATATGGAGCTCGACTGTGCAAGGGCTACGGAGGAGCTTATGGATTCCCTCGCAGAGCTTGATGAATGCTATGCAATGACTATACATATGAGAACCCTGGATCCTGCAGATGCGCTTAAGATCACAAGGGAAGCGCTCATAAACACCCAGTCTGCAAAGATGAACCAGCAGAAAAAGGCCTTTGATACCGGTGTAGACAGCGACCTCATATCGAGCAAGGTAGTAGAGGAAGAAAAGAATGCTCGTGCGATCCTTGACAACCTCAATAATACGAACCAGAAGCTAATAAGCACCACGATACTCATAACTGCTTTCGGAAGGACCGAAAGGGAAGTGGAGACCGTGCACGGAAAGGTATTCTCCAAATTTGATGCGACCGGCTGCAAGGAGTATGAGTTGAAATACTGTCAGGAACAGGCACTGAACGCTGCGGCACCTATCGGGATCTGCGAACTGAACCAGCCGAGGCTCATGCTCACCGATAACGTAGGAATCCTGGCACCGTTCAGGTCATATGAGCTCATGCAGGATGGTGATTTCATCTACTATGGGCTCAATAAGTATACAAGGAATCTGATACTTGCAGACAGGAAACAGCTTGAAAACCCTAATGGGCTGATCATAGGGATACCGGGATCCGGTAAGTCCTTTGCGGCAAAGAGGGAGATATACAGCGTGTTCACCAATACGGATGACGATATCATCATATGCGATCCGGAGGGTGAGTACTTTCCTCTGGTCGAATCCCTGGGGGGAACGGTAGTAAAGCTTGCGACAAACTCCCCTGACTATCTTAATCCCCTTGATATTGATTCAAGGTTTGAGAATGACAGGGATGCCTTAAAGACCAAATCGGTATTCGTGCTCACGATGTGCGAATGCATGGTAGATGCGAAATATGGCCTTGAATCAGAGGAAAGGGGAATAATCGATAACTGCTTAAGTGACATATATGAGGAGTATTTCAGGGATCCAAGGCCTGAAAACATGCCTACGCTGAAAGACCTTTATAATGCCCTGGCTTCATATGAGCCTGAGTACATAGCAAACGCAGAGTATGCTGAACTTATCAGGAGGAAAGCGGCACACCTTGCAAACAGCATGCTCCTGCATGTACACGGCACCCAGAATTATTTTAACAACAGGACGAACGTGGACAGTAATAACAGGATCATATGTTTCGACATAAGGGACTTAGGTACAGAACTGAAAGACCTCGGAATGCTGATAGTACAGGATGCTGTATGGAACAGGGTATCAAGGAACAGGGAGAAAGGAGTATCCACAAGGTACTACTGCGATGAATTTCATCTCCTTTTGAGGGACGGAAGGACTGCAGAATACTGTGCGGAAATATGGAAGCGTTTTAGAAAATGGGGCGGGATCCCGACAGGCATAACCCAGAACATGAACGACCTGTTACAGACTGAAAAGGTGCAGACTATTCTTAGTACCAGCCAGTTCATATATATCATGAAGCAGACGGAGAATGATAAGGAGCTCTTAAAGGAAAAACTGGGATTAAACCCGGTTGAGCTCGAATATGTTTTCAATGCTGAATGCGGTAGCGGTCTCCTTGTCTTCGGAAACAAGAAGATACCTTTCATGGATTCGTATCC
>JAILGF010000222.1 GCA_024696945.1 Lachnospiraceae bacterium | reverse complement strand
AAGTTCTTCTCTATACCAGTAGTATTTACTGAATTCCTCAAAATCCCTTATACTGTCAAAGTCAGGTCGAATTACCATTTCAGGGACATTTAAGATATTTTTTTCCATGCTTTTTTTCAGAGAATGTGATTCATCCTCATAATTAGATAAATATGTTACTATTATTTTTTCCTTTGGTAAAATATAGCATTTCTGGTTTAATTTTCCATTAATGCTGAAACCATCCCTGTATTTCCAAATGAATAATCCATAGCCGCCTTCTCTGTTCATCTGCTGGACAGATGTTGCCATGTCAACATATTCCTTGGATACTATTCTTTTCCCGTTATATTCGCCGCCATTATAGAGAAGCAATCCTATTTTGCTTAAGTCATGAACCGAAAGCTTTGCTTTCGATGCACCATAGAAGTATCCTTCAGGACATCTTGAATACTCATAATTAACTATATCCAAAGGCTTAAATATCCTGTCCTCAATAAATGCCCCGAGGTCACTGCCTATAACTTTTGTCAAACATACTCCGACAAGATATGTGTTTATATTACTGTAATTAAACACTTTTTCTTCAGGATTGCTTACAGGGCATGACAATGCAAAGTCAATCCAGCTGTCTCCTTCCGCAACAAAGGGGATATCCGCTACGGACATAGTCATAAGTCTTCTGAGAGTTATCTTTTTCCAGATATTATACTTATCTTCCGACATCTTAGAAACTTTATCTGCAGGAAGGTATGTCAAAACAGTCTCATCAAGGTCAATTTTACCTTCATCATATGCTATTCCGGCAGCTATAGATGTAATGGTTTTGGTCGCAGAATAAAGGTCATAAATCCCTTTAGTATCTCCAAAACTGTACGAGAGGATTCCGTTTTCATAAACCTCAGCCCCGTGAACATTCCACTTATTATCGGTAATATCCTTTACAAAAGCCTCAAAATCCATCATATCCTCCTTTATATCGCCTGCAATCCGTTCTCTGTCAGTCTGTATATCTTGTCGCATACCTCATCCAGATACTTTCTGTCATGAGATACGCTGATAACAGCTCCCGGGAATTCCTTAAGCATCTTACGTATCACCGGTCCCGAGAGCGGCGAAAAGTTACGCGTTGGCTCATCCAGTATCAGTACGTTCGCTCCTGACATGCTAAGTTTCAGCAGCAATACCTTTGCCTTCTGTCCGCCCGAAAGCTCCCGTATCGGGTGATCCATCTCGTCTGCCGTATACTTTAGGGCTCCGAGATATGTACGTATCCTGGTCCGGTCTTCCTTTCCGCCGGGTACATTCCTGTCATACACATCTTTATTTGTACTCTGTCCATTATCTAAGCCTTTGCTTATCAGGGCTTTTTCCAGAAAATCTACGGGTGTCATATCCAGGTCCAGTAATACTTCATAGTTCTGTGGCATATATTCTGCCCTGATATCTTCTCTTGAAAGCAGTTCTTCGGCAATCTTTGTTATAAATGTTGACTTTCCGCAGCCATTGGTACCAATGATACCTATCTTTTCAGAACCACGTATCTTAAGCTCTATACCTTTAGCAAGTATTCTGCTGTCATCTAGAGTTAGTAGGTTCTCAGCCTCATATTGAAGTACCCATTTCCCGGACGGTATCTTGCTTTTTTCATCACCCAGTTTAAAGAAGATTGCCTCCTCCTGTTCCGGCATTTCTGTCATTTCCTCGTCTTCACGTTCAAAACGCTTCTCCATGGCCTTGACATTTTTCATCTTTTTCTTAAGTAGTCTGCCTATGGCATCACGTTCCGCATGACTGATATTATCGAGACTTGCTCCGACACTCTGTTCCATACGGCGCAGTTTTTCATCCCTTATCTTCTTTTCGCGCCGCTCTCCTAAAGCTATCTGTTCCTGCTTTTCAAAAGCGTTAAGTCTTTCTTCCACATACGTTCTGTAGGGCACATTTGCTACCGTATGACGGCATTTGGTCTTTCTCCTTATCTGTTCGAAATGAATAACCCTGTTTGCAGTATGTTCTATCAGAGTTTCATCATGGGATATAAATAACACCGCATGTTTCCAGCTATTGATAAAGCTTTCCATCCATTCCAATGTTTCAATGTCGATATCGTTAGATGGCTCATCAAGCAACAGTATGGTCGGTTCCTCTATAAGTATCCGCATCATCTGAGCCTTTACTCTTTCTCCTCCCGAAAGAGTCTGCATCATCTGATCCCTATAGTAAAACTCCGGCTCCACATGAAAATCATTTGCAAGTTTAGACAGCTCTTTAGGCGTTTTATCCAAAAAATCCGCTGTCTCCATAAAATACTCACATACTGTTTTGTTCTTTTCCTGCTCAGGAAGCTCCTGTGGCAGATATCCGAGCCTCTCGCCGTTTATCACTTTTTCTCCGGAATATTCAATATAATCCTCTACGAGTTCCGGATCATATATCCACTTCATAAGAGTGGATTTTCCGTTTCCCTCCTCTCCTATCATGACAGCTCTGTCGCCGTCATTTAGCACCAACGAGAAGTTTTCCAAAATAATTCTTAAATCTTTTTTATGTGTTAAAGTTACATTCTTTATCTGAAACATATACATTCCCCCTTCCAAACACTCCCGGGGTAAATGAATATAAAAATACCCCGATACCTTCCGGTATCAGGGTATAATAATTCAATGTGATCTTCAGGCCATAGTAAACCTATAGCGTAAGAATCCG
>JAILGF010000219.1 GCA_024696945.1 Lachnospiraceae bacterium | reverse complement strand
CCGGGGACTATATTATACGGCATAGCTCATAGTGTCGGTCATCACACGTTATCAGAGATTAATCGCAAAAGTCAGACTTTCAAAATTCCTGAAACCATGCTGATAATCGGCAGGCTTAATTATGGAGATCTGTTTTGTATCGACCTGGATAACCAAAACATAATTCAGTGGGATCACGAAATGAATGTGGAATTCTGTCGTTGGAACAGCCTTGAAGAATGGCTGGAAGAAATTATTGCAAACGCAATGGATAATGGCGACTAACATACGGACAAGTTCTTTTTAAAGGAAAATGTAGTAAGGAGCAATATGAAAAATCAAATTATAAAAGCTGAAACCGGCAAAGGTATGAGTTTTCGCAATAAAGTTAATCAACTTCATGCCTTCGAGATGTCCGGCAAAAGTAATTTCTTTTCTCAACGAGCTTTAGAAATAGGCAAAGAGCTAAATCTCAATGGAACATATCCCTGCAGAGACATCGTGAAATGAGACTCCGCAGTGAAAACATCGGATTCCGAATGCAAATACAAGAAACGGAAGAGTGTGGATCTTACGTTTATAAATGCCGAAACTTACCAAAAATATAAATACCTATTATTTCGCTAAATTCAGATTTAACGAAATAATAGCTAGCTACAGGGGAAAATTTCATAAATCTGTTGAAAAGTAAGTTTAAATATCATATACTACGCTAAAAGTCATAAAAATATTTCGATTTAGCGAGGTATTATCCAATATGTTAATTGCACGAGAAAAAGAAAAGAAAATTCTCGTGGATGCACTTAGGGAGGGCAAAATGAACGGATTCAAACTTCAGGCGGATGCGCATAGGAAATATTTAGAAATGAACCCTGATGATCCCAATCGGAGTTCCATAGAAAGAAAAATATATTTATTTGAATTTTTGAGTGTCTGTAGTGAAACTGACATCTGCGAGTTATATAACAGCAGTGTCTTCAACGAAATTACAAAAGGCTACACAAAACTTGCTTTAGAGAATGTCGGTATTGATGACGAGCATATAAAGATGGTCATGGATGAGCTTCGTCACCTGCATGATACTAAGCGGGCAGACGAGGTGCTATAACATTCTCCATTACACGTAATTCAGATAAAAAAAGAAAAAGGCACCGGATACCTTTAAGATACCGGTGCCTTTAACATTAAATAACCTCGCCCTCTGTGCTTTCTATATCATAATCGCAATCAAGGGTTTCGGCATATTCCACGGCTTCTTTCATCGTGGAAAAATCCTGGGGCAAATGAGAAGATTCACACTCCGGATCATACCCCTTTGGGAATACGGTATAGATCATACGGTATCCTCCTTTTTTGTCGTAAGCAGTAATGCTACTTCGACTACAATTATCGCAATGTCAAGAAAAGCCATTGCGACCAAAAACAACTTTTTCATATTGCATTTCACGGTGACATATGATAAGATAAAGACACAGAAGCGGATGCCAACCCGCTCCTGTGCAAAATTATCTCTGATCACTCAGAGAATATCTTGTAAAGCAGATACAGAAGTGATGCCACACTTCTAATAACTGACAGTACATGGGCCACCTTTGAAAGGTGGTCTTTGTTTTTCTCTATCTTGTCCATCCCGTTCTCCTTTCCAGTAAAGAGTCCGTCCCCCCTATCAGGGGACGGCAACAAAAGCTGCCTCCCCTGGCAAGGGTGACCTCTCCTTTAATGGCGGTGGAGCTACCAATTTGCAACAAATTAAAGGGTAATTTCCTGCCCGGTAATCACATCGACAACCGTTGTGCCGGCACCGAACGCAGCCCTCATCTCATACAGTTCCTCATCGCTATATTGATGATTACGCATCGATTCGCGGTATGCCTTCAGCTCACGCTCTGTCTGAGCGTCCCTCTTTTTCTTTGTTGCTTCAGGACTGAATGTAAAGTGTGTGTAAGAAAGTTTCTCAACACAATCTTCGGGTAGATAGTTTCCACTCCTCTTCCATTTTACAGCCCCGTCTTTCTCTTTCAGAATCTCGCCGGTATCGGCCATGTCCTGCATTTTATTTATTTCTTCCCTGGCAGACTTAACCCAGTAAGGACCAAGTTCACCGGAAAGTTCCATTAAAAATCGACTTTTCATAGGTGTCCTCCATAACATTTTTAAAACGAGGTGTAATCCGTCATATTGGCATATGTCAGCTCGCCTCGTGTAACCGTAGTGCCACGACCGTCATAATACAATTCAACCTGACGGTCATTATAGGTATTCCCTGCATCAGCCCTTCTTAAACGCTTAAAAAAGGCTTCGTCGGAGTAATACGGTACGCCCAAAGCTTTAATATCCGCTATCAATTCATCAAGCGTATCAGCCCAGGCAGTATGAAAACCGAAGCACTCAAAGCTGCAATGGTCAAGCCTTGCATCCGGGATATGTGCCCTGTACTTGCCTTCTCGACTGACACCTTTAGGCATTACCGCATCCCACACCATACCATCATCATTTATGACATGGCTCCATGGCATAGGTCTTGTCTTCTTAATTTCAGTTCTCATTCTCTCCTCCACATGATTTTACAAAATCTTCGTAGTTCTTCTCATAACAACGCTTTAATTCCTTAAGGAAAAGTTTCTCGGACTTTCCGAGCAGCATAAGGACTTCAGTACGAACAAAATCTTCATCAGTGCTCTCACCATAGGCATAGTAGTAATCTACACCATCTATGGCCTTAAACACCTGATCTTCATTCAGATAGAAGGCTCCGGCAACTTCCTCGCTTAAGAAAGGAACCTTAAAGAACTGTATAATCGAAAAATTACTCGTGCAGAAGCAGGTATATTCTGACCTTTTTAGATCATAATCATACTTCTTCTCCATCACTATTCTTTTCAGCTCATCAAAACTGGAACCTGTTTTCTGCTCGTAAAGCTCACAAAGTTCAGAAAATCTCATACCACGGTTATGCCCGTAAAAAGGATTTAGAAAATCAAAATCCATGCAGTTACAGTTTTCGAGCGCAAGCACCATGATTTCCGTAAGAGTATGATACTTATCGCAATCTTCTATGAAACTGCAGTCATCATATGACAACCCCAGCTTTTCCATATAGGGTAAAGTGATGTCACCATCATCACCATCGATACAAGGATCGCACATATACTCTCCTATGTCTACAAGCATGGGATCCCCATAGTCTATAAGTTCAGGAGTGGTGAGATACTTTTTCACATCATCGTCACTGTTAAACAGAGTAAAGCTGGTAGCTGAAGAATTGCTTCCTCCCATAGGCCAAAGAATATCCTCAACGACACCTTCTTCTAATTCGAGTTCAATATCATTCTCATCAAACTGTCTGTTAACTTCTTCTTTAGTGAACAGCCACCTGTAATAGTGACCACAATGCGCCTGGGCTACGCCTACGATATCGGTTGCCAAAATGTTATTTACGTCATTCATAATTTTTATCTCCTTTATTTTTAAAAATAGGGCGAATGCAAAGCATCCGCCCCAAGCACTATTTCTATACAAGACCATCACATTTTGCACACTGAGCATCACACTCAGAGTAGCTATTCCAGTAATCTTCCCACTCCTCTTCGCTGACATTGACAAATTCATCAAAATTGAAACTGCCAATCCAGTCAAAAAGGCTCTCGGGACTAAACCGGATGCTATTTACCGCATAATCACCGAGATAAGTAACAACTTCAAATGTCATGAGGTTGATACTTGCGATAAAAGGAATATTATAATATTTTAGCCCTTCATTGCTGATCTCGACAGATGCAAGTTCAATATTGCTGAGATTGAATTTATCCCAGTAAATGCAGGTCCCATACCTTTCAGTAACACAATCCTGAATCTCGCTCTTGATAGCATTCTTCAACTCATGCAGATAATCAAACCCATTAAAGTCAGCCTTTTCATCATAGAAACAGATCGACTTGCGGTCTATATAGTCGAAGATATCATCTCCTTCCAACACAAACTCACGTCCATCGTTGTCTATGATCTGAATCTCCCTTATAGGAAAACCCTTAAGTTGTACAGTACCGCCCTCGGCACTGCTGCCGTCAGCTTCAATCACTGATTCCATCTTTGCGCCGAAACAATCGGTACAAACCGCAGAAACAGTGTGCTCCGTCCCGGCATCCTGAAACATAATGTAATTAAAATCACGAAAAGGGAGCAGCCTCTTAAATAAAATTTTCATAAGCCAACTCTCCTTTCAGATTTCTATCCAGGATGTCTCGGCTCCATTAGCATATGTAACCATATACTGAACATTCTGGCACTCGCCGGGTTCAAGGACGATTTCTCCGTCATAGTATTTTTCTGACACAAGGTCATCCTCTTCCCACTTCTTCGGGACGAAGAATTCCTCCGATACGGTTTCCTCAACGGTAATTTTTACCACTTCCTCACCGGTATCAGCATCAAACCATTTACCATCTTTTTTAATAATTTTGTTTCCATCAATTGTGTAATTCATTGTTTTTTTCTCCTTATATTTTTAATTTTTTTAATTTACCACAGATAGCCTTCCGGGGTATCACGATATTTCTTTATCACTTCGTACCAGCTCGTACTGGCAATGCTGCCATGATCTTCCTCACGATCTCGTTTTCTGAGTCTGAGTCTGATTAAGTCAGAACGATCAGTAAGACCATGACTTCGCATGAATCTGATAAGTTTATCAATAGTTTCAAATTCATACGCTTCCTGCTCCCCGTACTTCCACCAGTGTCGGATATTAGCCATACACAATATTAGCTTATATCCTTTGTTTTCATCCATTACAAAGGGACTGCTCATACTTAAGCTTCGCCCCCTTCCTTGATCAACACAACAGGGATATTGAACTTTTCAGCATACGCCATTTCAGCCTTCATACCGGCAGAAATTGTATCGCCATACACCCAAAGTTCATCGCATCGGTCAAGCATCTCAAGACCGAG
>JAILGF010000211.1 GCA_024696945.1 Lachnospiraceae bacterium | reverse complement strand
GTATGCTTCTTAGCCGGGCTTTCATACATGAGTACTTCACCGTCACGTACTATACCGATTGCTCCGGTTTCACCAGAACTGATTGCAGTTACATGATAAGTACTTGTTTTTGTAACTGTTCTTGCGGCAAATATCCTGTCTGAAAATACTACAAGAACTCCCTTTCCTACAGCTTCCTCAGAAGCTGCAACACATACAGCCTCATAAAGGTTCATAGGACCGTCGGCCGAAATTGACGTGGAAGGTCTCATTGAACCTGTAAGTACAACAGGCTTATCTGTTTTTACCGTAAGATTAAGGAAATATGCGGTTTCCTCCAAAGTATCGGTACCATGAGTGATAACAAAACCCTTTACTTCGGGATCTGCTGCTTTTTCGTTAATTGTATTTACAATTGTAAGCCATGTTTCTGCAGTAATATCATCTGAATTAACATTACATATCTGTATTGCCTCTATTTCAGCGACATCGGCAAGCTGAGGAACAGCAGCAAGAAGCTCCTCTGCAGTTAATGAACCGGGCTTATACCCGGCTGTCTTTCCGGCATCACCGACACCTGCTATAGTACCGCCAGTGGCAAGGACAACAATTTTACCCTTAGAACCGGAATCTGTAGCTGCATTGGCATTTATCGGTGCAATACTAAGCACTAAAGCAATGCAAAGAATGAAAGCAAGAATACGTTTCATAAAACACCTCCTGATAAAAATATTTATATACTTTAATTTAACCTGCGTTCTCAGGATACCACTCATTTATTACATCTGTAGGTATTTCAAAATGCTGGTAGTCTTTTCTATCCGTCCATGATCCACCCCATTCGAAGCCTTTTTCAATAAAGAGCTTGTAACAAAGATCGTTTTCATCGATCTTGTAGGGGAAGACTGCATCTCTGTCAAGATAAAGCTCACCTGTTGCGGGCTCTATAATCCTCTCACCATCAACTACCTTTGTATAAGGATTGTAAAGAGTATTAATATCAACCGCCAATCCCAGACCATGCTTAGAAACCCTTGTTGTATGTGAGATAAAACGGAAATTAAATGATGATGAATTGTTATCCCTCATCGATGTTTCGTCATCTGCATCATATTCATCTACAAGACGGATCTTTTCTATTGGATAATCAGCCTCATAGAGGGTTTTCAGGATATCCAGAACATCCTCAGCTATATGATAATTAACGATCATCTCTCCTTCATGTGTATTTCCGTCTAAATCCTTATGTAAAACGTGAAGATAGCGAAGATCCTCTCTCGGAACGGTACAATTATCCTTGAAGGACTTACCTTTTATCCTCTCAAAAATCTCATCTGTGATCTCAGTTATATAAAACTCATCATCTTTCAAAGAGCTTGTATCACCTGACCATTTGTCTGCGGTCTCAGGGCTCAGATTTTCAAGTGTATCTATAACGACAACACAATCCTCCTTAACAGCCTGTATAACCTTTATCATGCATTCCTCAGGAATGGCAACGCATCCACCCGTATAAGGCTTATAAGGACCAAAGCAATGAAGAAATATAGCTGAACCTTTTCCGGCAATTCCTTTCTCATTGTAACTGATATTTAAGCAATATCTGTAATGAACGTTATAATCGATTAAATGCTCACTGTTTTCCGTATCAAGATCTGGATAATCCTTTATAGAAACCATCTCATTGTAATGATAGCCATCTCGCCAGTCTCCCGACCAATAATCATCCTCAGTTACCTTCTTATATGGAATGGCACATCCGGGATCATCACAGATACCGAACGCTGCATTAAACTTATAGGTTCCAACGGGAGTAAGCCAGTCACCCTCTTTAGTTTTGCCAAGTCCGTCATGCCCGATAAAACCCGGAGTAGTCATAACTGTCTTCCAGTTTCCGTTAGCATCTTTCTCATGCATAGAAATGTAAGCGGTTGTACCTCCTACTCCTGCAACAACAAATAACTGATCAGCCTTCTTTTCCTTCCCGAGCTTTGCAATCCAGTCCGGAGATGCTTCTCTCGTTTCGACAGTGATCTTCTTTGCTTTACTGTATTTAGAAGGTGTAAGTCCCTTATATGCTTTTACTCTTATTGTATATTCGTCATCCACCAGATCACCTATCGCAAATTTCGTTTTTCCGTCTTGGTTAGCTTCTATTGAAGCAATGATATAATACTTATCATCATTAGAACCCTTGATGAAAATTAAATAATCCTCGGCATTGGCTGTTTTCTTTATTGTCACCGTAATACTGTTTCCACTCGTTTTAAGCGAAATCTTAGGCTTTCCAACCTTTACCTCTTCAGCATTAGCTGTGCTCCATCCAAAGCCGGCCAATGAAAATACCAGTACAAAAATCAATAATTTTGAAATGATCTTCATTCTATGTCCCTCCTAACAATATTTATATCGACATTTCACTTTGCATCATTAACCTAAGTTTATTTTTTACTTGCTATTATTATACAGGTGTACTTCTTTCCGTTTTCACCAAGTATCGTAAGCTTTGTGGTTCCGGCCTTATGTATCTTTACAAACCCAAATTAACCATTTTGCAATAAAAAAGCCCAATATTGGGCCTTTTTTACATCAAAAATTGTAATTTTATCCAGCGAAAGAGGGATTTGTTACCAGCATATCCTCAAATGATACTCCGGTAAGGTCAAGCCATCCTATTTCGTTCTCACCGCCATCCAAGCTGACTAGGGCATATGCAAATTCACCCTTTATCTTCTTTAATTGGGTAATATAGAACCCTGTTCCTTCTTCCAAAGTCAGCTTAACCTTTTTCCCGTCGGGCTTGGTATATATGTCTGCATCCTTGGCAAGATAATAAATATAATTACGGCCTCCCCATGAATCTTCAACTACAGTATAAATACCGTCCTTAGGTGTTATCTCTTTGAGTTTCTTCTTCTTTATTTTATTATTTGTTATTACATAGAAATAGTTTCCAATTGGAGTTGTAACCTGTTCGCACAAAAGTACGTTTTTACCCTTTTCCTGTTCAGGTTCAACGCCTTCAAGGTATCCCATCCAATCCGTATCAAACAAAAGCTTTAATTTTTTCTTTTTGTATCTGTAAACTCTCTGAGCGCATGAGGACTCACCAGCCACTTCAATAAGCAGTTCTATATATTTATCCTTTGGATTGATATCAATAAAACCTATGTTTGCCTGGTCAATAAATTCATTGTTTTCCAAAGTTTCTGAGAAAGCCTTCTTACCGTTAATTTTTACATCGATACTATAAACGAATTCATCCAAATTATATTCTATTCTTGTGGATATCTCTTCTTCTTTTCCATTTCCATCCAGATCTACATTGAATGTGTCCTCATAGACATCAATTGCTTTGGCCTCGGCAGATGCGGGGCGATAAGACGTGAGTGCCACTAACATAGCAAGTATGGCACAGCCCAAGGTGATTTTTAGAAAATTTTTCATTCCTGTCCTCCTGATATAAAATAAGATTCAGATCCTTAAAGGTCCGAATCTTATTTTACTATAATGTAGCTCATTTAGCAAGATATATTTATACCTATACAATATTTTTAATTTCTGTACATTAAACTACACTTTATACCGATTCTGTTGTTTTTTATTTAATCGATCAATCCCATTTTCTTTAGTTTTGCAATAGATTCATAAGCATTTTTATTAAGAATTCCTGTACCTCCCATTGCTTCCCATTCCTTAATATTCTTTTCAAAATCATCGATAAGTATGCAGTCTTTCCCGGTACAGAATTTCTGTTTTTCTTCACGATATACAATATTAACCTTTATATCCTTAGACAGGAGCCTTTTAACCCATGCTTTTTTGTCATCTCCGGCACTTTCAATGCCACGCTTGGGTTTAGGTATTCCGGTCAGTATCTCGCATCTGTCTCCATATCTGCCATATACGGCATCAAACATTTCCTTAGCCCCGGGCATAAATTCAAGCTTATCATAAAAATGTCCGACATCCTTTATAGCCTTCCACATCTCGTCTTCCGCTGACTGGCTTTTACTGTCAGCATTTTGATCTATCGGCTCCAAGCCGCACAGTTCTTTTACCCCACGCTCAAAATCAGCCAAAACACCATCCATATCAAAGTAAATCTTTCGTACTTCCATTTATTTTTCCTTTCCGAATTAATTTTAAAGTCCCAGACGTCTGTAGTACATATCAAAAGCCTGCCTTATCACCGGTAAATCATATCCGATTTTTTGCCTGGCCCCATCAAGTATCTGTCTGGCCATTTCTCTATTGCCGGAGACCATACTCAATTCAGCCGCATAAAAGAATTTGGTGAAGAACTTTTCTGCCTGCACAGATCTGTAAGACATGAGCTTCTGCACACATTTATCAGCCATTTCATAGTTCCCGAAAAGCATATAATAATTATATACTGTAGAATCGGCAGCCATAGAAAGCGCATCCTGTGAATATTTCCTATCCAAGAACGGTTTTCCCTCATCAATTATCCTTTGCGCTGTCGCTCTGTCTCCCAGTCCTCTGCTTGTTTCCATCAATACTGAATAGTACATGACAACATACATTCCACCATCAATGAAACGCGTACTCTTTGCAGCAACCTCTTTAAAATCAAGTAAGCCTATCAAAAACGACGAATCCTTATACATTCCGTTTATATTAAAATAATCACATTGATATAGGACCAGATCCATCAGATATGCCAGATCGATCGGGGTTTCGTACATATGTTGATTAATGGCCTGTTTTCCCAGATCAAAAAATCTTTGAGTATAACCGTTTTTCCAAAGTTCATCCATAAATTCCTTATGAATTTTTGCTCCGGGCTTTGACATTTCTCTATTCAACATTATCTTTAACAGTCCGGCTGTTAAAGGAAGCGCTGCTAAAAATACGATAAGCAATACAATACCTATATTAACGGCAATGACACTCTGAAAAATACCCACTACAAAGCATGCGACTAAAACTACGATCATATATAACGTTAAAAAAACTTTTAGCTTTGCACCCTTCATATATCTCCTCTTATTGGCTAATAAAACCGTGATTTTTTAAAACAGGAAGGTCAATGTATAGATCATTCCGCATAAACCGGCGACCAAAAAGATAACTGCTAAAACACCTAAAATATTATTTAAGCCTTGATTGTTCGGATATGTATTTCTTTTTGCAACTATCAGGAACGATACTACCGCAATTGTCAGTGATAAAGCCACTAATATCCTGAGGATGCTTTGGAATTTTGTGGTAAGATCTAAATAAAGCACCTCGTTTCCGTCGGTTATTACATTTATTCCATAATCAGCAAGAGCATAGTTGAAATCATACAGCTCATGTTTCATATCCGAGTCCAGCTCTCTTATTCTTCCGGTCAGCTTAACTCCTTTAGGTACTCCATTTGTTGTGCTTGCATCCAATTCCTTATAAAAGTCGATCAGGAAATCCTCATCAGCCCTGACATATAGAGCTTTAGTTTCAGAGTCATTGTATATCAGGAAGTAATGCTCAGTTCCTATAGGAATAAGACCGTTTATGGTATGCTTCATTGAAATCAGAGGATTTTCATAGTCAGAGCCTTCGGCATCAAAGAAATATCCTGTTATCGACTTTCCGTTTATGACATTTAAGTTATAGGAATCAACCTCAACCGCATTTCCGAGCGATATCAAGTCAAACACAGTTCTAAATATATAAAAACCGATAAATCCGACCAGCATGATAATTCCAATGACTGTCCAAACCTTACTCTTTTTTTGCATAATTGTTAAAGTCCCCTCAACAGTTTAATAATATCACTTTCTTGACTCAATAACCCTGAGCCGTCCGATATAATTAGCTCCAAGGCCCGCATTCCACATATCCTCATCATCATTAGCGAACTGCACCGGATAATCATAATAACCGGCATCAACATCCTTATCAGAGTAGGCAATCTTTAGGTATGCCTTGTATTCACCCGGAACCGTGTTCGAAGGCAACCTCATAAACACCCTTAAATATGTTCTTGTAGCCGAATCCCATTTCGTAGGATCCGCATTTATGACGTATTCATTGTCCTTTTCTATATGATCAGTAATCGGAAAAGTATATACTATGTTATTATCGGTACCTTCCAGAACAAGGAATAATTTTTTCGGTTTCACAATATTTCCGAAACCCACATTGTCTATCCTTGCCTGTAAAAGTATATTGTCATTCAGAGGAACCTCACGGGACATACGAATACTTTTAAGCACAAATCTATATCCCAAGCGGTTTTTAATATAAGTGAAACCGGTCTGTCCCCTATATAATCTTTCTATCGAATTATATATTTCATTTTTTAGTTCATTTATTGCAGCGTCATGATACTCTACATTAAGGTATGACGTATGCGTTAGGAATGCTTCATCCTCTATAAAAGAAGAATATGTCTGTCCATCATTTAAATCTGATATTTTAAGCAGTTCTCCTCCGAACAGTGAATGTTTTGTCTGTACGGAAATCCATTTAATCTCTTCCTCCCGGTTAGCATATGTTCCAAGGTCTGTTGCAGAGCCAAGATATCCATCATTATAGATGCCTATTCTATATGCTCTTTCATCTGGTTCGGTAACATCTTCGCTTATATTCTCTCTATCAATATTCTTCCAGAAGCTATAGTGCCCGGGAGTTCTTACAGAAACAGTAATACTTTCAGGTAATACATCAAGCCATTTATCCACAACAGCCACAAGGTTTTCTCCGTTACACATCTCAGTACCGTGTAGTTCACCCCATTTACCGAGAAGCCCGGTTTCAACACATACTATTGCATTTTTATGTTTTGACAGTATTGTTCCAATCTGCTCCTGATGTTTCAAAATCATTTCTAAGGAAGGCTCAGATACTTCTGTTCCGTTAAACCAAGGGTCATAGGCAAATCTGACTATAGCACAATGGTTTTGACTCTCTATATAAGAAAGCATACCATCAAGGCAGTAAAGCATATTTTCAGTTAAAAGGATCTCTTCCCCATTATTCTGCTCTGCCGTAAACAACGAAAGGTCAAGTCTTAAATGAACTAATGGATCATTAATCTGCGGCGCAACATTTCCATAAGTTTTAAACCTATAAAAAGTCGGTTTATAAAACCCTCTGTCAGCATTAATGGTATCATCAAAAGACTCTGTATAGTTAATATCCTGTGTTTCAACTAAGGACCTTATATCACTTGTGTCATTTACGAAATATGTTTTCGGCTTGTCCGTTTGTGATAACATAAGTGCCAGCAGGCACACCAAAACTCTTATCATAGAAATAGTTCCTTACAGCATATAAGTCGATATGATCACCTTAGAGATTTTTCTCTACATATATCAGATCATACCAATTTCCAAATTTAAATCCACACTTATGAAATCTTGCCACCTGTTTATAGCCCATCGCTATATGAAAACGCAAACTTGCATCAGTTACAAAACAATCATTTTCATCAGAAGCAGCTATACTTGCATAAACGCGTTTTATTTTCTTTTCCGAAAGAATACTTTCTATCTTATTATATAGCTCTTTACCTAAACCATTCCCTCGCCATTCCTTGTCAATATAAATTGACAGCTCAGCAGAATATAAAAAGGCTGCTCTTGTATGAAATCTTCCCGCATAAGCATATCCGACCACACGTCCATCTGACACGGCAACTAGATAAGGGTAGTCTTTTAAAGTTTCCTCTATCCTCCGCTTTATCTCATCAACATCGGGAGCAGTATATTCGAAGGATATAGCTGTATTCTCAACATAATATGAATATATTTTCTGTATATCTCCCGCATCCTCTAATGTGGCAGACCTTATGATAATACCTTCCATCATTTCTGAACTGTCCCCCCTGCTTCTATTAAAGATGTATATTCCATCCCGTGTTTATTTTCTTGTTCACGATTTTCAATGTTTCTTTATCAAGATGAGGCCAATCCCCAACTGTCTGAGCTTTATTAGTGACTAAATGAGCCTTTTCTGCACATAAAGCCAGGGGCGTATCTGCCAAAGAATCAGAGTAGAAATTTTCAATAACCGGAAAATCGTGGTCTATAATATATCGTGACTTGCCTTTGGCAAACATAAGATTATCGACTAAAACTCCAAACTCCCGGTCATATTCTGTTGCCACGAAATTCACACCGAGTTTCTTAGCGATAGGTTTTATAATGCATGTCGGAGAGGCACTGATGATCAGGTCGTCTTTTTTTCTCTGCTTTAGATACCATTTGGGAATTTTCTTTGCATTCTTCTTCCAGAACTTCTTTATAAGTATATCAAAATCAGGTAGTTTATCCTCGTTTAAAAATGCAAAGAATTTTCTCATCATTAAAGCTCTGCTCATTTTTCCCTTTTTGTATTTTACAAGATTAAATACAGCCTTCGGAAAGAAAGTTGCCCACATTGTCGGATGATGATTCATGCAAAATATTGCAAATTCAATCGAACAATCTCCGGCGTATATAGTTCCGTCAAAATCATATACATTCATTTTAAATCACCAAATCTCCTATCATTCCAAATCTAACTATTCACTAGTCATATTTTTAATCATAAACCTTCAACCGTCCGTACCCAGTTTGTCTTACAAGATACTGTCCATCATCAGAAAGCATAAAATCGATTATTTTTTTTACATATGGATTAGGATCGTTTTCCCTTGTAATAAGACATAAATCAACTGTAAGAGGGTATTCTTTGCTTTCTATTGTGTCCAGACTTGGATACACACCATCAATACTCAATATTTTTACATTTTCTTCCTGACATAATCCTTCTATGAAATATCTGAAAGAATAACCCATTGCACCATCTTCGCTCGAATATTCTGCTATTTCATGTACAACTCCGGTCATAGCGTTTTGAACTTCATAAGTTTCGGGGCTTTTTAAAGATAATTCACCCATAAAATACTGCATCATGGTTTGTGAACCGGAATTCTCCGGTCTTTGAAAAGCAACTATCCTTTCGTTTTTACCACCAAGCTCCTTCCAGTTTGTAATATCCCCATGATATATTTGTTTTACCTGTTCACTTGTTAGATTATTAACAGGATTATCTTCTTCTACAAAGAAAACAAATGCCTCTTTACCGATAACGGTGATATTAAGATCAATACCCTCCTCTTTAGCTTCTTCCAATTGAGCTGCAGATGGTCTTGCACCAAATACCATATCCGTCCTCTCATAACCCCTGTCAAAACGAATTAATCTACGGAATGCATAGATAGTATTTGTAAAAGAAACATATTTTCCATTGGTTTTACTAAACTGATCTACGTTATTACTTTCTATGATATCAATATCTTTGTATAAAGCCTTTGCAACAGCAGCGTATAAAGGATAACATGCTTCAGCACCGTCCATAACCGGCATATCCAATTCGTTTTCTATCATAAATGAAACTGGATGATCTAAGGATACAAGCTTGGAATTCTTTGAATAAACCATATAATCCGTGAAATCCGTGCTTGAAAAACCATGCATATAATCAAATCCGTGCCCTCCGTATCTTATCTCCGGTCGGTTGTTGTATATCTTGACATCCAAAGCAGCAATTAAAGCAATTACAACAAGGGCACCGATAAATATCTTTGTATTCCTTTTATTACGATGCATATATAAACTGCTTATGCATCCGGCAACAAATACAGATATGGTCATGATCGGGATATTATAGCATGTGCCTTGTAAGTTTTCTAAAATATACGGTATTAGAGAAGTTGAATTAAAAATCACATAAATAATTGCATATATGCCAAAAAATGCACCTGTACTAATAATCATCAAAATTAAAAATAGCAGGGACATAAATAATGCAAGAAAAGCATTTATATTAAATGAATATCTGGGTAACGCCAATTTACGAAAAAGCCAAAATAACAATAATGAAATTATCAGAACAATAAAACTTAGAAGAAGGCTTTCAGCAACTCCTCTTAAGTTTAACTGATCACATATAATCAAACCGCCTATATATCCGGCTGTTAAACTTATTAGAGGAATAAGAAAATAACTAAAAAGAAATGTTATAAAAACCTCCATTTTGTTTATCGGTTCTTTTTCCATTCCAACTACTCCTTAATACATATCTGATTATTTATTTAAATAAAATCTGAAGTTTTCCATCAATTTCTATAGCCATATTCATCAAAACTATACTTATTTACGGTCTTTCTACCGTTTTCATTTATTGTTTCTTTTATCATATCTCCGTTTTTATTATACTTGTAAGTAGCGGAGTATTTATATTCGGTTACAACACCGCCTTTAGATTGGTATGAATATGATGTCAAGAAGCCTTTTTTATTGTATTTATATTTAATAACTGTTGTACCGGTGTATTTTTCCGTGCAGGTAAGCATACGTCCCTTTTTGTCGTAAGTATATTCTGTTTCTATCTTACTTTCCCCGGTGTCTTCATTATAGCGTTCTAAACTTATGAGATTTCCTTTTTTATCATAATTATAGTTCACCACACCTTGTTCCATCTCAGAAACATATGTTACTTTGGCCAGTTTGAAATCAGAAGTATATTCATATGTATTGTATCCTACTCCAACCAGATCGCTAAATGATTCTTTTATCATATTTCCGTTAGCATCATATTCATAAGAATATTCACACCCAAATTCAGGATGATGGTTTTTGAAATTCAATACCCTGCCACTGTTATCAAAAGTATATGTAAGACTTATATCTGTATCATATTTGTTAACATAATTGAATTCAATTGTTCTTGTTTGTTCATTATATACACCGTATGAAACATTGCCTCCATCGGAGTATATAAGATCGATTTTTTCAATCTTAGCATCCTTTCTTATAGTATAAAAACGATCGATATTCTGACTGGGGTTATAAAAAGTTATTGCTTTAACTGTTTTCTTCTTTTCAACTGTAAACCCTTTGACAGCATAATCGTCATATATTTCAAACGTATTTCCGCTGGCATTTTCCACATAGTTCCCTGAGCTTTCCAAGAAAATACCGCTAAAAACGGATTTGTTTGTTATATCAGCATTCGGAGCGTCTATAGTAAGATCCTTGGAAGATGCTGCTTTGTTTGCTTTTATTGTTACGTTAATATAAGCTTTTGTTCTAAATATAATGGAAGTTACACTCTTATCTTTTACAGCTTTATTCAGGGCTTTTTCTGTGGAAACCCTGACCATTTTACTGGCGGCATGTACCTGAACAATACCGCTAAAGCTTGTCATGATAAGAATCAGAACTAAAGCCATGGTAATTACAACAGAAACTTTTTTACAAAAAACCTTTTTCATCTTTTAATACCTCCTCTTTGTGTATATATGATCATTCTTTAGTATTTAGAATGATAACAGCTGCCAAGATCAAAATCATACCGATTCCTGAAAAAAGAGTTAACGGTTCTGAAAATACAACAATACCGATCAAGGTTGCAACCATAGGCTCGATCGTGGCAATTATCCCCGCTTTGCTTGCTTCAACGTTTCTTAGTCCTAGTGTATATGCCAAAAACGGTATAACTGCGGTTATCAATGCGGTCAAGCCACAAAACAGGATTAAAAATGTGAAATCTGAAGCTTCAGAAAACTTTGAGATCATTTCTGACGGGCGACAAATAAACCATGAACCGACAGCAGCAAATATAAAAGTATATGTTGTCACAGTATATGGAGAATACTTTCGTAAAGCTATCGTACCTAAAATACTGTATAAACCATATCCTATTCCTGAACCAAGCCCTATAAACAGACCCAAAGGAGAAATTCCTTCTCCTGAAATCCCTGAAACCAACACACACCCGGTAAATGCAATTGCCAAAGCTATAAGTTTTTTCTTAGTAAGCTTCTCCTTAAAGAATAATACTGACATAAGCATTATCCATATGGGTGATGTATAAAGAAGTATAGCTGCGGTTGATAGCGACATCATTGTTATAGCGGTAAAATAACAGATTGTAAAAAACAATATACTTCCAAATCCCAAACCTAAAAACAATGGAATGTCTTTAAGAGCAATTTTAAAACCCGAATGGTCCTTAACTAATAAAATTATAGCAAAAAACAACGCTGCAAGCGTCACTCTAATAGAAACTATCTGAATAGAATCGAATCCGTATGTACCCAATCTTCTTACAAAAATGCCCATGCTTCCCCAAAAGCATCCCGCAATAATGATCAAAAGCGAACCGATCAACCTCTTATTTTTCATAGTATCCTCAAATTGTGTATTAAATTATATTATTTTTATTATACTCTAAATATGTTGTAATGTAAAGGAAAAGAAAGTCATCTATACCCCTCTGAAAACGAAAACAGTTCTCATTTTCTAAAAATTCTTTAAAAATTAGCACTCACCTCTTGACAGTGCTAACAATTAGTGCTATACTTCTAAACTGAAGGGGTAAAGATCCCAAATTCCTAAAAAAGAAGGTGATTTCATGAATATTAACAAGTTTACGCAAAAATCAGTAGAAACAATCCAGCTTTGTGAGAAACTGGCACTGGATAACGGCAATTCAGAAGTAGATCAGGAGCATCTTGCACTTGCACTTGTTTCTATTGATGAAAGCCTGATATCCGGTCTTATCGAAAGAATGGGTATCGATCTCAAGTCGTATAAGACAGGACTTGAAGCACTTTTAGCAAAAAAGGTTAAGGTTACCGGCAATATACAGGTCGGCATAAGTATGGTACTTAATAAGGTCCTGACCGGCGCAGAGGATGAAGCCAAAGCTATGGGCGACTCCTATGTATCAGTTGAGCACCTCTTCCTTCGTCTTATAAAAGAAGCTACCGGTGAGCTTAAAAGTTTCTTTAAGCAATATGGTATAAACCGTGACAGCTTCCTCAAAGTACTCTCCCAGGTAAGAGGCAACCAGACGGTTCAGACTGATAATCCTGAAGCAACATACGATACACTTAACAAATACGGTACAGATCTTGTGGAAAAGGCCAAAGAAGGTAAGCTTGACCCCGTAATAGGCCGTGATTCCGAAATCCGTAATGTAATCCGTATTCTTTCACGTAAAACAAAGAATAACCCGGTTCTTATCGGTGAACCCGGTGTCGGCAAAACAGCGGTTGTTGAAGGCCTAGCACAACGTATTGTTGCACAGGATGTCCCCGAAGCCCTTAAGGACAAAACCATTTTTGCACTTGATATGGGTGCACTTGTTGCAGGTGCAAAGTACAGAGGTGAGTTTGAGGAAAGACTTAAGGCCGTTCTTGACGAGGTTAAGAAATCTGACGGCAGGATAATCCTCTTCATCGATGAAATACATACTATTGTCGGTGCAGGTGCTTCCGAAGGCTCCATGGATGCCGGCAACATGCTTAAGCCTATGCTTGCTCGTGGTGAGCTGCATTGTATCGGAGCTACTACTCTTGATGAGCACAGGAAATATATTGAAAAGGATGCCGCCCTTGAGAGACGTTTCCAGCCTGTTATGGTTGATCAGCCCTCCGTTGAGGATACCATTTCCATCCTTCGAGGCATTAAGGACAGATATGAGCTCTTCCATGGCGTAAAGATTTCCGATTCAGCTCTTGTTGCTGCAGCAGTACTCTCCGACAGATACATCTCCGACAGATTCCTCCCCGATAAGGCTATCGATCTTGTGGATGAAGCCTGTGCAATGATAAAGACAGAGCTTGATTCTATGCCCGCTGAGCTTGATGAGCAGCGCAGAAAGATCATGCAGCTTGAAATTGAGGAGGCTGCACTTAAGAAGGAGGATGATTCTTTAAGTAAGGAACGTCTTGAAAACTTACGGGAGGAACTTCAGAAACAGCGTGAAGACTTCATGCAGTTAAAGACCAAGTGGGAAAATGAAAAGAGCGAGGTTGATAAGATTACCAAGCTTAAGGAAGAAATCGATACCGTTAACAAGGACATTGCTTCCGCAGAACGAGAATACAACCTTGAAAAGGCAGCAGAGCTTAAATACGGCAAATTGCCCGAACTTGAAAAGAAGCTAAAAGAATATGAAGCATCCAAGAGCGACCGAGAAAACGAGCTTGTCCATGAATCCGTTAATGATGACGAAATTGCAAAGATTATTTCAAGATGGACAGGCATACCGGTTTCAAAGCTTTCCGAGACTGAACGTCAAAAGACCTTAAAGCTCGACGAACAGCTTCACAAGCGTGTTGTCGGTCAGGATGATGCCGTACAGAAGGTTACCGAAGCAATCATACGTTCAAAGGCAGGCATAAAGGATCCTTCAAAGCCCATCGGTTCATTCCTATTCTTAGGACCTACGGGTGTTGGTAAGACAGAGCTTGCAAAAGCTCTTGCCGAGAGTCTCTTTGATGATGAAAGCAATATAGTCCGTATCGATATGAGTGAATATATGGAGAAGTTCTCCGTATCGAGACTTATAGGAGCGCCTCCCGGATATGTCGGCTATGATGAGGGCGGTCAATTAACCGAAGCTGTAAGACGTAAGCCGTATAGCGTTGTACTCTTCGATGAGATTGAAAAGGCTCATCCCGACGTCTTTAATATCCTGCTCCAGTGCCTTGATGACGGCCGTATTACCGATTCGTTCGGAAAGACTGTAGATTTTAAGAATACCATAATCATTCTTACGTCAAATATCGGCTCACAGTATCTGCTTGAAGGTATTAACGAGCATGGTGAGATCAGCGAAGAAGCTGAAAAGACCGTTACGGAGGAACTTAAGGCTTCCTTCCGTCCGGAATTTCTTAACCGTCTGGATGAGATTATCTGCTTCAAGCCTCTTACCAAGGATAACATCTCTTCTATCATCAATCTTCTTATTAAAGATATTAATAAGCGTCTTGATGACAGAGAGCTTACCGTAGAACTTACAGATAAAGCTTCCGAGTACATTGTCGATAATGGTTTTGATCCTATATACGGTGCCAGACCTCTTAAACGTTTCGTACAAAAGAATGTTGAAACTCTTGCCGC
Organism: Lachnospiraceae bacterium; assembly: GCA_024696945.1. GTDB lineage: Bacteria > Bacillota > Clostridia > Lachnospirales > Lachnospiraceae > RUG11977. The sequence goes on along the minus strand of JAILGF010000211.1, from coordinate 8,784 downwards.
AAGGCTTATTCTCGAAGGTGGGGCCGGCAGAGGCGATACCATCCTTATAGATTATAAGGACGGTGGATTAAAGGCTTCCAGAAAAATGTAACAAAGTAGCTATACTTTAAGAGAACCCTTACCTATCAGGGTTCTCTTTTTTGTTCGATAAGTTTATCGGTAAAATTATTGATTGCCAATTTACATATTATATAGTATAATATATTATTGAGTGTAAAATTTCTCTTGACATTATGTTAACAATGTGCATAATAGTTAAAGGTTTAAGAAAGGATGTGAATTTATGGACGCAGGATATGATACAGGTCTCGGCGAGGTTATGATCTCAACGGACGTTATTGAAAAATGCGCAGGTGCTTCGGCTGTTGAATGTTTCGGCGTAGTCGGCATGGCATCCAAAAACATGAGAGACGGTTTGGCCAAGCTCTTAAAGAAAGAAAACTTAAGCAACGGTATTTCGGCAAAAATCGAAGAAAACAGAATAACCATAGATCTTCATATTATTGTTTCTTACGGTGTTAACATACCTTCCGTATGTGATAACCTTTTTGAGAACGTAAAGTATAAGGTTGAGGAGTTTACAGGACTTAAGGTTGAAAAGATCAACATTTATGTTGAAGGTGTCAGAGTAATCGATTGATTTGGAGGAATTAAAAGTGTCAGTAAAAAAAGTAGACGCCGCACTTATGAAAAAGATGTTTATCGGAGCTGCGGCTTGTCTCGAATCGAACAAAGAAACTATCAACGAGTTAAACGTTTTCCCCGTACCTGACGGAGACACGGGAACAAACATGACCATGACCATCATGTCTGCAGTTAATGAGGTAAACGCTTTAGAAAATCCTACCATGGCCGAGCTTGCAAAAGCCATTTCCAGCGGTTCCTTAAGAGGTGCCCGCGGAAATTCCGGTGTTATCCTCTCCCAGTTACTCAGAGGCTTTACAAAGGTTATAAGGGATGTAGAGGTAATTGACATCGAAACAGCTGCCAATGCATTCCAAAAAGCAGTTGAAACCGCTTATAAAGCTGTTATGAAGCCCAAGGAAGGAACAATTCTTACCGTTGCCAAGGGTGGTGCTGATAAAGCCATGGAGCTTGTAGGAACTACAGATGACTTTGTAGTGTTCTGCGAGAAGGTTATTAAGTATATGGCAGAAGTTCTGGAATATACTCCCGAACTGCTTCCCGTATTAAAAGAAGCCGGTGTTGTTGACTCCGGCGGACAAGGACTTCTTGAAGTCATGAAAGGTGGTTTTGCCGTTATGTGTGGCAAAAAGCTTGAGATCAAGCCTGCCGAGCCTGTTAAGAAAGCTGAAACCGTTAAGGTTGTAAGCACTGAAGATATTTCTACCTCAGATATCAAATTCGGTTATTGTACAGAATTTATCATTCTTCTTGACAATGAGTTTACCGAGCTTGATGAGACCGAGTTTAAGGCTTATCTTGAATCCATAGGCGATTCTATCGTATGTGTTGCAGATGACGATGTTGTTAAGGTTCACGTTCATACCAACGATCCCGGACTTGCAATACAGAAAGCTCTTACTTTCGGACAGCTTACCAAGATGAAGATCGACAATATGCGTGAAGAGCATAACGAAAAGCTTGGTCTTGAAGCCGAAAAGGCTGAAGCTGTTAAAGCCGGTGCTGTTAAAGCTGCAGCTGCAAGCAAGCCTAAGCTTCCTCCTAAGGAGAACGGATTTATCTCCGTTTCCGTAGGTGAAGGCATAAATGAAATATTCAAGGGACTTGGTGTCGATTATCTTATCGAAGGCGGTCAGACAATGAATCCTTCCACAGAGGATATGCTGAATGCCATCGAGCAGGTAAATGCCAAGAATATCTTTATCCTTCCCAACAACAAGAATATTATTCTTGCCGCAGATCAGGCTAAGGCTATGACAAAGGATAAGAATATTATCGTTATCCCTTCAAAGACTGTTCCTCAGGGTATTGCCGCTGTTATCAACTTTGTTTCCGGCAAATCCATTGAAGATAATGAAGCTTCCATGAAAGAAGCTATGGACAACGTTAAAACAGGTTCCGTTACATATGCTGTAAGGGATACAAAGATCGACGGTCTTGAGATAAAGAACGGTGACTTCATGGGTCTTGATGATAAGTCCATTAAGAGTACGGGTCCCGACATCAAACAGGTTACTATAGACCTTATCGACACCATGGTCGAGGAAGACAGTGAGCTTATAAGCATCTATTATGGTTCTGATTCAAACGAAGAAGAAGCAAATGAGATTGCCAACATGCTTACAGAGAAATATGATTATCTCGATGTAGAGGTTCAACCCGGTAACCAGCCTGTTTACTATTACATAATTTCTGTTGAATAATCTAAATATAAAAGAACTCCGTTTAAAGCGGAGTTCTCTTTTTATTTCTTCTCTTCTCTCTTCTTTCTTCGTACTCTGTTTATATGGCGTTCAAATTCACCGCTTTCAAGCAGTTCTGCTATTACATACTGCTCAGGTGTAGGAACCGAACATGCCATGTATCCGACCTTTCTTTCAAAGGTTTCCAAAAGGTTTTCGGGGACAACCATGTATGCCACACGCAGAAACGGTCCGATGGTTCTGGTAAAGGTATTCACGTATATTACATTTTTTCCCTTACTGAGATATAATACGGTTTCCTCCGGCTTTCTTGACGGAGAAAATTCGGATTCAAAGTCATCTTCTATTATTATGGCATTTTTTTCGTTGCACCACTTAAGATATTCGTGTTTTTTTGAAGCCGAAGCCGTAACTCCGCTTGGATAGCTTCTGTACGGGGTTATGTGGAGTACCTGGATATCTGCATTCCAAAGCTCTTTGCTTTCTATTCCGTCAGATGTGAGACTCAGTGCCTCGGTTCTTGCCCCCTCGGATTTATATATAAAAGCAATCTTCCGGTATGACGGGCTCTCGATTCCATAGGTAATCTTGTGCCCAAGCACCTTTATTATAAGTCCGTATAGATATTCAGCACCGGAACCGATTATTATCCTTCTCGGATCAACCTGGATCCTTCTGCTTCTGGAGAGGTATCTGGATATTGCTTCACGAATGTACTCGCAGCCAAACCCCGGAGACCGCTCCATAATAGTTTCACCGTATTGTGAAAGGACCTTTCTAACAGTTCTTGAATATGAGGCATAGCTCATGCCGTCCTCAGCATCTTTTCTTGAAGTCTCATTATTGTTTTTTACACTGTTTTGAAAATCCTTATCTGTTTTGGGCTGTTGCTCCGTTTGTTTATTTTTATTCTCGGAAGTACCGACAGAAACCGGAAATTGCTTATCGGGATCGTAAATTACAAAATATCCGCACTTTTCCTTGGATATAATGTATCCTTCTTCCTCCAAAAGTTCATATGCATGCTCCACGGTTATAACACTGACCTTGTAATCATCAGCCATATTTCTTTTTGAAGGAAGCTTTTTTGAATGTGGATATACCCCGGCAATAATGTCGTCCCTAACACGCTCATACAGAGCCAGATACATACTTTTGTTTTTTCTCATTGTTTAAATTAATATTCTATCCAATCTACAGTACATGTATTCTTCAAGGCTTTTTCAATAAATTTGATAAATTCTTCTTCTGATACGTCCTTTTCTTTCTTGGTGGATTTGTCGTATATCGAATACCATACACCTTCACCATCGAAATAGTTAGCTACTTCCTTATATTTTTTGCCTGAAAGCTTAAACAGGTGTCCTTCATAAGCATCTACCGAATACTCGGCATATATGTATTTACAATCATCTGCAAATATAAGTTGTGTTTCAAATCCCTTAGGTCCGGCAATATAAATTTTAGTTCCATCACCATTCTTCGTAAGGCACTTTACCTTACCTTTTAAATATGAATAAATTGAAAGGTTGCCACGGATATTGCCGCCATAATGAAGGTGTTCTTCCAAAACAAGAAGTTCATCTATACCATCACCGTTTATATCTTTATATGCATAGTAGAAATTATAGTTTTTATTAAACTCTTCCTTGGTCATTTTTCCGTCAAAATCAAATTGTGAATAATCATTCCATTCATTCTTTTTTGTTTTGGAATAGCTTTTGAAGAGTTTCTTTAACTTCTTTTTCAATGCGCTTTGGGCAGCATTTGAGTCTGTGCTTGAAGATTTTGCCTGTAATGCATCTGTATTTGCTAGCGAAACAAATGATGCACAGATAACAAGTACTAAAATCAGTTTTGTAATTACTTTTTTCATAGTCATTCTCCTTTTAAATAAAATATGGCAATGATTATTATCATGAACTTTTTTAATTATAACAGAAGTACTTATATTTATCCACTCATTTTTATTTATTTATAACTTTCTTTACCATTTTTCAAGTCACATATCATAGTCAAGCTCAAAATTATAAAAATTTATGGACTTTTTCAAAATTTTCTGATATAATTCCATTGTTTATACTTTGTTGAGAACAATTATTCAAAAAGGAGGAACCGCATTGAACATTTTAAAGCAGGTACGCAGCTATGCTGAAGCAAAACAAGCCGTTTGCCTACAGAACGATTCCATTCCGAAGGAATTATATGTAAAATACGGCGTAAACAGAGGACTGAGAGATATTAACGGAAACGGTGTGCTTACCGGACTCACCAATATTTCCGAGGTTATCTCTTCAAAAATGGAGGACGGAAAGAAAGTACAGATTCCCGGTCAATTATGGTACAGAGGCTATAGGATAGAAAAGCTGATTGAAAATCTCGGTGACAGTCTCGGTTTCGAGAAAATTGCCTATCTGCTTCTGATGGGTGTTATGCCTACAGAAGATGAGGCAAAAGAATTTAAGGAGCTTATAGGCGGATGCCGCATCCTTCCCACAAATTTCACACGTGACGTCATTATGAAAGCGCCCTCTCATGATATAATGAATTCCATGACGAGATCCATTTTGACACTTGCATCGTATGATGATAAGGCACTTGATACATCTGTAAGCAATTCATTACGTCAGTGTATTCAGCTTATAAGCGAATTTCCCATGCTTGCAATTTATGCATATAACGCTTATATCCATTATGAAAAGAACGCCAGTATGATAATCCATCATCCTAATCCGAATCTTTCCACAGCAGAGAATCTTCTTATGCTTCTTCGTCCCGATAAGAGTTTTACCGAGACCGAAGCAAAGGTTTTGGATACTGCGCTTATTCTTCACATGGAGCATGGCGGAGGAAACAATTCGACATTTACTACCAGAGTTGTAACATCATCAGGTGCCGATACTTACTCTACCATCGCAGCCGCCATGTCTTCTCTTAAGGGACCTAAGCACGGCGGTGCGAATATCAAGGTTATGGAGATGATGGACGATATACGTAAGCATGTTAAGGATTATTCCGATAAGGATGCCATTACTGTTTACTTACAGAAGATCGTCGATAAGGAAGCTTTTGATAAAAAAGGCCTTATTTACGGAATGGGTCATGCAATCTATTCCGTTTCCGACCCCAGAGAAAAAGCTTTCAAGAAATTTGTTGAACAGCTTGCAATTGAAAAGGGCAAGGAAAAAGATCTTATGCTCTACAACAATATTGAGGAAATCGCTCCCGTTATCATTGCTCAAAAGAGAAAAATCTACAAGGGCGTTAGTCCCAATGTAGATTTCTACAGCGGATTCATTTACAAAATGCTCGGTATTCCCGAGGAACTTTATACCGCAATGTTTGCGGTTGCCAGGATCGTAGGCTGGAGTGCCCACAGGATCGAGGAGCTCATCTGCGCCGACAAGATCATCCGTCCGGCATACATGAGTGTCATGAAAGAGATTGATTAATTAAGTTTCATTGATATGGAAAATGTTTTGGAGACAGAAGTCAGTTTATAAATAACTGACCCCTGTCTCCTTCTTCATTTGAATCAATTTTCCTATTTTACAGTAACGGTAACTTTATCAGAATCCTTGATCTTAGTCCACTTCTTATTTACGTAAGCTTTTACAGCATATGTATGCTCGCTGTCTACTTCAACCTTTTTAATAGTTACTTTGTTTTTCTTTGTTGACTTAACAGTCTTTGCTTTTCCGTTTACATACTCAACAACCTTATACTTTGTAGCTCCGTCAACCTTATCCCACTTAACGGTAACCTTACCCTTTTTGGATGTAACTGAAATTACAGGCTTGTCAGACGACTGATTTCCGCTTGATCCGTTAAGACCGTCAATTGCCTTCTGTACTGCCTTTGCATACGCCTTTGCGCCGTTCTCATTGGGATGAAGTGAATAAGAGCTTACCTGTACCATAGAGGAAGGATCCTGATTAATATCTTCCTTCATATATGATAAAACTACTTCATTTAAATAAGGATCATCGGTATATGCTTCATGACCGCTGAATTCATCGGTAACGGGAACAAAAATGATGTTCATGCCTTCAGCTTTACATTCTTCAACGATTTTTGCGGTTTCCTCGTTTAAAGTGTCAGACATTGCATTTATTACCGCTGCCGTTTCAGGGGTTACATTAAATGACATAAAGCCTGCTTTGATAGAAAATCCTGCGGCACTGAAAAGTCTTGGGTATCCGACAACAATAATGGTTGCCTGTTTACCTGCTTTTTCTTCAATGGCTTTATATGAATTCTTTATAGATTCCCTGATAGAAGGAATTGTATTTTTACCATCCTTCTGCTCATTTTGGAAAAGATTCCAGATTGTGCTCATCTTTTCCTCAAGAGATGCGGGACTTGTTATGGCTGTGATCATGATCTCGCCAAAACCGACATCGTTGCCGCCAATTGAGATGGTAACGTAATCAACAGCGCCTTTGCCGTATTTCTTTTCAACCTCATCAAAAACATCTAACTGAGGAGCGAGGTCCTTTTTACCTGTTAATCCGTCATAGTTATATTTCTTTTCAAAGGTACCTGCAAGCTGCTCAGTTTCAGCACCTGAAGCTGCAACAAAAAACCAGTTGTCATTGTGGACCATCTTCTGTCCGTCAACAACGAGCATTCCTGACCAAACCTTCTCAGATCTGTGTGCAAGCCAGTCCTCATCTTCTACCTTTTCAGCCGATGATTTATCCTGTCCGAAGAAGGGTTCGATTCCTTCTCCTGATGAATATGAATCACCCATTGAAACCACGATTTTCTTTCCTGTTGAATCAGCAGCAGACACCTGTTTGGGATTTAAACATACAATCCCCGAGAATGCTACCAGTACTGCTAATAAGCATAACAAAATTCTTTTTTTCATAATTTCTTTCCTTTCCGTATTATATTTTTACAAAAATTCTTTTACTTTAAAAGCTTGATAGATGGCTTAGTATAACTGTAATCCTACTACCAACAAATTTATAATATCATACTCGAAAAAGATTGTAAATAAACAATGCTAAAACCTAACTAAAAGTTAGTTTTTACACTAAAAAAGCCCCGATGACCGTTTTGGCCTTCGGGGCTTTATAGTTTTTATCGCGTTATGCTCTTCCTTTATGCATTATTTGAAAGGATTCTCTGTAGGATAAGGAAGTGATGCGGGCTGGTTGTAGTTGATATCCTCGATCGGAACTCCGATGTACTTGAATACTTCGTAGAGTGCCTTTCCATGATGACCAAATGTAACAGCGCCGTGATGAGGATAGTTCTTCTCAATAAGAACGTGACGATAGAAACGTCCCATTTCCTTAATAGCGAATACGCCGATGCCGCCGAATGACCTGGTAGCTACAGGAAGTACTTCACCTTCTGCAACGTATGCTCTGATCTTAGCATCAGCTGTTGACTGAAGTCTGAAGAATGTGATATCACCGGGGATGATGTCGCCTTCAAGAGTTCCGTTGGTAACTTCGATAGGAAGAGCTCTAGCCATGATCATCTGGTACTTCATCTCATGGAATGCAAGCTTCTTTGAGCAGGTATTTCCACAATGGAAGCCCATGAATGTATCGGTATGCTTGTAATCAAACTTGCCTTCGATAGACTCTTTGTACATATCCTTAGGAACTGAGTTGTTGATGTCAAGAAGTGTAACAATATCATCTGATACAGCGGTACCGATGAACTCTGATAAACATCCGTAGATATCTACTTCACAAGATACGGGGATTCCGCGTCCTGTTAAACGAGAGTTAACATAGCAAGGAACGAATCCGAACTGTGTCTGGAATGCAGGCCAGCACTTTCCTGCGATTGCAACATACTCTCTGTATCCCTTATGAGCATCGATCCAGTCAAGGAGTGTTAACTCATACTGAGCAAGCTTAGCAAGTACTTCGGGCTTCTTGTTTCCTGCGCCGAGTTCTGCTTCCATATCCTTAACAACCTCAGGAATACGAGCATCGCCTGCATGCTTGTTAAAGCTTTCGAAAAGGTCGAGCTCTGAGTTCTCTTCGATCTCTACGCCTAAGTTGTAAAGCTGCTTAATGGGAGCGTTACAAGCAAGGAAGTTAAGAGGTCTGGGACCGAATGATATAATCTTTAATTTGCTAAGTCCAACGAGTGCTCTTGCAATGGGAACGAAATCGTTGATCATCTTAGCGCAATCCTCTGCATCACCTACAGGATACTCAGGAATGTAAGCGCCTACGTTACGAAGCTTTAAGATGTAGCTTGCATTAAGCATACCACAGTAAGCATCGCCTCTGCCGCCGCAAAGGTCATTCTGTGTCTCCTCAGCTGCTGCACAGAACATCTTAGGTCCTTCAAAGTGCTTAGCAAGAAGTGTCTCAGAGATCTCGGGACCGAAGTTTCCAAGATATACACAAAGTGCATTACATCCAGCCTTCTTGATATCCTCAAGAGCCTGAACCATATGGAT
>JAILGF010000202.1 GCA_024696945.1 Lachnospiraceae bacterium | reverse complement strand
AATAAACGTGATCGCTAACGGCACGGATCTGAGTGGACGGGATATTGAACTGCTTACAAAGTATTGTTTCAGTCCTTATATCAATACTGTTAATGAAGAATACAGAGAAAACCCGACCAAATGGTTTACAGAGGGATTCAAAGGATTTGTAAAGCTGCTTGATAATGGCTGCGTGGTTACAAATGACGGTCTGATACTCAGATATTTCGGTGAGGGCGGAGATGTCAGACTTGATAGTGTAATCACGGGAATAGGTGCTCATGCGTTTGACTATTACGGAGTTCCCAGAGAGTATGATCCCGAGCAACCGGGACAGATCACATCGATAAACATACCTGATTCGGTCACTTATATCGGAGAATATGCCTTTAATGATCAGAACAAACTGGAAAGCATTGTGATTCCATCGTCTGTTAAGGAATTTGGAGACTATTGTTTAGCATATTCGGGAATAAAGAAAATAGAATTCGAAGAGGGGATAAAGGAACTCCCGGCAAAAGTTTGCTGTAGCTGTGGGCAGCTTGAAACGGTAATACTTCCGGAATCGCTGGAAAAGATTGGCGCCGCAGCATTCTCACACTGTACTTCGTTTGACATTGATGTTTACAGTGGATTTGAGACACTTCCGAATCTGACTGAGATCGGCGAGATGGCGTTTTATAACTGTAAGATGAAGAAATTCATTATTCCTGAACAGATAACCAAGATCGGGGAAGCTGCTTTCTTCCTGAATGGGGATTTGGGGCGTAATCCTGAAGCTGCTGAGATCATAGTCATGGGTGATGCTTCAAAATATGAGGCACGTTTCTGCTCAGGAAAGGCAATTCCTACATTTTCAAGGGGAATCGAAGGAGTAAAACTTGGTATTCAAATAAGGACTTACAGTAATGGACCGGACAAAGATGGAAAATACATGCTTGGCTGTTCGTGGCAGAATATGGGCGGTATTGACGGTTATGAATATGAAGCATCGGCTAATGAGGACTTCAGTGGCTCTGAAAAGCTCGACACAAAAGAGTCCGATGGTAAGGTATACATAGCTGCCGGTTCAGATAAGGTAAAGACATTGTATGCGAAAGTAAGAGCCTATAAAGTGATTGATGATAAAGGAACTCGTGAGTATTCGGATTGGAGTTATATATCTGTAGATATTGATTAAATATATTACAAAAGGGTTTTTGTTATTTCTTGTTTGAAATAGGAAATAGTCCTGAAGATGTAAACTTACAACAAAGCCAGACCTTGGATCTTAGGTCTGGCTTTGTCGCTTAGAAAGGAGCACTAATGATTGTAAATGAGTGCCGGAGTGCACAATCCGACACTTCTAAAGGAGGCTGTTAGTATGATGAAAAACATTCTTCTTATACTAAGATAATTATATACCTTTATGGGTAGAGATGCAATAAACTTTCTCTTAAATTTTCGTAAGCAATATATAATCTTAAAATATTCCGACAGACTCTTGGATTATTTTACGTGCGTCAAATGAAAAACACCATTTCTGACGGTATAACCTCCACTTGTGCAGAATATATTTACCGCGTGTCTGAGTTGTGTTATAATCCTTTTTGGAATACTATTGGCATAATACAAGGTAAAACTATAATGAGAATAGCTATTTGTGAGGATGAAAGAGTTTATCTCGACCTGATTAAAGAAAAGACAACGGATTTTTTTAGGGAAAAGAAAGTCAGCATCGCAACTGACTCTTTTTCTGATGCAACTCTGCTTTTGGGTAAAATCGAAGAAGGGCGGGAATATGACCTTATACTTATGGACCTGCAGATGAAACACAGTGACGGGATGGAGATAGCAAGGGTTCTAAAAGACAGAAACATAAATGTTCCCGTGATATTTGTGACCGGCATAGAGAACAGGGCATACCAGGGATATAGTGTGGACGCCCTTGATTATGTGGTTAAGAAAGATATGGATACGAGGCTGCCGGAAGCGCTTTCAAGATTCATGGAAAAACAAAAGTCCAACACCATAGCTGTTCCCATAAAGAAAGCTGTTCGAAATGATGATACCCGTAGTGACGGTGCAGGATTCGACAAGGAAACAGCAGTAATAAAAATAAAGGATATTCTGTGGGTTGAGTCGGATGGAAGAAGTAGTAGACTGACGATAAAGAATTCTGATGGGTCAAATATGAGAATGCCATCCAAAGAAGTCCATAACCATAATACTGGTATTACCAGTGAAGAAATCGAAAGCCCTTTGGGCATAGGAAAGCTGGCTGAAATGCTTCCGACAGATGACTTTGTCGAGATATACAAGGCGATATTTGTAAATATCCGTGAGATAAAGCGCGTTGGAAATGATACGGTTACGATGTCGAATGACAGGGAGCTGCCGCTTAGCCGAAGAAAAAGAAATGATGTTCTGTGTGCGGTATTAAAAAAGGTAAAGGGAATTTTATGAGAAAGCACCTTTTGTATTTTGTTCTGGGGATTTTGTTCTGCATAATATTCGGATATCTGGTGTCTTTTTTCTACAACAGGAACCAGATGTACGATTATACCGTGGGTAAGGATGACCTGCAGACGCATTTAAAGTGGGATGGTTATGTCCTGAAGTTATCGTCTGAGCAGGTAAATGAAGCTAATTTCATATTACAGGGAATAGATTATGGTGAATACGCTGAAAAGACTGAATACTATGGTTTGGAAATATTTAGATTACGACAATATAAAGATCTGATACTCGAAAAAAACGCCCTGGCAGAAATAGAAAAATCAAACAAGGACTATGTATACCTGGATAAGGTCAGATATGAAAGGGAAGAAATCTACAAGGTTTATGGATGGTATAATAGCTTAACGACATCTCAGATAGAAGATAAATATCAGACATATCTGGCTGTGTATGGAGCCCTTTCGTATGCAATAGAATATGAGAGTTACATACAGTATGTAATAGATCACTCACAGAAGCTATCTGAAATCAGGATTTTTGATGACGATACAAAGTCTGCTATTAAAAGTAAGGGAAATGAATACTCTGCTCTTTCTGATATAAGGATGCGGGCATATATTACTGCCGGTTTTGAAAAGCTGATGGAAAATCCCTTTGGAAATATGATGGCTGTGCTTATGCTGTTGATATGCTCTGTAGCCGTTTCAGGTGATCTGGTTAAACGCAAAAGATCGATTATGAATGAAGGGAACGGAAAAGGATTGTACAGTGGCCTGTTTATAGCGGGACTGATATGTTTGTTTTTATTAGAGGGAGTAGCTGTGGGCCAGACCTTCGATATCGGGGAACTCGGCTATCCGATTCAGACGGTGACAGGATATAAAACCTGTACTGTGAATATAAGCATGGGCCTGTTTTTGTTACTGCGAACAGTACTTAAGGTTTTTGCATATTATGTCATTTATAGTGGATTGGTGCTTATAATTTTAAAGAAAAGGTATTTATTAAGCATAGTTGTATTGGGGCTGGGATTTATTCTGGAGTTTTCTGTTTTGAAAGGAAGCCTGTTTGACATTACAGGAATCGTAAGCCTGGAAAAAATGCTAATGTTTTCACATAAGGAAATATATGGATTTATTATAGCTTCCGTACTTGTAATGGCAATAATGCTCATAATCATGGAATTTAGATTCCGAAGCTTCGTGACTGCTGAGAGAAAGCAGGCAGAACAGGAATACCTGACGGAGATAAATGATAAGTATAATGAAATGCGGACACTAAAGCATGACATGAACAATCACCTCTCTGCAGTTCTTTCACTGATGAATGCGGGCAGGAACGCGGAGGCAAAGAAATACCTGACGGAACTCACCGATGCGGCATCAAATGCCGGGAATATCAGGAAAACCGGAATGAAGGCTCTTGACCTGTTGCTTTGGAACAAGCATTCGCTGGCCATATCAAAAGGGATAGACTTTAGAATGAGCATTGAGGATGACTATAGCGGCATAAGTGTTTCGGAGTATGAGATGTGTTCACTGTTTGCAAATATTATAGATAATGCGATAGAAGCAGTGGAAGGGTTAAAGGCAGATGGCAGATGGATAAGCATTAGAACGGCGCGCCAGATGGACATGCTGTGTATTTTCTGCGAAAATCCCTATGATAAGGTTGAGAAGGAAAACGGCAGCTTCATTACTACCAAAAAGGATAAGGAAAATCATGGGCTGGGACTAAAGCAGATAAGAAGAATTGCCGAAAAGCACGGGGGAACGGTAAGCATTGACGATACTGACGGAATGTTCAGGGTTTCCGTAATAATGAACCTATAATTTTCCACTTCTGTTGCAAATGAGACCATTTGTGACAGAAGTCTTTTGTTTTTCGGGGATTATGATATACTTGCTATTGTAATACATTAAGATGTTTCACGGATGCTTGGAACCTTAGTCAAAGAATGGTGTTGTATATTACGGAGGCGTGAAATGAAGAAATATATTTTGACAGCAATTTTAATAATGATTGCAGTTTTTTCTATAACAGCATGTGGAAATAATGACGGTGATTCTGAAAACAGTAATACAAAAACCGACAGACCAGAAACGGAAAACCAGCAGGATAAAACAGAAAACACCCAGAATGGGAACGGTGGCAAATCTGCGGATAATTCGGGCTCCGGCTCCAATAAAAATCATGAGCCTGACAATTATAACAACAATGGTTATAATAACATAATGGAGACGGAGTTGGGATATTATTTCAATCTGGGGTATTGGCCAAGCTATACGGTAAATTCATACAGACATGGTACCGGTACGAGGAGAAACTGGATGAATCTAAAGTATCTTGATAAAGAGTCGGGAACCATTATTTATCTTTGCAACAAGCCGGAGTGCGAACATTTGGGAGATGAAGGCTGTGTAGCGACATATAAGAACCTGCGTGTGATAAATACGGTATTGTACGAGAATTATATTTATGTATATGGGGTAGAGCAGATTGATAAGGAATATAAGTTTAACCTGTACAGGGTTCCATTGGA
>JAILGF010000194.1 GCA_024696945.1 Lachnospiraceae bacterium | reverse complement strand
TCAACCAAATTGTTTATGTTTCATACGCAATTCATATTAGAGCATACATCGAACATGTGTGCTCTTTTTATTTTTACTAATGTCAACCGCCAATAACCAAATTCATCTAATTTTTTCATTTACAATTAAGCGATGAGCAGTATGGACAAGTTATATACATTCCAAAAGTAGATACCTACTTCTAGTTATGTCCATTAGACCCACACCAAATAGCATTATTTCTTAGTATACATGCTAAAAATCAAGCTTTTACAAAAAATCAGAAAGAAGGATACTATGATTAGTGCAGTAGAAAAAACCAGCATTTTGAAGCCAAGTAACCTTTTCAGCGTATGTATAATGATGTCTCGGCATACGCCTTAATGTATATATGAAAAACTCAGGATCTCGCTTACCCTTGAAAGCTGTTCTCGTATAATACTCGTCTGCCTGGGCTTGCCCTCTGAAAATATCACTGTATCCGTATAAATTCATTATTGCTTGATGCTTCTGTGTACACTTGGATGGTTTTTTATAATATATACGCCAAAGAAATGGTTTAAGGGGAAGAAGATATTCATATTCCGTTCTTTAGTACTTATACCATTGATATATGAAATAGTTTGCATAGTATTGAAAATAAGAATTGCAAGCTTCCCGGCAGAACTGTTGCCTGTTTCTTTGTTCCCTTTCCTTACCACGAAGCCGCCACTGGTTTTTATACTTTTTATGGCATTGGGTATTTATATAAAAATCAGGGAAAGAAAGTTCCTTAAAACCGGAAAAACAAAAGAAGATTATCAGGCGTTTTTACAAACCAATAAGAACTCACTTGATATAATGTTATTTGCGATCGCAGCCATTCTGGTTATCATAGTAATTGATGAGTTTTTACTTAAAGACCTTATTGTTCCGAGGATTGTGGCACACAATAAGGGTATAATCCCTGAGGAATATGCTTCAGCTTATGATTTCATTATTGCCCCTGCTGTAAGTGCATGTGGGATCGGCGATATGAAAAACATGCTAATTTTCACCCCGTTTTTATTACTTTTTTCGTACACCAGAACCCATAAGCGTACACTAATTGATTCAGGTATAACAGCTCTGGGGATATTCGGAATCGCATTGATCTACCTGGATGGAATAATGGGTATTATAAAAAATTTGTTAATTGCTTTTAGAAATTCATCAGTTTATGATATTGTAGCTAATAGATTTTTCCCATTAGAATAACCGATTGGTTAAAAAGACCTGTGGTGCAGATGCATAGGCTTTGAAATCGCAAGTCTGCAAAACAATTTTGAATTATGGATAATAAAAAGAAAATTGATATCATCTTACGAATTATTGAGAGCCTTACATTTATAGTCTCATTGTTTTTTTCGATGAAAATGATGAGCCTTATTTCCGATTGTTATGAAGACACATATCTGATAGTATTCTGTATTAATATATTTGCATTTGGACTAAGTGCCCTGAATGCAAAAGGAAAGAACAAAATCAGCTTTTTTAAATTTGTATCGGCAGTGGTCACCTATCTGATCATGACATTCGTACTGCTGGTATTTAGGAATGTGGAAAATATCATTACATATATTTTTTTCATATATGGTATTTTAATTATAGCATCCCGGATATTCATAATTGTCAAAAAACATACTTTAGCGGACAGCGTAGTGGATATCCTGATAATTCTGATTTGGGGTGTCTTGTTCGTTAAGGTTCTATCCAATTATGAGGTATTAGATATTTACGCATCCTTGTACTTCTGCATTGCTGTTCCGGCTCATATTTTAGCTCGGATTACCGCCCTGTCGTTTTCAAGATTTAGATTTGATATTCTTTTTAAGGTTATGAGAAAATCTATGGTATATGAAATCCTCAGTGGTTTGGCGGTACTCATAATATGTTTTTCATTTGCATTTACTTATATAGAAGAATCGATGGAAAACTTTGAGGATGCATTATGGTATTGCTTCACAATAGTAACCACGATCGGCTTTGGTGACATTACTGCAACCACCTCCATCGGAAGGATGCTGTCAGTTGTACTGGGAATATACGGTTTAATAGTCGTAGCTTTGATAACATCTATCATAGTAAATTTTTACAATGAACTGAACAAAGAAAAGCTATCCTTTGAAGGTGATCATGACATTGACAAGAAAGATGGCGATAATTAAAGAATCTTGTTTCCTTGTATAGATATAATTCTCAGCAATATTAATCATGCAGGATGATTTATCGTAGAAAAGGTAAAATTACAGACCCCAATAGCCTGAAGCTGTGATAAAGACGGCGGTCAGGTAATTAATGACATTTAATCAGGACGAAAATCGAAATCCGGCAGAGCCTTCCATTCTTTGCTGGAATAAATCATCCTAACGATGGTTTTTACAAAGGTAACAAACCGGCCGGCATTCTCATCCACAACAGGATCCGGCCGGAAGATTGAATAATCGTATGATGTAAAACCTATGCCATCACATCTTATTGTTTTCTCATAATCATTACTCTTTACGGTCAGGACGATGTTTTCCGAAGGGAGGCTTGTGGAAGTATACGGATCATATACATCGGGATAGGAATCCAGATTCATCTTCTGCAACATAAAATAAAGGACTGCCTTGCCCATGTCGTTTAAGAAAAACTGCGTTGTGAAATCAGAAGTGGGGTGTTCTTGAGGCTGAATATCCTTTATCAATTCTCCGGATGCACTGTCATACCTGCTTCTGCCGTTATAATCCCAAGCTAAAGATATTGAAAAATCATCAGGGACATTTATCATGGCATCCATCAGACCGTCAGCGTTACCATTCCATAATCTTTTATATTTCTCAAGAAGGTCGTAGGTTGCATATGTAATATTGTACTCATCTGCATTTATTGTATATGGATATTCTGATATGTCCAAAGCATTTTTAAAATACGATACTACGATGAGGTCTCCGGCACTTAATTCTTGGGGACCCTCTTCGGGATTCTTTCTTGTATATTTTGCATAAACATTGATCAGATCATACTCTTTCAGCTTTTCTGACAACGGAACCAAGACCATCACCCTGTAACCGATGGTCTTGTATTTTACTGAATCACCCACCTTTACTTCTTCCTGTATCAGATCCAGAACGGTACCAATCGTATAAATATGGTGGTCATATTCATCACCGCTTATATGCATGTTTTCGTTATCAGCACTATTTCCCCCTGATCCAAGCTTTATAAGTAAGACAAACATTCCGATTAATAAAACGGTGGCAATTGTCACCCTAAAAACCGGCTTCTTTAGCATGATTATGGCCTCCTTTCGACTGTCGTATGCGATTTCCGTATTTCTCTGTATTATAACATTTTCTAATTGGCCTTTCAATATATAAGACGAATAAGTATATATAAAGTAACCGCCCGAAAACCGACGACCGATAAAATTTTATCTGCGTTACTTTGACGCTACGGCGTATGTAGTAGTCATACTGATATCATATGTGATTTATGACACACCCAGACGTTCCTGACGAGCAAAGGGAAAGAATTGGAATAAATGACCGGTTATTGCGTTTGTCGGTGGGATTGGAAGCTCCAAGTGATTTGATCAGTGATCTAGAGGCGGCCTTTAATGCGTAATATGGGACTATGAAAAGAGGTATTTCATGGGCGAAAGGAATCTGGACTTTGATACTGTTATTAACAGAAAAAATACAAAATAACTTGACAAAAGTCGACGCACATATTATAATTGCCTAAAATCTAACACCGAAAGCAAGTCCTTGAGGTGAAAGATATGGCAAAAGAAGAAAAATCAGATGTGCGGGAAGTTCCTTCGCAGATGTAAAAAGTCTTCCAAATATTTGTTTTTATTTTGGTATTTACAGCCGTATCTTTTTAGATGCGGCTTTTTATTTTTCATTGAAGGTAGTTTTTGGTTTTTGGGAGGAAGGAAATGGCAAAAAGAGTTGCAGTAGTGTCAATAATAGTTGAAGATGTCGCTTCGGTGGAAGCATTGAATGCGATACTTACACAGTACCGTGACGGGATTATCGGAAGGATGGGCCTTCCTTATAAGGGAAAAAAGGTCAACATCATCTGTGTGGCGGTGGATATGGAAGAGAATGACATAAATGCCATGACGGGCAAAATAGGAAGGTTGCATGGGATTTCCGCTAAGACCAACTATTCAAATGTCAAATAACACGATGTTCCAAAATAGGTAGGATATAAATGAAAAAAACAACAATGGTAATATTGATACTGTTGCCCATCGTGGCGGCCCTTGTCTGTATCTGTATCGGAAGGATAGGGATTAGTCCTGCCGAGGTGTTTAAGGCGTTTATCGGCTCGGAAGAGATAAAGGGGACCGTTAGGATAACGGTTATGAACGTACGCCTTCCCCGTATTCTTTTGGGACTTCTGTGCGGAGCCGGATTGAGCGTGGCCGGCTGCAGCTTCCAGAGCTTCTTCTCAAACCCGTTGGCTACTCCCGATACCATGGGTGTTGCGGGTGGCGCAAGCTTCGGGGCGGCGCTTGGCCTTTTACTGGGGTTTGATATGATAGGGGTCCAGATAATGTCATTCGTCTTCGGCGCGGGAGCCGTAATTGCAACAAAGCTGGCTGCTTCCGGCAGAGATCATGGCCCGGCCGTTCTGGTTATATCAGGAATAATGGTAGGCTCACTATTTTCGGCACTTGTTTCACTGGTCAAATTTGTTGCGGATGCCGAATCACAGCTTCCGGCCATCACATACTGGCTTATGGGAAGCCTGGGTAGTGCGGGATACAAGAACCTGGCAATGGGAGCTCCGATAATTATCGTAAGTATCGTTATTATCTTCCTTTTGCGCTGGAGAATGAATCTTTTAAGCCTTTCGGAGGATGAGCTGATAGCATCGGGAACAAATGTAAGGCTTTTAAGAACTTTGGTAGTCATATGTGCCGCCGCCATGACGTCTTCGGTCATTTCGATGTGCGGACAGGTCGGTTGGGTGGGACTCATAGTCCCGCACATGTGCAGGATGCTCTGGGGACAGGACAACAAGAAGCTTATTCCCGCATCCATAAGCATCGGGGCAGCATTTATGGTGATAGTAGATACCATGGCTCGTTCAGTCAGTGCCTCAGAGATACCGGTATCAATACTTACGGCGATAATTGGCGCACCGTTCTTTATCCTGATTTTGACGTCAAGAAAACGGCTTATCCAGTGATTACTATATGTCGATGTCACATTGAAAATGCCTTTGGCGTTTTCTCAATAACAAAACGAAGCTCCGCATCTTCAATTTTGTGATAGAAAGAATGAAATTATGAAATTACGAACCGAAAATGTATCGTTTTCATATCCGGGAAGGGCCGGCAATGAAAAAAAGTATATCTTCCGTGATGTAAATATAGAACTTGAAAGCGGCAGGATAATGGCCATCTTAGGACCTAACGGGAGTGGAAAAACCACATTTCTAAGGTGCCTTATGGGCATGCTAAAGTGGACATCTGGGATAAGCTTTTTTGACGACAGGGATACAAATACCTTGAGTTCTAAGGAATTCTGGAGCAAGGTCAGCTATGTGCCCCAACAGCGTATGGCAACTTCATCCTTTACCGCATTTGAAAGTGTCCTGCTAGGAAGGTCCGGACAGATAGGATTTTTAAGTACCCCGAAAAAAAGCGACATAGAAGCCACAGAAAAGATAATGGAAGAATTGGGTATCATAGCCTATAAAAATAGGGATTGCAATACTTTGAGCGGCGGTGAATTCCAAATGGTGCTTATAGCAAAGGCACTTGTATCTGGTCCCGAACTTTTGATACTGGACGAGCCGGAATCGGGTCTTGATTTCAGAAACCAGCTTATCGTTTTGAACACCATGGACAGACTGAAGGAAAAAGGAATCAGCTGTATTTTTAACACGCATTATCCCAAGCATGCGCTACAAAAGGCGGATTGCTCACTGATACTTGGTGGAGACAGGCCGTACTTTGGAAGGACGGAAGAAACCGTAAATGAAAAAACTATAGAAGCGGTTTTCGGAGTAAGGGCGGTTATAAACGAGATGCAGGTTGATGGTGAAACCATAAAGAATATAGTACCCTTATATGTAACCGAGAAGCGATAAACTTCTCAAAAATGGCGGGAGGCAGAATGAAGAAGATTGCGATATACGGAAAGGGTGGAATAGGAAAATCCACCACGGTTTCAAATATAGCGGTAGCCCTAGCGCAGCAGGGCTTGACCGTCATGCAGATAGGCTGCGATCCTAAAGCGGATTCTACGCTGAGCCTTAGGGGTGGAAATAAGGATATAAAAACGGTTCTGGATTTGATACGGGAGCATGGTAATAATTTTGCACTGGAAGATATGGCGGTACGAGGCGCATACGGCGTCATCTGCGTTGAAGCCGGTGGGCCCACCCCGGGTGTCGGATGTGCTGGAAGGGGAATAATCGCGGCCCTTGACAAGCTTAAGGAAAAAGGGGCTTACGAAATTTTCAAACCAGATATCGTACTGTATGACGTTTTGGGCGATGTGGTCTGCGGCGGCTTTTCGATGCCGATGCGTGCGGGCTATGCCGACAAGGTATATATAATTACTTCAGGTGAAAAAATGTCGATTTATGCCGCAGCCAACATAGCCATGGCGGTACGGAGTTTTAAATCGAAGGGCTATGCGGAACTGGGCGGTCTGATATTGAACCATCGTTACACCGCGGAAATGAAAACATCCTTAAGACATAATGCCGAGACTGAGAACGAAAAGGTCTGTGAGCTTGCAAACGATTTTGAAACCGAAATAATCGGAGAATTGTCAAGAAGCGAGACGGTTCAGGATGCTGAAGAACTTGGGAAGACAGTAATGGAAGCTTTCCCTGACAGCAAAATGGCGGAAGAATACCGTAAAATGGCACAGAAACTGGTGAGATAAATAAAAGAGGAATCCATATAGAATGTTAAAAAAAATCGGAGAAAACAGGATAACTGAAAATGACGCCTTGGTTCGGATGGGTGAGGCAAATTTCCCTGTTCCGTTCAAAGGCGGCCTTGAATATGCTTCCCCTGCTCGTGGTACTTGGAATATAGTCCACACCGGCATGCTTATTCCCGAAGCACACGAAATATTCGTATGTGCCGCAAGTTGCCTAAGGGGCGTGGTCCTTACTGCGGCTGAAATGGATGCGATGGATAGGTTTTCAACCGTCGAGGTAAAGGAAAACAACCTGCTGGACGGTAACCTTGAAGAACTGTTGATAGATGGTGTAAGCGATGTGATCGATAAGCTGGAAAAACGACCGCCGGCCGTTCTGGTATATACCAGCTGCGTACACCATTTCACAGGCTGTGACTGGGGGGTGATGTTTGGGACCTTAAGGGAACGGTTTTCGGATATAGATATCGTAGACTGCTATATGAACCCTACCTTAAGGAAAAGCGGACTTACTCCCGACCAGACAATGCGGAGACAGCTTTATGCATTGCTGAAACCCCGCGAAAAGAACAGCAATGCTGTAGCTATAATAGGAAACGATCTTCCCACAAGGAAAAACTCAGATTTGTATAAGATATTAAAGGCATCAGGACTAAAAATACATGAAATAACATCATGTAGAACCTATGCGGAATATCAGGAGATGGCTGAAAGCAGCCTGTATATTACATATTATCCGGCAGCCAAGGCAGGCGGGGACGCACTGGCCAAGAGGCTTGGCGGAAAGCATATATACCTGCCTTACAGCTGGGATTACATGGAGATAACAAGAGCACTTAACTCCCTTAAGTCAGAATTCGAAGGATACGGAATTTCGATGGATATTGATAAGGATTACGATCAATCGATATCCGAATGTGAAAAGGCATTTGAAAAAACGCTGAAACTGGTAGGGGATACACCTATAGCCATAGATTACACCTTTTGCCCCAGACCCACATCAGTGGCAAAAATGCTGCTTAACCATGGGTTTAACGTAAAACGAATTTATTTAGACAGTTTTACCGGGGAAGAAAAAGAGGACTATGAATATTTAAAAGAAAACCATCCCGATCTGGAGCTGTATCCCACAGTGGATGTTAGGTCGAGATTTCTTGCTTCAGCTGAAAGGGACGGACAAAAATGGCTTGCTATCGGACAGAAAGCAGCCTATTTCCTAAACACCGATCATTTCGTAAATATTGTGGAAGGCGGCGGAATGTTTGGATTTGAAGCAATAACGGATACCCTTGAACTAATGTGTGATGCTTTTGAAAATCCCAAGAACATGCGGAGTCTTGTCCAGATAAAGGGCATGGGCTGCGGAAACTGTTGTATGGGTTAAATAAAAATATGAAACAGACATCAGGATTTATATCAACTTATTCGGCGGATACATTCGGAGTATGTTCCGCATTATATGAACTTGGCGGAATGGTAGTAATGCATGATGCATCCGGCTGCAATTCAACATATACCACTCATGATGAACCACGCTGGTATGACATGGACAGCATGATCTATATATCCGCGCTGACAGAAATAGAAGCAATAATGGGTGATGACAGCAAACTGATAGAAGATATAGTAAGAGCTGCGGAAGAACTTCATCCAAGATTTATTGCCGTAGCCGGAACACCGATTCCTGCAATGACAGGCTTTGATGCGGATGCTGCAGCGCGTGTCATCGAGGACGGAACCGGAATCCCCGCATTCGGATTTGCCACAACGGGAATGAGATCATACGTTCATGGTGCCGGAATGGCATTTGAAGCAATAGCGGAAAGATTTGTGGAACAGCCTGTCAGTGCAAAAAGACAACCTGAAAACAATTCGCATGAGACGAAAGAAAGCGAAAAAAAATCCGAAAGTAAAACAAAAAGAATAAATATCCTAGGACTTACCCCGCTTGATTTTTCAGTAAATGGAAGTGACAGGTCGATAAAGGAATTCTATGAGAAAAAGGGGTATGAAATAGTATCTTCCTGGGCCATGGGTTCGTCCCTGGAAGAGATTGGCAGGTCGGCCGGAGCGGATCTGAATATAGTGGTTTCGGAAACCGGTTTAGGCGCTGCATTGAAACTTAAAGAGAGATTTGGTATTCCCTATAAGGTCGGAACACCCTTCGGAGGAGAGGACATTGATGTAACAGACGAAATTGAAGGTGCCCTAAATCCTAATGCAGAAATATTGATATTGGGAGAACGGGTAGGCTCCTTGTCCTTGGCAAAATACCTGACCGTAAAAACCGGGAAAAAATGTATGGGGTATGCTACGACCGATTCGGATGAAGATGAAATAATAAATGTTATCAATTCATTAAAAGATATACAGACCATAATAGCGGATCCGCTGTTTAAACCCATATTAAAGCTGGTGGAGAAGGAAAAAAGCGAACGGATACAATTTATTTCACTTCCCCATGAAGCCTTTTCAGGAAGGCTGTATCGGGCGGACATACCGAATCTGATTTTAAAGGTTCCCTTTGATATTTAATATTAATAAGGGAGCAAATTTAAAATTATATAAGAAATGTATAACTAGAAAGCACGAGGTAAAAACCAATGAAGAAACTTTTAGCGATCATCCTAGTACTGGCTACAGTCCTGAGCCTTGCTGCCTGCAGCTCGGATGAAAAGGGCGGCACGAACGACAATGTGAACAGCGTAACCAAAGCAGAAACAAAAGTAGATACTACAGCAGATACCACCGCAAATACTACTGCTGCAGCGACCCCTGCAGCAGACCCTTCCGGAACGCATATCGTTACAGACCATGCCGGAAATCAAGTGGAAGTTCCCAATACCGTAAACAGGATAGTGGTTGCAGACATTTATCCCATGGCATCGGTTCTTACAGTATTCTTTGATTCTGCA
This sequence comes from Lachnospiraceae bacterium, assembly GCA_024696945.1. Taxonomy (GTDB): domain Bacteria; phylum Bacillota; class Clostridia; order Lachnospirales; family Lachnospiraceae; genus RUG11977. The sequence continues at coordinate 27,204 of JAILGF010000194.1, read as the reverse complement.
GAGAAAATAGTCGGAATGGCTCCTCCCTGTATGAGTGCGGCCAAGAACGGATTGCTTGGCGAACTTTATCCCGAGATACTTAACGCAAAGACAGATTTCATCGACGGAACCAATGTAAACATCGAAGAACTCTTAAAGCTTAATCCAGATGTAGTCTTCTATAGTGCAGGAAGCAAGGAAGAAGGCGAACTCTTAAGAAATGCCGGAATCCCCGCCATTGCTATATCACCCGGAAAGTGGGGATATGACGCCATAGAAACACTCAATCAGTGGATAGAAACCTTAGTACAGATATTCCCGGAGAACAATAAATCAAAAATTGTAAGGGATTACTCCGAAAAAACCTATAAGCTCGTACAGGAAAGAGTCGCCGGACTTAAGGATGAAGAAAAGGTAAAGGCTTTCTTCCTTTTCCAGTATTCGGACTCAAATATTATGACCAGCGGAAAGAAATTCTTCGGTCAGTGGTGGTGTGATGCGATAGGAGCCGTAAATGCAGGCGAAGAGCTTGAAAACGATAACTCCGTTGCCGTAAACATGGAACAGATATATGCATGGAATCCGGAGCTTATCTTTATTACAAACTTCAATACCGCAAAGCCTGAAGATCTTTACAACAATACTATAGGAAACTATGATTGGAGCGAGATTGAAGCCATTAAGAACAAGGAAGTATATAAGATGCCTCTCGGAATGTACAGAAGCTACACCTGTGGTGTTGATACACCCGTTACGCTTCTATGGCTTGCAAAAACCACGTATCCTTCATTGTTTGAGGATATTGATATCACTGCCGAAACAAAGAAATATTACAGCGAAGTATTTGGCATAACTCTTACCGACGAGCAGGCAAACAAAATATTCTCGCCCGTAACCGCGGCAGGTACAGGATTTGTCGGAAACGGGAAATAAAAGGCATAATTACATATTTGCGGGAGGTGAATACATGAGTTTAAACGATACTGCAAGAGCCGATAGGATACATATAGCTTTCTTTGGAAAAAGAAACGCCGGAAAATCAAGTCTTGTAAATGCCGTAACGGATCAGGAGCTTGCAATAGTTTCCGATATAAAAGGAACTACTACCGATCCGGTATATAAATCGATGGAGCTTCTTCCTTTAGGGCCCGTGGTAATAATCGATACTCCGGGTTACGATGATGAGGGGACACTCGGCGAACTGCGTATAAAAAAAGCAGATCAGGTAATGAATAAGACCGATATAGCTGTACTGGTATCAGATGCTGTAACGGGCCTGACCGATGATGATAAAAGGCTTGCGGAAAGGCTTGCCCAAAAGAACATACCTTATGTTATCGCATTTAACAAGACCGACATGCTGACAGAAAACGGCACTCCCGATCAGGGGACCGGAAAGCAGACTTTGTACCGTACCGGCTCGGGAAAAGAAATCCCCTGCATATATGTATCGGCCCTCAATAAAACAAATATACATGAACTGAAGGAACTGATCGCATCCGTAAAACCGGAGGGTTCCGAGCGGAGACTCATAGGAGACCTTATAACTCCCTCGGATATGCTTATTTTGGTCATGCCCCAGGATGAAGCGGCACCGAAGGGCAGACTTATCCTTCCTCAGGTACAGATGATACGTGACATCCTGGATGAACACGGAATGGCCCTCTGCGTACAGACCGAGGAACTTGAAGGTGCACTGAACAAACTTAAAGAAAGACCGAGATTGGTGATCTGCGACAGCCAGGTATTTAAGAAGGTGGCTGCGGTTACACCGACGGATATTCCGTTGACTTCTTTTTCAATCCTTCTTGCACGGTATAAGGGATATCTTGACAGTGCTCTTAAGGGAGTAAATGCTCTTAAGAATCTGAAAAAAGGGGATAAGGTACTTATATCCGAAGGCTGTACACATCACAGACAGTGCAATGATATAGGAACCGTAAAAATACCTAAGTGGCTTAAGGAAAAGTTCGGCTTTGAAGTAGAGTATGATACCAGCTCCGGAACAGGATTCCCGGAGGATCTGAGCGCCTATAAAGCAGTCATCCATTGCGGAGGCTGTATGCTGAACGAAAGAGAAATAACCTATCGTGTTAAGTGTGCGGAGGATCAGGGAGTTCCTGTAGTCAATTACGGGATATTGATAGCTTATATAAACGGTATCCTGGAACGTGCTGTAAAAGGAATTAACATTAATCTGTAAAAAACTGTTGAAAGAGCAGACAAGAAGTGCTAAAATTTCTATGTAGCGGTATTAAATGTATTACGGGCAGATTCCGGACAGGTCCTGCCAATGCATATATTAGGGGGTTACACATGTCTGCTTTAGTAAAAAATATTATGGAGAAGATGGTCGAGGATAAGCTGGAACAGATGCTTCCCGGACTCAACTGCTGTAAATGCGATACCTGTAAGACCGATATCCTCTGCTATTCATTGAACCGTCTTAAACCCAAATATGTATCTACCGAACAGGGAGAGCTTCTTTCACGCGTCGATTCGGTAAGCATCCCATACAGCACGGCCATTATGACAGAAATAGCGGCTGCGGTAGAGATAGTAAAGAAAAATCCGCATCATCATTGATCGATCGTAAAAACTGCGTCACTTGGCGCAGTTTTTAAATTTTTCTTGCCAAAAAACATAAAGTATGTTAGTATCTTTGCAAGTAAGTATATTATTCGTTTGATTTATTTCTTTACCCGGTAACGGGGTCGATGCTGTTCTTTTTTTTCCCAAGATGAATTAACATAATATAGGAATGGAGACTATTCTATGGATTATAGTAAGATGACTTTGGCTGAATTACGCAATCTGGCTAAAGAGAAGGGGCTTAAAAAGGTTTCTTCCCTTAAAAAGCAGGAAATAATAGATGAATTGAAAGCTCTTGACACGGAGCCTTCCGGAAATGTCTCCGTCCAGCCTGTTGAAGCGGACGAAAAGCCCTTTGTACAGTTTGAAGAGCCTGTAAAAGAATCCGATAGTGCTATTGAAGCTCAGCCTGTCGAAGAAACAGATGAAGAGGAAGACCGGATCTCGGAGGTTCGCGAAGGAAACGCTTACGAAGAACAGGGAGAGAAAAATCCGGAGGGAGATGACGAAAACCGTCCGGCTCCTGTACTCAGAAAAAATACCAATGATGTTGCAGCATTCAATAAAGGGGATATTAAGGAAGGTATCTTAGAGATCATGCCCGAGGGTTTTGCTTTTATAAGAAGCGAGAATTTCCTTCCGGGTGACAAGGATGTATATGTATCGCCAATGCAGATCAGAAGGCTCGGGTTAAGAACGGGTGATATGGTAGTCGGAGTTACCAAGGCTAAGATGCCCGGAGATAAATTCAATGCCATGATGTATGCCAAGGAAATAAACGGACGGCATATAAATGACAGTATTTCGAGACCGAAGTTTGAGAATCTGACACCTATTTTCCCTCATGAAAGGCTGCGCCTTGAAACCCCCGGCTGCAAGCCTGCGATGAGGATCATGGATATCCTTTCACCTATAGGAAAGGGACAGCGTGGAATGATTGTTTCCCAGCCTAAGGCAGGAAAAACAACTCTGCTTAAGCAGATAGCAAATGCGATCACTACAAATAATCCCGAGATGCATATGATCATCCTCCTGATAGACGAGAGACCTGAGGAAGTAACGGATATGAAGGAATCCATTAAGGGGGATAACGTCGAAGTTATATATTCCACATTTGATGAACTTCCCGAGAATCATAAAAGGGTTTCGGAGATGGTTATCGAACGTGCCAAAAGGCTTGTGGAACAAAAACAGGATGTAGTTATCCTGCTTGACAGCATCACAAGGCTTGCCCGTGCATACAATCTTACTTGTACCGCCAGCGGAAGGACTTTGTCGGGAGGTCTTGACCCTGCGGCGCTCCATATGCCAAAGAAATTCTTCGGTGCCGCAAGATGCATGCGAGAGGGCGGAAGCCTTACGATCCTTGCAACAGCGCTTGTGGAAACGGGAAGCAGGATGGATGACGTTGTATTCGAGGAGTTTAAGGGTACCGGCAACATGGAGCTTGTACTTGACAGAAACCTTTCGGAAAAGAGGATATTCCCCGCAATCGACCTTCCAAAATCCAGCACGCGCCGCGACGATCTTCTGCTGACGCAGGATGAGAGTGAGGCAAATGAGATTATCAGACATGCATTCAGCTCTTCCAGGGCCGAGAATGCCGTAGAGAAGATAATAAGCCTTTTCGCAAGAACAAGGAACAACAGGGAATTCTGTGATATTGTTAAAAAAACCAAGCTCATCTGAAAAAATATAAAAAAGATATTGCATTTTGAAAAAAATCGTGCTATAATGCTTTTCACTGTGTATCCGTGTACAGTTATTGGAAAATCAGTAAAAGATGAGAATGAGGTGAAAAAATGAGAGAGAATGTACAGCCTACATATTATCAGGCAAAGGTTACATGTAACTGCGGCAATGAGTTCGTGACCGGTTCTACAAAGAAGGAGATCCACGTTGAAATCTGTTCAAAGTGCCATCCGTTCTATACAGGACAGCAGAAGTCAGTTCAGGCTCGTGGTGCTATTGATAAGTTCAACCGTAAGTATGGTCTTGAGAACAAGTAGAATTTATCACTGTTGATAAAGGTTGAGGTTAGACAAAAGCCTCAACCTTTTTTGCATAGTATAAATTAAGGGGATTATATAATATGAAATTATCTGGAATAGGCGGACAGGCTTTGATGGAAGGCGTTATGATGAAGAACGGCTCCCATTATGCATGTGCGGTAAGAAAGCCTGACGGAACCATTGAAGTCGATGACCAGAGGACTACTTCGCTTCAGGATAAATCTAAGTTTTTTAAACTTCCTATAATAAGAGGAGTGGTTACCTTTGTCGAGTCGCTCAAAATAGGAATAAAGACACTTACCTGGTCGGCCAGCTTTTTCGAGGAAGAAGAGGAAGGAGCAGCAAAGAAAGACGCTGAAGAGGTAAGCCAAAAAGATATCGGAACAGATGAGGCAATTGACGGAGAAAGCAACGAAACTCCCGCAGATGAGGGTATCGTACTTGAGGAAATAACCTCGGATATCGAAGCTGACGGAACGGCTGAAGAACAGAAGACGGTAAAGGTTACAAAGTCCGTCCCCAAGGAGAAATCGGCTTCCGAAAAACGTAAGGAAGGTCTTATAATGGGTCTCCTTGTTGTTGTATCGATAGTATTCGCGGTAGGCTTGTTTATGATACTGCCATATTTTATTTCAACATTTTTAAAGAAAGTCATTACATCTACTTTCCTGCTTGCACTTATTGAGGGTTTGATCAGGGTAGGACTTTTTGTCGGATATGTTGCGGCTATTTCGTGCATGAAGGATATAAAAAGGGTTTTCATGTATCACGGAGCTGAGCATAAGTCCATTAACTGTGTTGAAAGCGGAAAAGAGCTTACGGTTGAGAATGTAAGGACCTGTTCAAGGGAGCACAAGAGGTGCGGAACAAGCTTCCTTCTTATCGTTATGGTATTAAGCATTATCTTTTTCCTTTTCATAAGGTTCGAATCAACCATTCTTATGATAGTGGCAAGACTGCTCCTGATCCCTCTTATAGCGGGAATATCGTATGAGTTTATCAGACTTGCCGGGAAAAGCGAAAATAAGGTTATCGGATTCTTAAGCAAACCGGGACTGGCACTTCAGAAGCTTACTACCAGGGAACCGGATGATTCCATGATAGAATGTGCCATTGCATCTGTAGAAGCTGTATTTGACTGGAGAGCTTTTCAGGCAGATATGAGAGCGGAAGAGGAAGAAGCGATTGCCAAAAAGGCTAAAAGCCGTGAGCAGAGACGCAAGGAACGAGAGGATGAGATCCGTAAAAGAATGGAAGCAAAGGGCATAGTTGAAGAAGATATGTCCGATGATAAGATAAAAGAGATTGATGCCGCTGCAGACAGGCTTGCAGAAAAAGAGCTTGAAAACGAAAAGAAGAATGCCATTCTCAAAAAGGAAGCGGCAAAAAAGGCAAAGGCTTTTGAAAAAGAACTTGAGGAAGAGGAAAAAAGACAGGACGAGCTGTCCAGAAAAAGAACCGAGGAATATGAAAACCGGTTTAAGGATACCGAATCCGAAGATTGACAGATGAGGTGTATGCCTAACCATGTTATATTCAGAAGCAAAAAAGAAAGCTGCGGCAGTACTTTCAGGTGTAGGAATTGAAGAAGCCGACGTGGATGCGGAGTATCTCCTTCAGTGTGCGTCAGGGTTTGAAAGAAATGAACTGTTTATACGCTGGAATGAAGAAATGCCTGCCGATATCGAAAAGAAGTTTGAGGAGCTGATAGAAAGAAGAAGTTCCCATGAACCGCTTCAGTATATAATCGGCAATCAGGATTTCATGGGATATATGTTTATTGTAACGCCTGACGTCCTGATCCCGAGATTTGATACCGAAATCCTGGCAGAACTGGCTGTCAAAAGGGCTGAGAAGGCATTTTTCGAACTTAACGAAAGAGCTTTAGACGGAAGCTTGGAAGTAAATGAATTTCGGATACTCGATCTTTGCACAGGCAGTGGATGTGTAGCCGTTTCGACGGGACTTGCACTGGAGGAAAGGATTCTTGGAAGAACAGCTTTTCCCATAAAAAACATTGATGTGACGGGAGCTGATATTTCCCCTGCTGCGGTGGCTCTTGCAAGAAAAAACTGGGAGTATAATAAAGAGCATCGGATTCATGAGAGAAATACCGACATCAGACCCGAAGGGAACGGAGTACAGATAAATGCCGGGTTTACGGAAAGTGACTTATTTGGAAGTATAAACGGCCGATTCCATATTATAACTGCCAATCCGCCGTACATTGTCCGGGATGAGATAAAAACACTGATGCCGGAGATTACCGAACACGAGCCTCACCTGGCACTTGACGGTGGAGCGGACGGAATGGACTTTTACAGAATAATAGTCAGGGAAGCACCCGAATATCTGTACCCAGGCGGAAGGCTTATGATGGAATTCGATGATTCCCAGGCAGAGCCTGTGGCAAAAATGATGGATGCTGCAGGTTTTAAAGAAATAGAAGTCCATAGGGATTTGGCTCACCTGCGGAGAGTGATCGAGGGAAAATTCGATTAGAAGGATCCCATGTTATTAAAATAGTGTCATTCATGTTTTAAATAATGGTGAAATAAGATGTTTGAAAAAATAGAAGAGCTTGAAAGACGCTTTGAGGAAATCCAGGCGGAGTTGTCCGCCCCCGAAGTTGTAAACGATCAAGCCAGATTCAGAAAGCTCATGAAGGAACAGACCGACATGGGCGCAATAGTAGAAAAATACAGGGAATATAAGAAAACCAAGCAGACCATAGAGGAAAGCCTGGAACTTCTTGATTCGGAAAACGATCCGGAAATGAGAGAGATGATCAAGGAGGAGCTTTCCGAGGCACGTCAACAGGTTCCGGTCATAGAGAATGAACTGAAGATCCTTCTTCTTCCCAAGGACCCCAACGACGAAAAGAATGTTGTTGTTGAGATCCGAGGAGGCGCCGGAGGAGACGAAGCGGCACTGTTTGCGGCAGATCTGTACAGGATGTACAGCAAGTACGCGGATTCTAAGCGTTGGAAGATAGAGCTTGTAAGTGTAAATGAGAGCGGAATAGGCGGCTTCAAGGAAGTTATCTTCATGGTAAACGGAAAGGGCGCTTATTCGAGACTTAAGTATGAGAGCGGAGTACATCGCGTACAGCGTATCCCGGTTACCGAATCCGGCGGAAGGATACATACCTCGACGGCTACGGTAGCTATAATGCCCGAGGCGGAAGAGGTTGAGGTCAATCTTGATCTGAATGATTGTAAATTCGATGTGTTCAGAGCCTCCGGTAACGGTGGACAGTGTGTAAATACAACCGACTCCGCGGTAAGGCTTACGCATATTCCGACAGGAATAGTTATTTCCTGTCAGGATGAGAAATCCCAGTTAAAAAACAGGGATAAAGCATTAAGGGTTTTAAGAGCAAAGCTTTATGAGCTTGAGCTGGAAAAAGCTCACGACGCAGAGGCTGAAGCAAAAAGAAGCCAGGTCGGAACCGGAGACCGTTCGGAAAAGATCAGAACCTATAATTTCCCTCAGAGCCGGTGTACGGATCATAGGATAAAGCTTACTCTTTATACCTTGGAGGATGTTATGAACGGTAATCTCGATCAGCTGATAGACAGCTTGACCGCAGCCGATCAGGCAGCAAAGCTTTTAAAAATGAGCGAGAATTGATCAGATCGGAGAAAAGATAATCTGATCGAAAATAAAAACAGGAGGTGTTTTAAATGGCAGTAGTAATGGTAACAAATGAGAATTTTGACGAGATAAAGAACAGCGAGAAGCCTGTTCTTTTGGATTTCTATGCAGACTGGTGCGGACCCTGTAAGATGGTCTCTCCCTTAGTAGATCAGATAGGGGATGAACACCCGGAGTTCCTTGTAGGAAAAGTAAACGTTGATGACGAAGAAGATCTTGCGGAACAGTTCGGAGTAATGAGCATTCCCATGCTTGTGGTAATGAAAAACGGTGAAGTAGTTTCAAAGCAGGTAGGAGCAGCGCCCAAAGAGAAAATTCTGGATATGTTGAAGTAAAATGTTATAAAAAATTAATTATAACGGAGGTTAAGTACAGAATATGAAAAAGGTAACCTTTGACAATTCGGCCGCAAAAGTATTTATCAACGATGCCGAACTGAAAAACATGGAAAAGATCACCCTTGCAGCTAAGGAAGAGCTTGTAAACAAAACCGGTGCCGGCAATGATTACGTTGGCTGGATAGACCTTCCTTCAAAGTACAACAAGAAGGAATTTGCAAGGATCAAGGAGGCTGCAGCAAAAATACAGAAGGATTCGGACGTTCTTCTTGTTATCGGTATCGGCGGATCTTATTTAGGGGCCCGTGCAGCTATTGATTTCCTTCGTCACAGCTTCTATAACAATATTTCAAAGAAGCAGCGTAAGACACCCGAGATCTATTATGTGGGAAACAGCATCAGCACCCAGTATATGGCTCATCTTAAAGACGTAATAGGTGACAGGGACTTCTCGATCAACATGATAAGCAAGTCCGGAACCACCACTGAGCCTGCGATCGCATTCAGAATCTTCAAAAAAATGCTTATCGATAAGTACGGTAAAAAAGAGGCAGCTAAGAGAATATATGCCACTACCGATAAGGCAAAGGGAGCATTAAAGAAGGTTGCAGACGAGGAAGGCTACGAGGAGTTTGTTGTACCCGATGATATCGGCGGAAGATTTTCGGTACTTACAGCAGTAGGACTTCTTCCCATCGCTGTCAGCGGTGCAGATCTTGACGCCCTTATGAAGGGTGCAAGAGAAATGAGAAAGATATGTCTTGAGGCAGAGTATGATAAGAATCCTGCACTTCAGTATGCCGCAACACGTAACATCCTTTTACGTAAGGGTAAGTCAATCGAGGTTCTTGCAAACTATGAGCCTGCGCTTCACTATGTTGCAGAATGGTGGAAGCAGCTTTACGGAGAGAGCGAAGGCAAGGATCAAAAGGGTATTTTCCCTGCATCTCTTGATCTTACCACCGATCTTCATTCAATGGGCCAGTTCATTCAGGACGGTCAGAGAACCATGTACGAGACCGTTATGGAGCTTGACGGGGCGGATACGGATATCGTGATCGAGAAGGAAGATGTTGATCTTGACGGCCTTAACTACTTAGCAGGCAAGACCGTGGATTTTGTTAACAAGAGTGCTATGAGAGGAACTCAGCTGGCACATACCGACGGCGGTGTTCCCCAGCTTAAGGTTTATATTCCTGACAGAACCGAATATTCACTCGGACAGCTGTTCTATTTCTTCGAGTTCGCATGCGGTGTCAGCGGATACATCCTGGGAGTTAATCCTTTTAACCAGCCCGGTGTGGAAAGCTACAAGAAGAATATGTTCGCACTTCTCGGAAAACCCGGATATGAGGAGCTTTCAGCAGAACTGAAGAAGAGATTATAACAAAATAAAAGATATCCCCCACCTCATAGCGTAGCGAAGGTGGGGGGAGATCTTTGTTTCAGTCGGGGTACAAGTCCCGACTGAAATGAGATGCGTAGCATCATTTTGTTACCGAGGAAACGCTGAAAGCGTTTTCGAGGTGACATTGACTAAAAGATAAGATCCTTCGCCGGTAAAGTGAAGGATCTTTTTGTATAGAGAATCATTTGTACATCAGGATAGCTGCGGCGATAGCGGCATTCAATGATTCAATTTCACCCTGCATCGGGATGAAGATGCGTTTGTCGGCTGCATTAACCGCTTGCTCGGTAAGACCGTTTCCTTCATTTCCGATGAGGATCGCATAGTTATTTTCAAATATAATATCTTTATAGGAGACACCTCCGTGCAGATAAGCTGCATAGACGGTGACTCCTTTTTCCTTTATTTCGTTGATACCGGCCAAAAAGTCTTCGCAATAAACAAAAGGCATCCTGAATATCGATCCCATGGAGGAGCGTACTACCTTGGGACTGAAGATATCGGTACAATCGCCGCTCATAATAATCCCGTTCATTCCTGCCGCTTCGGCCGTTCTTAGCATTGTACCGAGATTCCCGGGATCCTGGATGTTTTCTAAAACCAGATAACGCTTTCTTGATCCCGGATCGGTCATATTGGGGGAGACACTGTTTCCTCCATCGGAACCCGGACCAAGAATATTGTTAAGAGTATATACGGGTTTCCTGACAATCGCCATTATGCCTTGGCTGGATACGGTTCCGCTGATGACTTCAAATACGGAATCCTTTATACAATATATATTTATATTGTTGGAAAGCAGACTTGAGGTCGAGCTTAAGATGGATGCTTCTTCTGAACTGCTGTCAGCCGATCTGTTCTGAAAACCTTCACTGATGAAAACACTTTCTATATACTTTGAAGCAGTCTTTAGAGTATCCTTAAACAGCCTGATTCCTTCTATTACAAAAACACCCTGTTCATCACGGTTTTTTTTTGATTTTAGCAGAGAAGCGAGACGTTTTATCTTTTCGTTTTTGTTGCTTGTAATTATCTCCATTTTCAACAAACCTTTCGAAATAATAACTATATATAAGACTTAGATTTATGTGATTACTGACCTTAGTATGTAATCATATTAGAAAAATATCAAAAAAAAGTCAAATAATTTATAAAAATCTTTTTAATTTGTCACTATTGAGTCACTTTATCGATTTATTATGATTTCGGATTAATAAAATATTTCGGAACAAAGGAAAAAAGAATGGAAATACTCAGATGTGAACATCTTACAAAGGAATACGGTTCTGGAAGTACTCTGGTGAAGGCACTTGACGATGTGTCATTCAGTGTTGAAAGAGGAGAATTTTTAGCTATTATCGGTCCATCGGGGTCAGGGAAATCTACCTTGCTTCACACGTTGGGCGGCGTTGACCGTCCAACGTCTGGCAAGGTATACATGGACGGACAGGATGTATATGATCAGGACGAAGAGAATCTTGCCATCTTCAGACGCAGATATGTCGGACTGATCTACCAGTTTTATAATCTGATACCGGTTCTGAACGTAGTTGAAAATATAACTCTTCCCGTACTTATGGACGGCAGGAAGGTAAATCAGGAAAGGCTCGAAGAGCTGTTGAGTATTTTAAAACTCGATGATCGTAAGGAAAATCTTCCAAACCAGCTCTCAGGAGGACAGCAGCAGAGGGTATCGATAGGAAGAGCCCTTATGAATGCGCCTTCCGTAGTACTTGCCGATGAGCCTACGGGAAATCTTGATTCCAAAAACAGCCAGGAGATAGTAAATCTGCTTAAGTATTCAAATATCAGATATAATCAGACTCTTATAGTCATAACCCATGACGAATCCATAGCTCTTCAGGCCGACAGGATAATAGCCATAGAGGACGGAAAGATCGTAAAGGATGAAAGAATCAGGAATAACGTGCATTAAAAAAGGATGGTTGTCAGACATGGATATCTTCAAAACATATGTAAAACGAAATCTGAAAAAGAACCGTCTTCGTACAACGATGACCATTATGGGGATCATCCTTTCGGTAGCTTTGGTTGCAGCTGTTATAGAGGGAGCGTTCAGCGGTGTCGAATATATAAGGGACATTTTAAAGGACGCTTACGGAAACCATCACGGTTATGCGATGAATATGACAACCGATACGTCGGCAGAATTTATCGGGAAGGATGAATTGGAAAGCTTTGCTACCTTTGATACGGTAGGCTGGGCCGAAATTGACAGTCAGAACAGTTCAAAACCTTATCTTCTTGTAAAGGAAGCTACTGAAGAAATAATAGATTTCTTAAGCGTAAAGATCACGGAAGGAAGATTCCCGGAAACCGATAATGAAATCATGCTTCCGGCTCATCTGGAATCTAACGGAAATGTTCAATATAAGATCGGAGATACGATCACTTTGACATTAAGTGAGAGATATCTGGATAAAGATTATGTTAATAATAACAACACTACTGATTACGATTACTACGGAGATTATAATGATTATGATAATCTGGGCATTGAGGAAAAGGATTCTATAATAGACGGGATCATTCCCGAAACAACAAGATATGTAAATCAGGAAAGACTTCTTACCGAAAAAGACGGTTTTGAGGTATTGACAAAAACATATACCGTTTGCGGAATAATGGAACGCTTGCCTTATACGATAGAACAGTATATGTGTCCGGGCTATACCGCTATAGTAAGAAGCGGTGCAGACGGTATTTCTCATATTTATAACGGAACCGAAATCCCTTCCTGTTGCGTTTTCTTTAGGGTAAAGGATCCGGTAGATTACAACAGGTTCCATGATACCTTTGAAAGAGAACATAAGGGTGTTACAATTATTAAAAACAGAGAGCTTGTGGCAATGTACGGCGGTCTTGGCAGCAGATCCGTGACCACCGTGTTCACCGGATTCGTGATGGTGCTTATAGGATTGATACTTTTCGGAAGCATCTCTCTGGTATACAATTCCTTCTCTATTTCGATAAATGAAAGAACAAAACAGATCGGAATCCTGAAATCCGTCGGAGCCACTAAGAAGCAGATAAGAAAAACTATATTCTATGAGGCATTTTTTGACTGTATTATATCTATACCGCTGGGAATTGCATTGGGATGTTTTGGAATAGGCATTACTCTTTTCATGCTTCAGGAAGGCTTTGCAAGATTCATAGGATATTTCGGAGGTTTTACTTCCGACAATATTAAGATCAGTCTGGTCCTTAATGTTCCTATGATCCTGCTGGCGATTGCTATAGTTATCATTTCGGTGCTTTTGTCCGCTGCAATCCCGGCACTCAGGGCATCAAAGGTTTCGCCTATAGACCTGGTACGTCAGAATGCAGATATAAAAGCTTCGAGCAAGATTAAAAAATCAAGGATATTATCGCGTTTATTCGGTGCGGAAGGAATGCTAGCCTCCAAAAATTACAGCCGCAATAAAAAAAGATACCGTTCTACAATAGTTTCTCTTACGGTAAGCATCATTCTTTTTATTGCGGCCTCCTCCTTCTGCTCATATCTTAATTCCGCGACCGAAAGTGAGGTTTATACCGGAAATGTCGATCTGGTCTACTATTATTATGATTTTAGTACTTATACGGCTTCGGAATTTACCGAGCCTGAAGAGCTTGCTTCAAACAATGAAGTCCCGATCTCCTCAAGCGACTATCGCGAGATAAAAGAAATGCTGCTTTCTGCAAAGGATGTTTCAAATGTTATCGTAACGGACAATCTGTTTGATTATACCCTCATCGATCCTGACGTTGAAGTCAAACCTGAAACCGAGGAGATTATAGACGGTGCTTATTATCCGGAAGCCGCATATGAAAATTCCGCAAGTCTCTATTTTATAGATGATGAAAGCTTTTCGGAACTTTTAAAATCTGAGGGACTGACCGTTCCGGAAGGCTCGGACGGAGCGTGGAATGCAGTTGTATTCAATAAAGGAACTTATTATACGTATGATGAAAATGGCAATCAGCGAAAGATAGGATATAAGTTTATTGAAAATGAGGATGAACTGCCTAAAAAGCTTGAAGTCAAGTGGTACAATCAATACGGCTTAGAGGGTATTTCACCCATAGACCAGATGGTTGATGCAAACGGTGAAGTCTATATAGCTTATATGGATAATGATCTTGTTTATGATTATTATAACATTATGGACAGTGAAGAAAAATGGAGACTGACAGAGCTTGCCTTATATGACGAGTTTAGGAATTATCTTGAAAGCATAGGTGAGTCCTCGGAAGGAGTAGCGTTTATAGATTGGGATTATTCCGTAGATTATGAGGAAGGCTCGGCAACTATTTCGGATGAGCCTCAGGATGTTTCGAAAATAACAGACTCCGGAAAAACTCTTTCTGCGGAGGAATTGGATATTATTCAAAAGTGTATTTTTAAGAAGCAGGAAGATCTGGGCACCAAATATGATCTTAATATATTAGGCGTTACCTATAATGAGGACTATGCTCTTTCTACCGATGCGGTAATACTTCTTCCGTTCAGTGCCAGGCCTGACGAGTTAACGAACGTGCAGGAGGCTCCCGAATATTATATTTACAGTAACAACTCGCAGAATTCCGAGGAAGCGATAAACAATCTTTTGGTAGAACGTAATATGGATACCGGAGGACTATACAACGTTGACAACGCAAATACAGGCAGAAGGATGATAGGCAGGATTGTGAGTGTGTTCTCATACGGCTTTATTTTACTAATATCTCTTGTTGCCATAGCAAATGTTTTCAATACTATATCAACAAATGTAAACCTGCGCAGACGTGAGTTTGGAATGCTAAAATCCATGGGACTTTCAAATAAGGGCGTTTCAAAGATACTTAACATTGAATGTCTCATTTACGGTTCATGGAGTCTTATAATAGGTCTTCCGCTTTCAATCCCGGTTACCTGGGGATTGTATAAGATTACAAACAGGGCATTTTCGGTAACCTTCAGCATACCCTGGTACAGTGTACTGATAGCGGTGGCAGCAGTATTCATAGTTGTATTTGTAACAATGCTTTATGCATCCGGAAAGATAAAGAAGGATAATACGCTTGACGCGATCAGGGCGGATAATATTTAGACCGCGCGATTGACGCTTGATTTATGCTGTGGATTGTGCTATAAATATAGCAGTTTTCACAATAAGCGGAAGGAAGCGTATAAGAATGAAAGCAATAATAGGTTTGGGAAATCCGGGGATGAAATACGCCGGAACCCGCCATAATATAGGCTTCGATGCAGTAACGGCAATAGCTGATAAATATAATTTTAAAATAAACAATAAAAGATTTAAAGGCTTGTATGCCGACGGTTTTATTGGAGGAGAGAAAGTACTGCTTATACAGCCGCAGACGTACATGAACCTGAGCGGAGAATGCGTAAGGGAATTTGCAGACTTTTATAAGCTGGAGCCGGAAGAACTGATAATAATCTGTGATGACATAAATCTAGATGTTGGGCATCTTCGTATAAGAAAAAAAGGAAGTGCGGGAGGCCATAACGGATTAGAAAACATCATAGCTCATCTCAGGACCAAGGAATTTCCGCGTATCAGGGTCGGAGTAGGAGAAAAACCGGAGGGTTGGGACCTGGCCGACTATGTTCTTGCAAGATTTGACAGAAATTCAGAACCCTTGATCAGAGAGGCTATCGGAAACGTAGTAAAAGCGGTGGAAACATGGCTGGCGGACGGTATAGACGCTGCCATGAACCGCTATAATACACCTCGGAAAAAAGAAGAGAAAAAGCCTGAGGAAAATTCATCCGCGGACGAAGGAAAGCAGTAGTCCGGAAACAAAGCAGATTTCAGTATGAATGCATTAACAGAGCCTTTAAAGGAATATACGGTCATAGAAGACCTGAAAACAGCAATAGAAAAAGGAAAATTACCTGTCAGGGTTACCGGATGTGCGGGAGCACAGAAAAGTAACCTTATTTTTGCTGTTTCGGAAAAATTTCCGGTAAAGCTGATCATTGCCGAGAATGATCTGAGAGCCAAGGAACTCACGGATGATCTGAGCCTTTATGACAAAAACGTATATTTTTATCCCGCTAAGGATATACTGTTTTACAGTGCGGACGTTAAAAGCAATACTATCCAGAGGGAAAGACTGAACATTATAAAAAAGATACTGGAGCCTGAGCAGCCTTCCGAAGAACCGGGCTCGATCCGGGGAGAGCTAACGATAGTAACAAGTATTTCCGCAGGGCTTGACCGTCTGCCGGCTTCGGAGAGACTTAAAAACCAGATACTCCATATAGACTATGAGACGATAATCGAACCTGAGGAATTGGCAGCAAAGCTTGTAGCCATAGGCTATTCCAGGGAAGGTATTACTGAGCTTGCCGGACAGTTTTCGGTACGTGGCGGAATAGTGGATATCTTTCCCGTACAGGAGGAAGTCCCCATACGTATCGAATTTTTCGGTGACGAGATCGATTCCATCAGAAGCTATGATGCTTCAAGCCAGCGTTCCATAGAGAATATTAAGGAAACTGACATATTTCCGGCTCAGGAGATAATAATCTCTTCGGATGAGATAGAAGCGGGCTTAAAGGAAATAGAAAAGGCCGCCAAGAAACAGGAGGCAAAATTCGAGAAGACAGAAGACGCAGCAGCTGCTTCAAATATACGAAGAACCATAAATCAGTTAAAGGAAGATATAGAGTACTTTAAAGGGAATGTCGGATTGGACAGCTTTGTAAATTACTTTTTACAGGACACTGTCTCATTCTTTGAATATTTCGACCTTACAAAAACAATTATATTCCTTGATGAACCTGCTAAAATAAAGGAAACGCTCTCTGCTCAGGAACTGGAATTTTCGGAGAGCATGAAGGGAAGGCTTACAAGGGGACTGATACTTCCGAAACAGACGGATGCGATATTTGACGGCGAAAAAGTAATGTCGGTATTAAACGGCTTAAAGCCAATATTACTTTCTACCATGGATTATAGGTTCGGAGATATACCCGTTACCCGTTCGTTTGAGCTTTCGGTTTCCGCTACGGCATCCTATAACGGAAATTTTGAAATGCTCATATCGGATCTTAATAAGTGGAAGAAGCGAAAATACAAGGTGGCTCTTCTTGCCGCATCAAAGTCGAGGGGTGTAAGACTTGCAGAAGAACTTAGGGATAATGGGCTGACCGCATTTTTCAGCGAGGATGACGAAAGAGCTCCCAAGGAAGGCGAAGTTGTAGTAAAATCAGGGCATTTGAGCCGCGGCTTTGAATACCCTCTTATCCGATATGCCGTAATATGTGAAACGGATATTTTCGGTGCAAGAAAGGTAAAACGTAAACAAAAACCTTATGCAGGCACCGGAACAAAGATTGAAAGCTTTGCGGAACTTAACGAAGGGGACTATGTGGTTCATGAAAGCTACGGAATAGGAATATACCGCGGAATTGAGCAGGTAGAGCTTAACGGGATCCAAAAAGACTATATAAAGGTCGAGTACAGTGCCGGAGGTACTCTTTACGTACTTGCTTCCGCCATGGGACAGCTTCAGAAGTATTCGGGAGCCGACACAGGAAAGCCGCCAAAGCTTAACAGGCTTGATTCGGGCGAATGGAAGAAGACCAAATCAAGAGTTCAGGGTGCGGTAAAAGAAATAGCTGAGAAATTGATAAAACTCTATGCCATCCGCCAGGCGGGAACAGGCTACAGATTCGGCCGTGATACCGTATGGCAGAAGGAATTTGAGGAGCTTTTTCCGTTCGAAGAAACCGAGGATCAGCTTAAAGCAATAGAAGAAACAAAGAAAGACATGGAGTCAACCGCGATAATGGACCGCCTTGTCTGCGGAGATGTGGGCTTCGGAAAGACCGAAATAGCCATCCGTGCCGCATTTAAAGCCGTTCAGGACGGAAAACAGGTAGCCATACTTGTGCCCACAACAATCCTTGCCCAGCAGCATTACAATACCTTTATCCAGCGTATGGGAGGATTCCCTGTTAATATAGGGATGCTCTCACGCTTTAAAACGCCTTCCGAACAGAAGAAGATAATAGAGAAGGTAAGAACCGGACTTATGGATATCGTGATAGGTACCCACCGGCTTCTTTCTAAGGATATCAGTTTTAAGAATCTCGGTCTTCTGGTGGTTGATGAGGAACAACGTTTCGGAGTGACACATAAGGAAAAGATCAAACAGATGAAAGGAAATGTGGATGTCCTTACCCTTACCGCCACCCCGATCCCCAGAACCCTGCATATGAGCCTTGCCGGAATACGTGACATGAGCGTTCTGGATGAAGCTCCCGTCGACAGGCTTCCGATACAGACCTTTGTCCTGGAGTATAATATAGAAGTAGTCCGCGAGGCGATAAACAGAGAGCTTGCCCGCGGCGGACAGGTATATTATGTCCATAACAGGATAGCCGGAATTGATGATGTTGCGGGAACACTGCAGAAACTGCTCCCCGATGCCAACATAGTATATGCGCACGGGCGGATGAACGAGAGAGAACTTGAGGATATCATGTACTCCTTTGTGAACGGGGAAATAGACGTTCTGGTTTCTACCACCATTATCGAGACGGGACTTGATATATCGAATGTAAACACCATCATAATAGATGATGCAGACAGGTTCGGACTGGCCCAGCTTTATCAGCTGAGAGGCCGTGTGGGACGTTCGAACAGGATGGCTTATGCCTTTATGATGTATAGGCGCGACAAGCAGCTTAAGGAAAATGCCGAGAAGCGTTTGGAAGCCATAAAAGAATTTACAGAGCTCGGAAGCGGAATAAAGATAGCCATGCGCGATCTTGAGATAAGAGGTGCCGGTAATCTCTTAGGAGCCGAACAGAGCGGCCATATGGAGGCGGTCGGTTACGAGCTTTATTGTAAGCTGCTGAATCAGGCGATAAAGAATCTTAAGCCCGGAGAACTGGAAATAGAGTATTACCAGACCTCGATCGATCTGGAAATGGATGCTTTCATTCCTTCGACATATATAAAGAACGAGCTTCAAAAGCTTGATATGTACAAGAGAATAGCCTCCGTTGAAAATGAAAATATGCGCATGGATCTGGAGGAAGAGCTTACCGACAGGTTCGGAGATCCGCCCTCACCTGTAAAAAATCTTTTAAACATCGCTCTGGTAAAGGCATACGGACATGATGCTTTTGTTACATCAATTACCCAGAAGGGTATGGTGGTGGAACTTAAGATGTATGAAAAGGCGGGGCTGGATGTCGGCCGTATCCCCGAGCTTTTAAAGAAATATGACGGAGCCTTAAAAATGTACCCGGCAAAGGTTCCGAAATTCGATTACATTCTTCAGGGTGAACGAGGAAAGAAAGTGACGGGATTTAAACCTGAGGAGATAATAAAACAGCTTAAGAATCTTTTTGAGGATATGAAGAACATACGTCTCAAACCGGATGCACAAAATGCTTCAGATCAGCAATAAGGGTATGTTTAGCAGATAAAAACTAAAGGATAGAAAAATGAAAATAAAGCAGAAATGTTTATCAACGGTTTTATTTTGCCTTATCATTTTAATATTTTCGGCCTGCAAAAAGGAAGAAAACAATGAAGCCCCAAAGACCTATAAAGAGGATACGGTATTTGCCGTAAACGGTGAAGAGGTTTCAATGGGAGAATGGAACCTTTATGCGAGGCCGACTATAGCCGATATTGATAAAATGTACGGAAAAGAGATATGGGATTTCAAGATGGATTCCGAAGGCAAGCTTTTCGGAGAGTCCCTGAAGGAGGACATCCGAGACAGGATCGTATCGGTCAAGCTCATTGCTTCAAAGGCGAAAGAACTCGGGGTTGCGCTTACCGAAGACGATAAGAATGAGGTGGCTCTTGCAACAGACGAGTATATGGAACAGCTTTCTTCGTCATTAATGAAGAAATATGGGATAACGGAAGAACTTGTAAACAAGGTTTATTCCGACAATATGCTTGCCACAAAGGTATATGAGCATCTGACCCTGAACGTTGATACCGAAACGGATGAAAAAGAAGTCCGTCATATGCAGCTCAGGTATATAATGTATTCAAAATCATATGAAAACCGCGAAGGAGAGACTGTATTTCATTCGGATGAGGAAATAACCTTAAAGAGAAACGAGCTTATTTCGATAAAGGACAGGATATCGAACAGCGATACCCTTACCCTGAAGGATGCTGAGACCGATGAGCTGGTTGTAACGGATATAATTGCGGATCTGGCTGATCTGAAGGAACGACTTCCCGAAGAAGAGGCCGGAGTAGTGTTCTGGCTCAGAAAGAATGAGTTAAGTCCCCTGATAGAAACGGATGAAGCATTGTTCCTGTTTGAGTGCGTAAAGATAACGGATGAGGACAGCACAAATGCTGCCCGCGTTAAAGTCATAGAACAACGCGAGCAGCAGGTGTTTGGAACGGAGTATGCCGAATGGATAAAAAATGTCGAGGTAGAAAACAACGAAGCGGTATGGAATCTTATATCATTGTCTGATTGAGAGGATCAGAATTTCCCGTCTATAAGGTGAAACTCAAGACTGTCCTCACTGAAATCATTATATATTCTGTAATATTCAAAATAAGGATTGGTAACGTTAATGAGATAATTCTGCCTTAAAAGTTCCATGCAGTACTCACTTATCTCGTTATATATTGGATTGTATGACTTGCCGCTTCCGGAATTCCTCCAATGATAAAAGCTCATGGGAGTAGTGACATTTTCAAAAAGATTTTCACATATAACGGGATTTTTTACACCGTTCATGATTATGGCAAGCTCTGCATAGTCGGACGGAACCGAATATGTGAAAACGTTGTTTTTTATCACGGGACTGTCCCAGTTCATGCCTCTTATCGAAAAAGTTCCGCTGTCGATAAAGGTATTACCTATGATATTAATGTTCTTATGAAGGCTGCCCTCGGAATATTTATGTGTTCCGACGCAGCTTTCAGCATTATAAAAAACATTGTCCGTAATATAAACGTTCAGATTCGGTGTTTTGTCATAACTTGTCCAGTATTGGTTAAAACCGTTGGTTTCCTTATCGGGCGTATCGATATTGATAGCCTCCTTACGGGTGGTGCTGGAATCGATATGACCGTAAAAATAATTTCCGGATATTACTACGTTTTTGTTGCCTGCCAGTTCTATGAAATGGAAGGTATTCATATTTTTAAACGAGATACCCTTAATGGTCAGTCCTTTACAATGAGCTGCCACAATACCCTGACTGGCGACGTTGTTCATGTCTATGGTCGCTGTACCCTCGCCGAGGATCTGAATGTCATGCTCGCCGTCATATCCCGAAAAGACACCCTCTTTTGCGGCATTAGTAAAAGACACCGTATGAAAAAGAGATCCGGTAGCTTTAAGGGAGGTCGTTCCGGTTTCACTTGACTTGACTATGGTAGCTCCGTCTTCCAATACTATGGTGGTATTTGAAGGAATGCAAAGGGTATTGGTGATGGAATAAGTCCCGCGCTGTAATACGAGCACGCCGCCCTTTAAGGTGTTCAGCCTTTCAAGGTATGAACGGAGGAGATAGTATCCCTTCGTTTTTTTATTATAGGTGCTGTATTTTTTATAATAGCCGTTATAAGGATCCGAGGACGGAGAGATTATAAAAAGCTCTCCGGTTCCGGGATAGATCTTAATGCGAAAGAAAAAAGAAACTCCCCTGCATTCCGCATTGAGTGTTATGAAACCCGGATTTAATGTGTGGACTTTACATTCAGTGGCGGATATGGATTCAAGCTCTGCCAATCCTTCGCCCGAAAGAGTCCAAAGTATGGGCTCGTCATGGCCGATCCTTTTAAGGGAAAAAACATAATCACCGTTGCAGGTCATTGTTTCGGTATAAGAAGCTATTTCGGTGTAGGGCTCGATAACGGTTACCTTCATGGAACACTTGTGTGTTTTCCCATTTTCGGTTATATCCGCATAGATTTTGGTCTTTCCGGCAGACACCGGCGATATGATACCTTCATCGTTTACGGCTGCAATACTGTCATCCTTTGAGCGATAGGTGATGACCGCATCCTCCTCAGTGCCGGTTACATCACAGTAGTAGCTTTCCCATCCGACATAAAGGGTTACGGACTTTTCGGTGAATGCGTATTTTGTATCCGTATCGGCTTCATCTTCATCATCTTCGTCTTCTGAAGCGCCAACTCCGGTCATTTTTAAAATATCTGTTATGTCTGTCACATCGGAGTTGTCAGCCAGAACCCGGGTGGACGGAAGAATAAATGCCGTCACTGAGATTAATAATATAAGAATAAACGAAAAAAGAAATTTTTTCGATATGATAAGTTTCGTTGGTTTCATAATGGTTGCTCCTTTTTATTACCAGTCGAAATAGTATATCAGATATTTGACAAAAAAACCATCATTTTGTGAAAAAATTGAAAATAAAGGTACTTGCACTTTTTTTGCTTTTGATATATGATGTGATATGTCGAAGTTTGCGAATGACGTTGACACAGCCTCATCCTTAAAAGATGAGGTATTGGATTGATTGAAGAAAGAAGGACGACATTATGGAAAGAGTATACGATCCGAAGACCGTAGAGCCTAAGTGGCAGACCTATTGGAGTGAGCACGAGACATTTAAAACCGATGTATGGGATTTTAGCAAGCCTAAGTTCTATGCACTGGATATGTTCCCTTATCCTTCGGGTGTAGGTCTGCATGCAGGACATCCTGAGGGCTACACTGCTACAGACATAGTATCCCGTATGAAGAGAATGCAGGGCTATAATGTCCTCCATCCCATGGGTTATGACTCATTCGGACTTCCGGCAGAGCAGTATGCAATAAATACAGGACATCATCCCGAGGGCTTTACTTCGGAAAACATAAAGACATTCTCAAAGCAGCTTAAAGAGCTGGGATTTGATTATGACTGGTCCAAGCTTGTAGCAACCTCCGATCCCAAGTTCTATCACTGGACACAGTGGATTTTTAAGCAGCTTTATCTTGACGGTTATGCTAAATATATCGATATGCCCGTAAACTGGTGTGAAGAGCTCGGCACCGTACTTTCCAATGATGAGGTTATTGACGGAAAGTCGGAGCGCGGCGGCTTCCCCGTAATCCGTAAGAATATGAAGCAGTGGGTTATCGACCAGCCTGCATTTGCAGAGAAGCTGCTCGAGGGCTTAAACGAGATTGACTGGCCCGAGTCCACCAAGGATATGCAGAGACACTGGATCGGAAAATCAGAGGGTGTCGAGGTTAAGTTCCAGATTGTTGGCGGCGGAGAGTTCTCAATATTCACCACATGTATCGAGACCATCTACGGCATCACATTTATGGTACTTGCTCCCGACGGACAGCTTGTTCAGGACTTAATGCCGAGAATCAAGAATCAGGAAGAAGTAAAAGCTTATATAGAAGAAACCAAGAAAAAGAATGATATGGACCGTACAGAGCTCAACAAGGGCAAGACAGGATGCCGCTTAGAGGGTGTAAAGTGTATCAACCCCGTAAACGGCAAGGAAGCAGAGCTCTTTATCGGTGATTTTGTATTGGCAAATTACGGAACAGGTGCTGTTATGGCGGTTCCCAGTCACGACCAGCGTGACTTTGAGTATGCAGTTGCTCACAATATCGATATGATCCAGGTTATCGACGGAAACGAGAAGGACGGACATGTTGATGTATCAGAGCATGCTCTTGAAAAATACGATTATCTCGGAAAAGGCTACAAGCTTATCAATTCAGAGGAGTTTACCGGTCTTACCGTAGAAGAGGCAAAGGAAGCGATCACTCAGAAGCTTGAGAAGATGGGTGTTGCAAAGCGTACCGTAAACTATCATTTCCGTGAGTGGATATTCGCACGTCAGCGTTACTGGGGCGAGCCCGTACCTGTAGTACATACAGAAGACGGTCAGATCCATGTGCTTGACGATGATGAGCTGCCTTTGGTACTTCCCGAGCTTGAGGATTACAAGTCCAAGAACGGACAGGCGCCTTTGGAGAATGCCACAGAGTGGAAGCAGTATGATCACAACGGTATAAAGGGCAAGCGTGAGACTTCTACCATGCCCGGTTCCGCAGGATCATCATGGTATTATTTCCGTTACATAGATCCCGATAACGAGAAAGAGTTTGCAAATTATGAACTCTTAAAGCACTGGCTTCCCGTAGATCTTTACATCGGAGGACCCGAGCATGCGGTTGGTCATCTTATGTATTCAAGGATCTGGAACAGATATCTCTATGACAAGGGTCTTTCGCCCGTAAAGGAGCCGTTCAAGAAGCTTGTTCATCAGGGTATGATCCTGGGCGAAAACGGTATCAAGATGGGTAAGCGTTTCCCTGAGTTCGTAGTTAATCCTTCTGATATAGTAGACCAGTACGGTGCAGATACTTTAAGGCTTTATGAAATGTTCATGGGACCTCTTGAGGTTTCAAAGCCCTGGAGCCCTCAGGGTGTTGAGGGTGCAAGACGTTTCCTTAACCGTGTATGGGCTTTCTTCACAAATGAAGAGAACCTGACGGACAGAGAGGATGAGGCGTTAAAGAAGGTATATCACCAGACCGTAAAGAAGGTTACATCAGACTTTGAGTCGTTAGGCTTCAACACCGCGATCAGCCAGATGATGATCTTTGTAAATGCGGTTTACAAAAACGGCAAGTGCCCTAAGGCTTATGCCGAAGGACTTATAAAGATGCTTTCATGCATCTGCCCGCATATCGGCGAGGAGATGTGGAATGTCTTAGGACATGAAAACACCATAGCTTATGAGCCTTGGCCGACATATGATGAGGAAGCCATCAAGGAAGACACCGTTGAGATAGCTGTTCAGATAAACGGTAAGGTAAAGGCCACCATAGAGGTAGGCGTAAACGAAGAAAGCGAATCCGCCATCGCCAAGGCCAACGCCAACAAGTACGTCCAGGCCGCCATCGCCGGCAAGACCGTAGTAAAAGAGATCTACGTTAAAGGAAGAATTGTAAACATAGTTGTAAAATAACAAGAAGGTGACAAAGGGGACGGTTCTCTTTGTCACCTTTTTTGTGACAAAGGGGACGGTTCGAGACCACTGAAAAAGTAACCTATTTTAAGTAGTTTCTTCCCATTCCATGTCCCTGTAAATTTTTACTCTCATCATATTCTTCAGTTTTATTAAGAATAGTTGTATTTTTTGATATTTTTTATCGTTTAGAGAGGATACCAGCTTGGCAATCCTCTTTAAATTTACCGCTATTGCGGTAAATTTGGCTTGGAGCGACACGCTCCTAAGCCCGTACCCTCTGGTACGAGCTAATCCATGAAAGCGTTTCATTTCGGCATTCTTTCTCTCTATGCCTGCACGCTGTTTATATTTTTCGCGGAATTCATCTGTTTTCTCAAACTGTGAATACTCATAGTATTCAGGAGCGTTAACGCTTACATCCAGGATCTTCCGCACGGATCTTGTCTTTCCGATACATTCATCCCGGTGAGGGCAGTTCCTACATTGGTCAGGCTTAAAATAGTATCTGTAGCTCTCGAAATCCTTCTGGCGTCTCTTTCTCCTGTTCCGGGATTTCTTTACGGTTTCATTACCATATCTGCAGAACCATTGATCACTGTCCTTATTGTACGAATAGAGTTCCTCATCAATCTTATAACTGCTTGCACTGACAGGTATGAATGCTCTTGTCCCAAGTCCCTTGAGTCTGTTCAGTATCTGCGGCATAAAATATGCTTTATCTCCGAAAAATTCAGCTATTTTCAGACCGGCTTCCAAGGTCCTGTCACAAAGAATGTCAAAATCTTTACCATCAAAATACGCACCATTGTGTACACCCATGGCGGTTATGATCCCTTCGGTAGTCATACAGTACTCCGATTTATAACCGAAGAAATACTGCGTACTTGATTTCCTGCCTACCCGGGCTTCCTTATCTGTAAGTGAACGGATGCCTCTCTGCTCAATGAAAAGATCACTCTCCAGGACTTCCCTAGCCTCTGCCACTTCTTCTGATGATTTCTCGGTAGCATTATCGATCACATCCTCCAGAAAATCCTTCATAACCTGCTTTGCTTCATTATGATCTTCGATGCTTTTGTAATCCGGGATTTCCTTATCCTCGATTCCTTCCGCTTTGAAGATCTTTTTTGCAAGCTGTTTCATTATACGTTCGGGTACCTTCTTGGTGGTATTGGCCTCTATGTGCGTTGTGTCAAGAGAAATACCCGACGATTCCTTTATAATCCCTTTTGCCATGCACTGGCGTACTATCTCAGTCAGGATATCATCGAGAGTAGTATCTCCAAGGTGGAGTGTACGGAATTTAGAGAGCAGGCTGCCATCGGGCAGTTCATCATCCGGATTGATGCCTATGAACCACATATATGCAAGATTTACATGTAGGTCTTCTATGACTCTTTCGTCGGAAAGGTTGTAAAGATGCTGAAGAATCAGTATTCTTACCATCATCTCAGGGTCTTTAGCAGGCCTGCCGAAATGCTCACAGTAGCTGTCTTTTACAAGGTCATATACAAAATTGAAAGAAACTGAAGAATTTATCAAATTTAGTATATGATTTTCCGGGATTCTGTTGTATAATGTTGCATAGAAGTTAAGTTGTTTAGCTTCTCTTTTCAGCATAAAAGCCACCTCCTAGTATGTTTTGTTTCGCAGCTTAATTATACCATAAACAGGTTGGCTTTTGTGCTGTTTTTACAAAAAAATCTAGGAGTTTTTTAGTTGACAGGGGACTTGACAGGGGACTTTTTCAGTGGTCTCGGACGGTTCTGTTTGTCACCTTTTTTGGTGTCTTCAAAGTTTTGAGGGTTTCCAAAGTTTATGGGGTAAAAATGAACATTACTGCCCGTGAATCAAAAATCAACTTGCTTAAGAAAGTTTGATATGTTATAAATATTACGTTCAGAGATATCGAGCATACAAAAAAGTATATAAAGCTGATATCGTAGTTATGTTATGGAAAAGAATCCGGTAAATGGAGGATAAATATGGTAGGAACATTAAGAAAATCCGAACTTGATCAGACTATTGATGTTATCGAGTCTATGACAGATGAAGAACTTCAGGCGGTTCGAAATGTTGCAGTGATTATTATGAATAAAAAACCTATAGAGCGTCCTTTCAGACGTTTAACGGAAGATGAGTTCTTTTCTCATGTGGACGAAGGACTTGCTGAACTTGATGCCGGGCTTGGGGAAGATTCAGATCTGGTTGATGCAGAGCTTGCGGCCGAATTTGGTCTTGCCTTGAAC
>JAILGF010000188.1 GCA_024696945.1 Lachnospiraceae bacterium | reverse complement strand
CTTCCGATAGATGAAAAGGATCAAAGGCAGTACGATCTTTGGTCGAAAGCTAATGCAGCAGAGAAAAGATATAACAGGTACTGTAATTGGAGGGAACGGAGCCGTATACTGGAAAGCCTGGGTGAGAAGCCCCCGTTATTTGTGGATGATATTAAAGAAGAACGAGATAATAAGCGCTTTGAAGAGGCTGTTTTCAGAATCCTGCAAATGAAAGATCCAAAAACATATAGAATGCTTTTTTTAAAAGAGCAGTCCTTTGAACTCATATATGATATCTCAGTGTACGGGATCGTACCTTTATCCGCCGAACGGATAGGAAGGTGCATCCTATGGAAATATAGCAGGGGAGAAAATGGGGAGCCTATTGACAACTATAAGGGGCTTGACGAAGGAGCAAAGATCGATGCTTTTTACAGTTTTTTTGAGAAACATGTCTCAACTGAGCTGTCAAAATATGGATGTACAGATAAAAAGCTCATTGACATGTTAGACTGCGGGAATTAAGGACAAGAGAGGTATGAATATATGGGCGATATAATCGTAAAAGTTATGTGGGATGAAGAAGCTGAAGTATGGATTGCAATCTGCGATGATTTGGGGCTGGCACTGGAGTCAGAGTCATATGACAGGCTGATTGATCGTGTAATAGAGGCGGCTCCCGAAATGGCTCAATTAAGGAGCCTGGAATGTACATCTATTAATATTTCGACGTGCGATCATCGTTATTTGATTGACCCGCATAAGAATAGGAGTAATGAGACAAATATGGTTAAATATTGGATTTATGAAATTGAGATGTCGGAAGAGGCAAAGAAAAAATGTGATGAGGTCCGTGATATTTGCGGGTTGAATACTTATGATGAACTATTTAGCACTACGATCCAGTATGTAATTCATTTAGCGGAGTCTGATCCAGATGGATTACAGAAAGCTATCTCGGAAATAAAAGAACATCCGGAAGATACCCTGGATATAAAGATTGTTAAGGAATATCCGGTTTATAACGAAGACAACGATGAGCATATGATTAAAAAGGAGAGTGATGAGGCATGAAAAAAGGAAAGAACAAGGTATATATTGTTATAAGCATAATAACTATTATTTTGGATTGTGCAATCGATATTCTTTTACTTAAGATGATAAGAAACCGGAATGAGGATCAGGGGTGAATAAAGCTTGAATGTAGATCCAATGCCTGGGCATGATAAGGAAAGTGACAAGATGTTAAAAGCAGAAATTGCGCTTACGGATCATGCATACATGAGAATAAAACAGCGTATGGGACTGAGTAAAGAGTCCGCTGCCAAAATGGCTGAGAGAGCCTTCTATGACGGCATTGACCATGCTGAAACCACAGGAAGGTTACATAAATATCTGGCTGGGGAAGCGTATAAATATATGAAACCGGGAACCAGGATAGTCATATATGGGGAAATGGTATATTGCTTTGTACTAATGAGAACAACCAAGACCGGAGAGAACTTTGCAGTGCTCATAACCGTGATATATATACCCAACAACCTGAAAAGTAATGCGCTGGGATTACAAAAACGAAAGAGGAAATAAGTAAAAGTATACCAAAGAATTAGAAGGAGTAGCGGGATGGAAGAAAAAAATGAAGCGGTAGTATATGAGGTCAGGGGTTTTATTGAAGGATACGATGAACCTATGACTGCTTTTTTTGAAACACAGGAGATGGCAGAGCTATGGTTGTCGGATTTTTATGATGGTGGAATTCACAGGATGGTGATAGAGGAGAGACCTGAAACAGACTATGAAGAGATAGCACGTTATCTTGATTCATTAGAGAACGGAGAATAATAAGCTAACGGAATGGGAATAGGTAATGATATATATACTAGGGTGCTATAGGAAAAGATATATGAAATGCTATATTACATAGCCGTTTATATATCTTTTCTCCAAACCGGCAAAGAGACCTGTTTTCAACGGGTTTGGGGCAGTGGACATTAGCTGGCAGATATGAATTCTAGAGGGGACTCTAACACCCAAAAAATCAATATTTTCTACCTAAAAACCATGATATTCCAATCCTGGAACAATTCATATTCTCGCCTTGATAATAGCTGATTTGTGATGATCATCATTTTACTTGTCTGACACAAAACACGGATTGATAATGTAGTTTTGCGATAGAGATCAGAAGGATATTTCTTTCTTTTCATCTTACATTTAGTTAAGGGTAGGAGTAATACCCCTGACCTATAACCAGACTTGGAACATTCCGTTCTTCTTCTCTTTCCTTTCCGTTCTTTTTCTTTCAACGGATGGATGATGAGAAGTAAGGAAAGTTATCGCGGCGGGACACATTTCATGGGTAGGTTAAGGGTATAGACCCTACCCGTAACCGAATTCATGTATAATGGCTATGCAGATAATGATCAAGATAATTCCAGATTGGAGGGGAGTGAATCTTTGTTTGGGAATGATAAGATACAGATGGTTTTTCTCCCTGCGGATAAAAACTGAAAAAAGCAAAGGACTAAAGAGAGATGAACAGGACAATGCAACTGCAGGAGGGAGAATACAGAATGGTGAGAGGAAATACCGATTTGGTGAATGACGATGTATTGGGCTTTTACCCGGAAGAAACACGGTCGCTGATCGCTGGATATATGAAAGGAATAAGAACGGAGCATGACCGCAAGGCAAGGGAAAGGATCTTTGCGGATTTCTTCATCGTTACGGGAAGGGATCTCCTTCATGCGGACTCGAGCGCGTTTGCCGCATATGCCAGTACCCTTAGGAACAGGGTCGAATCCGGCAGGATAAAGTTGAATACCGCATTAAAAAACCAGCGGGTGCTGTCGGCATTTGCTGCTTATGTGGTAAGGGAAAAGCGAAAAGGGAACCCGAATGTCCCCTCCGGGTTTGAGGATCGTACGCTCTTGTCTAGGATCGAGGAACCGCCGGAGGAGATACATTTTAGGGAAGTGCCTTCGCTGACGGAGATGGATAAGCTCATAGGCTACCTGAAGGGCCGGAAGGATGACCAGACCCTTGCCGCGGTACTGTTGGCATACAAATGTTTCCTAAAGACCGGAGAGATAATAGGACTGAAGAAGGGAAGTATCTTATGCGACAATGATGGGTTCACATATGTGATGATAGGGGTGGAGCTACCTATAAGGATTCCAGATGATGTTGCCGGGGTACTTGACCAGTGCCTGGGAAACATTCCAGATGGGGGATATGTGATTTCACGGAAAGGGAAACGCATATCGCAGGCGGCACTGCAGAAGAGGATACGATGTGCCTGCGTGAGATCGGGAATAAACGGTTATACACTAAACGCACTTCGAAATGCGGGTACCGTGACCGCCATTTCTGCCGGTGCGGATTCCGTGAAGCTGTGCGATGATATGAGATATAAGACACGCGCACATATAAGGCGGCTTACATCCCTGCCAATAAAGTTCAGCGATGTATCGGAGTATGTGAACATACAGGTAAAACCTGGCATCTGATTATGGTAGAATATTAATATGCAAGTATGGTATATCATCCGCAAAGATGTTATTATAATAATATGACCGTATGTCTGATGGTCGGGATACAGTCGAAAAATGTTTGTGGAAAAAGTTGATAAGAAGAGGGGGGTGCAGGCATCTTGGGATGTCTTAATGAAAGATGATAGGTAAGACGGAAAGAGAAAAACTATTAAAGGAATACCTCGAGAAGATGAGCATTTTATCCTGCCGGTTTATTGTGAGGGAGAGGTATGAGTTTAAAGACACAACGGAGGTCAGTAAGGATGATTTCGAGTATAGGTACTCAAGGAATCCCATTTATACTGAGACACAGGTGATGAGATATCTCTCATATCTTTCTTATGCAGATAAGGGAATGCTGGAGAAGGCTGCATTGATATATAAGTCTAAGAAAAAGATACCTCATGTAGTTACTAATTCGTATGAGATAAAAAAGATGGTCGATCTGTTAGTATATTTGGGCTGTGTTTGTAAAAGGAAATATGTGGATGCTGGCGTAACGGCTGGCAAGCCCAAAGAGTATTTGACTTTATTTTTTTTGACAAATTTGGGCATAGATATATTTAGGGGCTGTACGGAGTCTGAGGCGCATATTGAGAGTAATCTTATTAAGAGAAAAGACCCTGAGGACGTGATGAGATGGCTGACGACCAATAATGTGATGCTTAAGATAGAAACCATGTGTCAGGGAAGGGAGGTACGGTTTACCAGGAAGGTTAAGATGCCGGATCCATGGGGCAGGCATGCAATTTATGGGTGCGTTGAAGATGACGATATGGTAGCTGTCTTCGAGCCGGTTATGTATCATCAGATAACAAAGGATCCTGTTAAAGCTCAAAAAAGAGCTGGTTTTATCAAAGCCTATTTTGAGGAGACGAGAAAAGGCCGTAAAAAAATACTTGTCTTTATTATACAGGATAGAACAGAAATAGAAAGTGTTTACCAAGGGTATGCAACCGTTATATCGGATAGTGACAAAGTATATGTAACACATGAAGCTCTAGCATACGATAATCCAGGTAAGGATGTAAACCTTGCACCGTTCGTTAGAATCTCTTCTGATGCTGGGAAAGTGCCGGAAGTAGCTAATCCGCCATTCGTTTTGCGAGATGAAAAATACACGGGAAAGCGGGATGAGGAAAAAAGGTGCATAAAAGAGGAAATAAATCCGGTCTTTGATCCTGAATCTGAGGCGTGGATTATTTAACTCAGGTACAACAGGAGGTGTTTTTATAAGATCAGAGAGTAACCGGAGCCTAACTTAAGCTATAAAAAAGGCTATAGAAAAATGAAATAGTGTTTGCGTTTCCTATAGTTTTGTGGTATTATAAATGCATAAGATTATTGTTGATACGCGGTGTTGTTTTTTGCACTAGCTTTTTTGCTTCCGGGTCTGGATTTGTCAATCCATTGATCAGCGGATTTTGTAAAGGGGGTAGTGCGCACTTTTACAAGTTAATAGTTAGATCATTCCGGGAGCCGGCATTTGAGAAAATGCCGGCTCCTTTTGTTGTTCCAAAGAAGGTGATTATCAGATACTTAACTGCAATTTTACATCTAATACAATAAAAAGGAGAGCGACTATGGGAAAAGAAAAATTTTATGAACTTGAAGAAGACATGTACGAAGATGATGAGGTATTAGGCTCTGGAGTTGGTGACTATGTACCGCCTAGCATAGCAAGTGATGAGATGATCAAAAAAGACGTGATTGCCAGGCTCACCAGAATAACCGAGCCTTCGTGGTTTTACGCAGATCTGACCTGGCAGCTTGTAATAGGCATATTGCTGGTGTTTTTTCGCTTTTTGACAGCAGAAATGATCATGAAGCTATTTCCGGGCTGTTCCGGCTTTGAACTCAGTATTCTAAAAGGCAAACTTGAAAAAAAAAGCCATAAATATATAACTACAACAACTTATGATGGTCTTAAAGCTGCTTATTCGCTAACACAGGACGGCTTTGACTATTTTAGATCATTAATACCACCTGAAATACTAAAAGCAGCAAGGATACCAATAGGCATAGGCACTATAAACAAAGATGTACTACGACACGATGTCGATCTGAGGATGGTGCTATGTGCGTACCTCCTGTCTGGTAATAAGTCCAGTCCCAGATGGTATACATCATTGTATTTGCAAAATGGTAAAACGCCTATGGAATGCATAAAAGAAGCGATCCAAAATGATAAAAGTGTTATTAAGGCGCAAAATAATGCAAAAATCAAAGCTGATGCGATAATTGCGTTTGGAGAAGGAATAACTATAGTCGAACAGGATACCGGGACGGAGCATGGACCTGTCATGAAGGATAAGATAATAAAATATTCTGAGTATTTTACTTCGTTGAGAAGTCATGATTATCAACTAATGATAAATGTATGCGTACATAATGAAGTTAAAGAGAGGACCAGATCCAATTCAAATGCATTAAAAAACATTAAGGAGCTGATGAGGGATGAAGCGTATACGGCATTAACGGACGCATACAGGGAACTGTCAATACTTTTACAAAAAGATCCCAAAAGGAAGAAATACAAGAACATGTATATGTTATTAAAGGCTTTTTTTGTTGATGGGAGCTTTAAAGGGGACGATATACGTACACTTAGCCGTTATGTCGAAGCGCAAAAACCTGTAAGTAACATACATGCCAATAGAGCAGCAAGAATTAAACAGATAATACATAGCGTATACATACAAAATGAAAATCTCAAGAATGCTATAAATAATGGCCTTTCTATCTCTGTAACAAGCAATATATGCAGACAAGCCTATTATATTAATCCCTACGAATCCGGACTTCTGGATGAACTGTTAAAGATCGTCAAATCAGAATGTATTTATGGTATTGATGTCACAAAACACAGGGTGGCTACTATAAGGGGACATATCTGCAGAAATGTTATATCGCTAAGTCAGAAAGGAATTACCATTGGGAGATATATCGTATCGGAAATTTCTTCCGACATTGCCGAATATATAAGGATAACAGAGTTCATCAAAGAATGTCGGGGTTATGGGGATACCATATACTTACTGTTAGTTGTAGCATCGACAGAAGATGCAGTATTGTTTTGCGAGGAAACTGGATGTGTGCGAGACTTTTGTAGTAAAGATAATATTGCAAAGCCTAACCCTGACCGTAACATTACCGTACGGTTTATGCAGTACTCGGAAACGGGAGTGGGAATGGGAAAAATGTTTATACCAAGGGGAGACGGATCAACAATGGAGATTAAAGATTTATAAAAGGGCAGGGTACATTGGTAATGGATTGAACAGTTTGTTTTGGGATATGTATTAGTTGAAAAAAAGAGGAAAAATGGCAGAAGAAAACAATAATGATTCCGCAAATGCTGATCTTTCAGCAGCTGTTAAGCGGATGATTGAAATCTACGAAGCACAAAAGAAAAATGAAAAAGAGAAAATTGAACAGGCAAAGAATGCCGCTGAAGATGACTGTGATGGTTTGTCAACTAATGACAGGGAAGAAGGCAATCCACAACACATAGTAGACAAGGCAGATTCTTTAGCATCCTTAAACACGGCGGAAGAACAGGAAAGTTTTGAGGAAACGCGTGATAAAATGAAAAAAGATAAAGAGGTGTTCCGTTCTAAAAAAACTGCCGGCAATGAACGAAAGAAAAGAAAAATCAAACAGAAGATCAAGGATTTACTAATTATTGGGACTATGCTTTCGACTGTGGCATATATGGAGGTATATATAGCACATTTAATAGCTGCTGTCTGGGCGATGGATACAAGTTTGCTTTGTTATCCTAACATCTTACTTTTGCAAGTAATATTAAATGTTGCCAATTTCCTGTTTGCGTCGACCTGCCCAAACTGGAGTTATAATAACCGTAAAAAATGCTTTATCCTGATACACACTGTGCTCATCGGGTTGGTGGTTCTTGCCCCTATGATGTGGGGAGAAATAAAGCTTGTAGCTTCGAATGTTGCTATGCTTCGGTCTAACAGTTTTATTGAAGCAGTTCTATCTGAAACAGTAATCGATTCAGTAGTGGTAGTATTAACAATAATGCCTGCATGTATATTTACATTAGCAATAATGTTAAATACGGAAAGAAAACTGCTGAGTAAACGAATTTTTCATAAAATATGTGCTTTTCGCCTACTGATGTTTTTAGATTTACGTCCTAATAAAAAATATCTTTATGATTCTCAAATAATAAGATATCAGAAAAATGGTAAGGCGTTTGTAATGCGTGAGGAAGATAGATTCCTTCACAGCCTGGTAGTAGGAGCATCCGGTACAGCTAAGACCTCATCCGTGATATTGCCAACTGTTAAGGAAATACTGATAACCAGATGCCGTAACCAAGAAAAAATTAAAAAATTTATGTGGGAAGGCCTAGTAAAAGGATATTTTGAGCTTGTAGGTCCGCTAACTAACGAAGGTTTTAATATAAATGCTTTTAGAGCAGCAACTCCGGAAGCCGAAAAACTATTACAAAAAATAAAAAAGAAATACAGGATGAGCGGTATGTTTGTTTTAGGCCCGGATCCATCATTATCAGATAAAGTATATGAACTATGTAAAGAATATAATATACGCTGTAACCGGATAGACCCTACACCCGATAATTGGGCGACTGGCGAACCCAAGGACGGAAGTGTTGGTTTTAACTTGTTGTACATCCCGCCGGATACACCGGCATGGAGACGTCCGGTGGTGATCCTTCAACGTGCTATCCTTGTGGCCGATGTAATGCAAGAGATATACTTGATGAATGGAAAAGAAGAAAAGTTTTTTACATCGGTAAACAGATCGATTACAGTAGCAGTTACTATATGTCTTTGTGCAACTTTCAGAAAATTGGAAAGGAGACATCCAAACCTAAAGGATGTGCAGGAGATAATTGACGATTTTAGTCGGATACGGAAATATTATGAAAAACTGAAAAAAATAAACCAAAAGGACAAGCGGAACTTATATGGCTCCACTCTGGATCTGATAAAAAATGATATGTTAGGTGATGGGGCAAAAAAGATGACAGAGCTTTCGATGGGATTGAGGAGAATTTTTGACGAAGTTTTAACAGATCCTATGATAAGCGGAGCATTGTGCCCACCGGATGACAAAACATTAGATATGGACAAAGTACTCGCTGAGGGACAGATCACGGCAGTAAATTTTGCCCAGAGTTTAGGTGCGGTTAGTGCCAAGTGGTTCGGGTTGATCTTGCTATTGTCATTTTTTAAAGCGGTTTTGAGGAGAGACGGAGCCCAGGGCACAATGGAGATACCACATTTTCTTTTGGTTGATGAGCTACCGGTAATACTTACGCCGGAAATCAATACTGCGATATCGTTATTTCGTAAATTCAAAGTGAGTTTTTTGGGGGCTATGCAATCGCTTAACCAGTTAGATGTCGACGAAAAAACCAGACCGCTAAAAAAGACATTGCTCTCAGGATGTGCATTCCACATTCTCTTTGGCAGGCAGGGGATCGAAGAGATGAGAGATTACTGTACTCTTTCCGGGAGGGAGTTAATAATCGATGACTTAGAGTCGGTTATGACGTCAAGGTCGTCTAAAGATGGACTAAAGGTTACAAGCACATCTGTTGAGACCCCTCAATATGAGGATAGGCTATCTGCTGATGATATCAGATATAGAGATTTTCAAGAGGTGACCTGCTATCCCGTGCGGGACAGCGTACTAATGGTGCCGTTTATTGGCCGGTGCGGATTCCTATCTGAAAAAAAGAACCCGGTTAAGATTATGCTTTATAACTGGGACAAGTATTATGATCCGGCAAAAACTCAAAAAATTATGGAAGAGGATGACGTTGATGGTGATGAGATAGCAGGAGTAAGTTTTTAATTCAACGTATAAAAATGAAGAGGAGACAAAATATGCTTAAGAAGATGATTTATGTAATGAAAAAAGAGTTTAAAGTTGAACAGCAGGGAAGTACGAAAGAAAACCAGGAAGATTTGGTTCTAAGAATTGGGAAAGGCACGATAAAAAGCATAAGGGATGATGACGCGACTATGATAAGCCCGCAAGACAACGCAATGATGGTTGAAACATATTGGGCATTAGACGAGGATGCACGTGACAAAGTCGGGCGCATGATGTCTAGACCGATATATGGACTGTTGGCGGAATTGTATTCCGCCAGCTTAAAAGACAACAAATCTGTAAAATATAAGCTTGATAAGGCATGCGAATTAAGAAGATTATTTGATCCAAAGCATCTGTTTTTAGAGGAGATAGTCTTTTCCTACGAACCGATATTTGAAAGAACAGTTTTCAAGAATGGTTTCCTGGTGTATCCTAAAGGGGTAACACTGCTCAATCCGGAAGATGCTTCAAAGTGCACAAACGCCTGTGCAGTGTTTTATAACTATAACAAGGGATTTAAGGGTGTTGAGCATCCAGAGGTGACTCGAAGATTTTTATATCTGACAGATAATGAGGATATACTGGAGACTGAAGATAAAGAGAGGATTAATGACCTTTGTATAGCTGCCTGGCCGGAATTCAAGATTATTCTTGATGCCAGTCAAAAAGTATCGAAAAGAGATAAAAAGGATAATGAGGTTACAGACGTCACGGTCGGTTATTATATGGTCCATGTTCATGGTGCAAACAAGGCTCCTGTGATTATGTCCAATCCTGATTTTACATTTTACCAGGCCTGTACATCAAATTATTACAATACTAAATTCGGGAAGTCGCACCTTTATGTGGAAGAAGCTATAGAAGGGACTATGGTATTCAGGGTAAACATTCAAGAATAGATTGATGCATAAGACTGATGAATAGTTGCGCAGGCATCATTTCATGATTCATTCGACCGACTGATGATGAAAAACTAAGGACTTTGGTTTTTGGCCAGAGTCCTTTTTAATTTGATAGCTTTCCAAATTTAACTTTCATTTTCCGACGCATTGTTAGAAAACTGTTAATATAAAGGAAATAAGACAGTAAAGTTGTGTCCAGTGCTTCCCACTATGGTCTGGACAGGAAATGCGAATAAACATTTATTGATAAACGGGGAACCGTTAACATTGAGATTCCGTAGCAGAAAAACAAGGGCAGTATAATATTGATAATTAATAGAAGACAAAACTAAAGAATAAGGCTTTTTATTCAAGGAGGGCTTCATATGTTGTATTTCACCAGTGATCTTCACCTGGACCATAAAAATGTGATCGAGTTTTCTCACCGTCCATTCATGGATGTTGAGGAAATGAACAAATTACTGATAGACAACATCAATTATACGGTTGGAAGCAAAGACGAGCTCTATATCATTGGCGATTTTCTTTATCCGGCATCCAGAGAGAGAGTCAGAGAGCTAAGACGGCAGATTAAGTGCAAGCACGTTCATCTGATAAGGGGAAACCATGATAAGGATTACAGTCAGGATCATATATTCCAAAGTGTGCAGGACTATAAGGAGATCAAGACAGAGTATGGCAGGTTTGTACTTTCCCATTACCAGATGCAGGATTGGTCAGGAAGCAAATATGGTTCCGTATTGCTGCATTGGCATATTCATTCTGAGGGATCAGATTATAACGAGAGAAACCGACAGATGAAGTACCTGGAGCGTTTCCCGGACAGTTATCATATACCTAAGGATCAGGATCTAATGCTCAGAATGTACGATGTCGGAGTGGATGCAAACGATTATAAACCTGTCAGCCTTGAGCCGATTGCAGATTTTCTGGGATTGACTCCTGTCCGTGGGTCGCGAGTTCAAAATGAGGAGGGATTGTGATGAGTAAAAAAGTTTTGGTCATATCGGATCTACATCTAAAACCATG
Source organism: Lachnospiraceae bacterium (assembly GCA_024696945.1). Classification (GTDB taxonomy): domain Bacteria; phylum Bacillota; class Clostridia; order Lachnospirales; family Lachnospiraceae; genus RUG11977. Next base: position 9,309 of record JAILGF010000188.1, on the reverse strand, counting down.
GATCGTGAGGATCGCAGTAAAGATAATGCAGGAAATGAATTTGGTAAAAGCCGTTTTTTTAGGCGACAGTATAGACGACTTTCAAAAACAGGATGACATCGCTTTGTATAATGAAATGTTCTTTATTATAAAGATTTTTATGGAGAAATACCCAGAGAGTATTTTCTGCCTGGGAAATCACGAAATGTCCTATTACTGGCAGAAGAAAGAGTCGGGTTATTCACGCAAAGCAGAGCTGACGGTGTGGGCATGGCTGCAGGATTTCCGTCGTATGTTCGGAGACCGAATTGTTTTTGCCCATAAAGATGGAGGTGTAGTATTTTCCCACGCGGGGATAACGGAATCCTTCGCAGAAAGGATAAAATTAGGTGAAGAGTATTCTGTGGATGGGCTTATACGAAAGATAAACGGAGCAGGAGCTGACATATTATGGAGAGACGACTCTCCGCTTTGGGCTCGACCGGATTCAAGCCTTTATGTGCCTTTTTCGAATGATTACCTGCAGGTTGTCGGGCATACACCCGTTATAGCTCCAACAATAGTAAGGGACAGGCTTTTGCTTTGTGATGTTTTTTCAACATATTCAGATGGGAAGACGCCTATTGGGAATCAGGAGTTCGTGATAGTGAATACAGAAGATCAGACATGGGAGACAAGGAAGGGGGTTTGAGTCATGGTACATGTTATGCATATTGCAGATAAGGATGATTTCATGAAGATAAAAAGCGGCGAAAAGACAGTTGATGTACGCTTATATGACTTTAAGCGCAGACTGGTATTTCCTTCAGACCATATCATTTTTAAATGCCGGGACATGGTTAATGAAGAGGGAGAGGAAGAGATGGCTGCAGTATTTGTAGACTCAGTCCATGTTTATTCCTGTCCTGTCGACCTGCTTATGGATATTTCTACTGAGGAATGCGGCATCGGGAAGGTTGAATCTCCCCATGAGGGTTTTTTAAAACTGATAAAGAGGCATTATCTGTTCGATGAAGGTCTTTGCATAGTTGCTTTCAAGTATACATATGAAGACGATATTGGTGATGTACTTGAGAGATATAAGGAAGAAAAGAAGCATGGAAACGATCGCGTTATCATGGATTTAAGATAAATGTTCGTTTTGTAAAGCTACTGATTATACAAGGAGGAAGACAGATGAGTTTAAATGCAGGACTTGTAAACCCATATAATATAAAGGAACTTACAGAACGGATAATGCAGAGTGCATCAAACAGGGCCAAGAGACCCTTCCGCGACAACCAGATATTTACAGGCTTTCATCTCCTCGACGATGTTATCTGGGGATTTAAGGATGGAGAGGCTATTTTGTTGGCCGCATCGGAAGGTATGGGAAAAAGGTGCCTTGCATTGAACATCGTCGATCATCTGTGCGGAGATGACGGATGTACGGTAGCATATTTCACCAGACCCGGCACGAAGTCACGGATAGCCGCAAGGATGATCTCGATAAATACCGGTGTAGATGTTGAAGAACTATGTAGCAACAGGGATATCCTGCCGTACGATGTTGGGAAAATAGGAGATTATTCGAAGCACTTATCCGGATATCAACTTGTGATCGATGATACTACAGGGCTAAAACTCGGGGCTATAAAAAATAGATGCAATAATTGGAAAAAAGAAGGCATGGATTTAAATCTTGTGATCATTGATTACCTGCAGCTTATCCGTATACGAGGTCTACGTAATGGAAAGGATTATTGCCGGATTTCTGAACAGCTGAAGGCATTGGCCGTTGAATTGGGTTGTCCGGTATTGGTGCTCAGCAGCCTGCCGGAATTCATTGAAAAAAGGAAATTCAAGAGACCCCGTAAGGAAGATCTCGAAAAAGCCTATGGACCGCTGAGCCGAATTTACGATAAAGTGCTTTTCCTATACCGTGACAGGGGATATATCAACCGAGAAGCGGAGATCAGTGTGATAAAAGGAAGCCTGACGGGGGCTACCAGGCTGATCACACTGGAAGTTTCGCCTTATGATGGTCGTCTTGGAGGCTTTCTATATGGTAAATATAGAAACAAGTACAGTCTGGCAGATCTTCCGTTTTGCTAACTTGTGTAAAAGGAAAGGTGATAAAAAATGAAGAGCAGATTGAATATAAAGGGAACACTGGCTGAAATCGTTAGAAAAATAGAGCTGAGGAGCAATCCTAAAGCGGAATACCACGACAGACGCGTATCTACTGGATTTTATGGTATAGACAGTCTTATCAAGTGGGGCTTCAAAAATGGAGACCTGGTACTTTTGGCGGGACGTCCATCGATGGGAAAGACGGCACTTGCCCTGTCGATAATAAGGAATAGCAATCTGATTGGGAAGAAGGCGGTGTTTTTTACAGAAAATGCCTCGTTGATGACTACCCGGTTATTGTCTATGGAATCAGGGATAGAGCCCTATAAGCTGTCGACAGGGAGGCTTTCCGCTGAAGAGCTGCAGAGAGTAAAAGAAGCTTCTAATCAGTTAAGAAGCTTTCCTCTGTTGATCGATGATGAACATAGTGCAAGCCTTGATAAGATAAAGGAGACCTGCAAACGGCTTAAGCAGGAACATATCGACTTGATAGTTGTTGATAATCTCCAAAGCGTATTTTTGGGGAAAAACACATTGTTTCCACGCAGGAAGGCTGATTATGGATATATAGTTAAGACCCTGAAGGGGTTAGCCAAAAAACTTGGCTGTTCAATGGTTGTTCTGACAACATTGCCACGTTCTGTTGAGAGGAGGACGGATAAGAGGCCGCTTCTATCCGATCTTGATGCATTTGGGATAGATCTGCAACAGGTAGACAAGGTCCTAATGCTATACCGAGATGAATTTTATGAACGAGATACTGATGAAAGGGACACAGCGAGAGTGTTCGTTGAAAAAGACGGGACCTCGAGAAAAATAGGCAGTGCACTTTTAAATACGGACCTAAGGATGTCAAGGTTTTATGATACTTCGCCAGCGTATAGTGGGATGTATCAGTATTTATTTGAGGATCAGGATGCTTTAAAAGCCAGGTTCGACTGGTTACCGTAAAAAATCTTGATATATATTTGTAGGACGGTTTACAGGAATTGAAGCGAATCTGAAAGATTATTAGTAAACTGAGCGAAATGGGGGCGACAAGATGGAAGACGGGTATACTGCAAGAAAGAATTATTCTATAGGAGAAATACTAGAGAAATTTGACAAGGAGAACGGTACGCCTGAAATAGCTGAACTTAAAAAAATAATAGACCAATACATTGAAGAAACCGAAAACCAGATAAGCTTTATAAAAACCCAGGTTCCTGGTAATAACAGGATCGAAGCAATGAAGTGGATTGAATCTAATGTCAGCGAAGAGCTTAAACCGTATGTCAGGAAGGCTTATTTTGGCACCCTTCAAAAAGGCGATGTATTAAAGAAAAGGTCTGGGAAATATAAGACCATCTCTGAAATCGGAGTTGCCATTGTTAAACCAGACCATTCCGAAAAGGTCAAAGGCTGGATGAGATACTGGCATAAAAAGGCGAAAAAAGTAAAAGGTTTTTTGGAAAAAAACAATACAGGGAAACCATTGAGGATTTTTGACACGCATTGTCATTATTACCTTGATTCATACGAAGGTTGCCGGAATGAGCTTCTTGATTTATTAAAGAACACCGGTGTCAGGCATATAGTAATGCCGGCGGTTCAGTATTTATCTAACTTCAGAATGCTAGAAATGGAGGAAAGCTGTGATCCTGGGTTTATACATATGGTATTTGGTCCCTGTCATCCGAGGTATTTGTGGAAAGAGGTTGAATACTGGGATGAAGACCGTTGGGAACAGTTTAGAGCCCTGATTCAGGAACATAGACCCGTAGCAATTGGGGAAATTGGCTTGGATTATTACTCATATCCGGATTTTAAGGATGACTGGGACAGGGCTATGCAGATGAACTTCTTCATCCGAGGCATTGAAGAGGCTAATAGGGCGGAGCTTCCGGTAATCCTTCATATAAGACCGGTAACGTCCACAATAGAGCTCCCTTATAATACTGATCGGGATGCTATTGAGATACTGCGTCAGCATCCTATCAAAAATGGTGCGGTTATCCATTGTTTTAAGGGACGGGCGGAAACGATGAAAGCGTATATGGAAGTTGGTGTAAGCTATTTTGGTATAGGGGGCATGATCTCGTATGGGTTTAAGGATCTGACTGACACGGCCAGGATCATGCCTTTAGAGAGCCTGCAGCTAGAGACGGACAGTCCATTTGTTAAGCCATTTCGACGTTACAGCGAATGGAAAGATGACATATCAAGCTTAAGTGCTCCCAATACCTCTTTGAGTATCTACGAAATAGCGTTGGAAGTTTCGAAGATTCGCGGGTGCAGTCCTGAAGAGATTTTGGAAGCAGCATATGACAATGCCTTAAGGTTCTTCAGATTGCAGGAATAAGAGTATGTTGCCGTAGAAAGCCTTTTAGAAAGTGATAAATATGCTGATATGTTAGTACAGGAGGAGACCTGTAATGGAAAAGACATTAAAAAAAGTAGACCATCTGATTACAAAAAGAAGATATGAAGAAGCATTAGAAATCCTTGAAAAAATAGCACCTGATTCGCTGGACTCACAGGAGAAGGCATTCATGTATATGCTTGAGGGTATCGTATATATGAATACTGCTTCACTGAATGCAATCCGAAGCTTATATAGATCGGAAGAGTTATACAGAAACCTCGTTGAACATGGGAACTCCAGTGTTAAACTGCCGTTATATAGGTGTGTTTTATCGCTCGCGATACTTAATTATGTGTATGGAAGGTTCGAAGAAGCGGAAAGGCTGGTCTCTGAGGTATTAGAAAATCTGCAGTCATATGAGCCGGGAGCGGACGACGAAGAGAGGCTTCTTATCTTAAGAGTGAGGCTTGAGTCGCTTATATACAGATCCAAAATCCTGGACAGAAAGGGGCTGAATCGCGTAGCCAATGCGACGATAATAGAGATTACGGCATTGAGTGAGCAACTTGAAGACTATGAATATGAAGAAAAAAAACTGGATGCATTTGTCGTGAAAAGAGTAATCTACAGCCATCACGTTCATTCCGGGTTTAAGGAAATAGATCTGATAAATGCATTGGAGGAGGAATTGCATAAGAGCGCATGCGAACTCCTGGGGATGGATTTTCAGCTGTATTCCCTGGAGGCAGCCCGTTTTTATATGGAAGCGTCCAAGGCATATTATATGGTGGACTGCTTTTCAGATGCTACCGCATCTGCATCTAACGCTATGACGATTCTTGAAGAGTTATGCTGGAGCGGGCATAAGTATGCAGAGGGCATCCTTGCCAGGGCATATAATCTATATTTTGAAGCTTGCTTTAAAACAGATGACGGTTACGAGAGCGCCATGCTTTATCTTCATAAAGGACAGGAGCTTGCAGAAAAATGCTATGAAGATAATGAAGAGTTGTATACGCCGTTGATGGCATACACCATGAAGAACTTTGCCGAGTTTCTGTACTTTTCACCGCCTGAAGGAGAAAGATCATTAGAAGCGGTCAGGTATGGCGTCCCGGCATTGAAATTATACTACAAAATGTATGTCTCCAGGGGAAGGCTCGTTTATTGGAATTGCGTATCCTCGACGTTTATCCTGTTGTCGTTCATATATTCAAATATAGATAAAGAAATAGTGGACCAGGCATTATCGACAGCCAGAATCATGATGAAGAAATATCTGAAGCCATCAGGAGTTACTTCGGAGGAAGAGAACGAATCGGATGGAAATCCTTAGGCTGACGAATGGGTTCGTGAATAACTTTCGTTTTCCGGACTAAAATAAAATAGTATGTATAATGATATCATAACAAACAACATAAAGGAGCGGGCATTATGGAAAAGACGTTGTATGACACTTATATGTCTGAATACGAATGTAAATCTAAGTATGAGCTTGACGAAAAAGAAAAGCAGATTCCAAGAGGTCCCAAAGCACACTTTCCACGGGAAGGCAATAGAAGACAAGAGTATTGCAAATGGGAGAAAAAAGCTGCTTATAAAGCCAAATTACTGAGGAGGTTTTTAAGTATCAATCCATGGATGGATCTTGATGAGGTTGAAGGTATGCGATGCCCGCGTGCAGATGTGTCTGATAATCACTGTGATGATAGATGGACAAACCTGAATCCGTATACGAAGGTTTTTATCTCGACCAAAGGTGATGTAAGAAAATACCATGGCGAGATCCGGCGCGTGAACAGGTATTATTATGAATTGTGCGGAAAAGAAAACAGGTATGCTAGAAAACTGACGGAAAGAAGAATCCGACGGGAAATCCTGAACGAGGACTCCTCTTTATCAGCATCATTTTTGAGAAAACATTTTCGGATCATGTAGCTGTTTTAGAATGTCAGAGTTGTCCTAGTTTTAGATATGCAGATAGCTTAAAGACGCACACAGCAAAACTTTTGCGACTTACTACATTAGGAAAACCATAAAGGGGAGTTAACATTCGATTTCCAACTCGATTTTCGATATTTGATATCATATGTAATGTACCTGAAGGATGATAGTTGAAAAGTAGGTAGGGGTTATCCTATATAAATAGGACAGCTGCTAACACAGAAAGGAGCCGCCATGACAAAGACATAGATTTTTTAAAAGTTTTTATAGGTAATGGAAGTTTTAAGTAACAAGACAAATTTGTCACAGCAGTCAGATTATAGGAGGGAATCTATATGTTGAAAAGATACAAGGCCGGCTCAATGGCCACTCTAATAATAGTATTAACTATAGTATGTACGCTTCTAATTAAACCTTGTGAAGGTTTAGCGGCAACTTATGAAAATGGTACAAAGGCTAAAGTAACCGGTGGCAATCTTCGAGTAAGGATAGCACCGGGACTTAGTTCAAAACAAATTGATCTTATAAAAAACAAAACACAAATATTAATCTCGGGAGATGAATATTTGGAAGATAATTATACATGGGTATATGCAAATGAATATGGCGGATATGTGGCGATGGAGTTTTTAAAGGATATTACTCCTCCTGCCAAGAAGAATCCCGAAGTATCATGTAATTATTTTGATTCACATATTATACGAGTTGGCGATTGTATTGATTACTGGGAACTGCTTTCAACGGTAAGTGTTACTGATTATTCCGATTCTTATACAGTACTGGCAGATAGCTACTCAATAGGATGCTTACAGTTAGTCATTAACAACAAGTTAGAACCAGCATTCAAGGCTACATGCAGCTGCAATAACGCAATAATAACTCTATATGTTATTGATAATACTGGCGCTAATAGTACCCTGACAAAAGACATAACATTCAAAATATTACCTGAATCAATGAACAGTGAAGAGTATATCGACAGTTTGCCCGAAGGAACATATCTTAGTAATGACAAGCTCGATCTTTACTGTGTTTTCTCAGACAAAGGATTAGCTGAGGCCTTTGAAAAGCTTTTAAAGGAAGTGCCTCTTGGTACAGTATTTGCTAAAAATACGGTATACTTTCCCTACTATAATGAGGATGGTACTATTCGTTATTCAAAGTATTATTCATCAAAACAATGCTTTGGATGGGCTGCAAAAGTGTCCAGCAGTATTTTCCACATGGATTGTTACGGAAGGGACACGTTGTCCGACATTGTTCTTAAAGGTGCAAAGATAAACGAAGATACCATTTCTTATGATAGTTTTGTTAGGAATGGAATTGTGCCCGGCTCAGTAATCAGGACTACAAATAACGCGTATACAAGCGGCCACAGTATCGTTTTAATGGGATACGGCCAAGAGCATGTCCTGTTTACCGACGGAAATTACGATGGGAAATGCACAGTCCGTGCATGCGTAATGACATGGAATTCATTCCGAAGCTATCTTTCAAAAAAGGGCACCAGAAAGATCAACAGAATTGTGACTCGTAAAAACTATTATGACTACATTGCAAACACTTTAAACTAATATCTGATAATAAATATCATGGGAATCCTCAGTATTAGGTTTTCTTATCTTCTATAGTTTTGAGGATTCCCATGATAAACAGAATATCGTATATACCGGCTTGTCATTTCGTTGAGAGCTGGTATATACGATGAACGCTACGAAATAAAAGTAGCTTAAGAATGATAAAATATAAGGAAGTGACAACATGATAATAATCAGAGGATTTATGTTCAGTATTTTTCTTTCCCAAAAGGATAATTTTTCCATTTACGATGATGTGTATATGGGCGATCAGTATGGTAACCGTAACGAAGGAGGAACGGGAGAGTATGAATTCCTCAATATAATAATAGAGACAGACTCAACCAGGTATATTATGGAGGATTTTATTCCGTTCGTTAATTCTTCAACGGATATAGTTGATTACATTGTGGAACATGTTTCCGATGATGTTATAATCATTGACCTGGATGAGATAGTCAAAAAAAGTTGCAAGGATGGAGAGTATACGGGATACCTGAGAGTTGAATCTAAAAAACAGAGAAATGAGCAGAGAGGATATCCTAAAAGGAAGAGGAACCATGATTGAGAAGGGTAACTTTATTACACTTGCGAACCTGGAAGAACATTACATTATCAATGGTAATGTTTCCCCAGATTTGGTTAAAATAACATTCATTTTCCCTGCTATGTTTTTATACAATGCTATAATGCAGTTGTAACTAAGTTAGAGATTATCTCTAGCAAAACAATAAAGCATATGGGCAAGAATGACTTGCCAGAAAGGTGGTCTTATGTTAGGAAATGCAACGAAAAAGGGTTTGGTGGTTTTTCTCACGGTAGTATTATTGGTGGGAATCATCCTTCCAAGCAATAATGCCTCGGCGGCAGAAAAGCTTCTGAGTGAAAGCGATGGTGAGAAAGTCATTAGCAAGGTTATCGAGAATACAGATCCATCTGAGGGAATTGCATTTAAAAATGCATATTCCGGCCTGGCTATGAATGTATAAAACATGGCATAACTAAGGAAGGTGCAGTTATAGACACATATAAGTATGTCCTTGATGGTACATTTACCCAGAGATGGCTGTTAGAAAAGAAAGAAAAGGGATATCAGGTAAAATCATTAGTCAAGCAGGGCATGGGACTTGATGTTACTACAAATGGCGCAGGTATCCCTAAGGCTGATATGCACACAGCACTCTATACCCCTACAAGTGATGAATGTAGCTAAAATAGAGTTTTTGAAAGTAAAAAACGGGCAAGTCAGAGAGGCTTGCCTGTTCTGGTGTCGTTATCTTTCCTCTTACAACAGAGATTTCTCTGTACCATCTTCCCCGTTATTTTACAGGGGGTCAACTGCAATCCCCCGTC
>JAILGF010000177.1 GCA_024696945.1 Lachnospiraceae bacterium | reverse complement strand
TTGCCACTCTTAAGTCAATTTCTGATTTTGCCTTATATCCACCTGTTCCATCAGATAGAATTGTCGGTAATATCTTATCAGATAAAAAGTATTTTGAATCTACATTTTCTTCCAACAAATCTTGTAAAGATAAGCTCAATTCTACTGGAGTCGGAAACTCAAAGTTCATGTCATGATTAGCAAAACACACTATATATGTCCTATTTCTTGTTTGCGGTATTCCATATTCTGCTGAATTAAGTATGGCATCATAGACCTTGTAGCCTAAGTCTTCTTCCAATATTCTTTTTATTGTCGCAAAAGTTCTTCCTTTATCATGTGTTTTCAATGCTTTAACATTTTCAAGAACTATTACTTTAGGCTTATGGCCTTTATTAATCTTGTCTCTGATTATTTCCGCAATTCTAAAGAACAACGTTCCTCTGGCATCTTCGAAACCTCTTTGTTCACCCATCATACTAAATGGTTGACACGGAAATCCACCTATTATCACATCGCATTCTGGTATTTCATCAAACGTTACCGCATTTATATCGCCACAGACAATTACATTGTCATAATTTGCTTTATAAGTTTCTACCGCATATTTATCAAAGTCATTTGCCCATATAACATCATATCCTGCATCTGCAAAACCTTTGTCTAATCCACCTATTCCACTAAAAAACGAAACTACCTTCATAACTTTTTCCCTCAAAAATTCTGCCTTATTTTATCATTTCCATGATATCTGAAATATCACAATCGAGCGCTGTACATATCTTTACCAATATTTCTGTATTAACATTTTCTCCCTTAGTTAGTTTTGCTATAGAAGCCGAACTGATATCTGCCCTCACAGCCAAATCTTTCTTTAGCATATCCTTGTCAATTAACAATTTCCAAAGCTTTTTGTAACTAATTTGCATTACAAACCTCCATAGTTATTTTGTAACTTATGTTATCCTATTCAGATAACATATCAACCTAATATTATAAATATATCATATTGGCGAAAAAATATCAACATAAAATATGCGTTCGTAAAGTCAAATCGATTCCTGACAAATTTCTGTACTGTGATTTCAAAATTACATACATCAATATAATTATATATAATTATGTGCGTTTAGCTATGAGCTATGACTTTAGCCATCTCCACCCTTCATACCAAATGTAGACTATTTATGTATTCATTACCCTTTTCTTTGCTTTATTAGCTTTTTTCGATCATCTATATCTTTCTCAAACTCTATAACCACATCAACTGGTCCAGTAATACTCACATTGGTACCCAATGCGAATATCCACCCAAAGAAATGCCTGCTTATGGCTACCTTCACCGTTGTATGTGACCATCCTGCCTTCTCAGATGGATGGATCATTATATTCTTTCCAAAGCGGTCGATGATGACCCCGACAATTTCATTCTTAAACTCTATCTTTACATCTTTCTCCTCGCCACCAAACATTCCAAAGTTTATGTTAGCATATGATGCCAGGGATTCCTGCTTGAACTTCTCCTTACCCAGGCGCTTCTCTTTAAGGACGGTAATGTTCTTCATCTTATCTACACGATAGTGCTTTATTTTGTCTTCTTTTTCATCGTATGCTACCAAATAGTAGTTTTCCTCTGCCCAGATAAGAGCCCAGGGACTTGCCCGGTAGGGTTCCCTCTTCTTGGGCTCCAGCTGCTTCTTAAGGTTCCACTGCATATAGTCGAACATTATCTGGCTGTTGCTGCTTATGGCATGGTGAATATCATCTACTACATAGTAGATACTCTCATTCATATTTTTAACACGCCCATGCACCACTACCTGACGCTTCAGCTGATCCGCTTCATAGTCGCTCGCCATGGCAGTAAGCTTCTTTATGAGGTCATCCGACTTCTTGGCAGTGATAAACTTTGATGACTGCACTGCATCTACCAAAAGCTTAAGCTCTGCTATATCAAATTCCTTCTTACCGACATGGTATTCGTAAGAATTGCCTGCCTTTTCTCCTATAATATCCAGACCCATTACCTTAAGTGCATCAAAGTCGTCATAAAGGCTCTTGCGATCAGCGGAGCAATCATATTCTGATAGCAGGTTCTGGATTTCTTTCATGCTAAGGCCGTGCTCATCGTCGGTCTTTTCACGCATGATCCTGTTTAAGTAATAGAGTTTAAGTTTCTGATGTGATCCTTTTGGCATACCAAGTTCCTCCCGTTTACATTCTGTCAATACTATACCCACATATAGTATATATATCGGCAAAATGTCAGGGGAACTTTATAGTACCTATTTACTTTTAAAGCCGTCTCGTCTGCATCTTTTAAAATATGGGCACGAACCGCACCAGCAGTTACAGTACTTGTTGTTACCATTCACAATCCTTTTTATCCAATATATGAGTCTCTCCATGATCATTTTCCCCTTTCATCCGTTAACAAATCACCTGGTCAGGTATTTGTCTTTATAATATTCTATATTGCAACCGGCAGATCATAGTAATCACACAGGTATGGGAGCATTATGTTAAGGTAATTTACAAGATTCATTACTCCCTTGTCCCTGGTCCTTCTTGTTGACAGATCATTAAGCCTGATTCCCGACTTACATAAGTCGTAAGCGTTTTGAAAGTATTTCTTACTGAATGCGTAAATTCTTTCCTTGCCGGGCCAGATGATGTAGTAGTCTATCATCTTGTCTTCGCCTTTGAAATTTCTGATGCCTATAAGCTGCAGATAATCCTTTACTATAACCTTCTTCATATGATCCTCCTTCTTTGTGTACGGGTTTAATTTTGCAATCTAGGTTTCCTTTTTCCTATTTCCTTTTTCTTAAGCCTACCATAAAGCCAGTCCTATAAAAATGCCTCTACTACGGAAAATACTTGCTGAGTTACTGTTCACTCCCCAGCCATTTTCTCCATCTCATAACCATATCAACCCATAAAAAACCTTGAAAATAAGCCGTTTTTAACGATTTTTTGCTTGACTTTGGTGTGGTTATGTGTTATAATAAACACATAACCACAAAGG
>JAILGF010000159.1 GCA_024696945.1 Lachnospiraceae bacterium | reverse complement strand
TTTCTATATACCTTTTAAAGTCATTCTCCATCCATTTACATACTTTTGTAAAGGCATCATACCAATAACTGTAACAATCCGCTTCTCTCATAGGATCACGCTCCTTTCTCTTTGGTAATCAGAGTATAACAAAAATCGGCGGACGGGGTTTCTCTATAAAGTTGCAGGTGGATTCCATTTTAAGAATGATACATTCTGGTTTTTCTTCATGATTTTTTTATTAGCTTCAATATCATAATGGAGTTCCGCCGGTATCATATCTATCCGTCCGGTTCCCGATTCCACCCCCCAATCCCAGTCCAACAGATACAATTCCGGCTTGCGGTTATCATAGCTTAAATATGGACATTTGATCAAATACATTCCATCATCACTGATACAGATATCTGAAGCCCAAAATTTATCTAAAACTTCTCCTGTTCTACTATTCTTTAGGATTATTTCGTTTCCAAGTGCGTCTTTTTTCTGATCATTTATTGTTAATTCCATGCAATGCATAAATGATATGCTTCCTTTAAAACAGGTATTGTTGAGAGTCAGATTATCTTTACTCGATTTAATAATATTTCGACCCAAGCCTTTACCAATCATTTTACATGTATTGTCTTCAAGATCAATCTTGTATAGCTTATAACGGGTTAACACCCATTTCATATCACATATATAATGCTTGAAATAATACTTTTCTTCTTTTTTCTCACGGATTTTATCCGATACATAATAATAACAGGACACGCAAGACTTGACTCTACGATAAATCGGTTTTATCGGAAGATACACCGGATCATCTGTCACAATAATCAGCGTCTTATTATCTTTAAGTGTGAACAACCATTTTATTATTCCTGATATATTATGCGATGCCTTTTTACTCCTATTTTTAATCGGGTATATCTCAATATTGGTAAACTCTTTTGAATAAACATCTGCCCCATCCACAAACATTCCCTTTTTCTGGTCTATATAAGGATAATCCAAAACACTTCCTATTTTACCCTCTGTTTCAGAGCACTTAAAGCAATATTCTCCGATATAATTATCATTCTGTACATTCTCGACCAAATTCGCATATGCTTCATTTTTCGTTAGACCAAGCTTTCTGCTTACTCTTTTTGGTATTCCGACAGTTCCAATACACGAACTAAGTTTAGCAACTCTGAACAAATATCCTCTATCTTGATATTCTCTGGCATGTTTTAAGACCTCAATTGCTCCAGCAACATCCATATCACGGATCCGTCCTTCCATTTCTTCTTCCAATAATTTAAAATTATAATCATCTTCATTATAATTTTTTATTGAACGAACCTTACTGATCAGATAAGGTCTTCGGAAACGCTTTGGCATACTTTCAAAAGAGTATAACGTCAAACATTCTCCGTATTTTCTTCTTGAAATCAATATTTTCCTTTTTGCATCGTCAAAACTGATCCCCTGACCATCTCTATCCCATATCTCAAATCCATCTGATTCAGTAATCGTACATTTTATGCTACATGATACAGACCATTTAATTTTTTCAATTCTCATCCACAGATTTGTGTCCGGAATCTTCGTTTTGTATATAGTCTCGCTCCATTTCTCATCTTTCGACCCAGCCTTCTTAATGTTTCGCAATTTTTCCATTCCATCCATCCTATCACTGTCATAGCACATTCTTTCGCCACAAATGTCAGGAACTTCTTCCAGAACATTATATCCTTTTTGGATAGCCTCAAAAGAATCTGAGATATATTCCTTATCGTTATATACATGATCAACAGAAGAAAGATATTTTTTTTCACTTTCTATATCTTTAAATGCAACAACCCTCTCCCCACAATTGTTTTGCCCCCAAAAACCGTATTTATAACATTTTTCTGTCTGCAAATCCCAAAACCAATTACTAGCTCCGCTACATATTAAATATCTTCCCTTTTGATAAAATGCTAGTTCAAACTCAAGAAATGACCATGATTCTGGTCCTGTCAATGTTTTCAAATATCTTCCATTACCATTCCATATATAAAGAAGAAAATGATTAAATATCTCTTCTGAATATACTTCAGTTATTTCCTTGGTTCTTTCATATTCTCTTTGTTTTTTATAATCATAATATCCTTCTATAACATAAACGAACTGCCCGTCACTACTGCCGCATACAAAGAGAGGCATCTTTATCCTCTCATCTCCCGGGTCGTCAAATTCTACATAAACATCCTCTGTTTCCGGATTTATCATTTTGAGCTTTCCGATATTTTCATCAACTAATAATATCTTTTCTCCCGAAGGATCTATCCAGCCCACTTTTGCTGTCTTAAAATACTTTATTTTTCCCTTCGGTGCATTTATAACTTTGTCCTCAATTTCAGGAATGAAAGGTGCAATTACCTCAGGATAACTACCATTCCATTTTTTCATAATTTCATTACAACGTTTATTCCAACAACTACAATTACACAAGCAATACAAAACATCATTATCATCAGGATAATAATCATGGTCTTCCCAAATGTTGGATCGAGAGTCATTGTTTAAGAGCCAGTAATTATATAAAGCCAGATTAGGTCCTTCCCATGTATAATAAGACGACTTAAGCAGCATTTGCTTTGCTTCTTCTATTTTCCCCAAATCCAGATAACTTATTGCACGATTATTCAGTATTTCTGCATTTTCTATTATAACCTTCGAATCTGAATGTGGATAAGCATTTCCTGTACACAAACTGTAAATTGCTTCCAGTTCCCGTTCTAATGACCTAAAACTATACCATTGTTCCCACCGTTTTTCACACAACCATTCCTCTAATAATCGTTTCAAATCTTCCGGCATCGTAACACCTGTACGTTTGTTATCCTCAAAATATTTCCGACATTGCAAACCGGCTATCTCTCCATTTATCCAAGGACAATCGCCAACATACATTTCCATCACAGAAACCGCCCATGAATATATATCATTTTTTATTGATGGGTACGCTCCTTCAAGTTGTTCCCTCGAACAATATTTAAGTGAATATCCTCCTGTTTTTGAGATACCAAAATCTGATACCTTTACTTCGCCTTTTTGGTTTAGAAGAATATTGCCCGGTTTCACATCCCTATGGATTATTTTATTCTCATGGGCGTAATTTAATCCTCGTAAAGACTGTATGGCTATATCAAGTATACGTCCCTGTATTTCCGCTTCAGTACCCTCGTATAGTTTGCCGGATCTTATTTGATCCTCAAGACTTCCTCCATCCATCCATTCTGCAAAGATAGATGGCACACCGGATATTTCACGAACATAATAGCATGAAACAATATTGGGATGAAGTCCCAAGTTGATCCATGTCTCACACTCTTTAACAAAAACATTTTTGGACTCTTCTGTAGAAAAGTATTGAGGCTGGGGACGTTTCATGGCAAGGTCAATATTCCAGTATTTATGATGTACTCGCCATACACTTCCCATGCCACCTTCAATTGCATCGCTTTCCACACTATATGTATCAAGAATTGTGGTACCCTTTTGTATGGAGGCATTATCAACAACAGAATCTACCGGACCCTGCATTTCAGCATCATAAAAAGTGGCATCATACATGGTGGTGCCACTTCCTGATTCAAATAAGGTATGGTTATTATCAATATCATTATTCATAAGCTGCCCTCCCTCATCCATTGTTCAGATTGGGTTCAGATCTCACATATCCTTATGAAAAGAATATTTTTGTTTTATTTACTTCCTACCACCTTTTCAGATACTGTTTCTTTACCCATTACAAAAGATACAGTTATCTTGCTCTCTTCTCCAAGTAACGAAAGTATGTCGGACGTATTCACATTTCCGGTAACTGTAGAACCTCCCAACGTAAGGCTTCCTTCTACATTCCATGAACGTTCTTCGTTCATATAAAACAGTCCTACATATCTACGGTCTTCTTCCAGATCATTATTGATCTTTGAAAAACAATACACCGTTCCTACAGCTTTTCCGCTGTCACTCGAAACCGAAACCTTCATCTGCAGATCATCTTTCGAAATATCATCATTTGCGGTATACTGCACATTCAATACCTTTGATTCTGTCATGTCAGCCAAAGTAATCTCTACTTTTGGTTTAGAACTGCAAGCCGTACAATACAGCGACAATAATAACATCATTATAAAAACTATAGTCTTTTTAATTTTCCTCATCATAATGCTCTCCTTCACTTAAAAAGTTGTCAGATTTCATCATATTCTCCAAAATAGATATTTGTACCAAAAAACTTGTGTGCCCGTCTAATGAATAAGAGTTTTATCCTTTCCATCTGTACAGAACCGTCTTCTATATACTCTGCAAATTTCTTCTCTATCTCCTTTTTTATGTTTGTAAAGACACCATACCAATAACTGTAACAATCCGCTTCTCTCATAGGATCACGCTCCTTTCTTTTTTGTAATCAGAGTATAACAAAAATCGTCGGGCGGTTTTTCCCTATAAAGTTACAAGATGATTCTGTTCCAATGAATTCCTGTATTTATGATGTACTCGCTATGCATTACCGTTCATCAAATTACTTCCTGTACTGCATTTTTTAAATTTGCCGGGAGTGCTGCCACAAGCTCCTTCCTAAACTCTTCCACTGTGGAGAATCCGATCTTAGGCTCCTCTGTCAAGGCTTTATCTATAACTTGAGCGATTTCCTGAGGTATAGCAGGATTAATGCTCCGGATAGGACGTGCTTTCTCAGACATTACGACATACCATACATCGCTGTCTGTTTTAAAGTTTTTTGCGTATTTTCCGGTAAGCATATAGAAATAAGTTGCGGCGGCTGCCCAGACATCTACCTCAGGCTTTGAATACCTGCAGTCCAAGGCCTGCTTCCTGCACATAAACTGTCCCGATCCGCACACATTACCGTCGTTTGTGTTTCTTGAAAGGCCTGCCAACTCATATGCCTTCGCCATTCCAAAATCGCCGATCATCGCCACCGGAAAATCAGAATAATCTGAAAGGTATATATTTTCAGGTTTTAAGTCCCGGTGTACTATTCCTTTTACGGAAGTCTCTTTTTTCCCGCTGAACATCCTGCTCTGAACAGCAACATCAATATCAACGTTATGAATGTAATCAAGACCCGAAAGTACCTGAAGCATTATCCATGTAGCCGTTTCCAAAGGAAGTTTTCCGCCTTTTCTCTTAATAAGATCACTCACATTTCCGCCTTCACAGAGATCCATCAGAAAATAGAATTTGCCTTCTGCCAAATCGGTTTTATAGGTTTTGATCACGTTCTTGTGAGAAAGGAATTCATTTATGCCTGATTCCCTTAATATCAGCCTTTTAGCATCATCATTAAAATCAACATCGGAAACCATGCTCTTAAGGGCATAATACTTACCTGACGAAGGATCCTGTACTTTCCATACTCTTCCCCATCCGCCGCGGCCTAAGCAGCTGATTTTCCTGTATCCGTCAAACATTAGCGGCTTTCCGGACTTTTGCTGTCCTGAAGGTCCGACTAACTCTTCCAGTATTTCATCCTCAAGTTTTTTATAATCTATGGGATTATCATTAATATTATCAGGTGTGTTCACTTCCTCAGGAACGGTATCTTCCGTATCGATCAGGCATCTAAGTGAGCAAGACCTACCCAGCCCGATTTCATCCCCGTTACGGACGATATTCTCATCAGGGTTTTCCGTCATTGCTTCATCATATGTACGGTTATTGTCCCATTGGCCGATCATCCTGTTATTTATATATGTTCCGTTAAGGCTGCCGACATCTGAGAGCTTTACCTCATAAGAAGAGATTTCCAATAAACAATGATGTTTGGAAACGGTCTTATCCGGCATTATTATCCCACAATCCGCCTGCCGTCCGATAAGGATACGTTTTTCACCTTCATATTCATATTTTTGCCCGGCTAATATTCCCTTCAATACTTCTACAGTAACTTTTTTTATCATCCGGCACCTCGATTATCCCTAATCCTCTTCATCCTCACGCTGTATCATTTCCCAGATAGGTTTTACGTCTTCTTCGGTCAATATCTTCTTTCCCTTAAACAGCACCAGCATATCCCGGACATAATCCATTATGCTTCGGTCCGAATATGATGTATAATATCTCTCAAAAATCTGGTTTTCATCGTTATCACTATGATCGTAATACTCTACCATCTGCTTAAGGTTATCGTAATTCTTCAGGTAATCTGAAAGGATCTGTTTATCAAATTCATCCGAAGACTTTTTCAAACGTCCTGCTATCCTGACTGTGTTTTCATACTCGTAATACGGATAACGGTCATGAGCTATGCGCAGAGCTAACATAACTATAAAATCAAGGCGTGATTTCGGATCCGTTATCCGACGCACCCTTACACAGTCAAGAAGTATGTCTATTTCTTCAGGTGTCATATTTGAATAGAGTCCGAAAGCTATGATCCTGTCCCTGAGACCCCTTGTATTTACAGTTTTCCCGGAGACTAACGAGTACAGAAGATTTTTAATCGTGGACGGCAGTTCCCCTGTAGCTGACATTTCATTTATCGTTGAATCTCCGATATACAGTGACATATAACGTCCGATCCTGAAATCCGGCAGCTGTTTCTTCGCATCATCGGTAAAATTCATGTTGTTTTCTCTGAACCACCGGCTGAAGCTCGATTGCGCGGCCGCTTCTCTCAGCTCCGCACTCATTATTTTGCTGCTGAGAGATACATAACCGTCATTTAAGGAAACAGAATCCAGTCCCATACGTTTTACTAAGTTCCTGTAACTTTCTACTATCTTGGGATCTCCCGTGATTCTTAACAAATAGCTTTTTGCCGCGCTGTCCAGAGCATTCTTAACATAAAGCTTCGGATATCCGTTTTTGAATAAGAATGTGTCCAACTCTTCCAGATCAAATCCAAGAGCCATGCCAAGTTCCTTCATGCGTTCTTTTCCATTTGGTCTTGCCTTGCCGTGAAGCCACTTATCCACTATGGTATGAGTTACAAATGCCCTTTGTCCCAAACTTACGGAAGAGAGTTGCGCTTTCTGCATGCACTGCTTCAGATCTTTTGAAAAGTCATAACTCTCCGTTTCTTCCAGAATCTCAGTTATCTCATCTACATCCTTCAAAATGATGTTTTTAAGCTTTTCATCCATAAAACGTTCCCCCTTCCGATATCTGTCCTTCTCATCCTTCCTTACTGCATTCTGCGTTGTAGGAATAGCTGCCTCCGTTCTTAAATCCGGTATGTATCTCAAGCTTAAGCTTTCCGTCCTCGATACTCCAATAGCCTCCGCAGTCGGTTATGCCAAGAAGATTGTTCTCCGGAATGCTGACGCAGAAGGTGTTT
>JAILGF010000058.1 GCA_024696945.1 Lachnospiraceae bacterium | reverse complement strand
AATCTTCCCGATATTAGACAACAAACCTACAAAACAAGAATATGCTTCTTCTAGCTTCTGCGAGTCAGCCAAAGCTCTTTCATAAGCCTGTCTCAGTCTTTCTGCTATAGACTGCTTTACAAGATGCTCCTTCTTTTCCTTCGAAGACAGCTTGTTATAAGATATCTTGTTAAACAGATCATAGACATTACAACAGTATATGATATCAAACAAGAGGATATGCTTTTCCATATCAGGATGCATATCACCCTTATAAAGTATATCCATTCTTCCGTCAAATCTCCGTTTATCAGTATCAAGTAACTCCGGACTATTTTTTATCTCCTCTATCACTTCATCACACATCTTGTAAAACACATCAAGCTTTATATTATCACCCATACCCCAGTCATTATAATACTCTATGCTGTCAGCAAAGCTCTGACATTGTACTGCCTTATACATATAGTGATGGGCGGGGTCATTTAGGAAAAGCATAGCCGAAACCGAATGAGAGTTTTGTTTATATAAGAAACTATCTGGAAAATACTTGTTCAAGATTATATTGTGTTGCTCGAAGAAGTCGGATATGAGCTTCATCTGAACATTCAAATCTCCGCCATCATCGGTATACAAATCCATAAGCATCTTACGGATAGTCTCCGGCTCCTTCTTTGAGAGTTCAACCAAACCCATAAACGGCTGAGTATAACTGTCTATGATGTTCTCTGTACACTTCTTAACCTCATATAAAGCTGAAGTAAAGTCCTCAGTGCTGGCTTCAAGAGCCTTCTTCATAAGTACAGGATATTCCTTGCATATCTGCCACTTATAGTATTCCCTGTGCTCTACGTTATTTACAAACTCAAATTTATCAATGTATTCTCCGAATATCTGCTGTAGATTATCCTTATTCATTTCTCTCTCCTGCAACACAACATTTTAAGTAATAACCTTCTTTACCCAGTCTCTCAGTCCAGCCGACTCATACACAACCGTTTCCTGCCACTGTCCCGCATAATATAATCCTTTTTCTTTTGCGGAGTTCTTTCTATTCTCACGTATATGTTCCGGCATAAGGAATTTATATTCATTCCATACCGCCCTACTCATCCCTTTCATAGTAAGGACTCTGTCTTGTCTATATTCCAGAGTCCCATATCCTTTCTTTGAAGGAATAATCGAAAGACTCTTGCTAGGAAGATAAAGAGCGTTCTTTTTCTTGCTGGTATGAGAATCCGACGAATGAGGATGCCAATAAAACTTCTTAATACATTCCTGATCTTTGATTATTTCTCCAACCTCCATATAACCATACAATATATGCAGATCACTTCCTGAATAAAAATCATCCGGATTATTTCTCTTAAACCTATACCCATCAGGAGTTTCTTCCACACGATGAAACCACCCAAAGAACAAAAATATGTCACCTTTCTCTACTCCGGCATTTTCAAGTTGAGTCTGCGCAGTATCACATTGACCGAAAGCCGGTACCCAACCCTTGATAAATTTTTTCCTATTTTCTCTTATATCCGGATCCACATGGCACCTATCAAATGTTTTTGTAGGACTAAGTTGCTTCAGGATGTCCGCATATGTTATTCCATTCCAAACTATATCCGAATACGAAACTCCTTCCTTTTCCATTATTGGCATTGACAAGAGTGTTCCATCTGGCATTATAGGACTCGGGATACCACCATTCGATGAATCAAACCCTTTTCTTGACAATATTATCTTCATCGGCATCCTCCACTTTTTCGAAAAGGTGTTGTTGGCATATGGCTCTTGCCATCATCACATTTTAGGCACTCTGAAATGATTATCTCAGCATCTTTGTTCTTGTAAAACTTTGTCTCTTGGTATCTCGGAATATATTTTTCAAGTAACCGGACATCAACAGCATCCTTACCTAGGTAAACAAAGTCTTTGGACAACAAAACATATTTTCCCGCCAAATCCCGCATTATCCTTCCGGGTTCAGTATGTACTTTCTCATTTTGAAGCCATTTATTTCTTTCAAGTTTTCCATTATTTATTCTATAGATATCATCTGTTCTACCTTTAGATGTTCCATTATAGTACTCTTCCATCGTAATTACATTATCCACCTTTGCTATATAAAGCATTTTATCTTGAAAAATACCTAAAATATATACATCATCAGCTGAATAATCTACACCATCCTGTTTCCTTTTAGTACCAATCCGATACCTCAATCCAGTGCTTATGACCTTTTCCCCTCTAATCTGCCCCCCTTTGCAACACGCCAATGTCAACAGTCCATTTTTTACACATGGTGCTAATCCGGTATCAGATGTAAGTCTATATACGTAAACAGCTTTCATAACTGACTATTCCTTTTATACAATAATAACTATGATTTAACAGTGGTTATTGTGACTTTAATATTTTAGTTAATGCGTAAACAATCTGAGAAACATCTTCAGAAGTATTTTCTTTTCCAAGTGATATCCTTATGGTTCCATTAGCATACTCATTCGGCACCTGAATTGACTTAATAACATGGGACACCTGAGTATTCTGACTATCACAAGCTGAACCAGTAGATATATAGATGCCCATCAAATCCATTCTATGTAAAAGCATTTCCCCATCGGAGTTTCTAAAAGATAGACTTATATTCCCTGGTAAGTGTTGCTCCGAACCATTTCTTATAAAATCCAAGTTATTTTGTTTTAATCTAATAATTAGTTCATTTTCCAGACTAAACAGATGCTTTCTGTTTACTTCTATAGTTTCACAGTTATTCTTTAATGCTACAGCCATCCCGGCTATAGCAGCCACATTTTCAGTTCCTGCTCTCAGACCTTTTTCTTGTGCACCACCATCCATAAACGGATATAAGTCCGTCCCATTTTTTATATACAAAAAACCTATTCCCCTCGGCCCATTAAACTTATGTGCTGAAGCGGAAAGCATATCTACATCAAGTTTCTTTACATCAATATCAATATGTCCAACAGCCTGTACAGCATCCGTGTGAAATGCCGCTCCTTGAGAGTGAGCTATTTTTGCCAGTTCATCTACTGGTTGAATACTCCCGACTTCATTGTTTGCAAGCATAACGGATACTAGTGCAACATCATTATCTATCAATCTTTCTAAAAAAGAGGGCAATACTATACCCTCCTTTGTCACATTCA
>JAILGF010000128.1 GCA_024696945.1 Lachnospiraceae bacterium | reverse complement strand
CGGAGAAATAGAAGAACAATGAGAGGAGTAATTATACATGAAAACAAAAGAAAACTTTAAAAGACAATTAGAAAAAATGACATTACCTGAAGCACCTGATAATGATATGATACCGGAATTCTATGATCCGGTATATATGCCCATTTTAAGGGAACTTGGAGTTAAAAGATCACGAGACATCGACACGCTTAGATATGCAGTAGATGAAAGGCTTGCTGATATGAGTGATGCTATTCGAGAGCAGACGCTTAAAGATATTATGAGCGGAAAGCTGACAGACATTACAAAGGCACCTCTTTACAGAGAGGAAACGGAAGATAAGGTTGAAATTCATAATATACCGGAGAGCATGGAATCAGTGCTGGGCTTTATGCTTTGGTTAAATGAGCGAAGGGAATCTTTGATGGATAAGTATGATGAAAAAAAATAAGATTGAATTGAACCGGACGCAGATCAAGTACATAGCAATAGCTGCGATGCTTTTAGATCATCTGGCGGCATTCCTTCTTCCACCAGAAAAGCATCCTACCTTAACAGTTTTATATGTTTTTATGAGAACTGTTGGCAGGATGGCCGGACCGGTTATGTTCTACTTCCTGGTAGAAGGATATAAGCATACATCTTCAAAGCTAAAGTATGGTATCAGGCTTCTTTGTTTCGGGATACTATCGCAGATACCATATTCTTTAGCAAGGTATGGGACAATCTCGGGACACAACCTAAATGTGATGATAACCCTTTTTATGTCATTTATGATGTTAGTGATTGCAGATAAGGTACAGGAGAAGGTTATTAAAGGCATTGTTGTATTTACCTTCATGATTCTCACAGCATTCTCGGACTGGGGAGTATTGGGTCCTTTTATGGTATGGTTGTTTTTTGTCTATAAAAAAGACAAAAAGAAACAGTTAATGTCATATGTGAGTCTGTGCCTTGCACAGATAGTAGTATTAGCTCTGGTTATGATGTCGGGGACAGTAACATGGAATGATGGAATCTGGCAGATAGGTATTATATTTCCAATTATCTTAATATACATCTACAACGGAGAATCTGGAAAGAAAAATATTATAAATAAATGGCTATTTTATTTGTTTTATCCCTTACATCTAATAGTTGCTTACATTTTAAATGGTTGATTAATTTCCAATGACTGATATAATAATTTTATAAAAAATTAAAAACCGACTTAAAAACCGCCATTTTGTCATTTCTTTTTGCTAGATACGATGATATGCTATCGACATAGGAGGTTGTAAGAATGAATAAAGGACAAAAGTTTAAAACTGAAATTGAAGATGCTATTTCTAGTTACATGCCAATTAAATGTATCCAATCAGTAAAGAAGGACACAGTCCAGTTATACTGTAAGAAAAAGTATGGAATGACATATAAGGAATGTTGTTTTCATAGACGGATTAGCTGTATTATAGATGATTTTGTTTATGGAAAAATGGATACAGAAGATCTCTTAAAAAAATACTATGGTTATGAAGCAGAAAAAAGTCAGTTATATCGTTTATTCATTCAAAAAGCAGCGCCTATTTATACTATAAAGAAATATTTTTGTGAAGGAGACAAATTTATGGCAAGCAAAGAAAAGCAGTTGGAAGTCTTAAGGTTCTTGACAGGAAGATCATCAAGGGTAACGTGCATGGAAATATCCAAAGGCACTGGGTTGAAAGAGAAAACAGTAAGGAAATGTATATCAGACTTACGTGAAGCAAAGATGACAATCGTTTCAAAACCGGGCAGACACAAATCAGGATATCTTATGCCTGATACAAAAGAGAATAAAACATATTCGGAATGTTGGATAAACAATGTCCGTGTGGGTAGATTTAATAAGGAACCGGATTTTAAGTACGCATAATTAGAAATACCATAAGAATACAAATATAGTTTTTTAGCGAGAGCGCAAATTTAAGAGAAAAATCTTATCTTTGCGCTTTTTTATTTGTTGGAGAAGGTTTAATCCCTTCTCCTTTTTCATTTTGGAGGAAAAAGGAAAATGATAAAGAAAAAAAGCATGTTGATCCATGCCCGGGATCCTACAGCATTGGATATCTGGAAAACAAATATAACTCATAGTTAACAACAAAAATATCATAAAAAACAAGGAGAATTAGAAAAATGTTTAATCTTTATAATGCAAGGGCATCGCATTTCGTGCCCTTAACAGCAGTCATAACAATGACAGTATTCCGCCTGTTTGGATTTGCAAATGTCGGTGGAAATGGCGGAGTATTCCTGATGGGATTCTTCTCATCAGCTATTGACGGATTAAAGACAGTTATCACAGCAATCGGTGCCGGTATCGGTGTCTGGGGAGTCATAAACCTGCTTGAAGGCTATGGTAATGATAACGCAGGTTCCAAATCCCAGGGTATAAAACAGCTTATGGCAGGGGGCGGTATCATAATCCTTGCCCAGACAGTTATCCCGTTACTTTCAAGTCTCTTCGGAGGCGGTGGCGGCGAAGGCGGCGGAGAAGGATAATTCATAAAGGAAAAGGTGAACGCCTATGTTAGATTTTATACTGGATCCTAT
>JAILGF010000107.1 GCA_024696945.1 Lachnospiraceae bacterium | reverse complement strand
CTATGGGTTTATTCTCTGAGGTGGTACAGGTATGTGTTCTTGCTTTATGTATTTTCCTGAAAGCGGCTACGATGACCAGTACGGCAGCTGCCAGTATAATTGATCCGCCAATTAAAGATTTTTCTATGCTAATGGATACGCCGGCGAATATCATGATACCTATTATTGCCAGAAAGAAGAGCAGTCCTACGGCAGCTATCAGGAACCGGATCGGTTTGGGTATTCTGCTGCTCTTTACTGCCTGCTCACCTGCGTCAACCAAAAGGTCAAAGACGACTTCGCCTATTATTGTCTGAAAGAATAATTCCATCTGTTTGTCCTCACTTTCTATGTTATAGAATGACTTCTGAAGCCTTTACATCTGTTTGACTTAAATTCTATGCGGTTAATCTTACAATCAAGTGACAGTTTCTTAATACTTTTACTACCTTAAAATATTAAAATTTTATAAACTGGACTGGGGAGCTGCTAAGAGTACGAGTTATAGTACATGATTTGTGGGATAATCAGAGAAAATGAGGGCTTGGCAACTTTATAGGGACAAAACTATATGATCATAGGGGGCTGATGAAGGTGATGAAGAAGTGGTTATCAAGAGAGAAAAGGAGCATGAAAAATTACGAAATAACGGGTGGAATAGCTGACTTACTAGACGACAGATACACCCGGAAAGCAGGACAGGGTGTCAAGGATGACACTGTTCCTCAGGGGGTATGGTATGAAGTTATATTTGTACGGAGGCACAGAAAGGTTTAATAACAGTATCTCGTACATGGGGTACGGTAATCCGGAACCCGATGCTAAGGGGACAGTTTGGGTAAAAATATATATGATGTAGTTTGCATGGCACTTGATTCTTTGAGTCAAGCGCCTTTTTTTGTTCTCTGACTTCAAATTATTAAAATTTTATTAAATCAGTTAAAAAGACCCGATTTTGTCGGGACATGGGACCTTGCTTTGGAAAGGTTAACAAATAGAGGGGTAAGAAAAGATGGTTTACAAAGGAGACAAATGTATATGTGGGATAAGCCGATGGATAGCGATAAATGGACCCCCGGAGTCCGAAATCCGGATGCGGAATGGAAGCCCGCAGTGTTTCATGATTACCTGGATGATAAAGAATACTTAAAAGTATGTGACATTCTATGTGGTGATAAAAATGCTTTTGACAACCTTGTTCGTGAGTATCAGAAAGTTGCTGAAAGATGGGTAAAAGAAATAAAGGCAAGGATGGTCGCAGGTAATGAAAGACTTAAAGAGTTAAATGGTTATGAAGAGGATAGAGATCTGGTACAGGATATGTGGATTCGTCTTTTAAAGATAATTCCCGGAAAATTCAGGATTAAAAGTTGCAAACCGGCAACGGTCTGTACTTTTTATAAGAATTTGGAACGTAAGATTTTTAACCTTCTCATGAATGTAGTCAGAGACCACCTACGGGAGGTATCCCGGAGAAATGAAGTAAGCATAGAAGGTTATCAGGATCTATCGGAAGAGTATGATTTTCTGGATTTTGAAGTTTTTGTTATCAAGTTCCTTAAACGGAAAACGACAGTAAAGGATCCGGTAGTGGCAGAGAAGGTAAATGCAAGCCTTGAGAAAATGTCAGAAAAGGAAAAACGTATCTTTGAGCTAGCGATCACAACTGACAAACCTTATGTTGTCATCGGAGAGATGACTGATCTATCTGAGAAGACCATCAGGAATACCATGAGCAAATTATATAAGCTTATCCGGAATAGTGATGATAAAGCTCTAGTGGAAGAGAATCTGGATAAAGAAGAGTATGAAGGAAAATAGGATTATCGGTCCTGTAAAGCATACAAAGTATTTGGCTTAACAGTGCCTTGCATTTTGTGTGCTTTTTGGGCTGATAAAACATAGATAATCTGGCAAAAAAGTGTTTTATCGGACATTACTGAACCTTGACAACTGAATAATAGATCATGTGGTACATAATCTGGTTGTGGAGCCAGGCATGGGATACGCGATGACGGATATTTTGAAGGGTATATTTTTATATCGTTACCTATAAAGAGTGTTTCATGAGCGGTAAATATCATCCGTGCAAGGGAAAGCAGTTCCGGCGATGATACAGCAGATGACAATGATACTTCCGGTTAGGGACCGGTCTGTGGAAGATGGTGAAAATCCAATGGGGTATAAACGGCAGTCAAAGAAACTGCCCTGCCGCTGCATGGTCTTATTTATAAATACAGATGGATATCAGTTTTAAGGGCTTTATCTGAGGATACAACAACTAAAACTGCTATTAATCGGAGAGGAGGTAGAGAATGGAGCAGGAAATAGAGTATAAGTTTATATTATCAGATGAGGATAGGAACGATCTGGAAGTCTATATGGCGGTGGCACTTATATCAAACCTGGTCAATAGAGGCGATATAAGTAAAGGGGTTTTAGATGCAGTAAAAAAAGATGCGAAAAACTTATTGAAAAAAAATAATGATTATGGTATATTATAACGCAAGAGGGCAACGTATTTATAGGAGGTCAAAAATTTGGAGAGAATTGTTGCTATCTATGCCAGAGTATCTACGGAACATGAAGCACAGCTTTCTGCCTTAGAGAACCAGATTCAGTATTATGATAATATCCTCGCCATGCATCCGGACTGGAAACTATATAATAAATATATTGATGAAGGGATTACGGGTACATCCATTAAGAAAAGAAAGTCTTTTCTACAGATGATGGAAGATGCAGAAAAGGGATGCTTTGATCTTATAGTGACCAGAGAGGTATCAAGGTTTGCAAGAAACACGGTTGATACACTTCAGGAAACAAGAAGACTGAAGAGAATCGGGATAGAGGTTTATTTTACTGAAGACAATATCTGGACTATGAATGATGAAGACGGGGAATTAAGGCTTACCATAATGGCTACCCTAGCTCAGAACGAAAGTAAGAAGACATCCCAGAGGGTAAAAGCCGGACAGATGATATCGTTTCATAATGCGGTGCCTTATGGTACGGGTAATATCATGGGGTATGACAGGGTAGGAAAAGATATTGTTATTAATCCGGAACAGGCTGAAGTAGTAAAGTCTATCTATAAGATGTATATGGATGGACTCGGGATTCGTAAGATTAAGGTTGAACTTGAAAGACAAGGTATATTATCCCCTATGGGACTCTCAAGGTGGAATGTTGCCTGCATTAGTAGAATATTGCGAAATCCTTTCTATTGTGGTACAATAATATATCGGAAAGAGTATACTACGGATTACCTTGAGCAGAAAAGAAAAAAGAATAAAGGTGAAGTAGAACAGATAGTTGTTGAAGGTAAACATGTACCAATCATTTCGAAGGACGATTTTCAGAAGGTGCAAGAATTACTAGATAGTAATGTGATGCTGGTAAACAATCATGTACGGGGAAAGCTTCGTCCGGTTTATATCTGGAGTAAAAAGCTGAAATGTGGCGTATGTGGAAAAGCTTTTAACCATAGACCATGGACAAAAACGCCCAAGGGCGGAAAGAAATACTGTTATCAGTGTAATACACAGATAGAGCATGGTACTATTGCTACAAGAATAAAACGAGGCCTTAGCATAGAAGGAATGTGTGATGTTCCTGTTATTCCAGAGTGGAAACTTGTATTGATGCTCCATATGCTGTTGAAGGCTTTATTTGAAGATAAGAAGAGGGTTCTTCAAATAGCCAACGATTTGCTGGAAAAGAATATCCATAAGGCTATTAATAAGGAAACAAAAGAAAAAATCAAGTATTATGAGGGTCAACAGAATAATCTTAAGAGAAAATATGAAAAGCTCATTGATATGAGAATGGGTGATGAAGTTACGAAAGAGGTTTATCTGGAACAAAGAGAGAAGCTTGAAGCGGATATAGCAGATGTTCAGGACAAGCTGACAAAGTTAAAGGGAGAGGATGAGTTTACTGAAACTGAACTTCAGGAAAAAGTAAAGATCTTGGAGTACATGATGGAACAGGATTTCAGTTTCGACTCAAAAGAAATTCCCGACAGCATAGTTGACCTTTTAGTAAAAGAGATTACAGTTTATAAGGATTCCTTTAAGTGGAAATTAAACTTTTTTAATGAAGAATTTAACTGTTTGGTTGATGGTTCGGCATGGAAACCGAAAGCCAGTTTAATAGTTAGTTTACCCCAAAATGATAATAGTGGCACAGGCTGCAATCAACTCGGGAAGGTAAATGAACATTCAGAGTGCTACATTTACTTGACCACTTTGGTTATAACCTATGATTTATTAAGGGATTATGTAAATAATCTTTCTGATCATAGGGTCATACGAAAGATGGAAGACATAGTAATGGACATTTACATCTGAATAATTTGTCTATGATAAGAGACTAAACAATAAACCTGAAAAGGAATATTGCTTGGTCTCTTTTTTTGTTTTCTATCCGGAGGGGAGGTGAGATAAGTGGTTAAGTTAAGGATTATGTGTACACCAAACGATATTAAGTGGTTCGTAAAGCTGATCCATCGGCACAAAAAGATTAAAGTCAACTGTACGTCGGACAATCTGCCGGTAAAAGGATCCAATAGGTACAAAAGAGTTCATATGGAAATTGAGAAAAACTTGGAGGAAGAACAATGAATAATACTACAGCGATAAGTGCGGAAAAGAGAAAAAATTGTAAGGTGGTCAGCGTAGCCAATCAGAAAGGTGGAGTCGCAAAAACCACGACAGCAGTGAATCTGGGTATAGGATTGGCAAGGGAAGGACGTAGGGTCTTGCTTATAGATGCAGACGCTCAGGGTTCTCTTACCGCAAGTTTGGGAGTCCAGGAACCGGATTCATTAGAATATACGCTTACAACAGTTATGGGTTATATGATCAACGATGAAAACTTCGATATAAAAAAAGGAATCATTCATCACGAAGAAGGTGTTGATCTGATGCCTGGCAATATAGAGCTTTCAGGTATGGAAGTGTCACTCGTAAACATTATGAGCAGAGAATATGTCTTAAGAGAGTATATAGAGCTCATTAAAGACAATTATGATTATATCATAATAGATTGTGCTCCTTCACTCGGTATGGTCACTATAAACGCCTTTGCTGCGTCTGACAGTATACTTATCCCATGTCAGGCAGGATATCTGCCTGCTAAGGG
>JAILGF010000154.1 GCA_024696945.1 Lachnospiraceae bacterium | reverse complement strand
TTATTAGAACTGACAGGGGATACCTATCTGGATGGTAATCCTGAGGTGCTGGAGCTAATGGCAGATGATGTATTCAGCAATACCTTTAATAATGCATCAGCAGGTACAACAGTAACAGCCATCTGTAAAAACAGATCGTTTGCTATTATAAGCAGACCTAGTAATACCGACAGTGAACCGGATTTTCCTGTAGCTTACGGGATAATACAGGAACGCGGCTGGTATATGAAAAAGAATTATGACAGGAAAAGGGAAAGATTTATTTTCAAGGTTACTATAAGAAAATGGAGATGAGAGCATGTTCAAGTTGGTTAAAGAACTGAACAGGAAACATCCTGCGGCAACGGTTATTTCGATATTTATGCTGTTATGCCTGCTGAGCTGTACTATGTTAACAGTCTGGCTTGGTCAGGATGCCATTGCGGTAAGCAAGGTAAAAAAATATGAACAGATACATAAAAGCATTGAGCAGGATACAGAAACGATGAGCAGAAAACTGCGTTCTTCCGAATACGGGGCTGATAATAGTGAACTATTGATAAAAGATGTTAATGAGGACATATTTTCATATATCCAGCTCATTACCGAAGGAGAAGTGTATGGATATTGGCGAGCCGGATTATATACGGAAGGAAGTACAAATGACCTGAAATTAGATATATCATCTTCTGAGTTTAAAGAAGACGGTACTGTGATCCTTAAGATGATTGAAGAAGACGGAGTGACTTATTTAAGCTGTCCCGAGGAGTACTTTGCAGGGGTGTACAAGCATATGGACGAGTTACGAGAGCAAGGATATTTTGTACCGAGTGTTGGATTATATCTTACGGAAGGATATCAAAAAGGAAATGAATTCAGACCCCTGGTAGTAAATATCACGGCTATAGATTTTATTGATACTGATCGTACACATGAGGAACCATATTGTTGTGAACAGGATATGTATGGATCGATGGAAGGTTTTACCGGGATGGAAAACCTGAGCAGTGAAACAAATCGGATCGAGTTACCTGATAAGAACAATTCTTTAGAACTGCTTACAGGTTCCGAAATGGTCGCAAAATGCTTGGATGGTTATGGAGATAAGGTTGCCAGATGGTATACCGATTTCTGTCATTCGTGGGATACTTGGGAAAGCTACGTAAGGATGGGG
This sequence comes from Lachnospiraceae bacterium, assembly GCA_024696945.1. Classification (GTDB taxonomy): domain Bacteria; phylum Bacillota; class Clostridia; order Lachnospirales; family Lachnospiraceae; genus RUG11977. Next base: position 53,744 of record JAILGF010000154.1, on the reverse strand, counting down.
ATTTATGAATATTTCTATTTGGAGCCGACGGAACATCGATTTTTAGCATTTTTTGATGATCCGGCTGATTTTGGGTTTGATAATGAAAATAATTATTTTGTATTAAGGGCTAAAATTGACGGGACCAACCCATTTTCAGGGATTAAAGTACCGTTTTCGGAATTAAAAGGGGATATGTTCTTTGGATATGTTAGTATATTGGAAGGTGTAAGTGGCGAAAGGTTAAAAGTAATGCTTTTCGGTATCATTAAAAATGGTCTTGGAAGGGAAATGAAGAATTTCTTTAGATCCATGGTTCCGGTGTATATAGGCCTGGCTGTATTCTTTCTTGTTCTTGCATGGTATTGGCTGAAAAGTTTTTACTCTCTTGAGGGGAAAAGCCGTTTTCACAGATCTCTGATCAACTCCATGGCGCATGACTTAAAGACACCACTTATGATCATGCAGGGTTTTAGCGAGAATCTGAAGGATAATATCCATCGTGAAAAGCACGGCTATTATGCAGCTCAGATAGTGGAGAATGCACAGTACTTAGAGGGACTTATAAACAAGAATATCGAAGTCTCAAATAAACCCAATCCTGACCCGGAGAACAGGGATGTTGTGCATCTGTCTGAGCTGATAAAAAAGGCTGAAAGCAGATATAAAGAAAGACTGGAAGATAAAAATCTCGAGATCAAACAGGAGGGTGTAAGCTTCTTAGAAGGCGATCCGGGGATAATCGGGATTTTGGTGGATAATCTTATAAGCAATGCCATAAAGTATTCTTTTGAAGGTGAGACCATAGAGGTATTTGGAACTGTCAGATACTTTACCATAAAAAATAAAGCGGAGCTTCATTACAATAAGAATTTGAAGTATCTGCTTGATCCGTTGGAGATGGGAGATGAGAGCCGTACTTTAGGTGCTGGTACCGGACTCGGACTTTCCATAGCAAATGGGATAGCTCAGGAACGCGGATGGAAAATGAAGCTTTCATATGACACGAAAAACAAGATATTTACCTGTAAGGTGATTTTGAGAAAATGGTTGTAACTTATACGCGTTTTCTGATATAATGATTTTGCTTTAAAAATACTTTTTGCACAAATGCCGGAAACTGTCCGGGATAATAAAGGTTGTGTGCTGTTATATCGGGATATAGACAGGATCTTATCAGAAGACAACCGGAATTATCGGAATTATCAGAGGAGAAGAAAATGCAGTCGCATATTTTGCTGGTTGAAGATGATCCGAAAATCCGAGAGGCTATCATTGATTATTTTTCCGAGAAGGCTCCGGAATATACTATGGATATCGCCAAGTCGGGTCTGGAAGGGCTTGATAAAATAGAAGAAAACAATTACGATCTGATCCTTCTGGATGTGATGCTGCCGCAGATGAGCGGCTTTGATCTTATTGTAAGAATACGAAAGAGTATGGATGTCCCTGTAATATTCATGACCGCGCGCACCAGTGAGGAAGACAAGTTATATGGATATGAGCTTGGTTGTGACGATTATGTATGTAAGCCTTTTTCGATAGCCGAGCTTTTGGCGAAAGTCAATGCCCTTATAAAGAGGTCAAAAGGGACCGTACTGGATGATATACTGGTGTGTGGTAAGATACAGTTTCACAAACGTGCACTTACGGTAAAGGTTGTGGGAGAACAGATAGACCTGCCTCCTAAGGAGCTTAAGATGTTGTCTGTATTTATGGAACGGCCCGGCTGGACATTTTCAAGGGATACCTTGCTGGATCTTATATGGGGCAGGGATTTCTTCGGTAATGACAGGGTGGTCGATAACCACGTAAAGAAGCTGCGTAAGAACTTAAAGAGTGCCGGTGAGCAGATCAAGACGGTATTTGTTAAAGGATATAAGATCATGGAGGAGTAAAGCGGTTTCATACCCCGATATCAAAGCATGTTTGGACTACAGGCGCACAGAAAATATTAGGAGGCGGGAAATAAGATGGCAGAGAAAATCGTACAGACAGCAGGAAGAGACCAGCTTGGTAAGTTTGCACCGATGTTTGCACACTTAAATGATGATGTGCTCTTTGGTGAGGTATGGAATGAGGAAGCTATTGATGTGAAGACCAAATGCATTATTACAGTGGTTTCCCTAATGGCATCAGGTATTACGGATTCATCTCTGACATATCATCTTCAGAATGCGAAGGCGCATGGAGTTACAAAGGAAGAGATTGCTGCAATTATAACCCATGCCACCATGTATGTAGGATGGCCCAAGGGCTGGGCAGTATTCAGACTTGCAAAAGAGGTATGGAAAGAAGACTAGCGATATTTAAGGGATAGCATATAGCTAATTTTTCTTTACATTATTCCGATATATATTTATAATATAGTGTAGTGAAATGAGATGCGGAGCATCATTATATAAATAATTATGAAATGAGAAATGCGGATATATGCGATACGATGCGTTTATCAGTTATCGGCACCATGAATTTGATACATTTGTGGCCGAAAACATACATAAAAAACTTGAGAATTTTAGACTCCCCGCTTATGTCAGAAAGAAAACGGGGTTAAAGAAAAACTGTATAGAGAGAGTGTTCAGGGATACTGAAGAGCTTGCACTTGCAGACAATCTGTCGGATGAAATCTATGAAGCTTTAGATTCCTCTGATTATCTTATAGCCATCTGTACGCCGAGATATACGGAGTCGCAGTGGTGTATGAAGGAAATTGCTTATTTCTTAAAAAAACATGACAAGGATCATGTATTGCTTGTGCTGGCTGAAGGCGAACCTAAAGATTCTTTTCCTAAAAGTCTTACATATGAGGAAACGGTGACTGTGGATGAAAAAGGGAATACTGTCATCCACAGAAAAGAGACAGAACCGCTTGCTGCCGATGCCAGGGGCGAGAATAAAAGGAAAGTATTGCAGGCAATAAATACGGTAGTTGTAAAGCTTTGCGCTGAGATGTTTCATTTGAACTATGATGATCTGAGGCAGCGAAAAAGAAAACAGAAGATACGACGTCTGGTTACGGTATTCGGGAGCATAACTGCCGCAATCATAGTGGTTGCGATCATGTCAATTATCATGCTGGTCAAGATTAGCAGGCAGAATACCACTATTTCAGAGCAATATGATGAGATACAGGACAGATATGCAGGTTCTATGGCAGTGGTATCCGATCAGCTGATGCGCATAGGGAGATGAAAGGATGCCATATATGCTCTAAGGAGTGTGTTAAGGGATGACTCGGATATTAATTTATGTAACAGCAGTGCAGTAAGGGCATTGTACCGGGCCATGGGGGTATATGGCATATCTGATTATTATATGCCAAAATGTGTTTTTGAGATGGATGGTGTTCCTTTTTTGAGTTGTGTTTCTTTCGACGGAAAATATTTATGCGCCGGTGATAGTATATCCTTAAAGGTTTTTGAAACAGAAAATGGGAATGTTGTAAAAAAAGTTGATTGTGGGAAATTTGCAATGGGCATGCCATATTGGGCAGCATTTGTAGGATCGGAAGGCCTTCTTTACCATGACGGCGAAAAGTTGTTCTATGAAAGTTTGGGGGATGGCGAAACTAAGGAGATAACAGGTATTAAACCCGGGAACTCCGTACTTCAGGATCCGGATGGAAATGTGACAATAGTAAGCACAAACAGAGGTCTTGCAGGAATCGGACCTAAAGGTGAAGTACTTTATGAAACCGATTTCTCCATGTATATGGATAAGGAATATCTGATACAGGATATGATCTGTTCAGAAGGAAACATTGTCGTAAGCTACAGTAATTATTCCGATTACATACTTCTTGTTGTCGATGCTTTAAGCGGAAAAGTAATTTATACTTCATCAGGTGTGGGCTCATCAAATATAGTGAAGGGTTTATATGGCGGAGTGTTATATACGGTAAAGAGCGGATATAATGATAAAGTACAAAAGGTTGAGCTTAGTATAAAAGCAACGGATTACAAAACCGGTAAAACGATCTGGAACAGAACTATATATGATCTGGCAGTCTATAAAATTGCGGTTATAGGAGACTGCGTATTTTTATACGATAATATTACGATATTGGGACTTAATACAGCTGATGGTGAGAGGAGAAACACATATTATCTGGAAAAAAATATCATTGACAGCTTTATTGATAACGGTGTATTAAAATGTATCAACTCGGATGGTGAAATTTATTATACAGATGAATATTTCTGTTATAATTACTCTGACCAGAGTTTCCTTCTTATGCCTAAAAGTAAGCTCAATAATGTAATGCACTGTAATGGGGATATGTTTTATCAGTTTGAACAGGCAAACTACATAGTAAAATATTCAAAAGAGAATGATACAAGTCTTTCTGCTACGGAGTATACAGACAGCTTTGATATGTATGCCACAAGCCTGGCAAATGAGGCTTTCGCTGACTTAAATATTGATCCCAGACTTATGACCGAGTCCTTTTATTCGGATGACGGGAAAATGGTTTTTGCCCTTTATTCTAATAATGTAGCAAAGCTGTATAATGCATCCGATATGGAAGAACTCAGTTCATTTGATGCTGATGAGATAATATATGTTAATATAAAGTATCTTGATTGTGCAGAGTGTTATGTCTTAAGCAGTCAATACAAATCATATTTTCTAAATGACAGATATGAAATAGTCTGTGTGACAGACCGCGTGGTCGATGAAAAGGACGGCAAAATGATCATGCTTAGTCGCTTGGGACAGTTTTACAGCGCTTCATATGTGGATTATGCTGAACTGATCAAACGAGCGGATATATATCTTGACGGACACGTAACAAGAGATGAGATAAAGCAAAAGTATAATATATCAAAACTGGAGATATCTCCCACGTCATAGTGGAGAGGAGACGTTTTTCTGGGTGATATTGACAATAATATATTAGGTGATTGCGAAACTCTTCTGTAGGATTGTGAGGCAGAGCCCCTAAAATATAAAAATAAGTCAAAATTAAAAAAAGTAAGAATGGTGTTTAAAGCAAGGAAGCAGCAGAGATTCTTGGAGTAGAACAAAAGACTGCAAGAAGTTTATAATCGGGTCATAAAATGAAAAAGCTTAAAGATTGGGGGTGAATTATGACCTGTCCTAATTGCGGAAATAATATTCCTGCATATACAAAAATATGTCCAACATGTAATTTTGATATGGAAGAGTATGAAATAGAAATTACAACGATGGACATGGAAAGAGCAAAATTTTCTAATGATCTGACCAAATATGAAATCGAAAAAAACAAATTAAAAAAATTAGAAGAGAAAAGAGATGAAAAAAATTCCGAATACTATAAAGAACAGGAGATAAACGAAAAAGATTTTTCTAAAAAAGATTTAAGGACATCGGTTTTGGGACTATGCAGTATATGTGTTGGTTGCTTTGGTTCAGTTTTTGGATTTATCACGGCTTTTATTGGAATTATTTTGGGCGTTATCGGTTTAGTTGTTTCAATAAATATTATGAAAGCTCATTCAAAAAAAACCGGCATGACATTTGTCCTGTCAATAATAGGAACATCAATTTCCGTATTATTTTTGGTGGGATCTTTATGTATAGGCTATTTGGGCTGTCCACATAATTTAACAAGTCCAACAACAGAGGCTCTTAATGGTTGTTATAGAAACTGTCAGCATACCCTGAAGGCATTTGAGTAAAGGAACGTGATAGTATGGCAGACTTAAACAATCTGGAAAACAGGCTTGTTTGCAATATGCCATTTGATATATGCGACAGTAAATTTTGTGATTAATTAACTTGAACCTGTAGCTTTTGGGTTACCGGCAGGGCATGGGGATATTAATTACCCTATGCTCATGGGTGAAATGGCTGAACTTGAAGTTGGATCTAATGAGTTTACGCTTAAATTTGGTGTAGTGGACTAAAATATTGGTAGGCAGTACAGGCCGGTAGAGCTATCGTTAGGATAACCGTTACGGAAAATTGATAAAAACAACAAAGCCTCACTTTGACTGTAAATGTTAAAGTGAGGTTTTTTTTCTCTTAAAAAAGAAATGCTATTAAGGGGAAATGCCCTCAAAGGCTTGACTTTACCCTTAATTTGTGCTAATATTTAAGGGAAATAAAGGGGAGGTAAGGGAATGAGAGAGTTTAACTACTCGATTATAAAGGATAAAAAGTGGGATTCCGAAATGCTGGGGCTGATCGCGGCCATATACAAAGAAGCCGGAAAGCAGGAAATGTATCTTAAGCAAAGGCCGGAGGAGCTTGAGAAGCTGGTAGAGATTGCCAAGGTACAGAGTACGGAGGCATCCAATGCCATCGAAGGCATCGTTACAACGAATACACGCATCCGGCAGCTTGTGGAGGAAAAAACCACGCCTAAGAACCGAGACGAGCAGGAAATTGCAGGCTACAGAGATGTGCTGGGAATAATTCATGAGAGTTTTGATTCGATTCCAATCACGCAGAACTATATCCTTCAACTGCATAAAATCCTCTACAGCCACATGAACAATCCTGTAGCGGGTAGGACGAAGACGGTACAAAACTATATCAGCGCGACTTACCCGGATGGGCATACTGAAACGCTTTTTACTCCGCTCGCACCGTATGAAACGCCAGATGCGCTTGACCGGCTGTGTGCGGAATATAACCGCGTCATTGGGAATTTAGAGCTTGAACCGCTGATCGCGATACCTGTTTTCATCCACGATTTTCTCTGTATCCATCCGTTTAACGATGGGAATGGGCGCATGAGCAGGCTGCTTACAACGCTCCTTCTTTACAGGAGTAGCTTTTATGTCGGAAAATATATTTCGCTGGAAGCGCAGATTGCTAGAAATAAGGATTTGTACTATGCTGCGCTGTCCGCATCACAGGATGGCTGGCACGAGGGAGCGGACGATCCTGTTCCTTTCATTAAATTCCTGCTTGGGACAATCCTTGGGGCCTACAGAGATTTTGAAGACCGTTTTGCGTTGGTGGAAACCAAACGCTCCGCACTTGAGACAGTGCGGCTTGCAACACAGAACAAGATTGGGCGTTTTGCCAAACAGGACATCAGGGAGCTTTGCCCATCACTCAGCGTTAGTTCCGTAGAGGGAGCTTTGCGAAAACTAGTGGCTGATGGGGAACTGAAACGAGAAGGCATTGGCAAAAGTACTTGCTACTACAGAACAAAATAACATTAACCTAAAAGGGATGCCTTTCCCTTTCAGCGGTGTGTTCTGGAATAATATTAATGATACAAGCTGGGATAAAATCGATATCTATATGGACGGTTACGTTAGAAATCCTGATATTAAAATTGTAGTAGCTAACCAAACCGTGATTAATAGAGAAAACTGTTCAGATGATAACGAATGGGCACCTACCGCAAAATCAGGCCAATTATTTATATATAATATCACTAAAACATATTATTGGGGTTAGCGGATGAATAAGAAAGATGACCGGGATCGGCAATATACACAGGAAGACATTGATCTGATGCTTCAAAATGCTGAAAATATTCTGAAAGATACCGAAAACATGATAGATAGGCAGAAAGCCAGATTGACGGTAAACAGAAAGAAAAAGTATATGTTTATGATATCATATGAAATGATGATATTTCTTACAGTCATAGGTGGATTTGTTCTTATAGCTGCCGTTGTATATGCCAGTGACTGTATTTCTGTAAGACACAATAGTAAAGCTGCGTTTAAAGCAGTTGGTTTTGCTGTTGCTGTTTTAGGACTTATTGTTTTCTGGATTCTTAAATCTTTAAAACTAAAGAAAGAATTTGACAGTGATGTTGAGAAAACTATGATATCCGGTGAGTATGATAATAGTCTGTTTTCACATGCTCAAAAAAAGGCTAAGGATGTTGAGCTTAAATATCGGATAGAAAGATTAGAAAGATTATCTAAAAATGAACTTTTAGAGGCGACTAAAGAATGGCAATCCATAAATGATATAATAACGGATTCATTTTACAGGTTTTTTCCGGATTATTATGCCTGCATAAAGAATAATAAACTATATCGGTTATTTATAGAAATACGATATGAGGGCGGATACCCAGATAGTGAAAGAATAAAGAATCTTGAGGAAAGGATCAGTGAGGAGATTAGTTTTATAGAAGATTTTGATCTTTCAAAACAGATCTTCCGATTCAAAGAAAGAATAAAAGAAATAGTATCTAAGAATTTTCCTATGTATATTTCAAATCTCAAACTTAAAGAAGTTTGTGTAGCAGTGGTGCTTGAAGAACAATGTCACGGAAGGCCAATATTTTAGTGAATGTTACTGCTTGTACGAAAGAAAAAATAAAAAATGAAGGAGAAAGCGATGGCAAAGAAAAAAATTGATTGGGAAACTGTGGTAAAGGACAAAGAAGTACTTGCAAGGGCAGAGTCTTTGGTAAAAGAGGGGGCTGCTATGGGCGGTGTGCTTCCAAAGGATATGTGCGATGAACTGAATACACTGACAGGAAATAAGTGGACAGGCAAGAAGTATAAGGAATTCTGTGATGCATATGATTTCCCTTGGGAAGCAGAAGAAGTGGTGTACGCACTGTTTCACAATGGTGAATTTCCGGACAAAAAGGAAGAAGAACTGTTCGCATGGAAGATTGAAGAATCCATTGACAGCGACCAGGATGCTATCTCATTTTTCTATATGTGCCAATACGAAAACGATAGTGAAAGATGCAATAAGTATGAACAGGTGGATGTTAAACCGCTGAATGAGGAGATTCTCCGTGCTTTTGCCGGCTGGGAGATTGAAGAAGACTGGGAAAAGAATGATTATGTGACATTTTGGTGCAGCAATAAAGAAATCTATGGCTATAAGAAAATGTTGAAGCTTTACAACGGATATCTTAACCGCTTTTTATCCTGCAGAATGATCAATTTCGATGAGAAGGAAAAAGAGATGGTGGTAAGCTTGCTTCAAAAGTATTACAATCATGTTTCTTCCGACTTTGATATCAACAAGGCCCGTCAGGCGAGTGAACCGGAAATGCCCGGCCTGTTTGGGGCAAGTGAACCGGAGGGAGCTATAACCAGAGAATTCCTGGAAGCAAACTGGGTAGTGTCCTCTTATAATGAAGGTGAAGACTGCCAGACGGATTATTACATGCATGAGTTAAAATGTTTCCCGGGTGAGAAGGCGTATTGTTATTCCCACGAGGATGATGAGCTGCGTGAGCTGGAAATTGTACATGCGATAGCACGCATGGATAATGCGGGGGTGTATGACGAATTGATTCAAGACGATGATGTACTTATCAAAGGAGAAGAGGAATACGGTGCGGATTGCAGTGCCGAGTTTATCGGAAAGTTTAGTTGTTATCTGATGTGGTTTAAAGAAATATAAGTGGAGAAAAGGAGAGTCAAGTAATGAAAAAGCTATTAGGAAAACTTATTTCCGCCTTTTTGGTGGTAACAGTAATCATTTCTGCAGCAGTACCTATGTCTTTAAGTGCCAAAGCGAAAGACGGAGTTGTTGTAAACGAACAAAATTTTCCTGATCCGATATTCAGGAGCTGTATCGAAAAAGCCTTTGACGAAGACGGCAACGGATATCTTGACAGTGACGAGATATTTCTTATACGCAACGTCCACTGCGAGAACCTCGGCGTCACTTCAATAAAGGGAATCGAGTATTTCCCATACCTTACAGGTCTATGGTGCAAAGGCAACCATCTCACGGAGATGGATCTTTCACATAATCCGGGACTTGTCGGTATATGGTGCTCATACAATGATTTTACAGAGCTGGATTTTTCCGACTGCCCTAATCTTGAATGGGTATATTGCTTCAACTGCAATCTTAAAACCCTGAATGTCAGGAACAACCCCAAGCTTGCTTATCTTGAGTGTAATGCGAACCCCGAGCTTAAAGAGCTCGATCTGTCACAAAACACTCTGCTCGAGAATCTATTCGCGAGCAATTGCGGACTTACATCTCTCGACCTGTCAAACAATCCCGAGCTCTGTGACCTCACAGCGTTCTACAACGATCTGGAATATGTTGATGTTTCAAAAAACACAAAGATAAAAAGGCTCGATATATGGCATAATAAGCGTCTAAAAAATATAGATGTCAGCAACTTGAAGGATCTTGAATATCTCAACGTTGCGTGGACTAATATGACAAAGATAGATGTAAGCCATAACCCTAAACTCTACGAGCTGGTCTGTGGGTACAACAAGAGCGGAAAGCTCAGATCGCTTGATCTTTCTCACAACCCGGAGCTTTCATATCTCGGAGTCGAATGCAATACCGAGCTGGAATCTCTTGATCTCTCACACAACCCGAAGCTTTATTACCTCATGGCGTTCGGCCTCACGCAGATAGAGGATATAGATATAAGCAAAAACTACCGTCTCTGCAAAGCATACAATGAGGGAGAATATGTGCATGAGACCGAAAACCTCGGCTATGTATATTCCATGACGCTGGATTACGGCGGAAGCGGAGACCCGTTTGATCAGCTCAGATACTGCGTTGCTTTCGATGATAATACAAAGATAAACGCAAAGTTCAACGGAGAAAATGTTCCTGACAGCATCATCGATACGGATGACGGTCATTCCGATACGGATCAGTTCGTTACAAGATACGGAGCTATACAAACCCTGTATGAACTTGCGGGAAAGCCTGTGGTAAGCGGTACTTCACGATTTACCGATGTTCCGTCCGACTGCCCTTACGCTGACGCGGTCAGATGGGGCGAGGCAAACAATATCTGCTTCGGTTATCCCATACTTGCAGATGACACTTTCTCTGGCAATTCCCCTGTGACAAGACAGGATTTCGGACTTATGGCGCACAGATTTGCCACATACATGGGTCTTGGTACTGCCTTTGACTATGGCAGAACAGACTGGTTCGACGATTTCACGGATATAGATTTCTACGCATGGGGACCTTTCACATGGTCGGTGCAGTTCGGAGTGGTCTACCTTGAAAAAGGGGCAGAAAGATGTTATCCTCACGGGAGGATAACGTTCGCTGAATTTCAGTCAGGACTTGATAATCTTATGGATCTTGACGAGGCTGCGTCCTATTCCGCGATAGTAGGCGGAAATTTCGGAGCCGATTACGTTCCGGACAACAACACAGCCGCTCCGTTATCGGTCGTAAAAGCTGATAAGATCAATCGTAAAAGCGTAAAGCTTGTGTGGAGTGCTCTTTCCGGTGCAGACGGATATATTGTACAAATGCTTGATAACGGCAAATGGAAGAAAGTCCGTACCATCAAAGACAGAACCAAAACATCGGCAAAGATAAAAGGTCTCAAAGCCGGAACCAAGTACACTTTCAGAGTACAGTCGTTCACAGTGCAGAACGGTAAAAGGTACGCAAAGGACTACTGCGAAGCGATAGATGTAACGACCAAGCCGAACTCGGTCAGCAAGTTCAGTGTGACTGTCAGCGGTAATGATCTCGTACTAAGCTGGAAAAGAAATAAAAAAGTATCCGGATACCAGTTACAGATGTACAAAGACGGAAAGTGGCAGGTTTATGAGACTTACAGCTCAAACAAGCAAACCAAAACAACTTTAAAAGGGCTCGAAGCCGGAAAATATAAGTTCCGGATACGCACATATATAGTCTCTGACGGAAAAAATATCTACAGCAAGTATAAAAAGATAACTGCGGGGGTCTGACCCCCGTTCATGGGGTCTGACCCCGCGAGAAATGTATGGCAACATTATCCGTGCTGTTTCAGATTCAAAGGAATATTGCTTTGATCTGAGTGAAGTTTCTAAGCTTGTTATTCTAACATCTGACACTGGGCCTTTTGATGAGGATATGTGGCTTGTGGTATATGTAGGAACTGACGATATGATATTTATACCGTCCGGGCACAAGTGCTGTGATGAATTTTTATTTGATCAGATAGGAAAGGTGCTTCCCATCGATCACAAGAATATCATCGAAGCATCCTCTTGTACGGAGAATAAGGAATTTGTGCTTTGGGGGTCAGACTCCCAATAGGGGTCTGACCCCTATCGTAAAAGGAGAAGGGGACATGAAAAAAACAGTTTTATTACCGTTACTTATAATAATACTGACAGCTTCGATGTTTATCAGTGGGTGCTCGAAGGAGGATAACACAGAAGAAAAGGACATACCTAACAATCAGGTGGCGAGTGTAACCCCGGAGCCGGTTGCGAGTGTAACCCCTAAGCCGGAGGACGAAGATAAATATCATATTACAGGAAAAGATCTGGATCCTGAAGTGGTGGCCTCATTTCAAGAATATATATGTGAACATACAGTGTCAATGGGCAGATTTTTGATGGACAGGTACGTTTATTTTGATATCACCGGTGACGGAAAGCCCGATCTGTGTGCTTCGGTCACGCATGGAAGCGGTATAATATCCACAGGCATATTTGTTTATGATATAGAAAACAGACAGGGCTATCAGTTACAGGACAGAGGTGAGTATGATTACTGGGTCGATTCCGTAAAGGATGGTGCAGTATATATAAAAAAGGCATTTTTCGGAAGGCGGAACATGCTTGACGGAGCAGTGGGAAAGTTAGAGTTTATCGACGGTGAGCTAAGGTATAACGGACCGGAGCCGGACAAAAGTGACCTGCCTACACCGGTGATCAGACCGACGACAACCGTCACAGAAACTCCTACACCTGAGCTTACGGAAGGAATCATCACAGAAATAACGACCAACTGGTATAAGTTTGAGCTCCCGGAAAAATGGAAAAAAATCAGCTCACGGTTATCAGTCAGCGTTGATGCTGACGGCAGCGTGATATTAAGCGATGTGATCGCAGACCGGGAGATTTTGAAAATAACTACAGTGACGGATATCGACAGTGCATGGGCTTTACTTGATGATGAAAACGAATATGCAAGCAGTATTTTTTCAAAAGATCATATATTTGTCTTGAAGGCTCCTGCAGAACTCAAAGATTACACTTTTGTTCAAAGTAACTATGAACTTAATGATCTGGCGAAAAATATTGTGATACTAAAGGACGGGGAAACCAATGAAGCTGTCAGATCCATACGTCCCGAACACATCAAAAGATTTATAAATCTGTATAATAGTGATGGAATAGATCGGAGTGAGCTGGAATATCGTTACGGAATAGAAAAGGTTTATTGCGACTATAACAGTCCGCTGTATGGGGTAGATCTGTACACTTTTATAGATACCGAAACCTATCCGTTTAAGGTGAATGTCATAAGTGATGAAGACGGAATGCATTTCATAGAATGTCCCATCAAAATAGGTTATCTGGCCACATGTATATTTTCATTTGACTATGATGATAACGGGATAAAAGAATACGGGATAATCCCTTATTTGGATGATTACGTGGATGAAGCATCCCATGAATATGACCATTTGCTTATTGCTGAAAAATCAGAAGCTTCGGAAGATTATACAGTTTATGAATTTGATTCCGCACAAGCAGCAGACTTTATTACGACACAGCTTGCGTTAACTGTGGACCTGGAGGATGATCATAATGCTGTATTCTCACTTGCCGGAGAAAAAGTACTCGAAGTAAAGTGTGAAAATGTAATTGCTGACAGAGATTACGAACTTAAATATCTCTGTATATTAGAAGCTGAAGAACTTGGATCATTTTACTCTGAGAGATATAAAGCAGATCATTTTACGGCTGTATTCCGTGCTAACCTGCCGGTAAAAAATGGGAATGACGGATATGATAAAAAATATGCACCACTTGTACTAGTAAATGTAACATATAAGGGAAAAGGAATATTTGAACCATCTGACATCATTGTCAAAAACTGGGGTAAGGGACTGCCAGAAGTAGAGTTTTCTGAAGACAAACATCTGGATTATGAACAACATTGGGCACTTCGGGAAGAAGCCATGGAAAAACTGGCCGATACCGCCGCAAAACTTGGCAAAACCCAGGAAGACATAAAAGAGCAGAATTTTCAGATCATGTCGATCGAAGAAGACGGAACTGTGGTTTTGAGAGGTTATTATGATCCCGCACGCGTTTATAATGACTCCGGCGAAATGAGCGATGATCCGGCAGACTATGAAGTAGAAGAAGGCTTAGTACCTTATGGTGAAGAGGTAGTCATGAAAATATCGGAAGACTGCCCGATCATATATCTACATAAAAACACCGGTGTAGAACGGTATCTGTTAACGATTTCAGAGTTAAAGACCATTTTTGATGTCTGCAATTCTGTGGAGCATTATTTCACTATACTTTATTCGGATCCGGATAGAGAATGGATCGAATATTATCGTGATTTTACATGCGTATACATGGATGGGGTAATCTACTTTATGGCCGAGCAGTATTATCCATGACCAGTATGGGGTCAGACCCCAAATATATACCCCCGGAGGTTATGTTATGAGATGGTATATGATTATTGGAACCATAATAATAGCTATACTTTTGACAGGTTGTTCCGGAAATTCCGGTGTTAAGAATGCTCCGGCTGAAATAACTAATGTTGAAAATGATAAGGCAGGACAAGTAAAGGATATTCCCAAAGAAGATTATGAAAAGCCGCTTACAAGAGAGTGGATAAAGGAAACATATAAATATACGGACGAGGAACTGGATGATTATTATGTAGATGAGATGATCAATTCAGGTGAGTGGTCTATCGGACGTGTGGAAGAAGAAGCAGACAATTCATCTGAGTTCTATAGTTTATTAAAAAGCAATAAAGTCATATACATGCAGGCTCATAAGGATGAGATTGAAGCTGCAAATGCGGAAAAGGAAAGGCTGTATTCGCGTACCTACTTAATGGATGGAAAGGTATTTCAAGGTAATATACCGAATTCTTCAGAGCTGAAGTGGGTGTTTTGCCAGAGATGGTTACATCTCAATCAGGGAGGCGATGATAACAGCCCCGATGGATATGTTGGTTTTATGATAGACTTTGAAACCCAAAAGTATTATCTGGGTGAACTGTATAATGAGAATGAATTCCCTCATGACTATAGACTGGGCGAAGAAACAGACCTGACTGATGAGCAGATGACTCAGATATATGAGTGGTTTGATACTGCTCAAATAGAAAACTGGGACAAAACACAGGACTCCAAAAAGGACCTATGGCATATGGGATTGGAGTATAAAGACGGAACTGTCGTTACATATACAATAAAAAACGACGATGGGAAGGCACCGCTGAGTGTGCTGAAAGGTAATCTTTGGAACCTGGTTGATCACAGATGATGTTAAATATAACGAATATAACGAGGAAACACTGAAGGCGTTTTCTGTTCATGGGGTCAGACCCCAATCCGGCTGGAAAAAAGAATAAACATTAAGAGCGGTGGGTTAAGAGAAATCTTATTCCATCGTTCTTTTTATATACTATAAAGATACAGTTTTATCTCCAAGTGTAAATTAAGTAACAGATTTCTCTGTAATTGTAGCATATGCAACATATCAGCACAACTCTGAATATTGAAATATAAGGCTTCCGGGCATATACTAAAGTCACAATAAAGAAAACAAAACAAACGAAAGGCAAGGTACATACCATGGAAGATATTTACGAATACGAAGCAGATCAGCAGGCAGAATACGATATGATGAGAAAAGACGAAGAAACACATTACCTGTATCAGGATGATGCATACATAACATACTGAAAAAATAATACAGATTAGAGGAGAAAAACAATGACACCCAAGACATTTCGCAGTAACACAGGATGGATTTGCAAAGACAAGTGAAGAAATTGCAGAATCATTCTTTGTGAAGCCTGAAGATATTAACTACACATATATTTGGTATAATAAAGGACCCAAGCTTGAAAACAACTTCAAGAAGCTGTTCCCGGAACTGGATTACGCAACATATGGAACACTGGAAGAAAAAAGAGATATGGTCAATATGAGAAAGTTCATCAACAAATTATTTAATACCCTTTATGAGAGACAGGAAAAAGGAATTGAAATATACATGAAGGGATGAAACGCAAATAAACAGATAAAAACAGGATTAAAAAATTGACAGAAGGAGGAAAACGATATGTTAGCAGCATTAGGAGTAGCAGTTATGGAATCGTTACCCGTTATCGCAGCAGTTGTAATTATAGTTGCACTTTGCACACAGTAGTTGTAATTATAGTTGTACTTTATACACAGTAATTGATAGAAATATAATAAAATATAATATGATCACAGATTAAGATGCAGGAATGAGAGAAAATCTTATCCATGCATCTTTTTTTGTTTAAAAGAACACATCAATGGATGGGAAAAAGCATTATACCCCTATAATTCGCTTTCAAAAGCCTTTATATAAACTATAATCTGTGTTATATTAATGTCATTGACAATGAAAGGATGACATATATGACAAAGATTGGCTGGATAGCATTACTTGCGGCAATGGCAGGAGATATCCTAGTTTCATGGGTACTCGCCCTGTTTTATAAGGATTATAGCAATATAAAAATGTCAATAAGTGCATTAGGAAATCCGCAGAGTCCGGTAAGAACTCCGTTTAATATATGGATGTTATTGGAAGGTGTTTTGTTCCTGGTAGCATTACCGGCATTGTATAATCATTACCATTCAGTATCACGCGGACTTACATATACACTGATGGTATTTGTTGCGGTGTTTGCAGTCGGTGCGTGTATATTTACATGTTTCTTTAGCGTAAATGAAACAAAGGATGTTGTTACTACAGCATCAAAAATCCATGGTGTCGGTTCTGTGATCGGATTCATGCTGTTCTTATTTGTACCTTTGTTGATAGCGATTTTATCATTCAAGAACAATGAGTCAATGATAGGTGTGATAAGCATCATATGCTTTGTAGCAGCTCTGGTTTTCTTCGCTTTATTTGTAATGTCTGACAAAGAAGAGTTTGCCGGTAGTGCTATTGCCAGTGAAGGATTATGGCAGAGACTGAACCTGATAAGCATGTACCTGCCGCTGTTTATTGTAGCTTGGGGTCAGACCCCATGAACAAAAGATGAACACGGGATCATTTCCCTTGGGGGCAGACTCCCTATATGACAATGAGGACGGTTCTCATTGTCATATTTTTTACCGTTTTTTGTTATAAAGGATATTACAAATTCAAATTCTAAAAAGCATAAAAAAATTGACTTGAAATACCATATTTGCTATACTTTTTTAATTAGGATTATTAAACTGATTACGTAAAAGGTTGGAAAACATGAAATGAAAAAATTTATCAAAATTACAGCAATCATACTGGCTGTAATATATTTAATTATAACACCGATCGTGATCGCGGTGATTCATGGAAGGGTTATGTCCAAATGTACCTACGAAGAATATGACGCCGAGAAACAGCTGGTGTATGATGATGTGGCTGCAGACTACCCGCGTGAAAAATTTCAGGTGACTTCAGGTGACAATATCTTGTCTGCATACTTATATGGAAAAGACAACACCAAAGGACTTATTGTAGTCTCGCCCGGACATCGGGATGCCAACGATGTGAAATTGTATGAGATAAGGTATTTTGTCGATGCGGGATATCAGGTAATCTGTTTTGATTATACCGGATGTTACACAAGTGAAGGAGATACTTTCGGGAAATACACGCAAGCGGTTTACGACATGGATGCCGTTTTGACCTATTGTGACAATAATGAAGCATTCTCTGACATGCCAATATATCTGTTCGGACATAGTCTTGGTGGATATGCCACGGGAGCGGTATTAAATTACGATCACAGAGTGGATGCGGCCGTTGTTGCATCCGGATTTGATAATGCAAAAGAGCAGTGGGAATGCTCCGTGAAGCGCTTCACAGAACCGATGTATTTCCTTATCCGACCGATCAATCTTGTATTCATAACTTTAAAATATGGTGAGGACCGTAATCTGTCTGCTGTGGATGGAATCAATAAGTCTGACATTCCAGTTCTTGTCATAAGTGCTGAAATAGATGAGTATTACGGTGATGGGAAAAGTCCGATTTATGATAAAAAGGATTCTATAACCAACAGCAAATGTGAGTTCGTTCTTATGGATCAGCAAAACCACAATGAGCATTACACATATTTCCTTACGGACAACGCGATAGAGTATCAAAAAAACGAGCCTCTGGGCACAATCGACAAAGAATTATACATGGAACATGATGAAAACGTCATGAAAATGATCTGTGATTTCTACGGGGGTCAGACCCCATGAACAAATGATGAACTTGGGGTCAGACTCCCGAAGGGGTCTGACCCCAAGAAAATAAAGCAACAATCTACCACACTAATGTAAACTAAGCTACACCCCCTGCCCGGAGTGTAGCTTTTGCTACGTTTTGAGGTGATTCTGAATATTGTTTTCTCTGAATTTCTGCTGTATTATAAAGCCACAGTCAAGGGAACAAACCCAAAGACAAAAATAAAAAACAATAAAATATTCAACACAGAAAAAGGAGAAAAAAATTATGTTTAACGGATTGAAGATGGCAGCATGTGGATTGGCAACAGTATGTTTTGTATCAGCAGCAGGAGCAATTGGAACATGGGCAAATGACAACACACTGATCGGTGACTTTAACGGAGACGGCAAGGAAGAGATCGTTTCCTATGAACAGGAGAAAACACCATTTGATAACGGTGATTTCGGTTACAGCTTCAGGTTCACCATCGATGGCAAGCAGGTATACGAAGAGGATTTGTATGTATCAAAAGAAAACAATACATATCAGAATCCCAGCCTTGATGAGACACTCGATCACCTAAAGGAAATCGATGTCCAGAAGATAGACATAAACCACGGTAAAGCAGGCGAGGAGCTCGTAGCAAGATACTTCGCAGACGTAGACGACATCGTATTAGGCTACAGAGTGTTCAGATATAAGAAGGGCGAGATCAAGGCAGTCAGTGAATTCGTACCTCAAGCAGCACATTCATATATATTTAAGGCACAGGATAACAACGATACCATTAAGGTCGCAATCGAAACCTGTACACCTACCCTTGGCAACATCTGGCTGACAAGGAACTACACACTGAAGAAAGACGGATTCGTAGAGAAGGAGAGCAAGAGCGGTACATACGCAATCGCACCTGCGAAGTACGAAGAGAACAAGCTTGCAAAGTATAGTGCAGCAACAGAGATTGAGATCTTCTCAGACAAGAAACTCAAGAATTCAAAAGGCATGATCGCAGAAGGCGAGAAGTTCACTATCAAGAAGGTCATCCTTACCGACAACAACACATATGAGCCCATGAGAGCATATGTAAAGACAGCATCAGGCTTAAAGGGCTGGATCTTCATCGACCCTACTACAGATGAGTACGGAACGCCTATGAATCCTGTAGTAAAGTAAGAAGAACTAAAAAGAACTAAGAAGAACAAAAAAGAACAAAAAAGATAATAAGAACTAAAAAGAACTAAGAAAAACAAAGCCCAAAAGATAATCAGAAGGATTCGGATTAGTATAATAACGTCAACCAATTCAATCCAACATAATTTTGAACAGGTCTCTTCCCTAAGGGGAAACGGCCTGTTTCTTTACGGGGTCAGACCCCATTAATTTTTATTGTTTTTACTTTTGGCATATGATATAATTTTTTAAACATAGAAAATGAAAGATAGAGTTAGCCTTAATGAGAAAATACGCATATCTTAAAGAACCTATAAAGTGCAATATGAAGGACTATATATATAAAATAATGTTTTATAGAACAAAAGACGGGATTTTACTATTTGAATATTGTAGCAGAGATGCGGTTCAATGCTCGTATGATGGGCAGTACGATTTTATAGAAGATTTATATGAGGAATGGGATGATCTTATAGACGAGAAAGGTTGGATTGAAATAGAAGATCCCTTACCTGATTGTCAACATGATGCATTCATACCTATTCGAGTAAAAGGAAGAAATATCGGAAACCCAGAATGGGGAAAACTAGAAACGCTTAAAAATGGAGAATGGGTTGAGTATAACCCTGTGTAAGAAGAGCGATGAACATGACAGATATTATAAAACAAGCAATCGAGATTCCGCCTAAGGATTTTTATCTTATAGAACCGGAATTATTTACAACACTTTATGCAATGAAGGATAAGCCGGACTTCATTACCGCATTTTTGGGATTATCCTCGTGGATGGGAACATCGCTTAGGAGCGGAGTATGGACCTATTACGAATCTGCCGACAAAAAGGAAATTGATACGATTATAAAATATCTCCGTGGTTATGCACCGGAGAATGAAATTGTCGGAATGTATGTATTAGGAAATCATCACTATAGTGATGAAAAGTATCAAGATAATTTCGAGTATCCGCAAGAGTGGATTGATGAATCGGAAAAAATCGACAGATGGATTTTCGACAACGAAGAAAAAATAATACGATTCATGCAGGATATACTAAGAAATAATTTTGAAAATTAAATACACATGTTTTCATGGAGGCGCAAAATGAAAAAGATAATATCCATAGCTCTTGTTCTCGCACTGATAGTATCAGCATTCTACACTCGCCCGGTTTCGGCTGCATCTAAAAAGAAACAGAGCCCCAAGATCACTACCACCAAGGTGGAGGTAAACAAGGGATATAAAAAAGAAAAATTTCCAATAATAGTTGAAAATGCATACGGAAAGGTTAGCTATACCTTGGCTGACAAGTCCCTTTCAAAGAAATTTAAAATCGTCAAAAGCACCGGAGCCTTAACGGTCAAAAAGGCAACGGCTGAAGGAAAATACAACGTCAAGATAAAAGTTACCGCAAAAGGAGACACAAACTACAAGTCCTACAGCAAAACAGTCACCGTAAAGGTAACCGTAAATCCAGCGGACAAAGGCTCCGTATGGACCGGGAAGACAGATATTTCCTGGTTCACCGGGGATAAATATGCATACGACATCAAAACCGCAGATCAATTGGCTGGCTTGGCCATGATCATAAATGACAAAAAAGGAACCTATGGAAACATTGATGGCGTAACCATAAACCTAAAGACCGACATCGTATTAAACGACACGACCGACTGGGAAACATGGAGTGCAGAAAATCCCGCTGAACATAACTGGACACCTATCGGCAGATATGGCACCGTAGCCCTTGACAGGGGAACCGGCGGATGTCTGGTTGATTTCAACGGCAACGGACATACCATACGCGGCCTGTTCTATCATGGTGAAGATGATTGCGGAGTATTCGGATATGCCGCCGGAGTTGTCATCAGGGATCTAAACATTGAAAAAAGCGTAATTGTATCATACAACCAGAATACACGTAAAACCGAATCAGGTGCCCTTATTGGGCGAGCAGTTAACTGCTATATCGAAAACTGCCACGCCAAGGATATTCGAATTGACGGAGCATCATTTGTAGGCGGGCTCATCGGAAAGGTAGAATCAGGTCCCAAATTTATGTGGCTGATTGCAACTTTCTTGACATCGCTTACAGGCCTGATCATCAACCCTTTGATAATGAGGGAAGCAGGTGAAGACGGCAGCGGCGTACACGGCACATGTATTTCCAACTGTACCATAAAGAACGCAAGGCTGCGTGCATACAAACCGGGCTCAGCCCCTACCGTAGGTGGTCTGGTCGGCGGTTTCTTCAGCGACGGAATCATCGCAAGCTGCAGCACAAAAAATATCAAGGGCTTATCGATTGACACAAACAATAACGGCAAGCATTTCACAAGGCCGGTCCGTCTCGATTATATTGTAGAAGACGAAGAAGCCGGCAATGTTCATGTAGATAAGGGAAAGTGCGGTGCCATACTCGGAGAATGGTCTTACGAAGTTAAGGTCCTTGAGTGCTCCTTCAGTAAATTCAGCCGTCTTGACAACACCGACGAAAGAAGCGATTCCGACATAATTTATTAATGGGGTCAGACCCCATGAACAAGGATTATAGATGAAAAAGATTTGTCACAACAAGTTTGCCGTAGCCGCCGGTGTCGCTATGGTGGTGATTTTCATAATCAACCTGGTGATCTCACAGGATTGTAATCGGCTAATGGTAATGCTGACCGGAGGCGGTAAACTGGTGGATTTTATGGGGGCAACCCCTGATGCTGTTTATAAAAGCGAGCAGATTTTTCGCCTTATAACATACGGCTATCTGCATCCGGCGATATGGCATCTTATAGCTAATGTTTGTGCACTTTGGTTTGTCGGCGCATACATGCAGAAAGTGATCGGAACATTTCGCCTGGTCCTGGTTTACCACTTGGGGCTGATTACGGCATGTGCAATATTCCTGCTGATCTTTCTCGACGGACTTATGTACGGTGCATCACCGGCCATATACTGCTGCCTCGGGATGATGGCAACGTGGCTTCTTCGGGACAGATCGTTGTTGGAAACATATCGGAATTTGCAAGGAAGTCGGTATCTTCTGTGTTACCTGGTTTTAGCCAATTTCCTCGGACTCGCGACCTTCGTCGTCCATTTGCTTGGATTTTGTGTAGGCTTGCTGCTTGGGTTTGGGGTCAGACCCCGTGAACAAACCATGAACAGGGGTGATTTATGACTTGTCCTAATTGCGGAAATAACATTCCGGGATATACAAAAATTTGCCCGACATGTAAATTAGATACAGAAGAGTATACGAAAGAATATGAAACAGGTGACATAGATGAAAATGTCACTCAGTTTAAAAAGTTCCTGTCATTGACCGAAGAAGAAAAGCAGCAGCAATTCAAACAGGAATTGACGGAACATCTGGAAAAAATAGACCCGCCGGATAAAGAGTTCGATCGCAAAGATAAAAATGTAATTGCTCTGGGTATTTGCAGTATAAGTATCGGTGGCGCAAGTCTTTTTGTGGGTTGTGCTCTTGCAATTATCGGTGTAATCCTTGGTGTAGTGGGACTGGTTGTTTCAATTAATATCATGAAGCAACATAACAAAAGAAGTGGTCGTACATTTGTCCTGTCAATAATTGGTTTATGTCTTTCCTGTTGTTTGTTATTTGGCTGCGTCGCGCTTGGCGGCCATGATGGATACGGATATTATGGAATGCTCGGTGAAGTCAGTGGATGCACAGATAAATGTGTGTCTGATTGCAATGACTTTTGGAGTAAAATGGATTAAATTAATGGGGTCTGACCCCATAAAGACGATTATGAAAAGACGCTTAATTTTTGGAATCTCCACCTTGGTTCTGCTCGGTGTAGAGATAATCATAGGAATGTATGCGGACGGCTGGATACGAAGCTATCTGGGGGATGTTCTGATTGTCATCCTGCTCTATACACTCTTTAGGACTATCAGTCCGGAAAGACCACGAAAATGGTATATTCTCCCAACACTGATCTTAGTATTTGCTTTTGTGGTGGAGTTCCTACAACTATGGGGATTCTGTGACAGGTTTGGGATAACTAATAAATTCTTAAGGATAATCATCGGTATAGGTTTTTCAGTAGTAGATCTTGTGAGTTATTGTATAGGCATCATTCCGTGCTATATAGTAGAATGGCGAATCAACATGCGAGAATAGTATATGGGAATCATTTGAATTAAATAACGCTGGAACCAACTGTTGTATATTTCGTCTAATATATAACAAGGAGGGACATATATGATGAAGAAATATTTAATATTCTTGGTTCTATTGTTTCTTGCGATTATTAGTTCAGGATGTAGCAATAAGAAAAGCATAACAATAGAAACATCGGAAAAAACAGAAACCACAGAAGATATCCCAGTTAATCCAAAAGAAAAAGATACTGTTGCTGAAAATGAACCTCTAAAACAATTCAGCATTTCTTCAGAAGAAGATATAAATAATCTATCAGATGAAGATGTAATATACTTAGCCACTCACGAATATAAAACGACTGATTTTGTGGAGGATTTTAAAGCTGATCCATATAATGATTTCGGTACGCCTCTTGAAGGTTATGAAATGTTTGAACCGTATATGCTTGATCCGGGAGGAGAGCGAAAGGATTACGATGTTAACCGGAAGATATCCGACCAGGATTTTAAAAAACTGGCAGAAGAGCATATGAACAGCTTAATTGTATATAATGACATAGAGGTTGTTTATTTTGGAGAAACAAACAATTATGTCCAGTATGGACTTGCTTCAAGTCAGCAATATGGATTTACCAGAAGATGTTTTTACCGTAATATTTATATGCTATCAGATACGCTTGACGGACATTTTTATGCAGGACCGAATTACCTAGGCGAACTGACTCTTGAAAATGTTTTGTTGGAAGCGGATTTTGAATATTCGTATTATTTTGATTCATATCTTTTGTTGCGAGGGGTTGAAGAGAGGCAGAATGCAATAGTTTATACTTGTTATTCGCCTAATTGGAAACAGTTCGGAGACTACGATGAGCGTGAAGAAAATCAAAAGGCAGAGATAATAAAAACTGAGATTTTTTATGATAAAGAGACTCACAGAATAACCGGAGAATCAACAGTTATTCGTTCAGTTGTCATACCGGATACTAAACTGTTTTATGATGAGCCTTGTTAATGTGGTCGGGGTCAGACCCCATTAACACAGTTAATGGTTTGTTCATGGTTTATTAATGGGGTCAGACCCCATTTTTTTTATTTTTTACTTGACAGCTAATTCAAATTAGCTTATAATATGGCTAATCCAAATTAGCCGAAACCAAAATAACTAAACCCCAAATAACTAAAACCAAACTAACCGTATGACACATAAAACCCATCCGGTACAATATAAAGAAAGGAATTAAAATGGATACCAAACACAGAATAATGGAAGAAGCGTTAACGCTGTTTTCCGAAAAGGGATATGCAAACGTATTTGTTGCGGATATTGCAGAGCGGGTCGGCATAAAGGCGCCATCACTTTACAAGCATTATAAAAACAAGCAGGCTATCTTTGATGCAATCATCGAAGAGATGAACAGGCGATTTTTAGAAGAGGCAGGCGCATTACAGATTAACGGAGCAGATGCCGGGGCGGATGCTGAGATATACAAACATATTCCGGAAGAGCAGTTGGTCACTCTCGGGACTAACCTGTTTCTATACTTCTTACACGATGACTACACAAGGCGGTTTCGAAAGATGCTCACCATTGAGCAGTTTCATGATAAGGAACTTGCGGCAGCATATACGAAACAATATGTGGACGATCCGCTTTCATACCAGGGAATGCTTTTCGGATTGATGGTTTCCGCAGGAGTTTTGCAGACAGAAAATGTGGAAATCATGACACTGCATTTTTACGCGCCGATATATATGCTGCTGACCATATGCGACCGAAATCCGGAACGTGAGGCTGAGGCACTGAAAACAATGGAAGCACACATTCGGCAGTTTAACAGATTGTATGCAAGGACAACAAAAAAAAATCACGGAGGAAAAAATAATGAAAATCACAGTCATCAACGGAACCGAAAAACACGGCGTAACATACAGACTTAAAGAAATATTTTTAGAAACATTTAGGAACGATGCAGAAATCACAGAATACTATCTTCCCAAGGACGGTCCCGGATTTTGTATGGGATGCACTGCATGTTTCAGAAATAATCAGAATCTCTGCAAGGACGCAGAAATAGTGCAGAAAATCGAGAAATCTTTACTTGAAGCCGATCTACTTGTCTTTACTTCACCGGCCTATGTTTTCCATACCACCGGAGCAATGAAAGCAATGCTCGATCATTTCGGATACAGATGGATGCCGCACCGTCCTGCAAAAGAGATGTTCGGAAAGAGAGCAGTAATAATTACACAATGCCTGGGAGCAGGCGGAAAATCAACTGCAAAGGATATAAAAGACAGCCTCTCGTGGTGGGGCGTTTCTACAATCAAAGTCGTAAGTTTTAAGCTAATGTCAGAAATTGACTGGAACAAAATCGATGAAAAAAAGAAAGCATCATTCCAAAAGAAGCTGAGCAGTGTTGCGAGAAAAATGCACTCCATCGATTACACTAAACTTGGCCATACGAACCTGATAGTGAAAGCAAAATTCTATGTCGTAAGGATGCTGCAGACAAGCCTCGGCAAACAGAACCCCGAATACACCGACTTCAAATACTGGAACGAGAACGGCTGGATCGGCAAAGTAAGACCATGGGGTCAGACCCCATGAACAAATTATGACCTTCTAATGTGCGGAAAAAAATCTTTCCAAATAGACTTGTTTAATGTATGATATTAACAATAAGTCGTATGTCAGGCATGAACAGAATTGACCGTATAGGTAGAAAGGATTGTAGATTTGAGCAGAGCTCGCAAATTAAATAAAGAAACCGTACTAAGCTATCTCCGCATTTTTTGTATAATAATAGGAACGACACTGGTAGATGTGGGAATAAAGCATGTACTGAAACACTTATATTTTAAAACCGGAGAACTATGGATATATCTAATCTATGTGTTTTTCGATACTTCATTAAGCTTCCCTCTGTATTGGGTTACAGTTATCCTTTTGATCTATCTGGTAGAAATAAAAGAAAAAAAGAAAACCGAAGAAGCAAAAGAACCGAAAAAGATAATATGGAAACTGATACCGGTCGGCTTTGTAATACTATATTGTGTGATTACGAACTGCTTTAAGGTATCAGGGAAATATCAGGTATGCAGGATAAACGCAGAGACTCCCAGCCGGTGGACCTATGATAGCGCTCTTCTAAAAGATGCCCTTTCGAAAGAGACTGAAATAGTGGAATTAGATTTAGATACGATTGAAGCAGTTGCACCCAGTTATAGTTATAAAGTGGCTTCCGGAAAATACAGATACAAATCGCGTTCCTCGACAACTTATTATGTAAAATATGAGAACAAAGAGGGCAGAACACATTGTGCAATGCTTGAATCCGGAGAATCATATAATTATCTGCAAAATTTAAAAAAGCTTATAGACAGGATTGACATCACAGTCAAGATTGAATATTATCCTAATTCCGGGACTATAAAATACATCAATGACATGAGCCCCTATGATGCAGATGCACTTGAAGCGCATTATAACAGCATAGTTGAACAAAACGCCAACGTACTAGAGAAAAGCCTTCCGGATGAAAATGATGAAGCCATTCGTCAGCTAAAGATAATCTTTGACGTTATGCCAAACAGTATAGGCAAAAAACTCTCGGATGTGAAGAGTATTCTGGATGAGGAATGTGTAGAACTTGACAAAAGAATCAAAGTACAGTACATAAGCTCAAAGAGCTTTGGCATTGGTGAGATTGCATTTTGGGATGGTGCCAATAGGAGGATATATGTGGTCGAAGATCAGGCAAAAGAAGATATGGTAAGACTCCCGTTCTTCGATGAAAATACTCCCGTTGACGAAATAAAAGATATGCTGCATAAAGCAGGAATCGAATATACCTGCTATGTAGATAGTGACTGGACAGGAGAAAATTCATATAATTACGAACTCGGCTACATAGATTGCACTCCGGGAACAATGATCCCGAAATCATATAAGATCATGTTCGATGTACACAAAAAGGGTCAGACCCCATGAACAAACAGTGAACAAAGTAAAGGGGTCAGACTCCCTTCAGGGGTCTGACCCCGTCGGGGAAACAAAAGGATCAGCCCCCATATAAACGGCCTGTTATAGATTTAACTTGACAGGCCTGTTCTTTTACGATAAAATCCGTATAGTAGTACATATAGCTTGGTTCCGTGGGGGTCAGACCCTATAGAAAATATTGGAGGTAATATAAACATGTTGATAAGAGACCGCATTTTTGACAGAATTAATGAACTTCATATGACGCAGAAGGCTTTTTCCGAACAGACCGGAATCCCTCAGACCACTATAAGCGATTGGAGGAAGAAAAGAACAAACCCGACGGCTGAGAAACTCATGATCATATGCGAGGTTTTAAAGGTTACACCGGAGTGGCTTTTGTCCGGTATAGAGGCACAGGGCGATCGTGGAAACCGGCCCAAGAAGTATGTTATTGATCACACGACCGACTCCGGACTTTTGATAGAGTGCTTTAATTCACTGGATAAGTCATCTCAGGCGCATCTGTTGGGCTATGCAATGGGGCTGAAGAAGATGGCGGAAGAGAAGCAAAAATAAGAAAGGGGTCTGACCCCACAAAAGAAGAGAAGCAAAATAAGAAATATGCCCGTATTTAGACGGGCATATATATGTTACAAATAATCCGTAAAATAGGATAAATATAGATGGGGTCAGACCCCATGAAAAAGGAGGTTTTTAATGGCAAGACAGAGAAGAATATGGTATCCCGGCGCAACATATCATGTGATGAGCAGGGGCAACAGGAAGACAGCAATATTTCAGGAGCAGGACGATTACCTGTATTTTCTTAAGATACTTGGGACGATCAAAGAAAAATATCCGTTTAAGATCCATTCCTTGTGTCTCATGACAAATCATTTCCACATGGCTATCGAAACCATTTCGACGGAACTTTGGCGGATAATGCAGAAACTGCTTAGTGTATATGCTGAGGCTTATAATCACAAATATTCATTAACAGGGCATCTTTTTGAAGGCCGATACACGGCCTGCATTATACAGGACGAGCGTTATTTTTTGGAGGTGAGCCGATACATACATCTTAACCCCGTGAAGGCGAAGATGGTCAAAGAGCCATTGGATTATGAGTATAGCAGCTATCCATTATTTGTATCGGACAATTCCCGATATAAAGCAAGTAAAATAGCGTCTCTAATAACGGATCTTATAGATACTTCAAGGGCTTTTGCCTTTTTCTCAGAAAATCCCAAGGAGCAGTATCGTATGTTCGTCGAGAGCAAGATGTCTCATGAGGAGCAGGAACTGCTGATACAGAAAGATATGAAGGAAGACGAGATGTGGCTTCCTTGGGGTCTGACCCCATTAAGTAATTGAAACATATAATAATATGTGTTACAATAAATAAAGATATACCCCATGAACTGGAGAAAAGCATGAAATTAAAATCTGATATGATGACATATAAAGGCTATAAAGCGACAATATTCTATGATAAAGACGATAAAATATTTATTGGAAGAGGCTGATTAATTATGAAAAATATTGATTATTATATGACGATTCCTTACAAGATGGAAATAATACCCGATAAAGAAGAGGGTGGTTATATTGCTGGATATCCGGATTTGCCGGGATGTTTAACCTGCTCAGAAACTCTTGAAGGTGCTGTTGCAGGATTGCTTGATGCTAAAAAAGCTTGGCTTGAAGCAGCTATTGAAGATGGGGTTGTAATACCGGAACCTTCTTGAAATGGGGTCAGACCCCATGAACAAACCATGAACGACACAAACAGGAGAAAATAAAATGACTCAAAAAACTATACCTGCACCATTTAACAAAGGATTCAATTTCAGCGGATGGCTAGAGCACAGATCCGCAGATGCTGTAGTGGAAGAAATGTTCACAAAGAAAGATTTTGAAAATGTCAGAACACTTGGCGGGGACGTAGTACGTATTCCAATACATTTCGAAAGGTTCATCGATAGGGAAAATGACTGCAAAATAAACGAAAAGATAATCGGGATATTGGACAATATAGCTCAGTGGTCTAAGGAACTTGGCATCTATGTGATATTCGATTTCCATAATGACACGCACGTTGATTCCGTAACATCATCGGATATAGAGGAAGTCCTCACGCCTGTCTGGACGCAGCTGGCCGAAATGTATAAGGACGCTTCGGAATACATCGTATTTGAACTGATGAATGAACCCCATGGTATCGAAATTGAAAAATGGAACGAAATCATTGAAAGACTTTTCAGAAAAGTACGTAAGATAGATAAAACTCATTACATAATAGTCGGAGGTGCCGACTGGAATAGTACCGAGGCAATGAAAAAGCTTCCGGATTTTAGGGATGACAAGGTCATCTACACGTTCCATTTTTACGATCCGCATACATTCACTCATCAGGGCGCTCCTTGGTGCCATATGGAAAGAGTAAAGGGGCTGCCGTTCCCGTATGATAAAGAAAAAATGCCACCTCTTCCGGAGAACCCTACGGAGATAGAGAAAAGATGCTTTGAAGAATATCCCATGACCGGTACGATAGAAGCTATAGAAAGCGTGTTCAACGTTTATTCCGATTTCAGTATTTCAAGGAATGCGCCCGTTTTCTGCGGAGAATTCGGATGTAACTCCTTTGCTGTGGAGAACGATAAAAGAGCTAAATGGTATTCCATAGTAACGAACCTCCTCGATGAGAGAGGAATTGCCCGTACAAGCTGGGATTATTATGGAGGCTTTGGAATCTTTGAAATGAAATTTGAGAAGAAGGATGGGAAATTTAGGTTTTTACCTCCCAAGTTCCCTGATGACCTTAACAAAGAAGTCCTTAAAGCAATGGGGTTTGGGGTCTGACCCCATTACAAGAATGTTCATGGAATGTTCATGGGGTCTGACCCCGTTAAGAGGAGAATCACTAATGCGAGTTTTATGTTTTGGTTCATTGAACCTGGATTATGTATATCCGGTGGATCATATCGTTCGCTTGGGCGAGACCGAAAGCAGTAGCGGAGTAAACGTTAACTGTGGTGGCAAGGGTCTAAATCAATCCGTTGCGCTCGCAAGAGCAGGCGTACCTGTCTGGCATGCCGGATTGGTGGGCTCGGAAGGCCAGCCGCTAATAGACAAGTGCGTTCAGAATGGAGTAAATGCAGAACATGTCCATATGATCGAAGGACGGTCCGGCCACACGATCATCCAGGTTGACAAAGAAGGAAATAACTCCATTCTGCTTTTTGGCGGAGCCAACATGTGTATCACAGAAGAATTCATAGATGAAGTGATTAGCGACTTTGAGAAAGATGACATAATTCTTCTCCAGAATGAGATCAACCTTCTTGATATCATAATAGAAAAGGCATACGAAAAGGGGATGAAGATAGTCCTTAATCCGTCCCCATTCAACGAATCACTTGAGAAATGCAACCTTAACAAAATCTCATATTTCATTTTGAATGAGATTGAAGGGGAGCAGATGACGGGAATAAAGGAACCGGAAGGGATACTTGAGGAGATGCGAAAAAGATATCCTCTGGCGAAGGTGGTCCTGACACTTGGCGAGGAAGGATCGCTTTATCAGTGCGGCAAGGATATCTATCGTCAGAGTGCCTATAAGGTTAAGGCCGTAGATACAACCGCAGCCGGAGACACATTTACCGGCTACTTCATTTCAGCTGTGATAAAGGGCATGAAACCGGAAGAAGGGCTTGACCTAGCCGCAAAAGCTTCCGCCATTGCAGTTACCAGACAAGGCGCCTTAGATTCCGTGCCAACTATAGACGAAGTTAGCAGGGGTCAGACTCCCGAAGGGGTCTGACTCCGTAAAGAAAAGGAGACTAAAAAAGGGACAAGGGGTCAGACTCCCTTTAGGGGTCTGACCCCGTCAGAGAAAAGGAGACTAAAAAATGAGAGCCTATGAGCGTTTATTAAAGTACGTTGTAATCCACACGACAAGCGATGAGACATCCGAGACCGTGCCTTCTACCAAGAGGCAGTTTGATCTTGCAAACGCACTCGTTGAGGAGATGAAAACTCTCGGCATAGCGGACGCCGCCGTTGACAAGCATGCGTATGTAACAGGGCATATACCGGCGACTCCCGGATATGAGAACGCCCCCAAGATCGGTTTCATCGCACACTTGGACACCGCCCCCGACAGTTCGGGAGAAAATGTCAAGCCATGCATACACGAAAACTATGATGGCTGTGACATTGAGATCGGGAACGGAAAAACACTTTCCACCGAACTCTTCCCGCATTTGAAAAACCTTAAAGGCAGAACCCTCATCACAACAGACGGATCCACCCTGCTCGGCGCTGATGACAAAGCAGGTATTGCAGAAATCATGACCATGGCAGAATCCGTCATAAGTAACGGCATTCCGCACGGCGCAATATCCCTGGCATTTACCCCGGATGAGGAAATAGGGCATGGCGCAGCACTGCTGGACATAGATGCTTTTGGAGCAGACTTCGCATATACCGTGGATGGCGGTGCAGAAAACGAGATCGAGTACGAGAATTTCAATGCTGCAAAAGCGGTGTTTAAGATCAACGGAGTAAGCGTGCATCCGGGCGACGCTAAGAATCGCATGATAAACGCAGCCCTTCTTGCCTGCGAGATAGCCTCAATGCTTCCGGTGGCAGAAACTCCGGCCCATACGGAAAAAAGAGAAGGCTTCTATCATCTGACGGATATCAGTGGAGACGTAGAACATGCAGAAATTGCATACATCGTAAGAGATCATGATCAAAGCCTGTATGAAGCCAAGATCAAAACTCTGCGGCTTATAGAGAAAACCATGAACGAACGTTATGCTCCCGGGACAGTTGTCCTGACGGTAACGGAGCAGTACAAAAATATGATAGAAAAGATCCGCCCGCATATGCATATTGTAGAAACCGCAAAGCGCTGTATTTCCGAACAGGGTCTGACCCCATTGGAAATCCCCGTACGCGGAGGAACCGACGGTGCGCAGCTGTCATTCCGCGGATTGCCGTGCCCGAACCTAGGCATGGGCGGTTATGCATATCATGGTCCCTTCGAGCATGTCACCGCCGAAGGAATGGATACTTCCGTCCACATACTCTGCGGTATCGTAAAATCTTATGCTGATGGGGTCTGACCCCGTAGAGAGAAAAATAGATTGCGCATTATAGCAGTTTTATGGTATAATCAACATATCAAAGGGATGATCAGGGGTCAGACTCCCAGCGGGGTCTGACCCCGTCAAGAAAAGAAGAACCACAAAAGAAGAACCATGGGGTCAGACTCCCGAAGGGGTCTGACCCCATTAAGAAAGGAGAACAAAAAATGAAACCAGCAACAAAAACACTATTATTACTTCTGCTTACAGTATCTTTAGCCCTTACCGCATTCACAGCTGTCCCTGCGAGGGCGTCTGAAAAGGATGAGGCATATGCAGCCTACTATGATCTTATCGAAGTACTCCACGAGGGCGACGAATGGTCCGACGGGTTTGATAGATTTAAACTGATCTATGTGGATAGCGACGATATACCTGAGCTCCTTGCAGTTGATACTCCCGGCGATGAATATGACAACAACGGAATTACCTATTACGAGCTTTACTCATATTATAACGGTGAAGCAGTATTGCTCGGCAGTTACTCTTCAGGTGTAGCAAGTGCGGGCGGATATCGCGGATCCACCATGTACATCAAGAAGAGCGGAAAGGTACTCGAGACTTACATGGAAGCCGGCAGCGGTGATGCAGGCGATACCGTTTACAAGATGGAGAATGGCGCAATGACAGAAATTGCCCACGGAGATTACAACATCGCTACAGATGACACCGTATGGGACGGAAAAGCCATGTCCTATGCAAAATACAACAAGAAACTCAATAAGACATTCAAAATGAAAAAGGCTAAATCCTTCGAAGACTTAAAGACCAGCAGCTATAAGTCTATGAGGAAAAAACTTAAATAAGTATATTGGTCACCGGGACGGTTCTCTAGTCGATTATTCGCTTTAAGAACCTCCCGGTGATTAACATGTTACGGCCTCAGAACCTGTTCCACCCCACCTCGCTTGAAATTAAAGCACAACTCGCAGCGATTTGCCGCGAGTTATTTTTTTGCTTTCGCAGGCATAGTTATAGGACAGGTTCGTATGATACCATAGGGGAGACTGAAAGAAAGGAGACCTATATGAAGAAATTTTTGTTTTGGCTTAAGAGGATAATAAAAGGTAACAATATTTACTGTGACAAAATGTGTTTAACATGCCCGTATTTCAAGCGCTGCAGCCGTGACGGATTCGAAAAATGATAACTTTATTAAGACTACACCGGTAGAGCTATAAACTTCCCTCGCAAAAATGCCGATAACAATATTATATAGGGGTATTATGCCCAAAATAAGTTATCGGAGGGGGTACCATAGATGCCAAAGGGGAAGCAGCAGAAACTGAAACTATACTACTTAAGCCGCATAATGACGGAAAAGACGGATGACGAGCATGGCCTCTCCATGAAGGAGATCCAGATGAGGCTCAAGGAATACGGCTGTACCGCAGACCGTAAGAGCCTGTATGATGACCTTGAGGCACTGCGTGTACTCGGTATAGATATCATAGGAGAGCAGATCGGAGGAGGATATTTCTACCATGTCGGCAGCAAGCAGTTCGACATAGCGGAACTAAAGCTCCTGGTAGATGCGGTCCAGTCCTCAAAGTTCATAACCGAAAAAAAGTCAAGCGAGCTCATAAGGAAGCTCACAAGCATGGCCAGCGACTATGAAGCAGCACAGCTTAAGCGTCAGGTAGTGGTACAGGGGCGTGTAAAGACCATGAACGAAAGCGTCTATTACATAGTGGATGACATACACCGTGCCATAAGCCAGAACCAGCAGATAATGTTCGAATACATGCAGTGGAACCTTAAGAAAGAGCTTGAAAAGAGGAGAAAGGATCCTTACAGGGTAAGCCCCTGGGCTCTTATATGGGATGATGAGAACTACTATCTGGTGGCATACTCCGAGCCAGATGACTGCATAAAGCATTTCCGTGTAGATAAAATGAAGAACATAACAGTCCTCCCAGAGAAACGTAAGGGCAAGGAAAAGTTTAAAGACGAGGAGCTTGCAGCATACTCCACCAGAAACTTCGGTATGTATCACGGTGAAGAGAAGGATGTAAGGATAGCTTTCAAAAACGAGATGGTCGGAGTCATCATAGACCGCTTCGGAAAGAACATCACCATACACCCCTCAAAGCAGGAGGGCTGGTCGGAAACAGTAGTGAAAGTAGCTGTCAGCAGGCAGTTCTTTGGATGGATATTTGCTCTGGGAACAGATGTTACTATAGCAGGACCAAAGAATGTGGTAGAAATGTTTAAAAGCGAGGCTGAAGAGAGATTAAAGAGTCTCAAATGATGTATGAATTGTTTTGCAGGAGTGATAAAGCATGATAGAAAATGTTACTTCAAAAAACAGAATAGAATTACAGATAGATACATCCTACCGGAATAAACTTGATATCTCAGGCTTTGCCCAGATGATGAAAAATCCGTCATACTGTTATAAGTTCTACTGGCTTGAAGCCTTGGTACAGTTAGTTTCCAGAAACATTACTGAAACTACATTTGATGAAATAATCAATGAAATGATATGTAATGCGTGGTATTCCGTACGTGAGTTCCATATTCATCTGAGCGGCATACAGGGAGATGAAATAAGGGACGGATTGGAAAGAGCCGTACTCAAGCTTTCGGAACTAAGTGATCTGGCAGCAAATGATTCAAAGGTCGAGATATTAAATGCAATTAAAAAATATGATAAAGAACTTAAGGAATATAAAGAACAGCTGACAAATATGGTTCCGTACAGAGCCCTTGCAGGTTTCTTTGGTAATGCCGGTACACCTGAATGGGATAGTATTAAAAGGATGACGGCATATATAGAGAAGGTTAACCGTGAAGTGGTTAAACTTCCTTACACGCTTGGAGAATCGTCGAAACTAAAGAAGGAAATACATATAAACCCCGAATGGGCAGAGATGATAAAGGATAATACTGTAGCTATTCTTGGTTGGATACAGTATGAAAAGGTAAAGTGGCTACAAAACAATAACCCTGAAGTGCCCGGACTGGTTTATAAGCTTGCACCTATGGATGATAAGATGCGTAAGCTTAACAAAGTACACAAACTTTGGGAGGGTATTTTAGAACTATCCGAAGTTCGTGACGTATTTACCGGTAAGAAGGTAATACCAGGGAACTATGATGTGGATCACTTTATTCCATGGTCCTTTGTTATGAATGACGAACTATGGAATCTGATGCCGATGGATTCATCCTTAAACTCTTCTAAGAGTAATAAGCTGCCTAAATGGGATCCTTTCTTTAAGGAATTCGCTAAAAACCAGTATCTCATGTATAACCTCATGCATGAAAAAGCCGGTATACATAAACTATTTGAAGGATGCTACCGTGATAATCTTCACTCCATTTGGGCCGGACAAGAGCTTTACAGAAAAGGTAATACCCAGGAAGAATTTTACAATATCTTGGCTAAAAACATGCAGCCGATCTATGATTCTGCTAGGCGGCAGGGATATGAGATTTGGAATATAAGTTGATAATGTGAAATTAATAAATGTTCTTTAAAAACAGTATACTGTAAACGATATGAATAAAAAATAGAAATATTAATAATACCTGTTACTTAGGAGAAAATATGGGAACTTTAAATTTACTTGATATGGTAGTGGCAGCTAATTTACCTTCAGATAATGTTGTAGCAATTAGACATGTATTTAATAAAAAAGCGGAAAATATGGATGTTTGGGATAAGTATGATAGACGCTTTTTTGAAGAATATCAGAGTATTCAACCGAGAGAAGACTTTTTCAAAAATAAAAGATATGTTTTATCTTTTATTTCAGACGGGAAGACATATTCAAGGTTTGTTGGATGCTATGAGATAATAAAGCAATATCCTGCAAATAAAGCAAAAAGATTGGAAGGCTTTACCCATCAGGATTTTTATAGTAGACCGGGTCATATATATTTTAAAATGAAACTGTCTGAATATATGAAAGATTTGATTGATAGACTTGTTATAGATTGGCCGGGTACAGTTGGATATGTACAGTATAAAGAACAGGCATTAGCAAATAAGCCGGTTATTTCTATATCTCAGGACAGTAAGCATGTATTTCCAGGATATTATCGTGTCGCTTGGAATTTTAGCGAGATGAGGGAGTATGTTATAAATTCAGATCAATATGAGGAAATAACTAATGCTTTAAAAGAAGTAAATGCGGTATATCTTGTAGTAGATTCGAAAACAGGGAAATACTATGTTGGATCAGCATATGGAAAGGACGGTCTTTATGGAAGATGGAAGAAATATGCTGAAACTAATGGAAAAGGTGGTAGTTCTGGGGAAGAATGGGATGGAAATGCTGGAATTGTTGAATATCTCAAATTAAAACCGGATGCCTATAAGGATTTTAAATACAGTATCCTAGAGGTTGTCCACAAAATTGGAATAAAAGAAAAAGATAAAGAGGCTACATTGGATGCTGAAAAGGCTTGGAAGCGAAAATTATGTACATTTAAAACAGCATGGGGATTGAACAAAAACTGATTCTGACGACATTCCTGGCAGAAATGCTAGGAGTGTCACTTTTTTATTACTCTTTTTTTCAATGATTTTGTTCAAAAGGTATAAAAATCTTTACAAAAAAGAGACGGACATTATTCACGAAAAAACATATTTTCGGCAAAAAAATATTAAAAAAATATTAAAACATTCAGTACTAAACGTACATTTGAATATACATGTTTAAAACATAAGTAAATAAGCCGTTTTCTGAAAAATGAACTTTTGAACAAGAGTCATACTTTGCAGCACGATTGCTTGACATATCATATTGTTTTGTGTATACTTATATATTGTATTCTATATTATTCTATAACCGCTTGTTTATATTGTAATTCAGGAGATTTTGGATGAGAAAAGATAACCTTCAGAAAATAAAACTCTTAATGCTATTAGAGATGCTTCAACAAGAGAGTACGCCTGAGCATCCCTTAACTACTGCTGTACTATGTAAAAAACTATTTAAAATTGGAATCAAGTGTGATAGAAGAACTCTTAGCATAGATATGGAAGCTCTAAGAGATTTTGGGTTTGATATAAAATCTAAAATGGTCGGTCATGAGAAGGGATATTATTATGATGTGCGAACTTTCTCCATTGCTGAGCTTAAGATAATGATAGATGCGATTCAAGCTGCCGCTTTTGTCACCAAAGAGAAAACAGATGATCTAGTAGCTAGGTTAGCAGCTATTGGCGGTACAAAGAAGAAAGAAATCCTAAAAAGTAATATTGTATGTTTTAATACTAGGAAACATACAAATGAAAACATATATGATAATGTAGAGGTTTTAGAGGAAGCTATACAGGCAAAGAAACAGGCCTCATTCCTGTATTATGATCGGGATGAGAAAGGAAATATCATATATCGTAAAGAAAAACAGCGTTATATGGTTGAACCGATGGCTCTGATATTCAATGAGGACAACTACTATCTTATGTGTTATTCGTCAAAATATGATGGAATAACCAATTATAGGGTGGATCGTATGGAGATGGTAGCAGTCGAAGAAGAACCGGTATCAGAAAATGCCAAGATGGATACTTCTGACATAGCTCAGTTTACCAAGCAAGCGTTCAAGATGTATGGTGGAGAAATGACAGATATTACATTAGAGTTTAATGACGATTTAGTTGGCGTAATCCATGACAAGTTTGGTGAGAATACTAGTATCATAAGGACTGCATCCAATAAGTGTGCTGCATCCGTTCAGGTTCAGGTAAGTCCGACATTCTGGGGGTGGCTATTTCAGTTTGGAAAAAAGATGAAAATACTTAGCCCAGGAAGCTTAATGGAGGAATATAGAAAAAAAATAACGGAATTGGAGGATAATTGTGTATGACACTTTCAGAAGTGGTTAGTAAGTTTAATACAACGCCTTTTATATTTGCAGGATCTGGAATTACTCGACGTTATTATGGCCTTCCTGATTGGAGTGGACTATTGTCGATGTTTGCAAATAAAGTGAAAAAGGATAGATTTGCTTACCGTTTATATGAGTTTAAAGCTAAACAAGAAGTAGAAAATGATGATATTATGCCATATATTGCGACACTGATTGAGCGTGACTTTAATGAAGCGTGGTTCGAAAACCAGAGTGATGTTAGGTCAGGAGAAGAAA
Organism: Lachnospiraceae bacterium; assembly: GCA_024696945.1. GTDB lineage: Bacteria > Bacillota > Clostridia > Lachnospirales > Lachnospiraceae > RUG11977. The sequence continues at coordinate 15,129 of JAILGF010000154.1, read as the reverse complement.
GGGTTGATAAAGCTGTAGAGAATGGAGTATCACCTTTCAAGGCTGAGATATGTGCTTATATAAGAAGTCGAAAGGACGCTGTCAGTGACTATGAAGAAGAGATTAAAAAGCTTAAGAATATATCAAAAAACAATATCTCAGGTATTATAACAACAAATTATGATGAATTTTTCGAAAATATATTTGATGGGTATAAAACTTTTGTAGGACAAGATGAACTAGTGTTTTCTCAACTTCAAGGAATAGCTGAAATATATAAAATTCATGGTTCTGTTAGTCGAGAAGAAAGTATTATAATAAATCAAGAAGACTATCAGCTGTTTTATAGTAAAAGTAAATATCTTGCAGCAAAACTAATGACTATTTTTATGGAATATCCTATTATTTTTATAGGCTATTCTATGACGGATTCAGATATAAGAACTATTTTGTCTAATATTGTTCAGTGTTTACCAAAAGAGAAAATGTATTTGATGCAAAATAGATTTGTTTTTGTTGAATACAAACCTGATGAAGTCGATGTAGTTGTGTCTTCTCATTCTATGGTATTAGAAAACAAAACTATTGAGATGACTAAAATCTCTCTTTCCGATTTCGGAAAGCTATATGATGCATTGAGTAAGAAAAAAGCTTCACTTCCAGTTAAAGTATTAAGGAGATTCAAGGATGATATATATAGTTTTGTTCTGACGAATGAACCTACTGAAAAAATGAGAGTGGCCCCATTAGATGATGATAGAATTGATGAGGAAACGCTTGCCATAACGATAGGATTAGCATCGACGGGTACATTTGGTCTGGCTAGAGCGGTTGATGCAGAAAAATGGTATAAAAATATTATTTGCCATGACCTCCAGTACACTAGTGATCAGCTTTTAGAATATGCGTATGAAGAATTGGCGAAACAGAATTCGAGAAAAATTCCAATTTGGTATTATCTAAAACAAGCTAAAGGCACTTTTACGGATATAATTAATAAGGCACCTAAATCTTATGACGAAATTGTCACTCAGGTTTCGATTGAAAGAAATAAAACTGCGGTGGGTTTACGAACCATGAAAGAAGTCTGGGAACAAGAAAAACAAAATTATAAGAAAGCGTTACGGCTTATGGGTGCTATACCGTATGATAAAGTAAACATAGATGTTTTAGAGAATGTTTTAACAGAATTGTTTCTAAAAAAACCAGATTGCTTAAAAACAAAAGATGCGAATATAAAAAGTAATATCAAAAGACTGATACGTATTTATGATTTCTTAAAATTTGCAAATTAAAAGACCTCATGATTAAAGCGTCTGTAAACAAACACCATCATGAAGCCCTTTCTGCTGGATACCGGGCTTGCTAAGCACTTGTATGCAAGTACCCAGTAGCCAACAGCATCTCTAATATAAAATATTATAGTTTAATAATTCAAGGTTGTCAAGATGTTTTTAGATAATCGCAAAATGCATAAAAGACTATAGCAAGTTTAAAAAATTTTGATAACTCCTAATTGGTACAAGGAGAATCTAGCATATGCAGATATTTGATAATATAACCCATCAGATGCTAGATAAAATATCATCAAATGTGTTCGATGATCAGATAGAAAAGTTGAAAGAAATTACATGTAATGTAATTATGGAAACTGATCCTTTACTTGGACTATTAGAATGCGACGAAAACAAGTCCTATTTAAATAATTTGGTGACAGCATCTCAAAGATATAAATATTCTGAATCCTTACGCGAAAGTCTCTTTGAATTTTGGTGTTATGCAGGGAATGCAGTTGATTCATTTACATCTCTTTCAAAGTATAAGATCGAAAATTGTTTAATTGAAATAATAAAAAAGGTTCTTCATTCTGATGATTGGAAAGTTCTTGCAACCAGCTCAAAAATTTTACCACTTTTAGCAGAGGCCTATCCAATAGCTTTTTTAAAAGAAGTGGAAAATTCAATTAGGTATAATAAATGTGGTATATATTCTGCTTTATATTATGAGGAAAAAAAATCTCATTTTTATGACTTTGCTTATTATCTTAGCGAAGCTTTAGGTTTACTTGCAACTTATACGGATACCTTTTCTAGAGCTGGTTTATGTCTTGTTGCATTTAGCGGTATAAACGAAGTGTTCTTGGATAAAATAGCTTCAGTAATGATGCCTTGGTTTCCTCAAACGGAAGTTGATGTTAAAGTTAGAAAAGGTTTCTTAAAGGCTGCATTTATAGATTATAATGATAATACTTGGAAATTACTAATTACACTGTTGCCAGGACAGAGGACAAATAGCTATCCAATTCGGAATCCGATTTGTCTTCCTCAAGCTAATATCAAAAATGATCGAGTAGAAGAACAAGACTATTGGGCAGAAATATCGGGTTTAATTTCACTTGCGTGTGTTAATACAAAGGGAAAGGCTAATAGGTATGTTGATTTAATCTCGTTAATGGGAAATATTAGAGACGTGGATAGAGATGAGATTAGAAAAGTTTTAAAAGAAGAATTTTCGACATTTTCTGATGATGATAAATATATGATTTGGGTGGCTATATATGATTTCGTAAATAAAAATAGACGTTTTGAAAACTTTGAATGGACACTTAAAGAAAACCAATTATTTTTGCTGGTTGAAACATTATCGGAATTCGAGAAAGAAATATGCTTTCCTAAGGAACGTTTGCTTTTTAGAAATGATCAGTGGCAGTTGTTAGATCATAAAAGAGATTATATAGATGATGAGAAAAAACTTTTTCAAAATCAGGTTATTGCTACTCAAAGAATATTTGAACAAGGAATTGAATTTTTCTTTGCTTTTTTAGACAAAATTGAAAATTTGAAAGTAATAGGAGCCAGTTCTGTTCACCTTGAAATGTCTTGGAAAATATGGAAATATATTCCAGATATTTTTAAAGAAACTGATTCAAAGTATATTGAATTTGCAAGATCATTTATAAAGGAAGCTTTTCGTAATGATAAAAATTATATAAAAGAATATCTAAAAAATGAAAAGCCTGAAACAACAATTAAATTATATGAAATACTTCCGATTACGAACGAAGCTATTTCTATATCCAAGATAGTCAACATAGATTTACAGAAACATTATTGGGGAAATGTAGAGGTTTTTGGTTTTAATTCTGAAGATGAAGATTTAAGAGAATATGTTATTGATAGACTTGTTGAGTATGGCAGGGTGGATGATGTTTTTAGACTTCTTTATTCTTTGGTCGTTATTAATAAGAAAAATATTCCAACTGATTATATCGCCAAGGTACTGCTCAAGTGTGAAAATAATTTAGATCAAACGACAGAAACTTATATTATAGTTTGTTTTATAAATATAGTTGAGAATTCTGATATCGATGATGAACTGAAAATTATAATTGAATGGAAGTATTGGGGAATATGATAAGCTTAGAGCTAAGTGGGAGGATCCTGAAAGAACCGGAGACGTAATGGGAGATTACCGGTTTACGGGTGAGAAAGGTACATTAAGGATTGCTACAGGCGGACTTTGGAATCCTATGACATTCTATGTCGGTGAGAATCTGACCGGTGAGTTTGTCGAACTGATCAAGGGCTTCTGCATGGATGCCGGATATACGCCTATCATTGAAGCTATGTCCTTTGAAGCCGAAGTGACTGGTCTTGCCAGCGGAGAATACGATATAGTTGCCGACTCCATTACGATAACGGAAGAAAGAAGTGATAATATCTGTGTCACGGATCAGCTTCTTTCCGGCAGTACTTATCTTTTGGTAAAAGCTGAACGTTCACAGATAGAAGTATCTAAAGCCTCTGTCTTTTTTGAAAACCTCGGCAAGAGCATCAAACGGAACTTTATAGAAGAAGGACGATATAAGATGCTCCTTTCGGGGCTCGGAGTTACGGTCGGACTTTCTCTTATAGCAGGGATACTCGGAACTGTCTTAGGCGGTTTTATATGTTTCCTCAGAATGAGCAAGAATAGCTTCTGCGCAGCCTTTGCCAGTCTGTACATCAGAGTTTTCAGGGGCATACCTGTTCTTGTTTCGCTGATGGTTTTGTATTATGTAGTCTTTGGAAATACATCCATGTCCGCATTCTGGGTATCGGCCATTGCTTTTTCACTTGATTTTTCCGCATACTGTGCCGAGATATTCAGGAGCGGCATCGAAGCTGTTCCCGCCGGACAGGCCAGGGCAGCTAAGGCTCTTGGATTTAAGCCTGTTCATGCGTTCAGGAAAGTGGTATGGCCTCAGGCTATGGTTCATATTCTTCCTGTATACAGCGGTCAGTTTATTGCAACCGTAAAGCTTACTTCTATAGCAGGGTATATAGCGGTTGTGGATCTGACCAAAGCATCGGATATCATCAGGAGCAGGACTTTCGAAGCATTTTTCCCGCTTTTGTTTACCGCTTTGGTATATTTCCTGATTTCGGCATTGCTTGTCCTTATCTTAAGGTTGATCGAAAATAGGATTACCCCCGGAAGTCATAAGATAAACAGAAATATTCTCTCAGTGGTTTCTTCTTTTGACGGAGCTGAAACCGGTATTCAGAACGTAAAAGATAAATCTGCTTCGGATAAGAAAAAGAGTGATGTTATGCTCGAGATCGAGCACCTTCACAAGAGCTTTGGAGACGTCACGCCGATCAAGGATGTCAGCTGCAAGGTTCAAAAGGGGAATGTTATTTCGATCATAGGTCCGTCAGGAACCGGCAAGAGTACTTTCTTGAATCTTATAAACCGGCTTGAAACTCCGGATGGCGGGCACATTATATTTGAAGGAAACGATACATCCAAAAAGACGTACGATCTGAATATTATGCGTGAAAAGGTTGGTATGGTATTCCAGTCGTTTAATCTGTTCTCGCACCTTACCGTTATCGAAAATCTTATGCTGGCTCAGACCGAGCTGCTGAACAGGTCTAAGGAAGATGCCTGCAGGAAAAGCATGGAGCTTTTGAAAACGGTCGGAATGTCCGATAAAGCTTTATGCTTCCCGAACCAGCTGTCCGGCGGCCAGCAGCAGCGTATAGCCATAGTCAGGACCGTAGCCATGGAACCGCATATGATCTTATTTGATGAGCCTACTTCTGCTTTGGATCCGACTATGGTGGGCGAAGTCCTGTCCGTTATCAGGAAGCTTGCAAGGAACGGTATGACCATGCTGATAGTTACCCATGAGCTGAATTTCGCAAGGGATGTCTCAAACAGGGTATTCTTCATGGATGAGGGCACAATCTATGAGGAAGGTACTCCGGAACAGATATTCAACAGCCCCGCAAAGGCGAAGACACGTCAGTTTATAAAGAAACTGAGCGTATTTGAGACCGATATCATACCTCAGAGCTTTGATTACATGAGTATGATGACACAGCTTGAGCAGTTTGGGTATAAGCATATGATCAGCCATAAACTTGTAAACAACATGCAGGCGCTCATTGAAGAACTATGCGTGAATATCTTGATACCGGCTCTTGATAAAGACACGAAAATCTCCGTTCAGTTTGAATACGAGGATTCGGGCGACGGCCTTATCAACATGCTTATCCAATATCCCGGCACCGAAAAAGATCCTCTCGAATCCGCCGTCGGAATATCCGTATCACTCATAAAGCATATCTGCAAGGACATAAACTGCAGCTTCGAAGACGGGGTGCAGACGATCAGAGGGACACTTTAATGGGGTCTGACCCCATGAACATTATATGAACATTGTCATGTAGTGCGGTATGCTGAACTTGCTATCAACAAGCCCAAGGTTTCCGCCTATTATCTTGTATGCTAAAGAAGGCTTAAAATGTTTTATGAACCTATCAAGTGATTTTGTAGGGGTGTTGCCTGCTTTAACTTCTATCGGGAATACTTCACCATCTTTTTCTATTATGAATTCTAATTCAGAATTTTCATCAGGCTTATAATAATGCAGATTATATCCATTTTGAATAAGCATCTGCGAGATAAGGTTCTCATAGATACCCCCTTTGGCAAATCCGGTGAGGGTTCCTCGTAGCAAAGCTTGTTTAGTAGCAAAGCCATAAAGAGCCATTAAAAGACCTGTATCATTAAGATATAATTTGAATTCATTGTCTTTTTCGTATGCGCTAAGAGGAAGAATTGGATTGTATGTATTAGAACATATATATGCCATGTTGGCATCGTGAAGCCATTGGATACTATCTCCATATTTCCTGGCTGTTGCCTTTTTTTCTACTTCTGAATATTTAAATTTCTTGTTTTCTCTTGCGAGCTGTCTTGGAATACTGTCATAACAGTTACGGACTTTTGCTTTTTCAACACCTTTAGCATGTTGTGATATATCATCGGCGTAGGATGCGAGTATCTTGTCCTGGATTTCCTGCACGATTGAAAAGTCTTTGTTTGCCATAAAATTCGCGACAACTTCCGGCATACCTCCAATAACTATGTATTCACGAATAAGTTCCTCATATTTATCGTTTATTTCCGGTGATACTTTATCATGGTTTTCATAGCATTTCCTGAGATAATCGATACTATCCTCGGTATAGCCATAAGCCCATAAAAATTCTTCAAAATCCAAAGAATACATGGTTAAAGGTTTTTCATAACCAACCGGAATTGATTCAACTTCCGTTACTTCATCATCATCATCCTGACCATATTTTAAGCCTAAGAGAGAACCGGAAGCTATTACATCAAATCTATTATCCTGCGCCAAGAATTTTAATGCTGTACGGGCATTAGCGCATTTTTGAATTTCGTCAAGGAACAAGAGTGTATTTCCGGGTATGAGTTTGACGTTAGGTATATAAGCGGATATTTTTTTGTAAATCGAATCTGGTGTGCGATCACCTTCAAAAATAGATTTCAATTCGCTGTGTTCTAGAAAGTTTATTTCAATAAAACTTGAATATTCTTTTCGGCCAAATTCTCTGATAAGATATGTTTTTCCGACCTGACGTGCGCCTTTGACAAGCAGGCATTCTTGATGCTTGTTTCTTTTCCATTCAATTAATTTGGTATAGAGTTTTCTTTTTAGCATGGGTATATCTCCTCACATGAGTCATTGAATTGAAACACTTGTATAATAACATATTTTTTAAGTAAAATCAAGTGTTATGCATAAAATAGGATATTGAGGAAGGAGAAAAATGCATAAAATAGGATATTGAGAAAGCAAGAAAATGCATAAAATAGGATACTAAAGAGAAGGAAAAATGTATAAAACAGGATTTTAAAGAAGTGGTATTTCGGGTTTGAAAATAAAATTTGATTTTGGTATAATGGTTACGGAAATAGTTTTGAGGATGGAGACAAAAATGGAAACCGAAGATATGATATATACCCAGAAAAGGAGCATAAGCTCTGCATATGTTGACTGGAGCGTTAAACTTGGTGTGGCACAGGCCCAGCTTATGATACAGGACTGTATGACAGAGTGCTTTGGAAAGATAAAGTGTGATGATCTGAGTCTTATGAAGTTAGGATATTTCTGGGTGCTGACAAAATCAAAGATTAAAGTTTTTAAGCGTCCGGGATGGAATGATACGGTTGATACATTGTCATTTCCTGTAAAGAATTCGGGAATAAGAACTTATGTTAATACGGTATTTAAGGCCTTGGATGGTGAGTTGCTTCTGGCGGCAAACCAAGAGTTATGCCTTCTTGATATTGAAAAGCACAGGCCGGCGCCACTCTCAAAGGTTCCATATCCGGCTGAAAATTTCCCTGATGCAGTTCTTGCAGTCGACTTTGAAAAAATAATGTTTCCGGATTCTGATTATACTGAAGTATATGAACAGGTTATAAGGTCATCAAATCTTGATATGCTGCATCACCTAAATAATACAGAGTATGTAAAGTTTGCACTTAATGTATTCCCGGAGAAGTTCTTGTTGGAGCACGAAATTGATGAGATTGAAGTTCATTATAAGGCAGAGAGTAAAGAAAATCAGATTCTGAGGATCATGAAAAAAGATGTTGGAAATACTGTGTATATAAGGATTAAAGAGAGTGAACGTTGCGTGTCTGATCTGAGGATACAATTTAGATGATTTATTCATGGGGTCAGACCCCATGAACGGAATTTTACTCAGTTGGATTTTACTCAGTTGGATTTTACTCAGTTGGATTTTAATTAAATACACTAGTTGAGAAAAAAGAACGGAAAACTGTATTCATGGGGTCAGACCCCATGAACAGGAGGAGCTTATGGGTTTATTTGATATCGACGATGAGAAACTGAAAGCCTTTTATCATAGGGCAGAGCTGGAAGCAAACAGAGGATTCTTTAACACCAGAGATTATCCATATCTTGATAAGGCATTGTACATATACGCAAAAGAGCACGACTGTTCATATGATGAAGCGCTTATCTTTGCAAAAACAGGAAAAAAGATGGGAAGATTGGGGGCAGACCCCAAGGTTACGTAACGAAACCGACCCTATTGACAACCTAAAATTACGTCTGTATAATGAAACTACAATCAGAGTCGACACTGAATGTAGTTTCTTTTATTTAGGAAGGAGCAGGGTTTGGACAAGACGGACGAATTGATTCTTGATCTGCTTAAAGGCAATGCCAGGATGAGCTTTGAGGAGCTAGGAAATCACATAGGGATGTCAAGAGTGGCTGCCAGGAAAAGGGTAATGAAGCTTGAGAAGGAAGGTATCATCAGAGGATACAATACCTGTATATACAGAGATGACGACATTATCCTTTACATTGACATCGTGACTGTCCCGGAGGATTTCGAGAAGGTACTTAAGTACGTAGCTACCCATACAGCCTATGTCAGACAGATTTTTAGAACTTCAAAGCCGAACCATATTCAGCTTGTAGCGGTGTCCAATGATGTCCAGAACCTGAACTACCTTTTGAGGATGATCCAGAAAGTATGCAGAAAGAGCTTGGCTGAGTTCAATTTCCATACTGTGAAAGAGGTCATCAAGGATGTCTATGGAGGAGTGAACAAGTATGGACGACAGATTTCAGTGTCGAACGGTAGCGGAATTGATGGCGGGATTGGAGGATGTGCAGGTTCGGAACAAACGGGGAGCACATCTGAGGTTCAGGATGTACATGACGAAGGAGATGCAGGAAGCACCTCTGGAGGTACTTGATCTGAGTGTAAGGTCAGAACATTGCCTAAAGAGATCCGGTTACAAGACTGTGGGCGAGGTTGTATATGCCATTGGTTCCGGTTTAGATCTTAAAAATATACGTAACTGCGGAGCGATAAGTGTCCGCGAGATTCAAGAGCATTTACTCTTATTTCAGTATTATTCTCTCCCGAAAGAAAAACAGGATGCATTCCTGATAGAAGTTGTTCTGTTGAACACGATATTTTATAAAGGCGACTAATAGCTAACCATTAAAAGGAGGAGCTTATGGATAATGATAAAGGCCCTTTTGGGATTTACGATGAGTCTTTTGATTTAAACGGGGATGGGGAGCTTGATGCCACCGAGTTTGACTACATGATGAACGAAATATACGGTGACGATGATGAGCTTTCCGACGAAGATGACAGTTATCTTTTCGACGATGATGAAGATGACGATGAAGATGATTATTAATAAAAGTGTTATGGAGTAGATGTTATGCTTTCGTCAAATATGGGAAAGAAACTGAATAAATACGTTAAGGACTATGTTGTCTTTGATCTTGAGACGACGGGGACTTCCTGCATAAGTGATGAAGTCGTGGAAATTTCTGCCATAAAGGTAAAGGACAGCAAGGAAATTGAGGAGTTTTCCACACTTGTAAATCCACAGATGCCGATTCCTTTCAGTGCAACGGATGTACATGGGATCACTGACAAGATGGTTGCAAATGCTCCAACCTTTGATAAAGCGTTGGCTGATTTCATTGAATTTGCAGGAGATATGATCCTGGTAGGACATAACATCCATACATTTGACATGAAGTTTATCTGCAGGGATGCGATGAAGTACTTTGGCAAGACTATCGGAAATGACTATATTGATACGCTTCCATTGGCACGGATCTATCTGCCGCAGCTTGGCCATCATACGCTTACGGATCTGGCATATTATTACGGTATCAGTATATCTGGAGCACACAGAGCATTGCATGACTGCCGTATGAACCAGCAGATTTTTGAAAAGCTTGCTGAGGAGATTAAGAATCCGTCCGAAGATGCCAAGAAGGTAAAGAAATGTCCGAGGTGTGGCAGCCCTTTGAAGCTTCGCAGCGGAAGATTCGGAGAATTCTGGGGATGTACTTCCTATCCGGCCTGCAAATATACAAAAGATGCCGGAACCGGTCCGATATATGTAGAGTAGCGATTTAAAGATGATGAATAAGACGACAAGGGCAGAAGAAAAAAACTTCTGCCCTTTTTAAAAAAAAGTCGCTCGTCAGGCGACCACGAACCTGATTTTCTGTGTTAAGATTAAATCACGATAAAGAAAGAAGTCAGGAAAACAAAGAGTAATTCTGACAGTAACTAAAAAACAACGAGAAAACGGGAAAGGCAGGTAAATGTTATGTACGGAGCTATTTTAGGAGATATTATAGGAAGCAGATTTGAGTTTGACAACGGTGGATGGACAAAGAATTTTGAACTTTTGACCTATGAGAGTAAGTGGACGGATGACACGGTCATGACCGTAGCCATTGCTGAGGCACTTATGGAGGCAGGGAAGGATGCACCGATAAGCGAAATCGAAGCAGCATGTATTAAGTCCATGCAGAAGTGGGGGCAGAAATATCCTTATGCCGGGTACGGAAACAGATTCATTCATTGGGTAAGTTCAAAGAATCCCAGACCTTACGGCAGTTATGGAAACGGTTCGGCTATGCGTGTATCACCTGTAGGCTGGGCATATGATTCACTTGAGAGGACAAGGAAAGTAGCTAGGGCAACAGCCAATGTTTCGCATAATCATCCCGAAGGTATCAAAGGGGCTGAGTGTACCGCAGCGGTTATGTTTCTTGCCCGTACTGGCATTACTAAGGAGGAGATAGCTGACTATGTAGTTAAGGAATTCGGCTATGACTTCTCTGAGAGCATGGAAGAGATGCGTGCCCGCCACAAGCATGATGAGTCATGCCAGGATTCACTTCCTAAGGCACTCCGCAGCTTCTTTGACGGTGAGTCATACGAGGATGTAGTAAGAAATGCTGTTTCTCTCGGAGGTGATACCGATACTATCGCTGCAATTGCAGGGGCTATGGGCGAAGCATTTTTTGATATGCCTTTCGCTCTTAAGGGTATGTGCCTGCAGAACGTTAAGCCTGATATGTTTGAAGTCATCAGGAAATTCGACCGTTTTATCGGCAGAGCGGTTGATGACAGCAAGGAGGATTAGCATGGGGTCAGACCCCGCTGATGTTTTACGCTAAAGATTTTCCCGAAAAAGCCGATATATGTAGTGGCAACAATAGTATTAACATAAAAGAAAGTAGGTGCATATCATGAAGAAGTATGTATCGCTAGACAAGCGAAGCAAGAAGGCTCAGAAAGAGTACTATTCTGAGAGACGAGTAACATGGGGCGAGCTCAATCCCGTTACCAGAAGCGTACCGAGTGAAAAGGGCTACAACAGAAAGAAAGACAAGCAGGAAATGAGAAGGGCTGACATAAGATCCGGAGATGGATTCGAAGTCAGTTCTTTTTTTATAACTTTTAAGATTAAATAAATGACAAATGTCATCATAAGAAAGTTACATTATACACTATTAAGAGAAATGAACAAGAGTTATAATGCCATTATAGACATGTTAATGAGGAGATACATTTTATGAAGAAAACAATGTCGAAAAAGAGAAAAAGACTCATCATTTTTCTGTGCCTGATTATTTTTCTGGTAATCGGATGGTGGGCGTTTTGTGTCAAAATGTATAATGACAATTTTAATGTACGTGGGGATAGCTATACTCCCTTGATGCTCCGGGCGGAGGATTTTGAAGGATTAGAATGTACTGAGTATACATTCCCTTCGGACAAGGGTCAGAAGCTTGCCGGTTACTTGTATAGTTCCGGCGAAAATCAGCATGCGATAGTGGTGCTGGCGCATGGATTTGGCGATGGTGGTCATAATTCCTATATGGATGTTGCCAATTATTTTGCTGAAAACGGTTATTATGTATTTTGCTATGATGCCACCGGGTGCGACAAGAGTGAAGGGGAAGGTGTCGGCGGAACACCGCAGGGTGTGATTGATCTTGATCATGCTATTTCATTTGTTGAGGAAAATATGGATATTCCGGATCTGCCTATAGTGCTTTTTGGTCATAGCTGGGGAGGATACTGTGTATGCAGTGTATTGAATTTTCACCCGGAAGTGAAAGCTGTCATTGAATGTTCCGGCTTTAACAGATCTTCCGATATGTTCGAATCAGGCGGCAAATCTCAGGCGGGCGGTATAATTTATACTATGACACCCTTTATCAGGATCCATGAGCGTTTTAAATATGGCAAGTATGCTTCGCATACGGCAATGGACGGATTTGAAGCATCTGATGCCGCTGTGATGGTCGTACACAGTGCGGATGACGACGTGATAGGAATCGAGTACGGATGCGACAAGTATTATGAGAAATATAAAGATGACCCCCGATTCACTTTCATCAGGTTTGAAGACAGAGGACACAACGAAATACTTAATAATCAGGCAAATACCTACAAGGATGAGCTTAATGCCGGATTTGACAAGTGGCTTGATACACTTGATTATAACTATGAAGCAGAAGAATATAAAGAACGCTTTAAGGAAGATAAAGCGAGATATTTAAATGAAAATCTTGATCATGCAAGATGGAGCAGTATGCTGGACGAAGAGTTGTTTGTACGTTTCTTGGAATTCTTTGATAAAACGACAAAGTAAAAAGATGGGGTCTGACCCCCGTTCATGGGGTCTGACCCCAGTCTTTTTTTGTGAAAAAGGCCATTTTGGGTTTGAAAACAATACTTTAATTTGGTATAATAGGAAATGTAGAGGGGATTGAGATTTATGTAGATATCGAAGTGTAAAATAGAGGTTTGATTATGGGACAGGAAGGGTATGAAGAGCCTAAAAAAAGTAAGGTTAGGTATTCGCTGGGGATAGAAGATGGGGAAATAGGAGATATTGGCTAGATATTTGTTGAGAAAAGCCGTCTCTTTTTATATTTATTGCATTAAAACTTAATTTATGATATAATTTAATAAATTTTTAATATAAAATATAAGTTTAGGAGGAACAGCGATGAAAGCTATCCAAAAGTTTATTGCATTAGCACTGGTTTTATTCATTGGCATCAGCATATTGCCTTGTACTTTTGCCGAAGCAAAGGCACAGACGGTTGCCACCCCAAAAATAACGCTCAAAATGGCTAAGAATAAAAAGACCATTAATCTTTCAGTTGCCAAAAACAAGGGTGCTGACGGATATGAGGTTTATATTAAGTATGAGCCGGTTGAGAATGAGCTCTACACAAATGTTATACTTCCGGGCAAAGAGTTCAATGGGCATTACTATGTTCCTGTTTATGATGATATTACTTGGACCGAAGCTTCGGAAAAATGTAAGAAAGCCGGTGGACATCTAGTAACTATTACTTCTGAGGAAGAATATAAATTTATTAAAGACATTCATTCTTATTATAACGAAATGTGGTATGGCGGATATGCGGACGAATCCCTCACATGGCACTGGGTAACAGGAGAAAAGTTTGATTATTCCAATTGGGATTATGGGCAACCTGATCACTGGGAAGACAGAGAAGATAAAATGGCAAATTCCCATGGATCATATGGTTGGAATGATCTTGCGAATGACAGTTCCATTGATGGATATATCTGCGAATGGGAAAGTATGGATGATATAAATATAGATAACTTCCCTGCCATGGACGAGATTAGAAAGACTGCTTATTGTATTTATATTAATTCAAATATTGAGTCTAAGCAAATAGATAATATCAATAAAAAAGGAACTAAGAAAAGGACTCTTAAGCTTAAGCCTAAGCAATTTACCGATTATGATACTAATACATTCCCTGCTGGAATATATTCTGTAAATGTCCGGGCGTATTGTAAGAACCAGTATGGTACTACTATTTACAGTGATTTTGCAACCAAAGAGTTAAAAGTAAGTAACAAGGAAACTAAACCCGGATATAAGAAGTCATATGATTTCTCTAATGTTAAAGAGGGTGATGTTATCAAGTTCGGCGCATATGAACAGGACGCAGATTTAGATAATGGTATGGAGCCTATTGAATGGATTGTACTGTCAAAGACTAAATCCCAGATATTTGTTGTAAGTAAATATGTTCTTGATATTGTTCCTTATAACTATGATTATTTAAATGATTTTATGGGAACTACATGGGAAAAGTGTACTCTTCGTAAGTGGCTGAATGAAAATTTCTACAATACCGCTTTTAATGCTGAGGAGAAGAAGCTGATAAAGAGTACGACTGTTGAGAATTTCGACAACAGCGTTGATGGTACTAAGGCTGGCGAGGATACCGTTGATAAGGTATTCCTGCTTTCTATGGATGATCTTGTTAACAAGAAGTACGGTTTCAATAAGGATTATACCAAAAAAGATAAAAATCGTATTTGTTATCCAACAAAGTACTGTGCTGTAAGAAAAGCATTGTCATATGAAAATAAGCCAAATACTAAGGATCCCGAATGGTATTTCTTAAGAACTCCTGCCGACTATTATTGGAGTGCCGTAACTGTTGAATTTGAAGGTGAAGTCAATCCGGAGGGACGTCAGGCAAGTTGGCCTATAGGTGACCGTCCTGCAATGGTTATCAGCATTAAATGATCTATAAATGAATTCCAAAAAGCAAAGACACAAAACTATGAGGATATGTACATAAATACGAGTCGGTTGGTATCAGCCGGCTCTTTTTAGTTGCATAAAAACTTGTTTTATGGTAAAATTCTTAATGGTTTTTATGCAATTTAGTTACTAAAACTTCCCACATCGTTAAGGTGTGTTGAACCTTGAAAATTCAATATTTTAACCAAATAAAAATGGCATAAAAGCGTTCCATATGGTATAATGGAATTGTCCAAAAACCAAAACCAAAGGAGGATTTATGCCATGTCCATTATACCACAGGAGGCTACAGAAAAGGAAGTACTTTTTGGTAGAATTCAGAAATTTTTCTCAAAGCATAAAATCGGAGCACTTCTCAAAAAGTGCAAT
>JAILGF010000089.1 GCA_024696945.1 Lachnospiraceae bacterium | reverse complement strand
CGACAAAGAAGTATTATCCATCTGAACCTTGAGTTCTTCGCCGGGGTGACGCTTATAGGCTGGAGTCAGGCCCATGAAGAAGCCTGTCATAGCCTTGCTATTGGCTTCATAAAGTGCATTGGTCTCTAAAACGGAATAGCTACTACTGAGTCGAGTACCGCCGTAGGTAATTTCAAGATATGAGTATACATCAAGGATGACTGTACAGGAAGAATCTTTGCTTTTCCATGTTCCGGCAAGCCTTTTACGAAAAATATATTGTGGATCTTGAACCTGCATATCTGTGACCTCCTAAAGTGTTCTTTTCTCCCCTACAATCCAATCATTATCTCTTAGCCAATAAAATTTAAAGATAATTTAGTAAGAAAAACCACAATTTTATCAATACTTAATCTTTCACAGGACAAATCATCTGAAGGTCAAATGGTTCCGCTTTTCCTCTTTCAAATAATTGTCTGCCTATACCTTGGCCTCTACATTCAGAAGATACCTGCATCATATCAAGAATCATGTAAGGACCATTTAGTTTCTTTAATAGTCCTATAAAACCAACAGCTTTATTCTCCTTCCACAAACCCATGAAACGGAGTCTGCGCCATAGACTTTGCAACACTTACCAGTTTTTTCATTGTTGCAACCCTCCATAAGAATATATTTCGAGTATATTAAATATTTATCCTTTTGTCAAACTTTTTCAAGCTTTCAAGATGTGGCAGAACCCAAGAAAATGCAAGGGATAGAAAAGGTAAAAGCCTATTTGTTTCATCTTTTCCTGAAATAAAGAAAAGATAGTACTCCGACTGGAAAGAAGTACACACACCACGCTACAAGAGCGAGTCTTCCACCGAGGCCGTCACCACCGGACGACATCCTTGAGAACATTCCGGTCATTGGCATAAATGTGCAGCTGAAGTAGAACACTCCATGTATCATCATAAATGCTTTGAGCCACTTGTCTGCTTTGCTCTTTGCTTTCATCGAAAGTCCTGTGAAGAAAGTCGAAAGCGCCATAATACCGTAGCCGAGCAGGTCGTAATTAAAGATAAGCCCGCACTTACCCATGGTTAACAGCTTTGCTGCCTGTTCAGTCAGCTGTTCATTGTTTACCGTGGTCAGCTGTGTAAAATAGACCAACATAATAAACACACAGTACACCGCTGCAAGAACCATACCGATGTTCGCAGCAACTTTGCGGTCATTTTCGCATTCGTTGTGAAGCCCTGCCGTCAACATAATGAACCCGAGTGGCAGGATAAGGCACACAAAGAAACTCCCCATAGAATAGTTGATTATCAGAAATAACGCAAACAGAAAGACTGTCACTGTAACTATCGCTGAGCCTGCTTGTGATATCATTTTGTTCATATCCATTTACTCTTTCTCCTTTTAATTTGTGTCTTAACACGATATCCTTATAGAATATCCACCTCACATATTGTTTTCCCTACATAAGCAATTATAATATTCTTCAACTTTGTATTAAAGTGAAAATAGTACTTATTTATCATGACCAAAGTCATAAATCGTTTATCTAATCAAAAAGGCAGAAGCAACTAAGCCTCTACCTTTTGATCCATCAGATATACAATACAAAAATCGATTTTTTTCAAAGACTTTCAATTGATTCTATTCTACTGTCCATTCGGTCCAATCGATGTGATTGTACTGCATAACATCATTTGAGTATCTCATTCCAAGCTTTTGATAAAAAGGTACCGCATTCTCGTTAGCTATTAGGTATACAGCTATATCCTTTTCGCCACCGGCAAGTTCATGAGCTGTTTTCATTAGTCTCGAAGCAATGCCCTGTCTCTCGTAGTTTCTGTCTACTCCGAGGTCGGTAATATATAGCCAATAACAGAAATCTGTCAACCTAAATAGTACCCCTACTGCAAGTATTTTTTCATTTCTCGCCACCAGACTAATTGATACATTGTTTACAAGTTTGGAAATTCTTTCGTAAAACCTTTCTTTAGGATATTGGGAGCCAAGATCGGTTCTTTTCAAAAAATCTATATATTCTTCTGCTGATATCCGTTCTTCTCGTATTGTAATGATTTCTTTTTTCATGTTTTTATTATCTTCTCCACAAATCCCAATCGTTAATTAAACCATAATTCTTAAACATCGTCAATTTCATATCTCCCGTCTCCTATCATGTAAAAGATTCCCTATTTGAGACTCACATACAAATAATAATCATCATAATTATATACCAAATAACATTATACATTACAGATACTTAATGGTCAATACAACTTTCCCTTACTTATGATGGTACTAATACCAGTGAGCTTTCGAGGCAGATGGGACATTCACAGGTCTCTACTACCATAGGTCATCTTAGGGATGTAAACCAGACCGAAGATCTGGCCTCACTGTTCATCAGGCTGGGTAAAAATGCTTACAAAGCCTGATAGAATAAGGCTTCCAGCCTCATTGATGGACAGGTGACGCAAGGTGACGCAAGAATTTCAGAAACAAAAAAATCCCGGAAGCCTTGAAAAATAAGGCTTCCGGAACTCTTAGTTGACTGCCGGCGACCGGGGTCGAACCGGTCACCCCAACTGAAAACCATTGAAAAATAGGAGGTTTCAAGGCCCCTCATCCCATTTTGACTCAGTTGTGACTCAGTTCCAACTCGGCCATCCATCACCAAAGTCCAGCAGTCATCGTTTGGACTTTGGTGATTTTCCTTTATGCAAAAGGTTATTTAAATATGTCTATCACGATCCTGAAGGTTATGTAAAATACGCCGCACTTCCATGATCTTGGTATCTTCCGTTTTAGGAATCACCACATAATATATGGTATAGTTCTTAACATAGATCCTGTAATACGGATAACGACGCTCTTTCAGAGAATGATACGGCTCAAACGATTCAGCGTTCGGAAGACGTTGTAATATTGCCGCTTCAACGGCATCTAACAAATCATTTGCAGATTTTTCGTCAAGCAGTACATCTGCAATATATGTTACACGCTCCTCAAGATCATCATAAAACATAGGAAGATAGCTCAATTCATATTTGACTTCACCCATTTAACTGTCTCCTTAATTTACCAAATACTTCTTCGTGAGACATCCTCTCGGAATGTGTTTCTGCATATTTGTCAGCCTCATCTAATGACTGTTCTACGTTCTGGGCCATTCTGGAATATGCTTCAATGCTCATGACAACCATGGAACCGTAGCCGTTCTTTGTTAAAAACACAGTTTCCCCGCCATTAACAACATTTTCAATATCTGTAAACTTATTTCTCAAGTCCGAAACAGGTCTGATTGCTATCATAAACAATTCCTCCTTTATAAATTATCATTATTTTATCATAATTATGATAATTTGTCAATTCTATCATCATAACGCTTTTTTCCAAAAAAATATCTCCATCTCCTTCTTTTATCCTGTTTATCAACCATTCCGGATAAAATTCCGGTATATCCGTCCT
>JAILGF010000057.1 GCA_024696945.1 Lachnospiraceae bacterium | reverse complement strand
GAGCCAATCTTTTGTTAAGTTTGACACAGAGGCTAGATATGAAACCGGGAAAGCTGATAGTCATATCACCTGCTTGCGGATTAGAGGACGGCAGGAACAGGAATATCAGACTTGCCATGGAACCGTATGACCCCATCTTAAACGTGGAGATGAATGATACCATAGCTGAAAATTGGTGCAGAAATGTACCGCTTAATAGTTCCGATATAAGCCCGGAGTATATAGATTTTACGGGCTTCCCTGAAATGTATTTCTTTTATGGAAAACACGAATTGTTTTACCCGCATGTAATGAATTTCCTTTTATCTTTAATGGAAAAAAGTGTTCGTTTTACTCAATATGTAAAGCCTATGTGTCATGATTGGGCTTTGTGCTCGTTCTTTCCGGAGGGAAGAGCGGCAATTCGTAAAATGTGTCAGATTATAAATAAGTAATCTATTAAAGCATCTATAACCATTGTTAAAGTAGCTTCATATTCTTCTTGATAGAGTTTGTCCTTGCCGTGGCGTATTAGGGAAAGTGACTTGGTGAAGTTTACTTGCGGCTCTTTTGATAAAGGAACGCAACAATAAAATGAAAGACCGTATAATGCTGTCAGGAATTAGAACAGGTTCGTACATCGGAGGTATGGCATTTGTGTATCTCGTATTTATGATGATTGGCTCTGTGGTATATTATCTTGCAGCAAGGCTATTTAATTTTGATCTTGGAATGAAACAGCCCATAGGCTTTCTGTTGATGATGTTTATAGCAAATGTTCTGTCTGTAGCGATATATCTGTTTGCCTCTACACTTGTAAAAAAGGAAGATAGCCTGTGGTTTATGGCTTCTTTTGTACTGCTGCCCATGGCTCTGTTCTCGGGAGTGCTGTTTCCGTATGAGTTTATGCCCGATATCATGAAAAAAATCGGTACTCTGTTTCCACAGCGTTGGATCAGCCTTGGCATTGAGAACATGCAAAGAACCGGAACTTTTGTATCAGCATTACCTCAAATAGCCATGATAATTGTTTTATCTGTAATTCTTTTTGTTATAGCAGTATATAGAAGTAGATTACACAAAACAGCAACTTGATTGAATAAGTTTATAAGACTCCGAAATGTTGGAGTCTTTTTAAATGTAAAAAAATTTCCTGAAGTTCATTAGCATGTTTATCTTGACAATGGAATTCTACTATGCTATAACAAACATGGGTTAGCCTGTGCTAACGGAAGGCTGTAGAATCTTATGTTTGAGTTTAAACACACTGGAGGGATTACTAGGAACAAAAACCTTGGCAGAAGGAGCGGAATGTTGTGATTTTGGATACTGCTTAAAACAATGAAATGTTTTCAAAATTTAAATTTGACATTCTCTTTATGCTGGAGAAGGAATCGTATGGAAAGATGTACTTTAGAAAAAAATGGATTTGTGGGAATATACTTTCCGGGGAAAAATTATCCGGAGAAAGCGATTATTGCAGCAGGCGGAGCATCATGTGACGAGAAGACTAGTGTCTCTATGTGCAGATTCTTACGTAAAGCCGGGTATAATATACTTGTTTTGGGATTTTACATGTGGAAAGGATTACCCCAAAATCTAGTTTCTGTCCCGGTTGATTATGTAGAAAAAGCAGTCAGATGGTTGAGGGAAGAAAAAAATATTAAGAGTATCGCTATGACATCGGCATCTACCGGTGCAGGATATACGCTGCTTGCGGCTTCCTTGATACCGGATATTAGCTGTGTTATACCGGTAGTACCGTTTGATCATGTGATGGAAGGGACGACAAACAGCTTTAAGCGCCTGGGAAAATCAGTCTATACATGGCACGGAAAAGATATCCCTTATTCACCGTGGGTATTGATAGACCAAGGATTGCTAAAAATTTTTAGGGGTGCAAGAAAAGATAAAAAGTATGGCTTAAAACGCTTTATGAGATATGGTTATGATCATAATCCTGTAACTGAGGAGCGCGCATAAAGGTTGAAAATATGCATGCGGATGTATTGTTTCTTGCGGCGAAGGATGATGATGCATGGCCGTCAGATATAGCTGTACAAAGGATGGTGAAAGTGCTTGAAGAGGCAAATTATCCTTACAGAGTCGAAGCACACATATACGAGAAGGCCAGTCACGCTCTTACGGATGGACTGGATGAGATGAAAGGCTATGCCAAATGGGCGTTGAACCATATGCTTCCAGCAGAAAAGAAATATCCGGAAGAGTGTGAGAAAGCCAGACAGGATAGTTTCAAACGTATTCTGCGCTTCCTTAGAGAATGGGATTGATTACTCCGCGTTATAACAAAATAGAAGATGTCCCCCACCTCTTAGCGTAGCGAAGGTGGGGGGAGATCTTCGTTTCAGGCGGGGTTCAAGCCCCGACTGAAATGAGATGCGAAGCATCGTTTTGTTACCGAGGAAACGCAGAAGGCGTTTT
>JAILGF010000032.1 GCA_024696945.1 Lachnospiraceae bacterium | reverse complement strand
TATGATGTGTTCTTCCAGACCGGGACCGATGAGCACGGCTTGAAGATCGAAGAAAAAGCGGCTATCAAAGGGATAGAACCTAAGGAATATGTGGATATCATCGCAGGGAAAATAAAAGATATCTGCGACCACTTAAATATTTCTTATGATAATTTCATCCGCACCACGGATGAGTATCATGTGGACCAGATGCAGAAAATATTTAAAAAGCTTTATGACCAGGGTGATATATATAAAGGAAAATATCAGGGAATGTACTGTACTCCGTGTGAATCCTTCTGGACGGAGTCACAGTTAAAGGACGGGAAATGTCCCGACTGCGGAAGGGAAGTGCATCCCGCAAGCGAAGAGGCATATTTCTTAAGATCGAGCAAGTATGCAGACAGGCTTATAGAACATATCAATTCCCATCCGGAATTCATACAGCCGGTATCCAGGAAAAATGAGATGATGAACAATTTCCTCCTGCCCGGACTTCAGGACCTCTGCATTTCAAGGACTACCGTAAAATGGGGCATCCCGGTTGATTTTGATGACAGGCATACCATATTTGTGTGGATGGATGCTCTGACCAATTACATCACAGGTCTCGGTTACAATGTGGATGGGTTGAGCGAAGAAAAGTATGCGAAGTTCTGGCCTGCAGACCTTCATCTTATAGGAAAAGATATCATCAGATTCCATACAATCTACTGGCCGATATGGCTGATGGCTCTGGGAGAACCGCTTCCGAAGCAGATATTCGGACATCCCTGGCTCCTTCAGGGCGGTGAAAAGATGAGCAAATCCAAGGGGAATGTAATCTACGCGGACGATCTGATCTCCATTTTCGGCATCGATGCCGTAAGATATTTTGTGCTTCACGAGATGCCTTTTGAAAATGACGGAGTGATCACCTGGGAACTTGTAGTGGAAAGGATCAATTCCGACCTGGCTAACGTTCTGGGCAATCTGGTAAACAGGACAATATCGATGACAAACAAGTATTTTGGTGGCGTGGTTGAAAGGACCGGTGTCAGGGAGAGTGTGGATGACGACCTGATCTCGGTAGTTACCGAAACAAAGGCAGCAACAGAGTCTGAGATGGAAGGACTTCATGTTGCAGATGCCATTACGGAGATCTTTAATCTGTTCAAACGCTGCAACAAATATATCGATGAGACCACTCCGTGGGTATTGGCTAAGGATGATGCTAAAAAGGACAGGTTAAAGGAGGTTTTATACAATCTGACCGAAAGTATCAGCATCGGTGCGGAACTGCTTAAGCCTTTCCTTCCGGACACCTCAAAAAACATCTTAAAGCAGCTGAATGCGCCTGCAAGGGAATATGATACTTTAGGTGCGTTCGGACTTTACCCTTCGGGAAACAAAGTTACCGAAAAACCGGAGATATTATTTGCCAGAGAGGATATAAAGGAAGTCTTGGAAAAAGTTGAAGTTTTAAAGGAAAAACAGGTGGCTGAATTCAATGCGGAGCAGGCAGAGATAGAGGCTTATAACGCGAAGAAATAAATTTTGGCTAACCCAAATAAATAAGGCTCCAGAGTTCGATTACTCTGGAGCTTTATTGGTTTTATTTCTGTTTTGTAAATGTTCTGGGTATACCACCGTTTAACTGCAGTGTCAGGTTGTCACCGGATAATTCATAACTGTATGTAAAAACCATTCCGTATTCACTTTCATTAACGGTAAGTGTTCCGGCAGTAGAATCGACCGTATAAGTTCCGATTACAGAAATATCATCCACAACATCTTTGTAGGAGCCGTCTTTTCCTAAAGTAATTGTGGATAGTTCTTTTCCAGTTCCTTTCCATTTACCTACAAGTTCATCCCGCGATGCATGCTTTGTATTCGTTGTTTCAGACGTCTTGGTATCATCCTCCTTGCTGCATCCGGCGATACAGATGATCATAACCAACAAAATACAAATGGAAAGAATCTTAAAATGTTTTTTCATTGTGATTCGCTCCAACTTTTTTACTTCGTAAAGTAGTTTACTGCAGCCTTGAACATATTGATCTCATAGTTTCCTGCTACGTTCTTATATAATCCCTTATCATAACGCTCGGAGTGGCCCATCTTACCGAAGATTCTTCCGTCGGGAGAGGTGATACCCTCGATAGCGAATGCGGAATTGTTCGGATTGAAAAGGATGTCAGAAGTAGGATTACCGTTAAGGTCTACATACTGGGTAGCTATCTGACCGTTAGCAGCAAGCTTCCTGATCTGTGCTTCATCACAGAAGAAACGTCCCTCACCATGTGAAATCGGCACATTGTAAATATCTCCAACCTTAGCAAGTGAAAGCCAGGGTGACTTGGTCGAGCATACACGTGTGCGTACCTGCTTTGACTGGTGGCGTCCGATAGTATTGAAGGTAAGTGTAGCACTGTTCTCATCAGTCTCGATGATATGTCCGTAAGGCAGCAGGCCTGATTTAAGGAGTGCCTGGAAGCCGTTACAGATACCGCACATGAGTCCGTCGTTCTTGTATAACAGATTTTCAACAGCCTCGGTAACCTTCGGGTTTCTTAAGAATGCAATGATGAACTTAGCCGAACCGTCAGGCTCATCTCCGCCCGAGAAACCGCCGGGAAGGAATATAGCCTGAGCATCATTAGCTGCATCTGCAAAGTAATTAATCGAATCGGTGATCGCATCTGCCGTCAGGTTCTTGATAACGATGATCTCGGGATCGAATCCTCCGTCCCTTGCCGCCTTTGCGGAGTCAAACTCACAGTTTGTTCCGGGGAACGCGGGGATAAGGATCTTAGGCTTAGCGCCGCCCAATGCGGGACCGGAGTAGCTTATCCTGTTAACATTCTCTGTATAATCAAATTTCTCGTAATTCTTCTTTTCTACGGATGCTGTTTCCATGGGGAATACTTTCTCAAGTTTTCCGTTGTAAACCTTTAACAGTTCATTTAAGTCAAGCTGCTCATCCTTAAAGATGATAGCTTCTTCTTCCTCTGTCCTGCCAAGCAGCCTTGCATTATCCGTAAGCTCTGCCAACAGATTCTTTCTTTCCAAAGCATCGCTTACTTCGATGATAAACGAACCGTAATTATATGAGAATATATCATCTTCCGTTATTGAATCAGCGTATCTGAAACCGATGCCGTTACCGAAACACATCTTCATAACAGCCTCAGCTATACCGCCGATACCTGGAGTGTACATAGCTTTGATACCGCTGAGCTTTTTGCATTTCTCGATGATCGCAAAATTCTTCTTCATGGAATCCGGAGTAGGGATACCATGCTCGTCTCTTTCGGGCTCTAACAGGTATACATTGTTTAAAGGAGCCTTGACCTCAGGTGAGATGATATTTCCAATCTTGGTGGTTGTAACTGCAAAGCTTACGAGTGTGGGCGGAACATCAAGTTTTTCGAAGGAACCGCTCATGGAATCTTTACCGCCGATGGCTGCCGCTTCGTAGTCAAGCTGTGCCTTTAATGCACCAAGCAGTGCGCATAAGGGCTTGCCCCAGCGCTTGCTTTCCTTCATGGGCTTCTCAAAGAATTCCTGGAAGGTTAAATAGATATCCTTATATTCCGCTCCTGTAGCGATAAGCTTTGCTATTGACTCGGTAACCGCAAGGTATGCTCCGTGATAAGGGGACTTTTCGGTAATGAAAGGATTGTAGCCCCATGACATAAGCGAACAAGTATCGGTATGCTTTTTCTCAACGGAAATCTTTTGAACCATCGCCTGGATAGGTGTTATCTGGTTCTTGCCTCCGAAAGGCATAAGTACCGTGCCTGCACCGATTGTGGAGTCAAAACGTTCCGAAAGACCCTGCTTTGAGCAGACATTAAGGTCGCCGGCAAGGGTATTATATTTTTCCTTG
>JAILGF010000004.1 GCA_024696945.1 Lachnospiraceae bacterium | reverse complement strand
ACCAGCCACCATTCCCACGCAGACCATGGTTTTATATTGAAGTCAGAGAAGATCAGCACAATACACGAAACCAGTACTTCTCCTATCCTCTCTAATAATAGCAGATATTTGTTCTCTTTTACAACATATTTTTCATAATTTAATGGCTGATTTTTTGTCCATATGATATTGGGTACCATCAACATTACAAGGAAAACCAGTCCAACATATGAAAACCCGAAATTCATCAGTTTTTCCTCCTTATATATCTTATAGATATATCTGTTAGATACATATTAGCACCTTGCCAATTGTTTGTCAAGCAAAAAAATATCCCATACTCCAATAAGTGAAGTATAGGATTAGGAACAGGCAGTTCCTCATACATTGCTCCCTGCCAGTTTTAAAAACTTAGTATCATTCATCTGCTCATTTGTCACGTAAACTCCGTCATGGAACAAAGCATAATTCGTTACCGGAGTCGGAGCATTCTGCGCCTCTTCCCTGCTCTCGATATGTATAGCCTTAAAAGGTATACCATTATCCTTTGCAGTCTGTTCCACTATCGGTACATACTTTGCATTGAACGGACACTGGCTCGTATAGTACAAAACATATCCCATCTCATCTATATGGGGATGCTTTGCACATTTTTTAAACTTCGGTACCTCTGCTTTTTTATCAAAAGGCAGGTACCATAACTGGATACCGTTATCAGCTTCATCACATACAGAAAAGCCTTTATATTTCAAGAACTTCGGATCAGCTAGAAACGGCTTTTTCTTTGCCGCGCACAAAATACAAAGTCCCTTTTTCCCTTTCCCCTTACTATCATCGATGCAGGCTGTAAGCAGATTCGTTGAATATCCATGTCCCTTGAAAGAACCTGATACCCACAGGCAGTCTATAAACATATACCCATCTGCCTCTATCGGAACCCATGCATTTTCTGCGGGTATATATTCGATAAAGCACTTGCCTCTTTCGACACTTTTTAGAAAAACCAATCCTTCATCAAATCTATCTGCAAGCCAGGCCTTCTTAGAAGACACCTGTACATCTTTATTATTTGAAATCGCACAGCATATATGCTCCTTTTCCAGATTTTCTTTTGTAACTCTTATATATTCCATATGTTCATCCCTTCTTCTTTGGAACATCGGCCCATTTGAATTCGGCTTCGCCGAAGGGCCGACGCTACATGTCAAGTTTTCTACGAAAACTTGACACAAAATTTTATAGGATGCCTGATTACGGTCTTCAACTTCTCAGGAGCAACCTTTCTGGCATCACTCAAGTATATCTCATGATGCAGACGCTTATCTGTAATATCCAGCTCATAACCCTGTTGATCCATAAACTCATGCATCATAGCAACCGTGGCAGGCTCGTCATCATATGACCCTATATGCATACACTGGACACACAGACCTTCATCATATGTAAAAAATTCTACCTTAGAAAAATCCATCTTTTTCTTCTTAGTGGCCTCTTTCAAAGCCCAGTTAAAATCTGCTTTAGTCACAAAATCAGGAAGTCTGATCACTGATATCCAGTTAAAATCTTCCTTACGGTTATAATCAATCCCCTTAACGCCTTCCATCCACCAGAACCCTTCAAGTGGTGGCACTACATAATCGAAATATCCATCAATACGATGGTCACCCTTTTTGCTCATCTTGATGGTAAAAGCAATTCCATATAGCAATCCGATAGACTGCTTGTATTCTCCATCCTCCTGATTCGGATTCCCGGTTCCACGCACAGCGATATAATTCATGCTCGGCACCTTTACAATACTTGGCTTATTTTTCGGCATGTAAAACTCTTTATATTCCTTCTTATAATCAAAGGCCATACTGTCACCCCCTTAAGTCTCTTCACTCTCTCATCAACGTTCTTCATAAACTCTTTCATCTCCCAATATCTCCTTTTGCTTCTTTTTGCTTAAACTTTCGAGCACTATTTTATACGCCTTTTCAAGCAGATCCTTTAAGATATCATCCGGAACATTACCGTCTGCTTTCACAGAATTCCAATGAACTTTGTTCATATAATATCCGGGGATTATATCCTCATACTGCTTTCGCCAGAAGTCTCCCTCAAGCGGCTCGAGTTTAAGAGTTATGTAATATGGTTTGTCATCATCATCCCTGCATATTGCGGCAAACATCTTTCCGCCTATCTGATATCGTATCCAGTTCCATTCCTTTTGCAGATCTTTAGTCACACCCGGTTTTTTCAGTAAATATTCATCAATCCATTCATATTTCATAATGTCATGTTCTCCATTCTCTTCTCACATTTTATTAAATTCAGGATTAAATACTATTGTTTTACAATCATTGAATTTTGCAAAATTACTTAATGCTTTCTCCAATGCAGAGTTTAATGCTTTTGTCCGGCGTATCCCCGGCTCCCACCACAAGCCATTAACCCTAAGAACACCTTCCTTACGATTGGGAATAGCCTCAATCCGTCCAACAAATCGATCTTGATATAAAATAGGAAGAGTATAATATCCGTACTTTCTCTTTTCCACAGGCGTATATATTTCCCATGAATACCTGAAATTCCACAGAGCCAGTATCAAAGCCTTATCCCATAAAAGCGGGTCTAGCGGTGCAATAAAGGATATCCTTGTTTTTAAGTCTATACTCCCATCCAATGTTTCCTGCATGAGCTCTTCATCTTCGGTCAGGTAATAAAAAGGAACCTTTATGCCTTCGACCATAACCGATTGTATTTTTCCATCCGCCAAAAGATCGGACAATACTTTTTTTCTCAAATCCGCTTTCAGATCAATGCCTAAAAATGCCGTACTGTTCTTATCCCACAAAAGTCCTACCGCTCCGATTCTGCGGAGAACCCGCCATGAAATGAATTCAAGGTCAGTCCGGCAGGGGGATTTGATGTTTAATAATTCAGCCGGCAGGTATTTCCCTGCAATATCATAATACTTACGACTTCCGTTTTTATGATGAACGATCAGCTCACCGTCTGTATATAGCTGCTCCAGAACCGATCTTGCCGCCTGCGACTTTTTATGCCAGTTACCGCTCCAATGCATCGAAGAATGCCAATAGATCTCGCCCTCAATAGGCAATGTATCACTACAGACCGGACCGTTCTCTTTGATATAAGCTATAGCTTCTTTCTTAAGTTCCTGCATTCCCTCGAAAGTATCACCCATTCGGCAGCTGCGTTCTCTGAATGGAGCAAAATATGGCCAGTCTTCTATAGGCCAAATGGATAATTCCTTATCCACATAATCTATCAGTTTACGATCCTCATACAGCAGTTCCCAGAGCATGGACTTCTTAAAACCCTTTACTCTTGAATGCAAAGTCAGCTCAGCATTCTTACCGCATACATCAACCGGATCGAACTGGATGCATCCCGCCTGACGTATATAATCATAAGCCCCCGCTTTCCCGGTAAATCTGTATGTACCTATCAATCCCTGTTTTAAAAGGATGAACCGTGTAGCTTGCTGTTTTGTAATTATCTGCATATCCCTATCCTCTTATCCAATATACGCTACGGCATCAGCCTGAAACTGCAGTCCCTCTTTTCCGCCCACATGTGCGAACTCAGTCTGGATGGATTTTCGAACCGGATACTTTCCTTTAAATCTTTCCTTTATGATCTTCTCCATGACCGGAATATTCCAAACGTCTCTAAACAGACAATCCATCTGAACTACTGATTCCAAAGTAAGGCCTACCATGGCAAGTCTCTTCTCCATCTGATCAAAAGCCCCGTTTATCTGTTCCTCTATAGTGCCTCCGATATTTCCTACACAGTAGCTTAAAAAGCAAAAATCTCCTGCCTTGATCATCCCTGAATGTGCCCAATCTTCGCTTACGTCATATCTTTCAATTTCTCCCATTTTTCTTTCCTCCATAAATTTTTATCATTGATTCTGCCATATTTTTTAGTTTATTCCTGACTTCTGGGGGATCGATTACTTCCACTTTATCACCAAATGTAAGCATCCACATGGTCAGATTTTCTATGTCGCTGTAGTCGCGGACCAGGAGAAGCCTTCCGTCTTTCTGTACTTCATAACAGTCCGGTCCAAATTCTTCTACCAGCCTCCACTTCATGTCCGGATCAAACAGGGCTTTAAGTATGATATTTCTCGGGAATGCAAGTTCTGAGCTTAGATCAGGTATCGGTGCATTTCTGCAGACAAAATCTTTTGAAGTCTCCCTCAGCTTATCCATACGGTTTAACTTAAACAGCCTGTAGTCCTTCCGCTTTAAACACCAGCCATACACATACCAGCTAGTCCATTTGAAAACAACATAATATGGCTCTATAGATCGTTCACTCTCTCCCGATGGTGCGTAATAGTAAAAATCCAGTATGTGTCGGTTCTCTATCGCATCCTGAATGGTGGATATCTTGGGCGCCAGTGAAGTTTTGTACCATGATGACAGGTCGATCAGTACCGAA
>JAILGF010000179.1 GCA_024696945.1 Lachnospiraceae bacterium | reverse complement strand
GAGGAAAGAGAAATGCCGCTTGGATGGATAGATTTTTCAAAAAAAGAAAGAAACAAGGTTTTAAGCGTACTTGACCTTTTATCGGAGGCAGGTACGCTTGATGAACTTGGCATTGCACCTATAAGGGATGGCTATGCCAATATTTTTTTCCCGGGAACTTCAACTATCCAGACAAGAGCTAAATACTTTTTGATAGTACCGTATGCTTTGAAGGATATGGAGTTTAACAATGAAACTAATCCGAATAGGATATTGAAGGATTTTGATGAAGTAGAAAAAAAGTGTGGTAAACGATTCCTTGCAAATAACAGCAATACAGATGGGATTATTGGAAGCAGATCTCTGGGACAGGGCAAATGGGTTAAGCGTACACCGGCAGATATTTATTGGGCGGGTCTTCGTAATTATGGAATTTTTACAGGTGGAACTCTGTCGCTTTCAGAATATATAAGGGCTATATGTGCACTTAAAAATCAAAAGGCAACCCTTGCAAAACTTGGAAACAGGAATGATGCTGAAGAGGATGACGGAGATGACAAAGATGCAGGCGAGCTTCTTCGTATGCAGTTTTGGCATATTCCAACATATAACCCTGATTGGGAAGAAACCTTAAATATCAAATTATCAGAGGACGAAGGTAGATTTTTGAAGAGGCAGATTATAATGTCATATCCTGATTCTATGATGGCATATATTCTGAAAAACAATATAACGGAAATTCTTGAAGCAAGGAATTTCGCTTCTTTAGAAGGTTTGATTCACCTTTTTCCTAAGGAAATACAAACCGACTATATAATGGCTAAAAAGTTTTCGAATTTTCTATATGTACTTAGAACTATCTATAATATTATTGTCTCTGACGGAGAGAACATAGATGCTAATTCTGAATGGGATACATTAAAACCTTCTCTTGATAGACTAGCGGATTTAAATTTGGAAGAATTGTTTAAGCGTTTACAGCTGTTTGGCAATGTTTTTTTATGTAATTTTCTTCGTAAAGAGAAAACACTAATGATGGATAATAATCTTGAAGAGATGAAAAATGAGATAAGACGAAGAGAACGTGAGCTGAAACAGAATCGTGCAAAAACAATGCATCCGGGAGAGTTTGATCCGAATATATGGTATGGAGGCGGGGAGTTGGATTACCGCTTTAATAATGCCAAAGTTATTATGAAAGATATATTTGAAAGTGAGGGTCTATATGCTAAATCCAAATAATGATAGGCTGGATTATGGACAGTTACTTTCGCCTCCGGCGGGGTATTACCTTGACTTCGCTGTAGGAACGACATATTCCCTTGACCTTGATGCCCTTGTAGGAGCGTCCCTTGCTTTGGGTCTTTCAGAAGAAACAGATAGTGTACTGATGAACAACCCAGTATGCCTGTTAGAGGCTCTTCGTTCAACAGGGGATAAAGTTGCTCTTTTCTGTGAAGGTGGGCAGATTGGGATCCCAGGGAAGGTCACTCCTTTATACATATTGCTAGAGAAAATGGTTTTTCCAGTAAAAACCATGAGGCGTAAAACTATTGCTGCTTATCCTTCCTTTCACCCAAAGTTTTGGCTGATAAGATATAAAAAGTCTGAAAAAGAGTTATTATATCGTGTGGTTGTTCTTAGCCGTAATCTTACTTTTGACAGAAGCTGGGATATTACATTTTACATGGATGGTTATAATACCAAAAAGGAATCTAAAAAAGCTATGCAACAAAACGAGCCTATATGTGATTTCTTACGGTATCTGCTCACCCAGCTGCCTTCTGATGAAAATGGCAAAGAAAAAGCTAAAGGAATTCGTTTGCTTATTAAGGAACTTTCGGAAGTTATTTTTGAACCAGCAGAGAAGGAGTTTTATGATTTTGAATTTATTCCAAATGGGATCAGAAATTCCCGTGGAGAATATTACAGTTTTGATCAAACTGAACTTTTTAACGAAACATTTCATGAAATAATGATAATGTCACCATTTCTTTCAGGGGGAATTATACGAAATTTTAATGATAGAAATATTAAATCTCCTATACAAGATGCTAAGTATATGTTGATTACGAGAGAAATGTCATTGGAAAAACTTAAGCCTGAAGATGTAAGCAATTTCAGCATTTATACTATGAGAGATAGCGTCATTGATGGTGAGATGGCTATATCGGACGAAAATGAGAATGCTCAGAAGCAGGATATACATGCTAAAGTATATATGATGAGGAAGTATTCAACATCAAGTCTATATCTGGGTTCTTTGAATGCATCACATAATGCGGTTTATGGTAATATAGAATTTATGATTAAATTAACTGCAAAAAATAGATACCTTAATCTGGAAAAATTGAAGGCCTCTCTTTTTTGCGGAGATGAAAATAATCCCGATAATCCTTTTCGGCTTACTCCTTTGGGTAAGGCTATAATCGATAAAGCTAGTGATAAATCTGATATTCTGAATTCAGTCATAAAGGATATTAATAGATGCAATCCGTTAGCTGAGGTAAGCAAAGAATCGGAAGAGTATTATTCTATAAGGGTATATTTTGACGAGTATGATTTAAAGGATTTTAAAGTAACACTGAGACCATTACTTTCTAATAGAACGGTAGAATTTGGTAAGGAAATGATGTTTGATAAACTAACGGTTACTCAGCTTTCTGAATTCTATGTTTTATCTGTTTCTGATGGCGAAACGAGTCTGGAACGTGTTATTGTTATTCAGACAAAAGGACTTCCGGATGACAGGGAAAAAGCAGTGGTATCTAGTGTAGTTAGTAATCGAGAGTGTTTTTATAGATATATCGCATTTTTGCTGGGAGATGATTCAATTCTTTCTGCATTAGAGTCTAGTATTCTTGGAAGCAATGCTTTATCAAAACAAAATAAGCAGGCATATAATCTTCCTGCTTTATATGAAAAGATGTTACAGACTGCGGCTGTAGCTCCTGAGAAGTTTAAGGGTATAGAATATCTGATAAAGACTATTTCTGAGGATGGAATTATTCCAGAAAGCTTTAAAAAACTTTATGAGACATTTAGGAAAGTGGTGAAACTAGATGGATAATGTGGCTGACCGATTAGACAAAATAGAAGAAAATATAATGAGCGGTTTGAAAGACTTTCAACAAGCCACAGTTAATCGTATAGATCATTTATATAGAAGTGGTCAGAGGAGAGTGCTTGTATCCGATGAGGTTGGTCTTGGAAAAACGCTTATAGCTCGTGGAACTGTCGCAAAAATGGCTCGGCTTCGACGTGAAGAAGGTGATGACTTATTTAAGGTCGTTTATGTTTGCTCAAACGCTGCGATAGCCGATCAAAATCTCCAAAAACTTCGTATAACTCATGAAGTAAAAACAGAAAGCGCCTCTTCCTCGAGGCTTTCCATGCAACATTTAAATATAGTTAAACAGGAAAATGATACAGAGCTTCTGAACAGTTATATCCAGCTTATTCCTCTTACTCCGGATACATCTTTCAGAATGACAACAGGTCCTGGAACTGTTAATGAAAGAGCATTGATGTTTGCAATACTCAGAAGACTTCATGAATTAAATTATGTTATTAAAGAATTAGAGGTAGCCATGAGAGACCTTGCGTATACTGCTTGGGATTCATGGTGTAAGGATTGGTATGAGCGAGAGGTTGACAGATGCAATAAGATGTCTAACGGAAGATATCTGGAATATATGATATCTAAGCTTAGGGAGGAGTTGCACCGAGAGTGGAAAGATGGGATTACTTATATTGATGCAATAAAAAAGCTGTGTAAGGAAATTAGATATAATGGTGGTGAAAGAGTAGGAAACAATAGTATAATCAGCCAGCTCAGAGTAATATTTGCGAAAATAAGCCTTGAAAAATTAGAACCTGACCTGGTCATTATGGACGAATTTCAGAGGTTTAAATATCTTCTAAATTCAGATCCTGAATCAGAAACGGGTATGCTTGCAAATAAATTTTTTCATGCTGAAGATGTAAGAATGTTATTGCTGTCAGCAACACCTTATAAGATGTACTCTACACCGGAGGAAATTGATGAAACAAGGATAGACGAGCATTATACTGAATTTTTGTCTGTAATGAATTTCCTTAATGAAAATGATGATGATGAGCAGAAATTCATGACTGTATGGAAAGATTATTCTCTAAAGCTTAAGGAACTTACAATTGGTGATACGACAATTCTCAAGGCTAAAGATGCTGCTGAGGATGCTATGTATAAAACGGTATGCCGGACAGAGAGAATATCTGCGTCAGAAAGTGCCGATATTATTGATGATAGGGACGTTCATGTGCCTCTTGATGTGTTAGAACAGGATATACGTTCTTATGTGCAGGCACAAGAACTTTTGGATGAAATCGGAGCTAATTATCATGTACCGGTAGACTATATTAAGTCTACACCGTATATAATGTCTTTCATGAGAGATTATCAACTTAAAAAGAATGTTGAAAAATATTTTAAAAAACATTCTGCAGAAGTTGGAAAAATCAAAAAAGACTCATTTTGGCTTAGCAGAAAAGCAATAGATAGATATGATAAAATTCCTAATAACAACGCACGATTAGAAAGAGTTATGGATTCTGTACTCCAGAGAGGGGTAGAGAAACTTTTGTGGATACCACCGTCTAAACCATATTATGAGATGCAGGGAGTATATAAAGACTCGGAAATGTCTTCTAAAACTCTGATTTTTTCTTCATGGGAAATGGTACCGCGAATGCTGGCAAGCCTTATTTCGTATGAAGCGGAGAGAAGAACTGTTGGTAAGCTAGCTAAAGACTATCAAGATCGTGATGTACATTATTTTTATAGTGGGGAAAAAAGATATCCTTCATCAAGAATGAATTTTTCAGTGAAAAATGATACTCCTTCTGGTATGAGTTTGTTTTGTCTGATATACCCATCAAAATATCTTTCGGATTGTTATGATCCTATAGAGTGTATGAATGAACAGCTTGGAATCAGAGAAATTCAGAGGCGAATCAAACAAAAGATATCTGAAAAGCTGAGCGAGTTTCCAAGCGTAAAAAACGGAATATCAGATAAAAAATGGTATTATATAGCGCCGCTTCTCATGGATGGTGATAAATATGCTTATAGATGGCTTGAAAGCGGAGATAAGCTGGCAGATTACGGAGACGATGAAGATAAAGGAAAGAGACAGAAGGGGTTTAATGCGCATCTTGCAGCTTTAAAAACTATCTTTTACGAAACACATAGCGAGAGATTTGGTAACCTTGGAAAACAACCAGATGATCTTGCAGATGTTTTGACGGATATGGCTATTGCAGCACCTGCCATCTGTATTAATAGAACTTATAGAATGTATACTAAAGAAGGAGAGGAAATGCCGGTGTATTTGCCAAGTCAATTGGCAAGGGTTTTTCTGAACAGGATGAATTCTGCTGAGGCAACAGCTGTTGTGGAGTTAGCGTGTGGAAGAAAATCTGATGATGCTCATTGGCAAAACTTACTGACTTATTGTAGGCAGGGAAATCTTCAGGCTGTATTTGATGAGTATGCTCATATGATTGTTAGTGGCACTGATCGTGATGAAGGCTTGATAGACCAGATGCATCGACAGATGGTCGAGGCGATGGATATAAGAACAACTCAGTACAATATTGATACATTCAAGAGTTTTCAGATGCGGATATGTGGTCAGAAGGATAGACCTACCAATATCAGAACACATTTTGCAGTGGCATTTACTAAAGGCGAAGGTAAAGAAACAGATGCCGATAGAAAGAAAACCATACGAAATGCGTTTAACTCTCCATTTAGACCGTTTGTTCTTGCGACTACATCTATAGGGCAAGAAGGACTTGATTTTCATAATTATTGCCGGAAAATAGTGCACTGGAATTTACCATCCAATCCGATAGATCTTGAACAAAGAGAAGGACGTATTAACCGGTTTGAGTGTTTAGCTATTAGACAGAATGTAGCCAAAAGATATGGGAATATATCGTTTTGCAAAAATATTTGGGATGAGATGTTTTATGAGGCATCCCAAAAAGAAAAATTAGGGGATTCCTCAGATCTGATACCGTATTGGGGACTTCGGGAAACGGAAGATATGGTCAAGATTGAGCGTATTGTTCCAATGTATCCTTACAGTCGTGATGGTCTGGCGTATGAAAGACTAATTAAGATACTGTCTATGTATAGACTTACTCTCGGACAGGCAAGACAAGAAGAGTTACTTGAGTATCTGTTTAAAAATTGTGATGATCCAGATAAGCTAAAAGAACTCTTTATTAACCTTAGCCCATTCTACAAGGAGAAAAAACATACGGAAAGGACAAAGAATGAATAAAAATTCGGAAAATCCAAAGATTGGTGCTTCTTTTCAAGAGAGTGTTGCTCAGTGGTTCAGAAAAAAATACAATAAGGATTTTGTAAATGAAAAGAAAATTCCGATAGGCTATCCGCCCAAAAATCATAAATTCGATATTGTGGCTTTAGATGATACAGTTGCTGTTGAATGTAAGTGTTATACATGGACAGAAACGGGTAATGTTCCGAGTGCGAAGATCGGATTTGTAAATGAAGCAGCCTTTTATCTTTCATTTTTACCGGATTATTATGAAAAGTATATTGTAATGCTGAAAGCTTCGCACGATATAAGAAATGAGACATTGGCAGAGTATTATTATAGAACAAACAAGCATTTGCTTGGAGCCATTAAAGTTGCAGAGTATGAGCCTAAGACAGATACTTTTACGGT
>JAILGF010000155.1 GCA_024696945.1 Lachnospiraceae bacterium | reverse complement strand
ACCCTTCTTGGAGAACTTAGCTACAACCTTCTCCTTCATGTACTTGATAGCCTCATCAGCGGGAAGTACATTTGCAAGTGTGAAGAATGCAGACTGAAGAACTGTAGATGTTCTCTTTCCAAGACCGATCTTGCCTGCGATGTCAACAGCGTCAACTGTATAAACTTTGATATTGTTCTCAGCGATATACTTCTTTGCTTCAGCATTAAGCTTCTCGCCTAACTCCTTATCATCCCACTGGCAGTTGATAAGGAAGATTCCGCCGGGCTTAACGTCCTGAACCATCTTGTAACCCTTAACGATATAGCTCTGGTTGTGGCAAGCTACAAGGTCTGCCTGATTGATGTAGTAAGGGCTCTTGATAGGTTTGTCACCGAATCTCAAGTGAGAAATAGTGATACCGCCTGTCTTCTTTGAGTCATACTGGAAGTATGCCTGGATATATTTATCGGTATGGTCACCGATGATCTTTGTCGAATCCTTGTTTGCACCAACAGTACCGTCACCGCCGATACCCCAGAACTTACACTCAACGGTACCCTTTGCGGATGTGATAGGTGCGGGCTTCTCCTCGGGAAGTGAAAGGTTGGTAACATCATCTACGATACCGATTGTGAATCTCTTCTTAGGATTTGCCTTCTTTAACTCCTTGTAAATAGCGAATACTGACGAAGGAGGAGTATCCTTTGAACCAAGTCCGTAACGTCCGCCTGCAAGAGTGATGTCTGAAAGACCAGCCTCAAGAAGGGTTGTAGCAACGTCAAGGTAAAGGGGCTCACCGAGTGAACCGGGCTCTTTTGTTCTGTCAAGAACTGCGATCTTCTTAACGGTCTTAGGAAGAACCTTTAAGAATGCCTTTGATACCCAAGGTCTGTAAAGTCTAACCTTAATAAGGCCGACCTTCTGCTTCTTAGCTGTTAAGTAATCGATAACTTCTTCTGCAACGTCACAGATTGAACCCATAGCTACGATAACTCTGTCTGCATCGGGAGCACCATAGTAGTTGAAGAGATCATACTTGGTACCAAGCTTCTTGTTAACCATCTTCATGTACTTTGATACTACTGCGGGAAGTGCCTCGTAAACAGGGTTACATGCCTCACGATGCTGGAAGAATACGTCACCGTTCTCATGAGAACCACGCATAGCGGGCTTCTCGGGATTAAGTGCATGAGCTCTGAAAGCTTCTACTGCTTCCATGTTGAGCATATCCTTAAGATCTGCATAATCCCAAGTCTCGATTTTCTGGATTTCGTGAGATGTACGGAAACCGTCGAAGAAGTTAAGGAAAGGAACCTTGCCTTCAATAGCTGAAAGATGTGCTACTGCTGAAAGGTCCATAACTTCCTGGGGATTGGTCTCAGCGAGCATAGCGAAACCGGTCTGACGGCAAGCGTAAACGTCGCTGTGATCACCAAAGATGTTAAGTGACTGTGTAGCTACTGTACGAGCTGATACGTCGAATACGCAGGGAAGCTGCTCTCCGGCTATCTTGTACATATTAGGGATCATAAGAAGTAATCCCTGTGATGCTGTAAATGTAGTAGTGATTGCACCTGCTGCAAGTGAACCGTGTACGGTACCTGCTGCTCCTGCCTCTGACTGCATTTCAACAACCTTTACCTGGTTGCCGAATACATTCTTACGACCTGCTGCTGAACACTGGTCAACCTGGTCTGCCATAGGGCTGGAAGGTGTGATGGGGTAAATAGCGGCAACATCTGTAAACGCATAGGCTACGTGAGCTGCAGCTGTATTACCGTCCATAGATAATTTTGCTCTTTTGGACATATGAGACCTCCTTATTATTTAGGGGCGTTCTGGGCATAGTAATCCCTTAATCGCCCAATTAGTTTTATTCTATCATTACTTTTCAAAAAATGCAATGAATTTTTTATAAATCAATAAAATAATTGCATTTTCTGATAAACGGCATTATAATATCTATACAAAAATTTATATAGAAAGGACATAAAACCCATGAAACTAAGAAAACTTCTTACAAGTCTTGCGTTGTGCCTGTTTGGCATCATCCTGATCGGAAGCATTCCTACCGAAGCGGCCAGCAAAAAAATCAAGCTTACCCCTTCAACCAAAAAGGATACTTACGAATATGTGTATGTTGATGTTACTTCAACCATTAAGGCCGAAGAAGTAACAAAGGTCGAGTATCAGTTCGGTAAAGTAAAGAAGACGGCAGACAAAAAGTGGAAGGATGCATCCGCCCTTTACTTCTATGAAAATGAAGACGGATCCACCATCAGCTGGTTCAACGCTTATTACAACGGAACCTATTCCGTAAGGATTTCCACAAAGTCAGGTAAAAAGTACGTTAAGACCATCAAGATCAAAAACATACTTCCCGCAAGCACTAACAGCAATAAGGAAGCGACCATCACCGGCGTTTCAGGTCCTGACAAAAAGGGAAATTTCACCATCACTGTGGATTACCTGACTCCTTACAACAAGAATTATGATGAGCTTGTAGGCTTAAAGGTTGGCGACACCCTTGATTTTTCAGGAAAAGAAACAACCATTACCGCAATGTACAGCTTATCAGACAACTATGAGCTTGTTCCGATGTCCGCATACGATGATACCTGTGTCGGAATAATCTGCCAGGTTAAGAACTGGAAGGACTTCTATCCCGAAGATGAATGGGAGTACAGGAAGGATCCCGAGAACCAGATTTTCGGCCTCTATTCATTTGGCGGTCTCTACTACGCTTATGATGATTATGAGTATGCACCCGACTGCTACGTTATGCTCGGATACACCTATCCCAGCCAGGTAAAGCTCAAGGTCAACAGCAAGACCAAGGTTTATCCCGCATATGTTGACCGTGAAAAATATCCTGACGGATGCGAACTTACCGCTGAGGAATACTTCTCTTTGATCGGTAACAAGGATCTTCAGGATCAAATGGGCATATATATTTATGAAGGCATCAACTTCAAGATTTATGAAAAATACGACAAGAAAACCGGTCAGCACACCGACGTTGTAGCTGAACTCCACGAAATCTACACTCCCTGACCTATGTATCTGATAAGTATGGATCATTGATCTGATTCAAATATTAATAAGGACAGCTCTTAAGTCTTTTTCCGACTAAAGAGCTGTCCTTTTGATTTTTTGTATATCAGGATTTTTTAATTAGAAGTTATCGAATACGTTTACCGCAGTGTGCGCAATGATATGCTCCTAAAACCGATCTCCGGGATAGAGGTAAATCACAATAGGGGCAAGCCCAAAGATGACATTTAAATATGAGCACCGCATAAGATATTATCACAACAACAAGTGCGATTATTGCAGCAATAGCTGTACCTCCCGGTGATAATTTCAAAGCTGCAATACCAATACCGATACCACAGCACAAAATAATATAAATAGGAATTGAAATATATCCGTTTCTTATCCTTTTTCTAAATAGCTCTGTTTTTTCTTCAAAATCTTCCTCTGCTTTAAAATCCTTTAAACGATCTTCAGAAACAGAATCACTTAAGGCAATCTTTCTACCGCATTCAGTACACTTTTCTACATAACCTTCATATATCTTTTTGCATTCCGGACACATATAATACATAATGATCACTCCTTTATAACAAGACCAATGATTATAGCTGCGATTTCAGCCAAAGTTGAGAATCCCCATTTAATATACCAATCCATATATTTTATTTCAGAAGGTTCGACATTATCTCCTGCATTTTCAGTATTGATATCAATTCCAAACTTAAAAAGGCTTCTTGCATAAATAATACTGATGATGTTAAAAAATCCGATAATAAAACCGACAGCAAACAGTTCGCCATGTCCTATTCCCGAAAAAGCAAGAATAAATAATGCTATGATCAAAACGGCATTGATCAGTAATAGGATTTTTTGTCCTTTTCTAAGCTCTTTAAACCATCTCATAGTTTGTCACCTCCGTTTTGTTACTGAGGAAACGCTTCGGGCGCTTTTGAGTTTACATTATTATCTTATAATAAGAACTATATCCTGTAAAGTTAATACCGGTGCAAAATAAAAGCCATAATACCTTATCTGTCTGCAATTAACCAAGATCTACTGTGAATTTCTTTGTATCTCCTTCATTGATCATAATGTTAAAGGTTTTATCCTTATATACTATCAAGTTCTGAATATCTTTTTTAGCTTTAATTACGAAACTTATCAGTTTTCCGTCCTTCCAATCAAGTTCGATCTCGGCTCCGCCCTGGATACAAAGTCCGGTAATATGTCCGTTTTCCCATGCGGGCGGCAGGGCCGGTAATAATACTGTCCTATCTTCATTACACTGTACCAGCATCTCTGCCACTGCGGCACATCCACCAAAGTTTCCGTCTATCTGGAACGGCGGATGGTTATCGAATAAATTCGGCAAGGTAGATTTAACCAATAACTGCTCGTAGTTATCATAGGCCTTTTCAGCATTCCAGAGCTTTGCATAGTTGTTTATTATCCATGCCCTGCTCCATCCGGTATGTCCGCCTCCGTTTGAAAGCCTTCTCTCTAAGGTCTTAGATGCAGCTTCGCAAAGCTCCGGCGTTCCGTCAGGGGTTATCTGGCTTGATGGATGGAGGCCGTACAGATGAGATATATGTCTATGACCCGGTTCAGCCTCATCATAGTCCTCTATCCACTCCATTATCTGCCCATGCTTTCCTATACGGTCAGGCTTTATCTTTGAAAGTGCCTCTTTTATCTTCTTATTTAATATATCATCTGCTTCGAGAACCTCTGCAGCCTTGATGCACTGTGAAAACAGATCCCTGAGTATCTGATTGTCCATCGTTACACCGATACCGTTTGCTCCTCTTTCGCCGTTAGGCAGGATATATGTGTTTTCAGGTGAAACCGAAGGACAGGTTACAAGATATCCGTCGTATTCTATAAGGAAGTCAAGGAAAAACTCTGCGGCTTCTCTCATAATAGGAAAGCTCTTCTTTAAGAAATCTATATCCTTTGTATATAGGTAATGCTTCCACTGATGAGTACATAACCATGCAGCGCCCATCACCCAGTATGAGCCCGGCACCCACTGATCCTGTACCGCACAGTCTCCCCACATATCTGTATTATGGTGTGCGACAAAGCCTTTGCAGCCGTACATCTTCTCCGCGGTCACCCTTCCGTTCGGAAGCATTCGCTCAATATGGTCAAACAGAGGCATATGAAGCTCCGACAGATTACAGCTCTCTGCAGGCCAGTAATTCATCTCGGTATTGATGTTAATGGTGAACTTACTGCCCCATGCAGACTGGTAATCCTTGCACCATATGCCCTGAAGGTTAAGAGGTAAAGTACCTTCACGGCTGCCTGAGATCATCAGGTAACGGCCAAAGTTAAAATAGAGGATATCCAATCCGATATCATAGATACAAGATTCTTCGCTTCGCTCAGAATGACAGTCAACGCCAAGCTTATTCTCCTCAATACGTTTTTTTAGGTTTTCAATTCGTACATCCGTCGGAATATTCTCATATACATCGGAGCCCTCTACAATGAGCTTTACTCTGTCATAAAACTTCTTATAGTCCGCAATATGTCTTTCCTTTAACTCGTCATAGGTATATTTAAAAGCCTTATCCAGGATTTCTCCGCATTCCTTTTCTATATCCTTCATTCTAAAGGACGTGCCTGCTGTGAGCATCAGAACAACTTCCTCTGCATCTCTTACACCAAGTGAAGCTCCGATAATCTTTACCGTTCCGCCCTTTGCATAGGCTCTTAATTCAAAACCGTAATCCACCCCATCTCCGCCTGTATTTCCGAGACAGATCAAGCCATGTGCTTTTTGTTCCGAAGAGTCTGTATAGTCCCACTTACAATGCAAACATTTATCATCTGATTCATTCAAGCCGGTCTTTTTTATAGTAGTTTCATAGGGTTCCCTTGATATATCGCAATCGAAGCTGATACTTCCGCTTTTACCGTCTTCGGTTTTTATCCTTATGGCCAGGCAATCATCCACAGCACTGATAAATGCCTCTCTGTTGTAAGTCACATTACCTATTTTATATGAGCACTTATACAGAGCGTTGGCAATGTCCAGTTCCCTTCTGTACTCTTCTGCATTCCATGCATGCTTCATGTATATACGAAGGTCACCCAATGTCTGATAAGGATGCTCCGACTTCGGTACACCTGAAAGTGAAGAAAGCATCAACTCCTCTGCCTTTGCTATCTGACCGTTCTTTAAATACTCTCTGATAATGGGAAGAGCCTTTTTTGCGTCCGGATTGTTCCTGTCCCTGAAACCTCCGAACCAGCAGCTGTCTTCGTTCAGCTGAAAGTATTCGCAGCCTACACCGCCATGAGCCATGGCACCTATTCTGCCGTTTCCGAGGGGCAGTGCTTCTTCCCATCTTTTTGCCGGCTGTTCATAGAATAAAATATCCTTCATTATTGTTCTCCGCTGTTATTCTATTAATTTGCAGCCTTTACCTTGATCCAGAGTTCAGAAAGTCTTTTACGAAGCTTTTCATTTTCATGGAATATCTCATCCTTATCATATTCTCTGGGAAGGTAAGCGTTATTTCCGTCAAAGTCCGCATTCTCACCGGTCACATCTTTAAGAACGTTTTTATTGGGTGAAGCATATCCTACGGCAAGTGTGTTATCAAGACATACGCTGTCTCTTAATACATAATTGATGAATTCATGTGCAAGCTTGGGATTCTTTGCATTTGCGGGGATAACCATTGCATCACACCACTTGTTTGTTCCGCAGTCGGGAGTAAAGTAGCTCATATCCTCATTTTCATCAAGGATTGTAACAGCGTCACCCGAATATACTATGGCCATATCCTTATTACCGTTGCTCATGTAATCTATAACCTCGTCGGTTACATACACGGGCTTCATGGTCTTGTTTAATTCAACAAGCCATTCGTATGCGGCATTGATCTCATCTTCATTACTGGTATTGCAGGAATATCCGAGCTGCTTGAATGCTATCATAAAGCCGTCACGTTCCGAGTCGTACATATATATCTTTCCTGCATAAGCGGGATCCTTCATTATATCCCAGCCCTTAGCCTTAAGATCTTCCTCTGAAACATTATTATGATTATATACTATACCAACGGT
The DNA here is from genome assembly GCA_024696945.1 of Lachnospiraceae bacterium. Lineage (GTDB taxonomy): Bacteria > Bacillota > Clostridia > Lachnospirales > Lachnospiraceae > RUG11977. The sequence goes on along the minus strand of JAILGF010000155.1, from coordinate 24,645 downwards.
TCCGAAGAAGTAAGGTACCGAATACTCATTTGTACTGTCATAGTCGAGGTTCAAAACCTGTTCGGTAAGATTAGACATGTTGGGAATAAGTGATTTGTCCAGCTTCTGAAGCTGTTCTTCCTTAATAAGCCTTTCAATCATATAGTCGGAAGGTATAAGTACATCGTAAGACTCACCTGCCGCAAACTTTGTATACATCATTTCGTTTGAATCAAAAAGCTCTACGATTACTTTAACTCCGAATTCCTTCTCAAAATCAGGAACCAGATTTTCCGCCATATATTCGCCGGGTAAAAAGATTTTTAAAGTATCGGAGCCGTACTTTTCTTTTGCTCCGTCGCTGCTGTTTCCACTGCAGCCGGCTAATGACAGGCAGAATACAACAACAAGCATTAATGCAATTAACTTCTTTGACACTTTCATTTGAAGGTCCTCCCAGATTTCTTGATTATTTCTTTTTTCTCTTGGTGATCGACGGTATAATGTTTCCAATAAGAAGGAATACCGAAAGGATCACTATTATCATCGTCGACAGAGCGTTGATCGACGGATTTATCCTCTTTGACATCGTATATACCAGGATTGAAATATTTGAAACTCCGTTACCTGTTACGAAATATGATATTACGAAGTCATCAAAGCTCATGGTAAATGCTATCAGAGCACCGCTGATGATCCCGGGTTTTATCTGCGGAACAATTACCTTTGTCATAGCCTGCCAGGGTGTTGCTCCCAGATCCATCGCAGCCTCTGCAAGATTTTCATCCAGCGTACGAAGCTTTGGAATTATACTGAGTATTACATAAGGGGTACAGAACATTATATGCGCAAGCAGCATTGTTATAAAGCCCTTTGTAATATGGGTGGCACTGAACAGCATTAAAAGTCCGATGGCCGTTACTATCTCGGGATTCATTATAGGCAGATCGTTAACCTGATTTACGATGGTCTTTAAAATCTTCTTAGATTTAGAAAGACCTATCGCCGTTATCGTTCCGACCACCGTCGAGATAACCGTTGCCAGAACTGCTGTTATGATGGTATAGAATACTGATTCCATCATATTTCTGTCATTAAACATCTTCTCATACCATTGCATTGAAAAACCTGCAAAATGTGTCAGCGAACGGCTGTCATTGAATGAAAAGATGATAGTATATACTATAGGTGCGTAAAAGAACAACACCAAAAGTATCATAAGTATTGTCGAAAGAACACGTTTTTGTTTCTTCTGCATTATTCGCACCTTGCTTTCAAGCTTTACTGTTTTCAGAGATTTCGGTAGTATCGATCTTCTTTGTTACATACATCGATATCATGATGATTATTGCCATGATCAGAGATATCGCACTTCCGAAATTCCAGTCACCGGATGTGAGGAACTGTGATTCTATCACGTTACCTACCAATACGTACTGTCCGCCGCCGAGCAGCTTCGGTATGCAGAAGGATGATACCGCGGGCAGGAATACTAAAGTGATGCCGCTGATAACTCCGGGTATGGAAAGAGGAAGCGTTACCTTTGTAAAGCACTTAAATCTGTTTGCGCCAAGGTCCTGAGCCGCCTCGATCAGGCTGTTGTCCATCTTGGTAAGTGATGTATATATCTGAAGTATCATGAACGGTATGAAGTTATATACCATACCGAGTACCACCGCAAACTCCGTATGCAGCATAGTGATAGGTCCGATACCGAAAATTCCGAGTATTGAATTGATTATACCGTCATCCTGCAGGATTCCTATCCAGGCATAGGTTCTTACCAGCATATTGATCCATGTCGGAAATGTTATTATCAGAACCCATTTCATTTTTAGGCCTTCGCTGCACTTAGCGATATAATATGCTGCCGGATACCCGATAAGAACACAGACAACTGTAGTAATAAGAGCAACCCTTAAAGACCTTCCAAGCACCTCAAGGAAAACCTTGTCGCTTACAAAACGTCCAAAATTCTCAAGTGTAAAGCTAAACTGTGTAACCGAGTTCCCCTGCTTCGTAAATGCATAGAACATTATAAGGAGCATCGGTACAACTACCATGACAGATATCCATATCACGTAAGGATAAGTCATTTTCCTAAACTGTTTCACTTTTTTCTCTCCTATTATAATACACCTCATCCGGCACTTCGTGCCACCTTCCCCTCAAGGGGAAGGCTCAGTTCGCTGCTTTTTTGCCTTCCCCTTGAGGGGAAGGTGCCGCCATAGGCGGCAGATGAGGTGTCCTAGATCACAGACTTCTTCATAACGTGGATATCCTCCGGCCCGAAGTTCAGTCCCACTGCATCTCCTACTTCGGATTTATCCGTTGTATCCACTCTCCATTCATAACCTTGGGTTTTAAAAGTTACGGTATATTGTCCCGTTGTTATCGTCTCCGGGTCAAAGTCATATTCTACATCCGTTATTTCCACGGAGCTGCCGTCTTCCAAGTCATAAGCAAGAGCATTTGCCCAGATCTTAAGATCTGTATCAAGGACCATACTTTCCTGGATCTCATCAACATTTTTAAAGAAATTAACGGCATATATCTCCTCACCGTATTCATTGTCAACGGCTCGGTTAATATCCTCAACTATCATTTCCGCGGTAACACAGGTTCCCGCTGCGGTAAAGAACGATACAGGATACGTTCCGTTCTCCTTCTGTATTTCGTGCTCAACCCTTATGATCGAGATACGTTCTCCCGTCTCAGGATTCCATGCCTGTGCATCCGCACGGTCTATGATATACGCATCGGTAATGGCTTCTACGTCATCGGCATCGAGATAGAAATCATTTGCGGACATCATCTCTCCGGCTTCTTCATTTACAACCGGCTTGTCGTCAGAAACAAACATCTTAACCTGAATAGAAGTACCTGCCTTTGTTTCAACGACAGTCTCGTAATGAATGCCCTTAAACAGTACTGATTTAACTATACCCTTTAGTTTTCCGGATCCTGCATCTACGATATCTATATCTTCGGGACGGATAACCACATCAACCGGTTCTTTCGTTCCGAAGCCTTTGTCAACGCAGTCAAATACCTTATCACCGAACATTACCTTACAGTCTTCGATCATTGTTCCGTCAACTATGTTGCTTGCACCTATAAAGTTTGCGACATAACGGTTGGCAGGTTCATTATATATATCAGTAGGAGAACCAATCTGCTGAATCTCGCCTTCCTTCATAACAACGATCTTATCGGACATTGTAAGTGCTTCTTCCTGATCGTGTGTTACAAAAATAAATGTGATTCCGACTTCCTTCTGGATCTTTTTTAACTCTCTCTGCATTTCTTTTCTAAGCTTGGCATCAAGTGCGCTTAAGGGCTCGTCAAGCAGAAGCACACCGGGCTCGTTTACAAGTGCCCTTGCAATCGCAACTCTCTGCTGCTGTCCGCCGGACATCTCGTTTATGCTCCTCTTTCCGTACTCTTCAAGTCCAACCAGCTTAAGCATACGGGTAACCTTCTGCTCAATTATGTCCTTGGGTTCCTTCTTTATCTTAAGACCGAATGCAACATTGTCAAATACATTCATATGCGGGAAAAGAGCATACTTCTGAAAAACAGTGTTCAGATCGCGTTTATAAGGCGGCAGTGTTGTAATATCCACTCCGTCAAACACGACACTGCCTTCATCCGGCTCAAGGAATCCCGCAAGAATTCTCAGCAATGTTGTTTTGCCGCATCCGGAAGGTCCTAAGAGCGTAACAAACTCGTTCTCATAAATATCCAGGTTTATTCCTTTTAGGATCACCTGTCCGTCAAAAGATTTTACCACATTTCTGAATTGGACCAGTTTTTTCATTATTTAAACTATCTCCTGTAAATTACTTTATAAACTTAAAATACTTAAAATCAAAATCACAGCCCGGAAGGAAAACGAATCCTACTTTATTCTTACCCCTTGCTCCCTTTATCACATATTCTCTTTCAACATATGTATCGGAACCGGGGAATTCCAAAAGCTCGGTCGATGAACCCTCATCACCGTCAAACTTCAGATGGATCGAATTGTTTTCAAGCTTTGATCTGCCGCAGATTATTATCTTGCTCGCAGGTGTATCTTTAAAATCCATGTCATCAAACTCTATGAAAACATTATTCCCGATACCGGTTATCGCTTCATTATCATACTCAAAGGTATCTCCGTAAATCCTTGAATTTGAATTTAGATATAATAGTTCAAATGCCTTATCGGGCTTTTTAAATTCAAATCCCTTCATATGATATTTGTCATCCGCGGTAAAATATATATCCGTAATACCGGTAAGCTTCTTATTTAAATGATATGTTTCCGGCTGATAAACATTCCAGATGCTCTTTTTGCAGTATCTTCCGTCACATAACAATGTGCTTCCCGGTTCGTTCGGCTTACCCTCCCAGATGCCTATACTATATTCATCGTCATTCAGCGTAAATATCGGGATGGTGATCTCATCTGAACCGATATCTCCGAAATCAACATTGTTGAAACCGAAATAGCTTCCTTCTCCCCTGGGAGTTGCAATACCTTTTTCGTTCCCGTTTCCGATATCTCCGTAACTGTCTGTATAAAGGGATGCGGATACAAAGCTGTAGGGATCGATACCAGCGCTACCGATTCCTTCAACCCGGAATTCAAGCGAAGAAATAACCTTTGCAACTCTTTCTCCGTTGTAAGCCATGGCCCTTAATGAAAAGTCTCCGTCACCCTTTGCCGTTATAGTACAGAAATGTCCGTTCTCATTTTCAAATGGACTGATTTTTACAATATTAGTCTGAACGGTCTTTTCGTTTACCGCTGTCCATCTGATATCCGAATACGTCGCATTTTCAGGGAATATAACAGCCTTGACTGTAATCTCATTTCTATCTTTTGTAAACAGGGTCTCGTCTGCGGTAATCTCCAGTTTACGGATCGGAACTTCATCTGATAGTGTGATCCTTATCGGATCGGGACCTTCCGCCCCCTTAACCGCCGCCAGAAGCTTACCTGAAAACAGCCTTTTTGTATCGGTAAGATACTCATCGTAATCAGTACTGTCACCGTTATCCAGTCCCAAAAGCTTTCCGCTAACGGTCTCAACCTTTACCCTGTTGTTGGCATTTTCAACGATGCGCCCGTCCTTATCAACCGCGCTTATCTCAAAAAATCTTATATCCTTGCCCTTATAGCTTTCCGTCACTTTAAAGCCAACGGCATCAGTAAATGCATTAACCTCCGTTTCCGCTATCACTGTTCCGTTTAAATATGCTATAGCCTTTATCGGCTTTCCGTTATACCTTATCCTAAAGGAAGGAACCAGTTCCTCGCCATTCTTATGATCAATGTTCGCAGCCCCTAAAAGCAGACCGTCATTATAGATTTCAACCCTGTCACCGTTAGTTGCAACTCTTACGTCTATCATCTGACCGTTGTTAAAATCCCAGTACGGGAATACGTGTACAAAGGGGGCTTTTTCCGGATCCGTCCAGCTTCCTTTAAAGATATAGAAGGTATCCTTCGGAAAACCTGCGGTATCTATCTGTCCAAAATATGAATTCTTAGTATGGTATGGTGTCGGTTCACCTATATAATCAAATCCCGACCACAGGAACTGACCTGCACTGTATTTCCTGTCCCTGTCCATGATGATAGCGTATTCCGAATTTGGTGCTCCCCAGCTTGTTGAACAGTTTCCTAAGGAAGAACACTGCTCGTCATCATCTGCCATAAGTGCAACAGACAAAGGAAAATGATAAATACCCCTGCTCTGAACGGTGGCACAGGTCTCACTTCCGTATATCATCCAGTCAGGATGCTCGTTATGCTGAGCATCATAAAGTCTCTCACCGTAATTATATCCGGCAAGTTTAAGGACATCCGCACAATTCCTTGCGCCCTGCCATGCCATAAAATTGGAAGCATGTGTAGCAGTCGCATTATACATGTAATCGCAATCCTCTACCGTCCTCTTCATATCTGCGGTAAGCTCCGGTGCGCTCTCGTCTGCATGACAGTCATAAATTTCATTTCCTATGCTCCACATAATGACCGAAGGACAGTTCCTGTCACGTCTTACCCATGAAATAATGTCTTTTCTATAATTATCCTTGAAGAAACGGGCATAGTCATACTCAGTCTTTGGCCTTATCCACATATCAAAGGCCTCGGAATCGATCATGATACCCATTTCATCCGCAAGCTCCATGAACCCGCGAGCCGGCATATTGTGAGAAGTCCTTACGGCATTAACACCCATTTCCTTTAAAACGGAGAATTTCCTCTTCATCGCGTCCTTGTTAAAGGCCGCACCGAAAAGACCAAGATCATGATGCTCACATACACCGTTTATCTTGACATTCCTTCCGTTTAAAAGCATTCCGCTGTCAGTTGTAAATTCAACGGTTCTGAAGCCAAATCTTGTATCATAAGAATCAATTAAGCTTTCGTCATATGAAACATCAACCTTAAAACTGTACAGATTTGGTGATGTTATATCCCATAAATAAACATTATCAACGCTAAAAACTATGCGATAAACATTGCCTTTTTCAGTCAGCCACCTGCTTTCGATCAGGATTGGTACAACAATATTGCTATCGTAAGTATATTCGTAATTTCCTTTAAGTTCTCTCGGTATGTCATCAAAACTTACATTTCTGCAGATACACCTTAAGTTTTCTTCCAAAGAAGGAAGCAGGGCGAGACTCAGATCAAATTTAACCTTTTCCCTTTTAAAAGAGGCGTTATCGATACCTTCAAGTTCAATGTCTGCGGTCACTTTCCAGCAGCCGGGCTTATCTAAAGGTGATGTATTAACATATACTCCGCTGCTTGCAATATGGACGTCGTTAACCTCTTTAAAAATAATGTCTCTGAAGATACCGGCACCGCTGTACCATCTGGAGTTTGGCGATACAAAACGAACCTCTACGTCTATTCTGTTTTTCCCGTTTACAAGAAGCTCCGTAATATCATATTCAAATGAAGAATAGCCGTACCTGTTCGTCCCGGCCTCTTTGCCGTTTACATATACGGTGGAATCCATGTAGATACCGTCAAAGTTTATAAGATATTTCTTTCCGACCTTTTTCTCTAAAAAGAATATCTTCCTATAATATCCTGTACCGGTTTTGTATAGGTTATTCACATCACCTATAAGCCAGTCATGAGGTATTTCTACGCTTTTATAATCTTCCGAATCAAGCCTGAAGCTCCATCCGTCATTGAATAAGCTTTCTGTTCTTCCCATGTATAACCCCTGTTTTACTGATTATTGTCTGTCATAATACTTCTTTCCTGCACTGGGCAGGAAATATGTTCTGATATAACCGTCCTGAGAAAGTATAACGAATTCGTTTGTTGCTTCAACGTAATAAACAAAATCTCCGTCCTCTTTTTCAATCTTATGAAGAGCATCGGGATTGTTGATAACATCCGAAGCGGCTTTTTCATAGCTTTCCTTTGAATCGAAGCCCATCTCAATACCATGCTTCTCATAATGCTGGTTAAGAAGTTTATTGTTTCTGAACTTATATTCTATATACTTTTTAGCCTGGTCAACGGCATCATTTACATCATTTCCGATGTCTTCCTTGGCTCCGTTAATGTCTTCTTTTATCTCCTCCTTGGCAGAATTAATACTGTCCTTGGTCTCATCGATAACTTCCTTGATGTTTCCTTCAAGATCGTCCTTAACGGCACCCGCCAGATCTTCGGCTTCATCCTTAACAATATGTGCCACGTCATTTAAACCTTCAACGACCATTTCAGAAAGGTCTCCCGCATGCTCCGTTGAATATTGAATAGCTTCATCAACCTTGTTCTGGGCATAATCAACTATATCACTCGTCAGTTTATCCGCGTCCTTTTGTGACTTTTCGGTACAGCCTGCCATTATTACAAGGCATAGAACCGTTAATATCGATAATATAAATCTCTTTTTCATTATTATTTACCTCCTCATAAAGATTTCCGGTGTCCTCTTACATTCCGATTATAGTAAAATAAACATCGTCTTCTGCTCCTTCGCCTGCCCATTCGGCAAGTTCCTTAAAACATGCTTCAACCTCTGCCGAAAAACCGAGAGCATTCTCACACAGCTTATCAAATTCCCTTTTTGAAACCTGTGTAATCCCATAATAATCAAACTGCGGAAGATTCAATGTGAGAAATCTTCTTAAATGCAGTTCTGAAAAAAGTTCATCGTCCATGCAGACAGAATCCGTTTTCCAGCAGGTTCCGTCATCCACACCCTTTTGAAACTCAATAAATGCAGTGCTCCCGGACATTTTTCTTTCATCCTCAGTAATAAAGAATCTCATGCTTCTAATCCTTCCTTTTTAACAAATATCTGAAAAAAAAGCCCTGAAACCGTTGAATTTCAAGGCTTTTTTAAACGAGCCACCGGTATTATCGCATAATCCCGGCAATTAGCGGAGTGGGTGGGATTCGAACCCACGAGACGTTGCCGCCTACCTGATTTCGAGTCAGGGCCGTTATGACCACTTCGATACCACTCCATGTACAATGACCACTTGGTTACTATACTACATTTTCAATAAATTTGCAAGCATTATTTCCAAACCCATCTGCTCACCTATGTTGCCTATTTTTATGTCATATTCGGTATTCATCATAAGCTGGATTGAATCCTTTAATCGCCTGCTGTCGTAATTCTTTACCTTCGCTGCCTGTTTCTTTACCAGCCAGTCCGCTGTTTTTGTCTTTGCTGCTATTTCTGAAAGCGAACAGCTTTTTTCCTGCAGTTCCTTGATCAGCAGCAGCCTATTGTAGTTCTTTCTTATAACAGCCATTATGCCGAAGGAATTCTCTCTCAGGGTAACCAGATCCGAATATAGTTTAAATACAGTGCTCCCGTCACCTCTTAAGATTGCATCCACCATGTCAAAAATCTTATTTTCGACCTGCATGGAACATACTGCATCTATAACCTTCCTGTCAATTCCCTTTCCGTCTCCGGCATAAGCGATACATTTATCCGCTTCATTGGCTATGGTATAAAGATCATCGCCGACGTTTTCTATAAAGTAATTAAAATCTCTTTCGGTAATGCCCTTTCCTGCCTTTTTGAACCTTTGTCCGACAAACAGCTTAAGATCATCAAGCCCCAGCCTCTTAAGCTCCATTACCGTTCCAACCTTGGAAACAGCCTTATACAGACGGCTTCTTTTATCCACTTCATCCTCAACGATAACTATTGTAGAAGTCTCAGGAATATTCGGTATATAATCCGCAAGTCCGTTATCCTTCTTAAAGGCATTTGCTTTATCAAGGATTACTAACCTTCTGTCTCCGAAGAAAGGCATCGTGTCAGCAAAATCCGTAATCCTGCGTACATCCTCAGGCATAGAATCAAAATACGCATAGTTCATACTCTCTTCTTCAGGGATTATCGCCTTCTTCAGCCTGTTCATATAATGACGGACAAGATACGGCTCATCTCCGTAGATGAGATATACTCTATCATATGTTCCTTTTTCTATATCTGTATCAGCCTTAAGTTTATTCATCTGCTTAAAAAATCCTATATTTCTGCATATCCGATCTTCTCACCCATTTTAACAAGCGTTTCGTATCCGTCAGCAGTATTCTTTATTAGATCCGCATCCGGAACCGCACCGTTCTTAGTCACAAAAAGGCAGATCGTCGAGCCGCCGAATTCAAAGTATCCCTTTTCTTCACCCTTTTTCACAAAAGTTGATTCCTTATGATTCACGATCCTGCCAACACCCATTGCACCGACCTCCATCTGGATAAGTCTGCCGAAATGATCCGAATCAATAATGGTATATGCTCTTGCGTTCTGTGCAAATACGCTGGTATTTTCAAGTGCTACCGGATTCACCGTATGGAAAACACCGGGTATATAATAATTCTCATACTGATAGCCGCTGTCCGGATAACAATATCTGTGGTAGTTATCGACGGTAAGTCTTATAACATACAGCCAGCCCCCCTCCATCTCTTCCGAAAGCTCTCTGTCAAGAAGAAGGGATTTTACAGAGTAATCGATGTTCTTAATGTTTACCACAAGCCTATCGGATATAGGATATACTGTCACCTTACCGTCAGACGGTGAAACAAGAACGTTTTCATCCATGTTTATCGGACGTCTGGACTTTTTTATGCGTCTTGTAAAGAATTCGTTGTAATTCTTGTAAAACTTCTTTTCGTAATCCGATATCCTTATATTGTTTTTCTTGATAAAGCCGTCTATCTTCAATGTCGAAAGTCTTGTGTTCATATAGAACTCAATAAAGTTTGTAACATGTTCGGAGATCATCACCTTTAAAAGGCTTCTGCCCAATCTGTTTGTATACAGAAAACGCAGAAACCTGTCCTGAGATGTATCTACTATATATTCTTTTCCTTCTCTGTCCCTATAGTTCAATTCTTTTATCCTTCTAAAATAAGATCATACTGATTTTTCATTACGGAGTAAAGAAACAAGCAACAAGTATTGCCACGCCGAAGATACCGACAGGTATCAGCTTCTTTCCGTTAAGCTTAAACATCTTAAAGTTAAAAACATAGAGGAATGCAACTATTGCAAGCCCTACAGTCATTATAATTGCAAACACCTTGCCATCCGTAAAGAATCTTGCATTGTAAAGTCCGGGTATTATAAGTGCCGAGTTGGTTACCGGAAGTCCCTGATAACCTGTACGCTTCTTTCCGCCTTCCTTTTCCTGACGTTCCTCTTCGGTAACGTTAAAATAAGCAAGCCTTATAACCGCACATAATGCAAAGGTAAGTCCAACAATAAGTGCAGCAATCTCAATACCATTTACCGAACCGGCATTTGTCAGATCCGTAGAATAATATTTCGCAATAAAGTAAACCAGAACAGCGGGCTGCAGGCCAAAGCTTATCAGGTCACATAAAGAATCTATCTGTATTCCGAATTTCTTCTCGGTTTCGGTTCTTTTTCTGGTTCTCGCCACCGGACCGTCGATCATATCACACAGTCCCGAAAGGAGCAGGCAGAAAAGTGCAGCCTTAAACTCTCCTCGTGATGCAAAAAACATACCGACGCCTGCAGAAGCCAGGCTCAGATAAGTTATTATTACCGTATAATTATAAATTCCTACAAACATTGGAGCCTCCCAAACAATAAATGTCTTCCATATGAAAGTATATCCGTCTTATTGTTTCCTGTCAATTTTATTTTATAAAATTTTAATAATTTTTATTAGTATAACAATCCACGGTGTATGTACCGTTACCGTCATATGCTATATTAACCATTCCATTATCTTTTGTAACATACACCTCGCTTCCCGCTTCTTCAAGCCTCTCAAGCACTATATCCGCAGGATGACCATATATATTGTTCCTGCTGCATGATATAACTGCGATATCAGGACTTATACTGTCGAGCAACAGCTTTGAACACGAATATTTTGAACCGTGATGAGGGCATTGCAGGACATTTACCTTAGTGCCGCTTTCAAGCTGCCTCAAATATGCATATTCGGCAAACTCATCCGAGTCCCCGGTAAACAGCATTGAAAATTCATTATATTTTATATGCAGGACTAAGGATGCCTGATTCTTATCCTCATAAATATAATCCGGATCAGGTGATAATACCTTCATTTTTATATTATCTCCATCTTTTATTGAGAATAAATCAACATTATTATCGATAATATCTCCTGCTTTAACAAATATTACATTTATTCCGGCATCGGTTGCCTGTTTTACCAATGGCTCGGTAGCCGCGTTATTGCAGCCAAGGACCAGATTTTCTATTGTTATCCTACCCGAATCTATTATTTCCTTTATTCCGTTGATATGATCCTCATCGGTATGCGAAATAAAGCATATATCGATTTTCCCGGTACCTTTCCATAAAAGGTAAGGTTCTATCCTATATTTTCCCACATTTTTAACATTACTGCTTCCTCCGTCAGCCAATATGCAGATCCCATCAGCCTCCATATATACCGATAGTCCTTGTCCGACATCGATGAAACTCGTATAAAAGCCGCAAGTTTTAAACTTAAGAAGCAAAATCAACAGCATAAAGAGCACAGATAAAGAAAAAATAATTTCCCTAACCCCTGCCTTATCCTTCTTCGGTTTATAACAACTTGCCACATAAATTATCAGAAATATAATGATATAATATGTTATACATCTTATAAACTCAGGACATCCTGTAATAATATCAGCTCCAGGAAGCTTTAAAAGAAATGTAGAAGAAATCTCGTAACCTTTCATAAGATAGTGTGCCGGTCCGGCAGTAAGTTCTGAAAAAATCTCAGCAATGCCGCTTCCGGAAGCCGCAAAAACGGCACCGCATATTCCGTATATAAATCCGGATACTATAATTATCGGCATAAAAGGGAGTAACAGAATATTAGCTATAAAAGAATATGGAGAAAAAGAATAATACGTCTTTAAAATGATCGGAAGTGTCGCAAGCTGTGCGCTTATACCAGGTATAAGATATAGCAATAGCTTATTTTTTATATCTAAACCTCTTGAAATCTCATTTCCGCCGAAAATACCGAAAACTGCCACAAAAGATAACTGAAATCCCGACTCAAAAAGCTGAAGTGGATTTGAGACCAGAATGATAATTGCAGCGAGACCGCCGGCACTCTGTCCATCATATGCTTCACCCAGGTATTTTCCAAGTAACATGCAGAAAAGCATTATGACCGCTCTTGATGTAGATACCGAGAACCCCGTAAGCATGCCATACATAAAAACAATTATACATGTGATGATTATACTGAATTTCAGTCTTCCCGATAAAAATCTTAAGAATCTGAATACGGCCATTCCGATAAGAGTGATATGAAGCCCTGATATGCAGAGAACATGAGCTATTCCCATCCTCTGGTATAGATTCTTAGTTTCATCATCCAGTTCACTTCTGTCTCCCGTAAGCATTGCCGAAAGAATTCCGTTCTCCTTCTCATCAAAGCATACCGCTATTCCTTTTTTAAAAGACTCCGAAAGATCAAAAAGAAAACCTTTGACTTTACCTTCAAAAGTTTCGTTTCTTTTAGTGACCGAAAATTCATCTGCATACAGCTTAAGGACAAGTCCCCGGGATAAGTAATATTCCCTTTGGTCAAACTGTCCGTAATTTGTCGCCTTCTGAAAAGAATAGAGACTGCCTTTAACATATACTTCATCTCCCGCTCTTGCTCCGTCGGTTATATCCGAATAAATAAGAACTTTTCCTTGAGGGAGGCAGTTTTCTTCTCCAAGATCGGTTTTTGAAGCTTCATTCAATTTTATTTCGGGATTATTAAGAGTTATTAGATATTGATCTTTACCGAAAGTAATATCCAGTACTTTTGCGGTTATTACAGTGTCTTTATAAGCTTTTTCCGGGAATGTCCCGGTCGCGTTAAGAATTTTGGTATCTCTGTATCTGAAAATACCTGTTAAAAAAGAAAGTATAATAAGAATTATAAGTGCAAGTCTTCTATCCTTTACAATTTTATTTTCTTTGGCTTTGAGTACTGCCAAAGAAAATATAACCGGAACGCTTGCAAAAAGTAATGCCATTCCGTAATGACCGGCCAGTATCCCAAGAACGAGGCTTGCAGCTACCGGTACCATCGGTCGGGCACAGATATTTTTAATTACCCCCAGTAGATTCACCTGCCTTTTCCTGTGCTATCAGTTCAGGTTTTAGGGACATAAAGTCGTTAATGTTGACCTTACCGTAATTTTTTCTTTCATTACCGTTTACAGTCAGTTTTACCCTTGTTATTCCCTGAAGCTCGCATAAAGAATTTACTACACTGTATACAGCAACTTCATCACTGATCTTTCCGGGCTTTGTCATAAAATCCTCAGACAGATCCACATAACATATTCCATCGATAGTCCTTACATTATTTACAACGGTTTTCTCGTTTACAACAGGTTTTAATGAATTACCCTCACCGGGTCCTGTGATAAGTCTCTCAAGTACAACCTGTTCTAAAGGCTTCAGTCCGTCAACGGCAACAAATGCTACCGTTTCCTGTAGAAGCTTTCCGTTTTCGTCCGTCATAAAAAGATTAACCTGATAAGTTTCATTCAGATCGGAAACGTTATCCTTTATATCGATAAAATCATTTGCGTTCATTAATCCTACAGGGATACCCGAAAGCTTTAAGGGTTCTCCGTCTACATAAAATTCAATATATATAACGCCGTCCAGCTGGCAGAAGGTTTTTACGTAAGCCGCTCTGCAAAGAGTCTCCTGGATTATGCTCATGTTCATATATTGACTTGAAAAATCGATTATCATCTGTCCTTCTGTTCCGAAGATGTAGGATTTAATCGTCACATCGTCCGGCAGAGCCTTTTTATGTGAAGCTCCGCTGATATTTCCGAGTAATCCGAACACCTGCTGTATCTTATCGTCAAGATTGCTTGCCGTAACAGCCGCATTCTCCCAATGAAGGCTTCTTGAATCGGTATCGGTACAGTATATCTTAATCTGTCCCTTTTCAGGTTCCGTATCTGTTTCCTCAGATGTGATATTGTCACAGGAAGAGCATAAGAAAAGAATCGACAGCAGTACAAGTACTGTCGAAATAAATCTATTAAAGCTTTTCTTTTTCTTTTCCATTGCTTCATCCTCTGATTACATGATTTATGAAATATTCGGCTTCTCGGTAAAGATCAAGGGTATCCTGCATGTAAACGTGGTTCCTTCACCCTCCTGGCTCTCTACACGGAGCTGCCCGTTATGCATAAGAACAACACTCTTTGAAATACTAAGACCCAGACCTGTTCCGCCTGTTTTTCTCGCACGCATCTTATCAACACGGTAGAATCTGTCGAAAATATGCTGAATGCTTTCTTCCGGAATTCCGATACCCGAATCCGAAACAGTTATAACAAAGTACTTATGATCCGAATCGAGCGTAACCTTGACCCATCCGCCTTCCTTGTTGTATTTTACGGCATTTTCCACAAGATTTGAGATTGCAAGACTCAGTTTTACCTCATCAATTTCGGCATCAACCTTTCTGTAACTCTCATATATCAGATCGACATTATGCGTCTGTGCTATCGGCTTGATCCTCTTCATCAGTATTTCGAGAAGTTCATTGATGGAAACCATCGCAATGTGCATCTCTCCGTTTTTCCTGTCAAGCTTTACCAATTCCAGAAGGTCTGTAATGATCCTGTTTTCCCTGTCGATCTCAGCATTGATATCCTGCAGGAATTCATGATAAACCTCAGCAGGTGCATCGGGCTGCTGAACCAGTGAATCAGCCAATATTTTTATTGAAGTAAGGGGAGTTTTGAGCTCGTGTGAAACGTTTGAAACAAATTCCTGTCGGGAATTCTCCATTGCATTCAGCTTTGAGAGCATGTTGTTGACCGCTTCAGACATTTCCTCAAATTCCTTGAAGCTCCTGATCTCGATCTTATCGTCGAAATATCCCTCGCTTATATGATTTAAGGATCTGGTCATTTTGTTTAAGGGTTTTGAAACCTGCCTGCTATGGAAGCCTGCTATGAGAAGCATAATAACGGCAAACGGAAGCACAATAAGAAGCAGGCTTTTACCAAGCCTGTCCGCAGATTCATATTCTTCTGCAACGGATAATGAAAAGATAATGACACCCATAGACTGATCGTTTCCGTCGGAAGTATTCCTGATCGGATAATAAAGCTCGATCCTTCTGGCTTTTTCATCACGATATTCTCCCGACACATTACGGTATGCATTTATCACGTTAGATGAAATAAATGTTTTTCCGTTGTTTACGTTATAGGTGTCTGTAATACATGTCAGATCAGAACCGATGATCATAATCCTGCCTTTGTAAGAATCGGCGATCAGACCGATCTCCCTGGTTATATCGGTATTTTCCTGACTGTTGGCAAGATAAGCGTTAAGCACCATCTTATCGGACAATTCTTTAAGAGTTATTTCCGCATTTTCAATTTTCTCGTCAATCAGATTTTTCCTGTTTATCGATACCGAACTCATTATGAGCAGGATCGATACCAGAAAAAAGATACCGTAATCGGCAAGAAACGTGATGATGTTCATGCTTTTAAAAGGTTTGAGGATTTTTTTAATCATGGTAATAGTAACCGGCTCCCCACTTGGTGAATACATATTTAGGATTGCCCGGATCGGTTTCAACCTTTTCTCTCAGTCTCCTTACATGTACGTCAACCGTTCTGACATCTCCGGGGAAATCCTCTCCCCATACGATTTTAAGAAGCTCTTCTCTTCCATATACGGTATTGGGATGTGTAAGAAGCAGTTCAAGAATATCAAATTCCTTTGATGTAAGATTGATAAGTTTTCCGGATATGTTAACCATCCTGTTCCTATGATCCAGTTTCAGATCACCGAAAACAAGAATGTTTTTATCTTTGGTCGAAGCCTTTTCATTTATCGTATTTCTTCTCATTACGGCCTTTATTCTGGCTTTGACCTCCATGATATTGAAAGGCTTTGTGATATAATCGTCTGCACCGTATTCAAGCCCGAGGATCTTATCGCTGTCCTCGGATTTTGCAGTAAGCATAATAATAGGCACATTTGAAAATTCTCTTATTCTCTGGCATACTTCATAGCCCGAAAAAACAGGGAGCATTACATCCAACAGTATACAGTCGTACTGCTTTTCCTTTGCCATCTCAATAGCCTGTTGGCCGTCATAGGCACAGTCTACTTCCATCTTATCCTGTGAAAGATTGAATTTTATTCCTTTAACAATAAGCTCTTCATCATCTACAACCAGTATCTTCGCTCCCATGCTGTTTCCTCTTTCCCTGTCACTTATCTACGGACCTTCGCAGCATATGTTATCCTTTATCTTGGAAAACACTCCCTGCTTAATCCCTTTAACCTTCATTATATCTTCAATCGTTCTGAACTCACCGTAAGTCTCTCGGTATTCAATAATATCCTTAGCCCGCTTCTCACCTATACCGTTTAAGGTACAAAGCTCACTGATACTTGCGGTATTTATATTTACTCTTCCATCCGCAGAAATCCCGGGTGCTTTTGTAATTAATTCGGAAGTTTTTTCACTACACTTGTCTCCCGGATCGCTTTCTTCATCATTAACGGTATCCTTGGCGTCAGAGTCTGTTTTATCTTCATCAGTATTATCGTTATAGTTAGGTATTTCCTTTGATTTTTCTATACTGACCAGATTTTTCCTTTCATCCGGCATATTTGCAGTAGGTACATCTTGAGATTCCTTAATATCATAAACCTTTGAAGAATCCCTACTTTCAATACGCCCTGTACAGTATATAAGCCCAAGAATAACAAGTATTATAACGCCGATCACCTTAGCGATCAAATTGATACGCTTTTTTAGTGCCTTTTTTCTCTGGATTTCAGCTTTAGTACTCATAAAAACCAATACTCCTTTATATAATATTACATTTTTGTTAAGAAAACAAGTAAAATTTAATTTTTTATTGCAATGAATGTAAAAATCTGCTATTGTATTTTTTATGCATCCCCAAAATTGTTTATTTCATTATGGGGGGAAAGGGAAATGTTGTTGAAACAACCGGATATTCATATGACAATTACGGAAAAAGCCATTTTATTAAAGAAGGATAGTCCAAAGCTTGCATCATCCTCCATTGAGCTGAGGAACAAAGCATTAAGCTTCATAGCAAAGTCTCTTAAAGATAATGCAACACCGATCTTTGAAGCCAATGCCCAGGACATGAAAGCTGCCGAAGAATCAGGAACAGCTCCTGCTGTTATGAAAAGATTGAAATTTGGTGAGGATAAACTAAAGTCTTCTGTTGAAGGAATCGAGAGTCTTATCGGTCTTTCCGATCCGTTAAATATTGTTTCTATGAAAAGAAGTCTTGACGAGGGACTGACTCTTACACGTTCGACCTGTCCGATCGGTGTTATCGGAGTTATTTTCGAGGCTCGTCCCGATGCTCTTATTCAGATTTCAAGTCTCTGCTTAAAAAGCGGAAACTGCTGTATTTTAAAGGGAGGAAGTGAAACAAGAAGAACCAACAAGGTTTTGTTTGATATAATCTATAATGCTGCAATAAGTGCGGGACTTCCCGAGGGATGCATGGCTCAGGCCGAGGACCGTTCTGAAATAAGCGAGCTTCTTACCTGTGACAGATATGTTGACCTTCTGATACCCAGAGGTTCAAACTCCTTTGTAAGATACTGTATGGATAACACTCGTATTCCTGTAATGGGCCATGCAGACGGAATCTGCCATATGTATGTTGACAGTTCAGCTGATTTCGATATGGCTTTATCTCTTATAGTAGATGCAAAGACTCAGTACAGTGCAGTCTGCAATGCAGTTGAAACTATACTTATAAATGAGACTATTGCAAAAGAATTCCTGCCTCTTCTTTCAGCAAGGTTAAAGGAGGCCGGTGTTAAGATGAACGGCTCTAAAGAAGTTGCCGCTCTTATCGGTTGCAACGAAATAAGTGATGACGGATTTAAAAAAGAGTATCTTGATAAAGAAATATCTTTAAAAACTGTAAATAATATCGATGAAGCCATTGAGCACATCAATACCTACGGTTCACATCATACGGATTGTATAATCACAAAGGATGAAAAAAACAGGGATTACTTCTTTACGATGGTTGATTCCGCAAACGTTTACTGCAACTGTTCAACTCGATTTGCGGACGGTTTCAGATACGGTTTCGGTGCCGAGGTCGGCATCAGTACCGGAAAGATGCCCCCCAGAGGGCCTGTAGGACTTGAAGGTCTTGTAACCTACAAGTATAAGATGACCGGTAGCGGTCATATGGTAGCTCCGTACTGTGACGGAAGCAAGAGTTTTCATTTCGTAGATCTTAATTAAAACAAGATCAAGAAACATTATATATCAGAGAGGAGATGAAGAACTATTCTTGTCTCCTCTCTTTTTTATATCATTTATATTTACACTATCGTCTAAAAACTACATCTACCTGCATATCGGTTCGAATCTGAGCCTGATATCCGGCAGTTCTTTTAACTCATAATAATAATCTAAATCCCAGCCCTTGCCCTGTTTGGGATCATTCTCTCCTGTTGCGGGAGGGGCAAAGATATTAAGATTTAGCTTTTTCGGTCCTTTTAATCTCTTATTGAAGAATGCCGGCATGAAGTCAACAAACTTTACTCCCGGTGCCTTATAGAACCATGTTCCGTTGATCTCCATCATAAGATTTGCGTTCTCAAGCTCTCCCTCAAAGTTTGCTTCCGCGAACACGGGATCTGCTTCAAAATCAAGCTCCATTGAAATTCCATCGGCATCCTCTGAACCGCCCCAACGAAGCATAACAGGAAGCTTTGCCTTCTTGCCCTCCTTAAACTTAGGCTTAAAGAAGTCATCATGGATTATATCCCTATAGGCTGACATTACAGGTTGTTCAATTCCCACCTCTGAGTTGTTGGGGTCTGTAATCTCGAGCCCAAGTCTCCCGTCGTCCCTGAACTGGTAAAAACAGAATCCTGAGAACCATCTGCCCTTGTCATTCTTTATAAGACGCGCAAAATTCCTCATTATGTTTGCTTGGGAATACGGTCCGGTAACGTCTCCGTCAGCATTAAGCTCAGACATAACAATGGGCTTTTTCTGTCCGTTCGTTAGCTTAACAAGTCGGTCAAATGTCTTTTGGGCAACCTCATATACAGAATTACCTGAATTTCTGAGATGCTTGTTATTGTCCTTTTCGGCAACCTCATAAGGCCAACCCCAGTTAAGAGCAATATATTTGTCTATTGACCAGATCTCCGTTGCCTTGAATGCCTCTGTAAACAGCTCCTCCATCTCTATCTTTTCAGACTTCTTATCGTCAGCCGCTCCTGCACAGAGGATCATCGAAACATTTGGAGCATACTTTTTCATTATCTTATGAAATCTTACGAAGAAATCAGCAATTTCCTTATAGCTTGCACGCTTATTAAACGAGAACCAGCTTCCGGTACACTCATGATTGAGGCGCAGCATCATTCTTCCAAAGGGCTTAAGATCCTTTGCAATACCGATCATATGCTCGTCCGATATTTTGGGATCGCAAGTAAGTGTAAGGATAACGTCCTGTCCGTGACGGCGGATATCCCTCATACATGTGAAGGGCTCGCCTTCGGCATTTCCGTTTATCCCGCCGAGATAAGGGAAATAGTTGTCATAAGGGTAATCCCAGGCAAATCCGACCTCCATATCCTTATATGCATCCTGAGCACGCTTTGGCCAGGTCTCATCCAAAGGATAATAGCAATACATAATGTTGACAGCTCTGTGAGGTCTTCCGAGTTTTCTTAAAATATAATCCTGTCCGACGTACAAACCTCTCTCGCTTCCGTCTGACAGATCAACTGCACAGCCTGCCGGAGTCAGTTTGATGTTCTTAATATTTTCCATCATATCTCCGTTCAGTCTTTTTTCTTCTTTATAAATTTCTTAGGTTCACCGCTGCCTGATGAAGCTGAAGCGATAGCCGATTTTCTTGACTGGGTATTGGCTCTTGATGAAGCTGTAGGCTTCCTAACGGGTTTATTATTATCACTCATAGCATTTATTATCTCCTCTGCCTGCTTCTTTAACGAATCCTCGCTGCCGGGTTCAACAATATGTGATCCCATACTTCTCTTCTCTTTGCTGAACTGCTTTCCGAGAAGGCTCATAAGAAGAGGTGCTGCCGATGACAGGATATTTGATGTATTTGCACTGCTAACGCCGGTCTGTGCGGCAACGTTACCTGCACCGTCTTTTCCCAAAAGATGTCCGATTATCTTAGAACCGTCCAAAAGATCAACGTTTCCAAGGAAGCCCGAAACATTTGAAGTATCCTTCTGAGCATGCTGTGACAAAGCGTTTACAAAGCCCTGTGAAGTATTGGCGTCGGTATTCTGCTTGTCAGCTCCGCTAATAAGCTGCGGAAGTGCCGATGAAAGAACGTTTTTGATATCAAATGATGAAGCGCCGGTCTTTGCAGCAATACCGCTTATACCGTCCTTGCTCATTAATGTGCCGAAAATTGATGATAAATCCATAATTAACCCCTTTCTTTTGTTTATTACAAATTCAAGCTTATCTGTATTTTATTCTTAATAAACATATATGTCAACAATAAATTAAAGCAAAGCACAAAAAACGGACCCACATCCGCAGGTCCGTTAAATTTTGCGTCAGTCTAAGTATTCAATGAAAAGACAGATTGCAGTAAGCCCTTCATTAGTTCCTTGCTCGTTAACTCCATCGAAGCAAACGGTATATTCACCAAAATCTGTCTGCTTTAAGAAATCCTCAACCGGTATAACATCGTCTTCTTGCACATCTCGATCGGTATCGATAATATATGTTTCGTCATCAATGTAGAATATATAAGGTTTTACACCCGGATCAACTATTTCATACATTTTTCCGTCAAGCTCTTTAGGAAGATTGTATTGATTGATAAGTTCCTCATCCCATACTGCTACGTAAACATATTCTTTAGCTATAAATGCATATTTCCCGTCCTTATCGTTTTCCGGACTTCTTGTAATAGTTGCGGTTACAAAATTGTAGTCATACTCGTGGAATGATCTCTCATAGTAAAGAGTTATCCAATCCATCTTCGGATATTCGGCACCGTCAATTGTATAGGTTAATCCGGTATCCCTGCAGAGTACTATAATAAGATGATCCTCATCATCAAGGCACATATAGCATTCCCACTCTAAACCGTCCTGAGGTTCACAGATGACACTCCAGCCATAATCGATTGCTTCGGTAATTCCACCGTTGAAAAATGTCATCGGCATCGCGTATGTGTTAATGCTGAGGTCTTCAATTCTCTGTCCGTTCTCATATACTGAAAGCCAAAAGCCTGCATAATCGGAAATTGTAGCTTCGGAAAGCAATTCATATTTTGATGAATTTTGATCACTATCCTTAGAATCATAATATATATGAAGTTCCGGATCTTCGGTTATTATTTCGCCGCGGAAAAGATTCCATACGCCTTCCATAGATTGCATATTCGGAGTCTTATATCCTGAATACCTGATGTATCCGGGATCAAGAAGCTGCTCATACATATCTAAGAATACCTCAAAATCGTTTTCCTGACAGAGATTGGGATAGAAAGGTATCATTGTTTCATATGTAGCCCATATAACAGGTCGATCCTCTTCTCCTTCAAATGCAAGATCGTATAATTCTTCAAATTCAGCTTCAGTAACGTCCTTATCATCAATCTTAAAATATGTATTGTCGTTAATATCGCCTTCCATATAGAAATCATTTACTGCAGCATAATTGTCATCTATATGAAGCTGGGTTAGGCATTCTATCCCCATTCCCATATAATAGCTCAGTATCCTGTTATCGTATTTACCGTAAGCGAATCCGCCGTACTCACCAAATTCACCGGCATTAACAAGGTTCCCGTCATTATATAAGATAATCTGTGCTCCCGCTGCATGATAATCATAATCAGCCATTATAAGTTCAGGAATATCATCATCATCTATAAATGCAAGTCCGAAATGCAGAGAATCGAAATTTTCATAATTTTCGTCTTCAACATGCACATGAAGATAATCACTGTATGTATTTAAAATAGTTGTAAGAAGCTCCTCATCTGCTAGTCCGTTTGAATTATTGCCGGCTACGGGGGTGGTAACAGGTTCTTCTGTAGGCTCTGGTGCTACTGTTACAGTGGGCTCAGGTGTAGCTGTTGGCTCAGTTGTAACGGTTGGCTCAATTATTGGCTCCGAAATAGGCGCATTTGTAGGTTCTGTAGTATTAGCAGTCCCTGCAGGAGTAACTGCCTCGGTAGCCTTATTATCATCCTTTGGTATATCGGTGGTTTGTGTCAGCTTGTCAACAAGATTGTCAACATCCTTACTCGAACAAGCAGCAAGTAATAAAACCAGTACCAATGCCAAAAGTAATGTACAGATCTTTTTCATCTAAAAATCTCCTTTCATTTCCATATCTCTTACCGATTCACGTGTCGTATTATACACTAAGCAAATGTATTATACAATATTAATATTAATAAAAATGTCATCCTGATTGTAAGCGAAGAATCTTTAAACCATAAGATACTTCGTTTCGCTCAGAATGACAAATATTTGATTATATGATACTGATCATTTCTTGGAATCTTTATCTCTTAAGACATTCCTGCGGATCTTACCACTGATGGTCTTAGGCAGATCGGGAACAAACTCAACAATACGAGGATACTTGTAAGGTGCTGTATGTTCCTTAACGTAGGTCTGAATCTCTTTCTTGAGTTCATCTGAGCCTTCCTTGCCCTTGGTAAGCACGATTGTAGCCTTTACAACCTGACCTCTTACGGGATCGGGTGCTGCGGTAACCGCACACTCAAGCACATACGGAAGCTCCATAAGTACTGACTCTATCTCGAACGGTCCGATACGGTAGCCGCTGGACTTGATCAGATCATCTGTTCTGCCGACATACCAGAAGTATCCGTCCTCATCACGATATGCGGTATCACCTGTATGATATGCTCCATCATGCCATACCTCTAAGGTCTTTTCATCATCTCTGTAGTAGCCTCTGAAAAGTCCGCAAGGAACCTTTTTATCTGTCTTTACTACAATCTCGCCTGTCTCACCTACACCTGCGCTTGTACCGTCAGGGAGAACGATATCAACATCGTACATAGGCGAAGGCTTACCCATCGAGCCGGGCTTAACCTTCATACCTTTAAGGTTCGCAACGGTAAGAGTTGTCTCAGTCTGACCGAAGCCTTCCTTAAGCTCTATACCGGTCGCCTCAAGGAACTTGTTGTATACTTCCTCATTAAGAGCTTCGCCTGCTACGGTAGCATACTGGATAGAACTCAAATCATACTGTGTCAGATCTTCTCTTATAAGGAATCTGAATATTGTAGGCGGTGCACAGAAGGTTGTGATGCCATATTTTGCAAACATAGGAAGCAGGTCTGCCGCATTGAAACGATTGAAATCGTATACAAATACAGCCGATTCATTAAGCCATGCTCCGTAAAGCTTACCCCAGAGAGCCTTGCCCCAGCCGGTATCGGATACTGTCAGATGTACTCCGTCCGGATGTACATCATGCCAGTACTTAGCAGTGATAAAGTGACCAAGTGCATACTTATGGCTGTGAGTAGCGATCTTAGGATATCCGGTAGTACCCGAAGTAAAGAACATTAACATCAGGTCGTCTCCGCTTGAGCCTGCACTGCCCTGAGGTCTTGCAAATGTATCGGGGAATTTAGCTACTTCCTCATCGAAGTAGTGCCATCCGTCCTTCTTATCGAAATCCCAATTATCAGCTGTTCTGTTAACAACAATCTTTGTCTGTACTGTAGGGCTGGCAGGAAGTGCAAGTTCTACATTGTAAGGAACATTATCTTCGGGAGTACATACGATAGCCTCAACTCCTGCGGCATTAAATCTGTACTCAAAGTCGTGCTGTACCAGCTGGCTGGTAGCGGGTATAGCGATAGCCCCCAGTTTATGAAGTGCTACTATAGATATCCAGAACTGATAGTGACGCTTAAGCACGAGCATTACCCTGTCACCCTTCTGGATGCCGAGTGATCTAAAGTAATTAGCGGCCTGTGAGGTAAGCCTGCTCATCTCACCAAAGGTAAAGCGTCTGTCGTTCTTATTCTCATCCACATAGATCATAGCCAGCTTATCGGGAGCCTTTTCAGCTATGGCATCTACGCAGTCATAA
>JAILGF010000110.1 GCA_024696945.1 Lachnospiraceae bacterium | reverse complement strand
AAGAGGGTTTGTATATCCTGATTGTTATCCATCAGGAAGCATGGAAGAGTGGTTTCTCCTATCACGCTTTTCATGCTGACCCGGCCAAATCTAAACATTACGGTCCCGGTTATACCCTCGATTTTTCTTATCTCCTCTTCTTTCTCCTGCATAGCCTCTAAGACCAGTTCGTTCCATTCCTCTATGGTTTCATAATCACCTATGCTTATCTCCGGAGATGTAAGCAGCATGTCACGATATGGTTCGCTGCATGCCTGATAAAACGGCTCCGAGGTTGACCCGAGTACGTAACTTACCAGATAGCTCAGAACCACAAACATTGCCAGCGATACTACAAGAGCCGTCACTCTTTTTCGGTTTCCTTTGATGTATCCAAAAGCTGAAAGCCTTGCTCTGCCCGTTTGTTTCATTTGTTTTCCTTTCCTTATTCTATTTCAAATTCAAACTCACCGTTTTCACATTTCCCATCGGTTTCAAATATGACATAAACCGTACCTTCTTTTAAGTCTTTTAAGGAAGAGTTTATCTCCTCTCCTTCCCCCAGTCTAAAAAGTTCCTTTTTGGTTCCGTCGTAATCTACATAAACGATCACATTTCCTTTTTCAAGCTTTCCGGAATAAGTTAGCGTTCCGCTTTCATTTTTGCATTTCAGGGTATGAACCTGTGTCCCCTTAAATGTCCAGAAATCCATATATGCATATGAAGATGTATTGGTATGAACATATGCGGAAGCGCTCCAGGATGATGTGTATTTTCCGCAACCGGTAAAGCTAAGGGTTGCTAAAGCCATTACCAATGCCAATATAACTTTTGTTATTTTCATTGCTCGTTTCCTCCAAAACCTGATCATAGTGATTAACCACACTTAGGACGCATTCATAATACCCCCATTTCCCAAACAAAAACAGTGACCGGGGTCATATATTACTATGACTCCGGTCATATCCCGATCATTATTAAAACCTTTCATCTCGGAAGACTGTACTTTACGTAGAAGCCCTCACTTCCATCCACATCAAAGCTTCCACCGTTTGTCTTTACATAGTCACTCATCTTACGAAGGCCAAACCCGTTTCGAAGCTTAGCCTGTTTTTCTTCATACGAGATTTCTCCCCAACCCTGTCCGTTATCACTTACCTGAACACTGATATGTGAACTGTCAAGAGTTACCAATATAACAAATACTTTGGCACCTCCGTGTTTTACCCCGTTGGTAAGCAGTTCTGATATACTGCTGCTGATAAAGGCTGCTCTGGTTATATGTAATTTATTGCTGTTACTTGTTTGCATCTGTGTGCTCTGCCTGCGTTCCTCATCTGCAAGTATCAGATCCAGATTATGATGAACCTTTATCTCGGTATCAAGTGTAAAATTATTGATCAGCTCTTTTAGTGAATTAACATAATCCGTCACCAGCACGCAGTCATCCTCTGCATCGAGTGTCCTGACCACGCTTCTGACCGAGCCTATTGCCTCATGGATACGTTCGTTTGCCTGATCTATTTTCTGATTTGCTTTGTTCTTATCGGTATCCATCAGCATCTGAGCCGCATCTAATGTCACCGTCGCGGCGGATAAGGTATGCCCTACCGCATTATGTATGTCACGGCTTATCCTCTCACGTTCTTCAAGTCTTGCATTATCCTCCGCCAGATTTTTGCTTTCCGCGATCTCCATACGGAGCTGTCTCTCGTTCATGGCATCAAGAGCTGAGGAGCGAAGGGCCTTTTCGAGATTTGAATTCATTTCATAATATCTGAAAAGCCAGTATATCAAAAGGCTCCATACTACCGCAAAAGCGAGGATACACAGAACCGCAATATACCCGCCCACACCGAGTTTTTCAGGCGTGAGCCTTCTTGACCAAAATGCAAACCCACCGGTCAGAAAGAGATTGATCAGAATATTCTTCTTGTTGGAATACAACAGGAAATCGTTACAGGAATATAGTGCCGTTGCCGTAAGCATCGGAAGGCCGCACCAGAGCTTGTGGCATATGAATGAAAGTCCCATGGCAAGAATCGCATAAACTATAAGACAGCCCTGTTTAGTCCTTTCTTCGCTGAAAACGGAGGCACACAGCATTATCAGAAGCACCACGCCAAAAACTATCCCCGCAATGATGTATTCAATCTCGGACACTAAAACAAATACTATCATATATATAATTATCATGATAGCACTTGCAGCCCATATCAGGTTTTCAGCATTCCGGTTTCGCATATTCTGTCCTTTAACTATATCTTTGTGAAATTTATTCTATCATGAATCATATTAAATTTCAACTGCTTGACAACAACCGTTGGTTAGTATAATATTGCAAGAAAGGCCACAAAGGAGAGGAAAAAAGAAAGCTCTCTTTACAGTGGACGTAAAAAAACCGGCCCCGTTTCCGGAACAAGCCGAAAACAAGGCCGATTTTAATGGGAAGAACATAATGTATGTTAAAGACGCTTGTCTGCTTTTTATCTGTCGATCTTAACAGCTTTCATAAGCTCACAGAATTCCTTTCTGTATTCATCTTCTTTTACGGAGTTAAGTGAAGAAAGTCTTTCCAAAACCTCGTTCATATCGCTGGTACCTGCGAACTCGGACTTCCTGATGAGCATGCCTGCCTGTGCAACACCTGCTGCCCATGAAAGATTTTCACTCATATCTGAGGTTACTGATGAATCATCTACAGGGTGTGTGATCAATGTGCTTGTATCGCCGTCAGGCTCCTTGTATCTGATGTTTACGGTCAAGTATTCGCCTGCTGTTTCAGGAGTTCCCTCTGCATCGCTCTTTGCCGAATACTTGGACTCAACCTCGGGGATTTCCTGCTCGCTGTCCTTAAGTGCTATTTCATACAGTGCTGTAACGGTATGACCTGCACCGATCTCGCCGCCATCCTTTTTGTCATCGTTGAAGTCCTCTGCAGCCATAGTCCTGTTCTCATATCCGATAAGACGATATCCCTTTACCTGTGCGGGGTTAAATTCTAACTGGAATTTTACGTCCTTTGCTACTGTGAAAAGGGTTCCACCCATTTCGTCAACCAGAACCTTCTTTGCTTCTGTAAGAGAATCGATATAATTGTAGTTTCCGTTTCCGTTGTCAGCTAATGCTTCCATACGGCTGTCGCTGATATTTCCCCAACCGAATCCTAATACTGAAAGGAATACTCCGCTCTTTGCCTTTTCCGTAATAAGTCTGGTAAGGGAGCCTTCATCGGTGATACCGATATTAAGGTCACCGTCTGTTGCAAGGATTATACGGTTATTTCCTCCTTCAATAAAGTATTTCTCAGCTATTTCATAAGCTGTCTGGATACCTGCCGAGCCGTTTGTTCCGCCGCTTGCGAACAGATCTTCCACCTTCTCGGTAATCTCCTTCTTGTTTGCTCCGGAAAGTCCTTCAAATACAATCCTGTCGCCTGAAGCATATGTTACGAGTGAAATTCTGTCATCCTGGCTTAATTCGTCGGTAAGCATTTTGAAGGAAGACTGTACGAGGCCCAATCTGTCCGCACCTTCCATTGAACCTGAAACATCTACAAGGAATACAAGGTTTGATGCTTTTCTTTGTCTCATGTCTATGTCTTTTGCCTTAATTCCGACCATAAGAAGCTGTGTCTTATCATTCCAGGGACAAGGTGCCATTTCGGTAGTAATCGAGAAAGGCTCATTGTTTGCGGGAGCTGCGTAATCGTAGTTAAAGTAGTTGATAAGTTCTTCGATCCTTACAGCATCCTCAGGAATCCTCTGACCGTTGTTGATCATACGACGGAGATTTGCGTATGAAGCAGTGTCAACATCTGCCGCAAAGGTTGAGAAAGGTGATACGTTTACCGACTTCCAACCATTCTCATCGATATGCTTGTATTCTTCGGTATTCCATTCGATTTCCTGTTGATAAAAATCTTTTGTTTCAACCGAATCAGCGACTGCTGTCGTAACCGTAAGATCAAAGTATCTTGATCCTCCGTTATCATTTGCCGATTCATACACCTCATAGTCATTTGTCTTATAATTATTGTTTGTTGTTGTCGATACAGATGCTGAATAGTTTCTGTCATATGCTGCACTCTTGTCACCGCTCGCACATCCCGCAAGCCCCAGTACCAATACTAATGATAAAATCAATGCCGATATTCTTTTCTTCATATTATTACTCCTCCTTACTGAAGTCTGTTTTTGTTTTCTGTTTTAGGTTTCTGTTTTAGTTTTTAGTTTTAGTTTATTTCGGATCCGTATGTCTTTTATCTTCCTGTTTAATGATTAGACGAAGGTAAATTTTGGGTGGTTCCCAAAATTATTTTGTATTTATCAGAAAAAAAGAAACACTATCATATCCGTATAAAAATATGATAGTGTTTCTTTTTTATATTTCAAAATTAATCAGAGAACCGTCCTTCTGATCGAAATCAGTTCACATATGAGTGCTCCACCGTTATCACGCAGTTATAGCGTGAATCCTTGCTTTTCAGGGATTTCTCCAAGGTTTCGGTAAAGTGTTTACACTCTTCCTTCTTATATGAATATGGAAGAACAAGATCAAAAATGAGATTGATCTGATCCGTACCGCTGACCATCCTAAAGTCATGGATGGAGGCGGATGGGTCTTTTTCTTTTACCGCACAGGCAACTATTTCTTTAGTGCTTTGAACCGCCTCGTTATCTGTATCGATCGGATCCATATGTATAACTATGAAAATATTCAGCTCCTTCAGTACATCCTGTTCAATCTTATCCACAATCTCATGTGCAGTCTCAATTGAAAGCGTATTCTTAAGTTCCGCATGTATGGAAGCCATTCTTCTGGCAGGTCCGTAGCTGTGAACTATGAGGTCATGAGTCCCTTCGATCCCTTCATAAGAGGAAACCTTCTCACATATCTCCCTGTAAAGCTCCTCGGGAACAGCCTCACCCAAAAGCGGCTCAATGGTATCTCTTGCCACACTGATACCTGCCCAGAATACCAAAAGTGCTACTATACATCCCATGTACCCATCCACATTAAGACCTAATATATTATATATAAGAAGAGATACGATAGTAGCCGATGTAACAAACACATCTCCCAGAGCGTCCTTCGCCGTAGCAAGCAAGACTTTTGAGTCGATTTTTTTGCCCAGCTTCCTATTAAATAAGGAAAGCCATATCTTTACCAGAACAGATGCCACCAGTATTACGATGGCCACAACCGAAATATTCAAGTCCTCGGGATGGAAGATTTTTTCTATGGAGGTTTTAAAGCAGGTAAAGCCCACCTCTAATATAAGGAAAGAAACTATCAGGGCTACGATATACTCGTACCTTCCGTGTCCAAATGGGTGCTCCTTGTCAGCAGGCTTTGCCGCAAGCTTTGCCCCTATGAGACTCACAACCGACGATGCCGCATCGGAAAGATTGTTAAAGCTGTCCGTAATAACCGCAGAAGAATTGACCACCAATCCGATTATCAGCTTGCCGGCAAAAAGAAATACGTTACAGATAATACCGACTACCCCGGCCAGCACTCCATATGCCGCCCGGTCTTTTTTATCCTTTATGAATAGTTTTTCCAATAGGTCTGTCATAGTTTTTATTTTCACCTTTTTTCCTCAACCATATCTCATTACAGTGTATTATACTCCCAAAGCCCTGTATTTTCAAGGTTTTTAAGCTATTCAGAAATTTTTTTAAAAAATTTTTAAAATAATGCTTGACAAACAATATTATACGGTGTATAGTATTATACGTCGACAAGATATTATACGGGTTACATATATTATACAACAAACAGTTGCTGTAACAGATAGCAACGGAAAGGAACGAAAAAATGACATATCAGTTAACGGCACCGCTTCTGGATGCCTGTGTGCTGGGAGTTGTTGAAAAAGAAGATGTATACGGTTACACGCTGACACAACGGGTCATGGACGTGGTCGACATCTCAGAATCAACACTATACCCCGTACTTAGACGTTTACAGAAGTCCGGATTACTAGAGACCTACGATGTTCCCTATCAGGGGCGAAACCGAAGGTACTACAGGATAACACCACCGGGAAAGGATCAGCTGAGCTTCTTTAAAGCAGAGTGGATATCCTACAAAGAAAAGATTGATTCACTCTTGGGCGGTATGAACCTATTGACAATCGATCAAGCAAACTAATTTTAACAAGATCTAATTTTAAGGAGGAAAGCTTAAATGAATAAGCAGGCATTTATGCAGGAACTCGAGAACCGGCTGCGTCACTTAACCGACGAAGACAAGCTGGATGCACTCGAGTATTACAGTGAATATATCGATGATCTTAATCTTCCGCCGGAAGGCGATGTGTGTGTACACTTAGGAACTCCTAAGGAAGTGGCTCGTCAGATAATCGCTCAGACCACAGAAAGAAAGATTGAGGAACAGCAGGAAAAGAAAACCACGAAGGGCTTCGGCTCGATCATATGGCTGGCTATATTGGGAATCTTCGCTTCACCGATAGTTCTCCCGTTAGCAATAGTCGCAGTAGTAATCTTTATTTCATTCATAATCACGATCGGCTCTATCGTATTTGCTTTTGGAGTTGCCGGAGCAGCTTGTGCAGCAGCAGGTGCTTTAGTTGCCATCATCGGAATCGTCACTCCGGGTTTTGCACAGAAGTTTATCGCAATCGGAAGCGGATTGTTCACATGCGGTTTAGGAATTATGTTCCTGCTCTTCACTTCAGTTCTCGCGAAACTCATGGTAAAGATGGTTTCAGGCATTATCAAAAAAATGGCAGCAAGACATGCAAGAAAGAAAATGAATCAGTAATCCAAGGATGGATAAACACAATCACATTTAGTTAATTACAAGGAGGAAACTTTAATGAAAGGCGCAAAAATCTGGTTAATTATAGCAGCAATAATGATGGTAGTAGGACTTGCTTTAGCAGCCATAGGAACTGCAAAGGGTGGCTCATGGCGTTTCAAGATCAAGAACTTCAAGATGGTCACTACAGATGATAACTATGTAACAGATACTATAAAATATAACGATTCCGAAGCATTTAAGAAGATAATCGTTGATTCGCAGACAATCGATATCAATATCCAGAAGGGTGACAGCTACTCTGTAACCTACTTTGTTCCCGAGGACAGCATCCCCGAGATCAATAACAAGAACGGTGTTCTTGATATCAACACAACCGAAGATGATGGGTTCACATTCTTTGATTTCTCATTTTTAAAGAGCGATAAAAACCCTTACATCACTATTACAACCCCTTATGCAGATACCACAGATTTTAAGGTAAAGAGTTCAACAGGTGATATAACGGTAACCGATCTGGATTTCGAAGGATTACTTAAGAGCAGCACAGGTGATATAAAAATTGATAACGGTTCATTAGGATATGTTGATATAACAACCTCTACCGGTGACATCATTGTAAATGGCATTACTTCAGTATCTATCAACGTAGATACCTCAACAGGCGAAACAAAGCTTACCAACTCAACCGTATCGGAAAAGTTTTATGTAGAATCTTCAACAGGCGATATTGATTTTATCAACGGTTCCGTTAGCCGTTTCGAAGTAGCCGGAAGCACCTCTGATGTTACAGTAAATAATTCCAAAATCGACTCCGTTAACATAGCTGTTTCAACAGGCGAAGTTACACTTGGCTTAAAAGGTGACGAATCCGATTACAGCTTCGACCTTCACAGCTCAACCGGTGATATCGAGCTTAACAATGCTGAGTTTGAAAAGAACTATAAAAAGGATACAAGCGGAAGCAATTCAATTTACGTTAAGACCTCCACAGGAGATATTGATATAGATTTTGCAAAGTAATAGCTGCTTATTCATTCGGGAAATGCTGTAATTATTATGCAACTCCCAATGGTAACAATCAAGGGGACGGTTCTGTATTTCGGAACCGTCCCCTTGATCTGTTTTCATTTTCTATTCTTAAATGATTCTTACACTATAAGCGTAACCTTATATTCGTCCTTCTCGTAACCGTACCCGTCTCCGGCGTCCTCATAGAATTCGTAGCCCTTGGTCACCTCGCCAAATTTCTTGAACTCTATTTCATCATTTTGCTCTTCGGTTGAAAGTGCCGCTGCCCTCATCGGGATAATACTTCCGTCTTTCACAAACAGAGGAATCTTGTCAAGCGGTGCAGAAACGGTGATCGTACTTCCGCCATTATATTTTTCACCGGTATAAAAATCAAACCAGTCACAGCCGGCAGGAAGATAAACGGACCTGCTCTTTTGATCTTCGCCTGATATCGGATTACCCTTCTCATCATAATACATAGGTGTAAGCACGGGGCATACCATCAATGACTCTCCGAACATAAGCTGATCGGTGATATCCCAGGTATTCTTATCTCCTGCAAAATCGAAAGCAAGCCATCTGATCAGCGATGCATCCTTCAGCCAGACCTTACCCGCCTCAGAATAAATATACGGCATGAGCTGATATCTTAAGCGATTTACCTTGAGCATTGCATCATAGAACTCACCCTTGAAATTCCAAAGCTCTCTTCTGCAATCGGTTCCATGTGCACGGAACACCGGAAGGAAAGCAGCATACTGATACCAACGGGTATAAAGCTCGCAGTAACCCCTGTTATCAACGGTATCATCGTATTTCCCGTCCCAATACCAGTTAAGTCCCCGTTTAACGAAGAATGCTCCTATATCATTTGTCCAGAACGGAATACCTGATGCCGAGAAATGCAAGCCGATTGCTACTTGATTTTTTAAAGTTTCCCAGCTTGCATCGGTATCACCTGACCACATGATTGTTCCGTATCTCTGCTGCCCCGTGTATGCACTGCGGGTCAGGTTGCAGACACGTTTTTCTTTATAACTGCAAGTCTTATCTCCTGCGGATAATGCCTCTTTGTCCTTCTGCATTTCCGACATCGCAGCCCTCTGGTTTTCATATATTCCCATCGCATGGAACAGCGGAAAACTGTTGCAGTACTCATACGGCATACGTAAACCTGCTTCATCCAGATATTCCTTATATAATACGCTCTCCTCGGGTCTGGTCAGATGGTTCCACTCGGGAGTAAACGGTTCACTGCTGTCACACCACCATGCATCCGTACCATATGAGAAATGTGTTCTTTTCAATTGATCGAAATACAGCTCTCTTGCTTCCTTTTTAAAAGCATCGTAACAGGTGTTTGCCGGAAGGAACAGATTTTTCTCCGCAAATTCCTTATGATTTTCCGTATTTCCTGCCATAGTAGGCCAGATGGATATCATAAAATGCACATGCTCGTCATGAAGCTTATCTATCATTTCCTTAGGATCGGGGAAACGGGAAGCATCATAGGATTTCTGTCCCCACTCATTATCAGGCCAGCTTATCCAGTCCAGGACTATGCAGTCCATGCCTATTCCAAGGTCACGGGATTTCTTGACTGTTTCCAGGATTTCTTCCTGTGTTTCGTATCTTTCCTGGGATTGAACATAACCAAATGCCCACTTAGGGAGAAGTGCCGCCTTTCCCGTCAACTGCCTGTATCCTGCTATCACCTCATTTAAATCAGCCTGGTAAGCCGTATCACCTTCTTCTACCCCGATTCCCGCAATAAAATAATAGTCAAGCTCCTGATCGGCCTCAGTGTATATATATGTTCCGTTCTGATTATCATTGAAGATCAGGGGGCTGTATGTATCTGCCAGAATTCCGTATCCGTTAGTCGAAACAAAAAACGGAACCGCAATTTTCCTATTCCCCTGATGGATATAGAGCGTTCTGCCCCTTAATGAAGCAAATCCCTTTTCCTGTTGCCCGAGTCCGTACAGTGCCTCTTCCCGAAGCTCAAAGTTCCATCTGATATGAAAACTCTTTCCTGTAGAAACTTTGAGCGGATCCTCGAGCACTTCCTTCTTTCCGTCGGCAGTATCAATAATTCTGGTCTTCTGCGGAACGCCTGCCAAGCGGAAGGTTTCAAACTCCTCAAACTCTTTAGGATCGGTGTCTCTTTCCTTAAACAAGAGCGTCCTTTCATTTTTCAGAGAATCTGCCAAATAATATGATACGGCTCCCGTATCCTTCCGCACGCTTACAATAGTCTTATTTAAAATAAGTTCTATGCTCTTCTCTTCTTCTTTATAATTCCAATCGCCAAAGGAATCCTTTTGTACGATTCCGGGTTTTTCTTTGCCGGAAAAGGCCTCATTCACAGTATAAATGACCCTTACTATGTTTTTGCCCTTGGGTTCTAGTGCAAGAATTCCATGATCCGAATACATGAACAGCGTATTCTCTTTTCTTTCAACTTTTTTGATCTCTCTGCTCTTTGGTCTGATAGCTGTAAGCATAGGTCCCTCCGTTTATTTAGAATTCTCTGATGTAAGTTTTCCGACAAGGATTATTATATAATTTCGCTATAAAAATACAATGGATTATAATGTCAGATTTTTATGCATAAAAAATTTTTAAAAAGCACTTGACAAAATAAAATTTCTGTTGTATTGTTTGTATTGCAGTAAATAATACAACACATACACGATATACAATCATTCGAGGAGGATACTAAAATGCCTGACATCAAAGAAATGTTACCTTTTCTCATCCCGCTTATCATAGCAGAGATTATCCTGCTGACCGTAACACTCCGCCATATTCTTACTCACAAAAATTATAAGCACGGCAACAGAACCCTCTGGGTTATCGTAGCGATCGTAGGTATGGAATTTATCGGGCCGGTAATATATTTCCTGTTCGGGAAGGAAGATTCTTAAAATCACAACACACCTTACTGTCATCCTGAACGAAGTGAAGGATCTTATTCGATACGACCGCTTAAAAGCATAACCAATTAAGGAAGTGAACCCAAAATGACCCAGGATAATTACATCTTAAGAATAGAAAACCTTGAAAAAAGCTTTGGAGACAAAAAAGTATTAAGAGGCGTGAACTTAAGTGTTCCGCCCAAAAAGGTTTTTGGCTTCGTAGGAAAAAACGGTGCAGGAAAAACCACAACCATGAAACTGGTTTTAGGCTTAATGACTGCAAATGCCGGAGAAATCTTCGTAAACGGAGAAAAGGTAACCTATGGAAATACCAAAACGAACCGCTTTATTGGTTATCTGCCCGATGTTCCCGAATACTACTCTTTTATGACTCCGAAAGAATATCTCTCCTTTTGCGGCGAGATTACAAAGATGGATAAAAAAGAAATCCGGACCAGAAGCGAAGAACTACTGAAACTCGTCGGACTTGGCGAAGAGAAGCATCGGATAAAAGGCTTTTCACGAGGTATGAAGCAGAGACTGGGTATCGCACAGGCATTACTCAATAGACCAAAGCTCCTGATCTGTGATGAGCCCACTTCAGCACTCGATCCTTTAGGGCGCAAGGAAATACTTGATATCCTTGTAGCTGCCAAAGAAGAAACCACCATCCTCTTTTCCACACACATTCTTTCGGATGTTGAGCACATCTGCGACGAAATGGCCCTGCTTAATGAAGGAAAGATCATAATGCAGGGAAGTATTGCTGAAGTAAAGAGCAAACGGCGCAGAAACTCAATGGAGATACAATTGGAACGCAAAGAAGATTCGGATAGAATTTGCCGGTTCATCCGGGGAAGTATAAAAACCGACAGGATAAATATTGATTCGTTTTGCACTATTGATAAATCCGCCAAATGTATCATATTAAAGGATGAAGCCCTGCTCCCGGATATACTGAGATACCTGGCTGATAACAGTATTCCGCTTATCAGGATAGAAAAACAGGAAGCAACTCTGGAAGACATTTTCTTGGAGGCCATAAAATGACCGCATTTATAAAAAAAGAATGTATGGAACTGACCCGAACAGGTAAACTGCTTATACTCGGTATTATTTTCATATTCTTTGGTATCCTGAACCCCGCTATGGCAAAGCTCACTCCCTGGTTATATGAGATGCTTTCCGATCAGTTTGCAGATCAGGGTTTAGTTATCGGTGAGGTTACCGTCACAGCGCTTACCAGCTGGACACAGTTTTTTAAAAATGCTCCTATGGTGCTGATAGTAGCAATCCTGCTTTTCAGCGGATTATTTACAAATGAATACCATAAAGGAACCCTGGTTCAGATTGTGACAAAGGGACTTTCAAGGAATAAAATATTCATTTCAAAGCTCTTCACAGTATATGGCGCCTGGACCTTACTTTATCTCGTATATACCGGTATTACTCTTTGTTACACCGTTTATTTCTGGGGAAATGACGGAGTAACAAATCTTGCTTTCGGGATATTTATGTACTGGCTTTTCGGTATATTCACCATGTCGTCATTAGTACTTTTCAGTGCCCTGTGTAATAACAGCGGTCAGGTATTGCTCGGTACCGGCATAATATTCTTTGCATTTATATTACTCAGTTATATACCGAGCATTAAAAACATCATCCCTTCAAGACTGATGGATGGGCTTACCTTATCAACGGAAGGTGCAGTCCCCTCAGATTTTACCGAAGCGCTAATATGTACCTTTATTTTAATCGCATTTTGTGATATAATCGGAGTGCTGGTATTTAACCGACGCAAGTTATAATTTATGAGGGAATAAACATGATCATAAGAATAGACGAACTATCGGATATCCCTATATATCTTCAGCTGAGAAATCAGATAGTGATGGGGATTTCCAGCGGCGAGCTGAAAGCCGGAGAAAAGCTTCCAACAGTAAGGGATCTCGCACTGGAGATGGGCATAAATACTATGACGGCCAGCAAAGCTTATCAGTTACTGAAAACCGAAGGCTATATAATGACAGACAGAAAAAACGGGGCTCGTATCCGCACGGAGATAAAAAAAGAAGCCTCTGTTTCTGATGCCAACAAAACTGAGCTAAGACGAATTGTCTCTGAAGCCCGTATTTCAGGTGTGGAAAAACAAGAACTGGTAAACCTTATCGATAAATATTGGGAGGGGGGTAACGTTTAATCATGTCACTCATCTTTGGAATTATAATGTGCATACTCCTTATTCCAACACTCCTTATTATGTTTTTCATAATGTATCCCAAAAACTGGAAATCAGCTAAATTGATCCTCGGGCTGACCATGAAAAAAGAGTATAAAGAGGGAGAAACTGAAAAAACTATTGACATGCTATACAGCAAAAGCCGTGGACAGGCAAAAAAAGTTCTGTATATAAGTCTCGCTCTTTCCTTAGTGCTTCTTCTGTTACACGGTTTTATCCTTCAGACCACACTTTGGATGGTATTATTCTATGCTTCACTCATAGGTATCTTCATCCCTTTCTTTATAGGGAACAAAGAAATGAAAAGCCTGAAAAGAACTCTTGGACTCTCTCAGGAACAGAAGGTAATCTATACAGACATCAATACAGCAGGAAGCATCCATACCATAAAGTTTTCAAGCCTTTTAATTCCAAACATCATAGGATTGTTTATAGTCATCGCTGCTCTTTTAGTAGATTTAAAGGTTATTGCCGTAAAATCTACA
Source organism: Lachnospiraceae bacterium (assembly GCA_024696945.1). Lineage (GTDB taxonomy): Bacteria > Bacillota > Clostridia > Lachnospirales > Lachnospiraceae > RUG11977. Next base: position 12,229 of record JAILGF010000110.1, on the reverse strand, counting down.
TTCGCAGGTAACTTTCTCGGTACAGGACTCGCAGCCATATTCTGGGCTGTCGGGCTGCTTATATCCGGAGTTGCATATATTATGGACAACCTGAAAAATGAAGTTATTTCGACAGATTCCACAATAAATGCCAATTACAACAGGGCAAAGAAAAAGAATCTCTCTGATTTTTCAGTTAAGTTCCTTTGGCTGAACACCATCCTACTGGCAACAGCATTTGTCTTCTTAGTATTATGGTATTCAGAGCTTTTGTTTCTTGTATTTACCATCATCTATTTTTTAATCATAATGACAGGGATTTTCATGTATGTCTTAAGAGACAAAAAAATAGAGCAGAGATATGAAAAAGAAATGACCGTAATTCAGGACGAGGATGATAACTGGATTGGCGGCATCATCTACTACAATCCAAATAATAAAAGACTGAACGTAAAGAAAAGAGTTGGTGTCGGCAGTACCGTAAACGCTGCTCATCCCGTTGGTAAACTGGTTTATGCTTTTATCGTTCTCGTATTCATGTTTACACTTGGATCACTCGTATATGTGGGGATGACAGAAGCTACTCCTATCAAGCTTAAGCTCGAAGACAATAAGCTTATCTGCCACCAGTTGACCGATGATTATATAATAGACATAAATGATATAACCGCTATCGAATGGGGCGAAGATGTTACCAACCTCAAATTTTCCAAGATTTCCGGTTTTGGTATATCCAACCTGTACAAAGGTAATTTTTCTGTAAACGGTAACTCTTGCAAGGTATTCCTGAACCCCGAAGAAGGCAGTTACATCAAAGTAGTGACTGCTGAAATAACATACTATGTAAGCGCAGCAACTTCAGAAGAGACCAAAGAAGTATATGAACTGCTTAAAGATTCTTCGCTCTATGTCGATGCCACGAAGTGGCGTTGACTTGGGCTCAGAATGACAATGTTTAAGCTTACGGTCATTCATCAAAAAGAGAACTGTCCCGATGACTGATCGGTAATTGATTATAGGAGAACAACATATGGAAAAGAAACCAATATTAGAGATCAAAGGTTATTCAAAAACCTACGGTGAAGGTAAGAAGGCCGCTGACAACGTAACCCTCACCATAGAAAGCGGCGATATTTACGGCTTCATCGGACATAACGGAGCAGGTAAATCCACTACTATCCGTGCGGTTGTGGGCGTACTCGATTTTAATGAAGGAGAGATACTGATCGACGGACATTCCGTAAAGAAGGATCCTATAGAATGCAAGAAAATCACCGCATACATCCCGGATAACCCGGATCTGTACGAAAATCTGACCGGTATGCAGTACCTGGATTTTATTTCAGATGTCTTCGAGATAAGTAAAGAAGATCGCAAAGAGCGTATAGATCATTATGCGGAAAGACTTGAGATTGCAGACGCTCTGGGAGATCTCATAAGCTCATATTCACATGGTATGAAGCAGAAGCTTGCTATCATCTCCGCTCTCATCCACGAACCAAAGCTGATCGTTATGGATGAACCTTTCGTAGGCTTGGATCCTAAAGCATCCTTCATCCTGAAACAGATCATGCACGAACTGTGTGAGAAAGGGACTGCCATCTTCTTCTCAACACACGTACTGGATGTAGCTGAAAAGCTGTGTAACAAGGTAGCCATCATAAAGCAGGGAAAGATTATCACCTCCGGTACTATGGATGAGCTCACACATGGTGCGTCTCTGGAAGAGGCCTTCCTGGAAACCTGATAATAAACACACTAACTAAACATGGTATAGACTATGAAAAGAAAATCGATATTATTAAATGCACTTCTTCTCTCCACCAGCCAGAGAAACATACTGAAATACTGTAAAGATAAAAAGAAAAAAGGCAGGATCATTGGTACTACCATCGGCATGGCACTCCTATATCTGATGCTTGTCGCCTACTGCATCGCCCAGAGCATAGGATTTGGATATTTCGGTCTCACCGACTCCATCCCGACTATGAACGCACTGGTTATCTCCCTTATATCATTTTTCTTTACGCTTTTTAAGACAAACGGATATTTATTTAACTTTAAGGAATACGACATGCTGATGTCCCTTCCGTTCAAAGCAAAGGATGTCGCAGGATGTAAGTTCCTGTATATGTATGTAAAGAGTCTTCCCTGGCAGATGACCGTTTCCCTATCGACCATGGTAGTATACGGCATTTACTCGGAAGCATCTCCGATCATATATCCTGTATGGATCGCCCTGTCTTTGTTCCTGCCTATAATCCCGATGCTTATAGCATCGTTCCTTGGATACCTGATCGCAAAGATTGGCTCGGGCTTTAAGCATAAGACACTTGTTCAGACCATTCTTGTGCTGTTATTTACTGCTGCCTGTTTCGTCCCCAGATTTTTCATCGAGGATATGATAAAAAACGAGAAAACAGAAGAAGTAATGCATTCCGTTTCTTCCATAACCGGAACAGTAGAAAAATTCTATCTTCCTGCAAGCTGGTTTAGCAATGCGGTAAAGACTTTCAACATATCCGATATCCTGCTTCTTATCGGAATAACCGTGCTACTTTTTGAGATCATATTCATACCTGTAGGAAGATCCTACCGTAAAATAAACTCGGCACTGAAATCCCATGCCGCATCAAAGAAAAAGGTCAAGAGCACCAGCAAGCAGAGAAGCGTTCTCAGCTCAATAGTATTTAAGGAATTTAAGAGAATGACAGGCTCTACCATATATATGACAAATGCTCCGATAGGTGAACTGCTATGTCTGGCAGCCGGTATAGCAATACTGTTTTTCGACGTGGACAGTATTCTCGTAAAAATGACACAGGATGCGCCTATCACAAAAGAAATGCTGTATCCAGCTATCCCTTTCATTGTATATTTCTTTGCCGGAATGGTCGCTACGACTGCATTTACTCCGTCCTTAGAAGGCAAGAATTACTGGATAGTACAAAGCCTTCCCATAAAGAAGGAAACTCTTTACAAGGGAAAGATGCTTTTCAACCTGTACCTGACAGTCCCGGTTACACTGTTTTCAATAGTGACCTTTAGTATATCCGCAAAGGCTCCGATACTCACTACCCTTCTATCCCTAATCCTGGGATTTGTGCTCTGCACCTTTTCGACCACTTGGGGATGTGTCTGCGGTATCAAGCATATGCGCTTGGACTGGGAAAATGAAATCGAAGTGATCAAGCAGGGAGCGGCCGTTGCACTTTACCTCTTCCCGAATATGGTGGCCTGTATGCTCCTTATAGGTTTTACAGTCGGTTTAGGTACGTTTATCGACCAGAACCTTGTACTCGTGATAATGATGGCCTTTGTAAGTCTGGTATCAGGACTTAATTATAGAAAAGTAATATCGCTTAGCAGGAAACAATCTTAATAAAACTATCTTTGAAACAAAACGACAGGTACTCTAAACAATTATCAGAATACCTGTCGTTATGATTTTTATACTCTAACTTCCCCTGCCAGAACCTTCTTGTAATCTTCGTAATTCTTCTTTAGAAGTTCCGGAGTGTTGAGCTCGTACGGACACTTTGAAACACACTGCCTGCAATTGATACAGGTCTCGATTTTCTTCATTTCATTCTGCCAGTGCTCTGATAGCCATCCCGCGGACGGTGCACGGCGAAGCATCAAGGAAATACGGGCGCATTGATTTATTGTAATACCCATAGGGCATGGCATACAGTAACCACAGCCTCTGCAGAACTCACCCGCCAGCTCGTCCTGCTCTCGTTTGATGAATTCTGTTATCTCCTCCGTCATAGAAGGAGTATTTTCCATATATGACAGCCATTCCTCCAGCTCGCTCTCTCTTTGTATTCCCCAGATGGGAAGTACGTTGTCAAACTGAGTCATATAGGCCATAGCCGCATCAGAACGGTTTATAAGACCTCCTGCCAATCCCTTCATAGCTATAAAACCAACATTATTTTTTCTGCAGATTTCTACAAGCTCCAGTTCCTGCTTTCCTGACAGATATGAAAACGGGAATTGCAATGTCTCATACAGTCCGCTTTCAGCAGCCTCTTTTGCCACTCCTATCTTGTGAGCAGTAATGCCTATATGACGGATCATCCCTTTGGCTTTTGCTTCCTGCATACATTCATACATACCCGTACCGTCGCCGGGAGCATACACCTGCCCTGCCATATGGAACTGGTATACATCTATATAATCCGTACCAAGAGTTGTCAAAGAAGTATCAAGATCCTTCCAAAAAGCTTCAGGATTTTTCGCCTGTGTCTTGGTCGCAATGTATATTTTCGAACGGGCTTCCTTTGTATTGAACGCCTTACTTATCTTATACTCACTGTCTGAATAAGCTCTTGCTGTATCAAAATACGTCATCCCGCCCTCGTATGCACGAAGAAGGATTTTTACTCCCGTATCCACATCGCAACGTTGCACCGGCAGAGCCCCGAAACCATTCTGAGGAACGGTGATGCCTGTAGTTCCTAATGATATTTGTCTCATCCCGCTATTCCCTTCTAGGGGTCAGACCCCACTCAATAGTTCTTCTCACTTATTTCAAAATAACTCTGAGGATGTGCACAAACAGGACAAACCTCAGGTGCGTTTGTGCCTACAATGATATGACCGCAGTTCCTGCACTCCCAGATTTTCACCTCTGACTTTGCAAATACTTCCTGTGCCTCAACATTATGGAGAAGAGCACGATAGCGCTCCTCATGGTTCTTCTCTATGGCCGCAACGCCTCTGAACTTCTCGGCTAACTCAGGGAATCCTTCCTCTTCGGCGGTCTTTGCAAAGCCCTCGTACATATCGGTCCATTCATAGTTCTCGCCTGCTGCCGCAGCTGCCAAGTTCTCTGCAGTACTTCCGATGCCCTCAAGCTCTTTAAACCAAAGTTTTGCATGCTCCTTCTCATTCTCAGCGGTTTTCAGGAATATTGCCGATATCTGCTCAAACCCTTCCTTCTTTGCCTTCGAAGCAAAATAAGTATACTTATTCCTAGCCTCTGACTCACCTGCAAAAGCTGCCATTAAGTTCTTTTCTGTCTGTGTACCCGCATACTTGTTACCCATAATAAACCCTCCGTTTTTTATATTTTAGATTACCTTTTTTACTAATAATATTACCAAAAGATTTCTTTGTCAATTATAAAACTGTCGTTCAATCCTATAATTCGAGGCACATATCCATATGCCAAATGCCCTCCTCCAGGTATTCATCAGATGTGATCACAAAACCCAGTTTTTCATAAAAGGCAACTGCTTGTTTCTGTGCGTCCATTATTATCTTTCGGCACCTTGTCGTATCACGGATAACTCCGATAGCATATTTCATCAGTTCCGTACCCAGCCCATAGCCATGCGGTACAGCAAGAATCCTACCAACCTTTATGGTATCCTCACAGGCATTGTATGCCCTAAGGTAAGCATACACCTTATCTTCCCTCATGGCAAAAATATGTATGCAGGAGTAATCGGTACCGTCAGGGTCAACACAATTGATACCCTGTTCCTTAACAAATACTTCGGCCCTAACACGCAATATCTCATATAACTCGTGTGTTGTAAGCTCATCAAATTTCTTAGCCTTCCAAACCAGATCATCCGACTTCATAGACATAGGATACCTTCCTTTTATTCACCGAAAATATACTTTCCTTTTTCAACTGTCCTACTGACCCCACCGATAACAATCTCTGTTTCTGTCGGCGTTTCAATTTCATAACGTATTCCGTTTTCTGTGTATTTCCATGAAGAGAGTATTCTTCCATGAGCAGTATCCAGTTTAGCACCTAAGCTGTTTAGTCTTTCATCAGGATGGGGCTCGATACGTACTTTTGCAAATCCCGGAGCCGCAGGCTTTATCCCGCATGCTACACCAAATACCCAGTCAGCCACAGAAGCATACGCATAATGGTTGTAGGAATTCATGTCATCATCCCAAAATGTACCGTCCGGCTTTATACCGTCCCAGTGCTCCCAGACCGTTGTCGCTCCCTTTGATACCGAATAAAGCCATCCGGGGTACTCCTTGCGCAGCAGCAGAGACCATGCGATATCATAGTAACCGTAACGGCTAAGTTCATGAAGCAGGTATGGCGTACCGACAAGTCCGGTCTGCAGCTTCATACCGCATTCCTTAACCTGTTCGGCAAGCGCGTCCGCTACGGTTTGAGGATTTTCAGCCAGTCCGAAATGTAACGTCAGAACCTTTTCTGTCTGTGTATTTAACTTATCGCCAAATGCTTTCCAATAAGCCTTCCTAATCCTGTTGTGCAGCTCTTCATATTCTGTCACATCCTGTCCCAGAATTTTTCCGACTTTAATAACAATACTTACGGAGTTTGCATAAAATGCACTGCATACAAGGTCATCATTGCTGTAACCTCTTTTAGACAGCTCAATGTTTTCCGGAACATAACCTTCGGGCCAGTCAAGCGCCAGCCAGTCCCCATATGTCCAGCATCCGGTAAAAAGATCCGGAGTAGTTGATACTGTCGGAATATATGCCAGCCATTTCTTCATCGGCTCGTACATATCTGAGATAAAGGATATCTCGCCAAAGGTTTCATAAAGCTGCCAGGGGATAATTGTAACGGCATCCGACCAACCTGCTCCACCCGGTTTATATGCGGTCAGGCTCGGTATAACCTCAGGTATCCAGCCATTCTCATGCTGCGCTGCCTTCATGTCCGCCAGCCACTTTTTGAAAAACTTCCTTACATCATACTGATATGTACCTGCCTTGCAAAAAATCTGTCCGTCACCTGTCCATCCGTATCTTTCATCACGCTGAGGGCAATCGGTAGGGATATCTAAATAGTTCCCTTTCTGGCTCCAAAGGATGTTGCTGAAAAGCTGGTTTAGCATCGGGTCACTGCTTGTAAGCCACCCTGTACGTGTCATTTCCGAATGGAGCACTATCGCATGTATATTGTCTGCGGAGAACCCCTCCGGTGCCTCATCGATCCTAAGATACCTGAATCCGAAAAAAGTCAGTTTAGCTTTATAGCACTGATGCCCCTCGCAACAGATATAATGCAGCTGGCTCCTTGCAGAACGATAATTTCCCGTGTAGAAATTGCCCTCCCTGTCCAGTACCTCAGCCGTTGATAGGCTTAAACGTTCACCTGCATGGGCATCCATCTCAAAATACATGTATCCGGTAAGGTTCTGGCCAAAATCCAATACCCATTCATTTTTAGGTGTTCTAAACGAACTGCGAGGATATATCCGCTCCTGTTCATGTACCTCAGGACCTTCCTGGAATATAAGTATATCCTTCGGATAATCGGTAACCTCAGCTTGTTCAAAGACAAGCTCCTTCGTCATATCTACATCTTCGCCGATAAATATCCCGCTTAAAAGTATTTTACTTTCGGATACCTGCCAGCTTTCGTCAGTAGGTATTAATTTCTCCGTTCCGTCTTCATATATAATGTGAACTGCTGCGATCAGCATAGCGGGTAAAAACTCATCGGGATTTTGCGTACCTGTCCACGGAGCATTCGTCCGCCTGAACCAACCGTTACCCACTACAACATCCAACGTGTTCACATCCGATAACAGACCTGTGATATCATAGCTCTGTACCTGCAGTCTTTTACTGTACTCGGTCCATCCCGGTGCCAGAATAAACTCTCCGACACGCTTTCCGTTTAATACAGCTTCATATACACCGTCACAGGTAATCTCAAGTGTGGCTGACTTCACCGGCCAACAGTTTTTAAATCTTTTTCTGAATATCGGAACAATTGTTGATGAAGTATCCTTCTTTCTGATCCATTTAGAATTTTCAATAAGCATAAACCCCTTACCTCCTTTGTATCCATTCTATCACATCAGTTTTAGAATATCCTATACTCGTGAGGTATTATATTAATTCTTTTCGAAAAAAGTATCGGGAATCTCTTTTATCCCCCTCGCTCTGCATAATGCAGAGGTTGGTCCTTTATATGATAAAGGTCTGCCCTCTGTATCCGTAACCACACAACCCGCTTCACGGGCTATCAGCGCAGCCGCGGCATAATCCCAAAGCTGGATCCGAAGTTCGAAATACATACTACAGTGGCCCATCGCCACACAGCACATATCCCATGCAGCAGTGCCGGATCTACGTAAATCAACGCACTGTGGCAAAAGCTTCTTCGCTATTTCAAATGTACGCTCCTGCAAGCCCGCATAATAAGGTGCCGTACCAAAAACTATGAGGGAATCTGATAACGGGGCCTCTGATGACATTATCCGTTCACCGTTTGCATAAGCCCCCTCACCCGCTGCAGCCGACAGTACAATATCATCAAACGGATTATAAATCACCGCCATATATGGATTGCCATCCTTTAGAAGAGCTATTGATACAACAGATGGACGGTACCCATATATGAAGTTCGAGGTTCCGTCAATCGGATCTATGACGAAGCAGTAACCGCTTTCCATTTTTTCAGAAAAAACATCCTGACCGTCCTCTTCACCCAAGAACGATGCTGCCGGTAAAACCTTCCCTAGTTCCTCAAAGAGAAATGCTTGTATCTTCTCGTCGGTCTCAGTACAGAAATTGGCATGCCCGGACTTTTCCATAATCTTTGGGCGTTTTGCGGTTAGCATTATATTTCCTGCTTCTTTCGCTATCCGAATAATGTCATCTATCAGCATAATATCCCCTCTCACCTAGCCATCCCACCGATTATTTTCTATTATAAAATTTTTATCTTTACACTGTCCCCTGCCAATCCTTCAGCTACAACAGATAAAGTAGTCTCACCTTTTTCGTATCCTGAACGGATTATTGCAAGAGCACTCCCATGATAGGTAACAGTCTCATTATCCGTATAATCCTCGTCAGTTATCGGATTGCCCGTGCCAAGGCCTGCCAGAGTACCGCTACCTTCAACCTTTACACTTACAGGCACAGTTGCATCCGGTACGACATGCCCATCACTATCTACTGCTTCTATCCATACATATAGTACATCATGCCCATCTGCCTGTAAGATCTGTTTCTCGGGCTTCAAGCGAAGTCCCACAAGCTCACCGGTTGTTTCGAGTACGTCGCGGCTTACTTCTTTTCCGTCTGTATAGCTTATTGCCTCTATCTTTCCAGGCTTATATACAGCCTCAAATCGTACACTTTTTGGTAAAGGTCTTTCTGAAGATACCTTTTTACGGCCTGCAGATTCCCCGTTTATCAATATTTCTACTTCCTGTGCATTTGAAAAAACTACAAGCTCTATAGGTTTTCCTTCATAATCGGCATAGTTCCAGCATGACAGTATATCCGTAAATCCCCAGGGACCGATCAGTTCCTCTTTACCGAAATTCTTAGGATGTACGGTATAAAGATGAGTCGCACTGCTGCCCCACACTACACTCCTGTATGCTCCTTGGGGCCGTTTCATTCCTGTAATATCAAAGTCAGCATCGTTCGCAGTTCTCCAGGGATACGGCGATGACTCCTGAGGCATCAGAGCATACGGACCTTTTTTTAAGAAAGGATCATCAGGATCTAAATATACCGATTTTCCAAGCCCTGCTTCTCCTATATAGTCCCATGCCGTCCACGTAAAATCTCCGATGATATAGGGATGCTTTTCAACAAGAGGCCATCTGAAACCGATTTCTTTAGGGAAATTCTCGGAACCTAGTATAACTCTATCCGGGAACAGCTCATGATCCCTCTCATAAAAGTCCTCCATATAGTTATAGCCCACGATATCCAACCCATTTGTAAAAGGCTCCGTTCCCTTTTCCCAGAAATCTTTTGATTTACCACCGTCTATGGAATTCTGAAACCAGCTCAGTCCTTCAGCCAGTTCATCATCCAGACCGCTCCAGAAAGAGCAAATTCCATTACTTACAGGTCTTGTACCATCCAGGCTCCTTACTTTTTCGGCCAATTTTTTCGCCAGTGCATATCCATCGTTAAGACCACCACGCTCAGGTATTTCATTACCTATGGACCATATTACAACACTCGGGTGTGTCCTGTCTCTGCGCACAAAAGCTGTCAGGTCCTTTTCCCAATCAGCATCAAAAAACTGACTGTAATCACCGCTTCTCTTAGCCATACCCCATGCGTCAAAAGACTCATCAAACACATACATACCAAATCTGTCGCAAGCCTCGATCAAAGCTGATGAAGGCGGATTATGAGTAGTCCTGATCGCATTAAATCCGATTTCTTTCAACTTCTTTACCTTACGGGCCTCGCTTTCATACAGGGATACGGATCCCAGCAGACCGTTATCGTGATGGAGACATCCGCCTTTTAGTTTAACCGATTTTCCATTAATCAGCAGGCCTCGAACAGCATCCGCAGTTACTGTCTTAATACCGAAAAGTGTGCTTGCCTCATCTATGGTACAGTTTTCTTCGGAATCAGCCACAAAGTGCGTGCGATAAACTCCGAGGTTTTTAACCGTGGCTTTTACCGTATACAGATTCGGATCATCCACATCCCATATCAACGGATCCTTAACAGAAAATGCAATTCTGGCTGTACCTGTACTGCAGGCATCTATCCAGATTACTTTTTTTACAGATGCAGCAATCTGTTCATTATTATCTTTTTGTGCTAATGCCTTGATTTTGTCATCAAAAGCAAGTGAAAGTTCCACCTCTTCAAGTCTTTTCTCCGCGGTTTCATTCTGAACATCAACCTGTGCTTCAAGAAATGCATAACCATCCGCCACTTCCTTTGTATAAACAAATATACCGTCATTAGCTATATGTACCTTCGGTCCATGTACAAGCTCCACTCCGCGATATAAGCCTGAACCCGTATACCAGCGTGAATTGGGCTGCATACTTGTATTTACATTTATTGTTATACGATTTTCCTTTCCAAATGTAACCAGATCCGTCAGATCAACATAAAAGGGTGCATACCCATAATGCTGACGTCCTGCCTTAAATCCGTTTACATCAACCGTAGCATTCATCATAGCACCATCAAAACGGAGTCCTATGCAGTCATTTTCCCATTCCTTTGGAATATTTACATATTTAGTGTAATTTGACAGTCCCCCAGTAAAATATCCCATATCCATCTGAGCGGGTGCATCTGCCGAAACCATTGTCCTTATCATCCCGTCATGCGGGAGATTTACCTCTACCCCGGGGTCCGACTTTAACATACCTAAGCTATCACAAAAGCCCCTGCGAAATGTCCACTTCTCATCAATTTTAATACGTTCCATAGTTTATTTTCCTTTCCTCTGATTAATTTTTCTCACCTACTCAAACAAATCATCCAATGTAAGAACTCTGGAAACATGCTCTGTATGTGCAGTCCCGGCTAAGCCCGAAACACTTATCATAACCAGCTTTAAGGTCTTTTTGTTTCCGGTTTCCTGCCTGAATCTTTCCATCTTATTTAATAAGACCATTTCATAATCTGCGCTTATAGAAAAGGGCGTATCTGTATATTTTGCTTCACATATGTTAGTTATACCATCATCGCGATCTATCACCAGATCAATCTGCGCTCCATCTTTCTTTGTGTCGCTTACCCAAGGACACTCTGTAGTACGAACTCCGGAAATCCCCAATGCCTTTTTAATCTGTTCTGTATGATACATACACAATATCTCAAACGAATGGCCTCTCCAATTCATATATCTGCCCATATCACTTTTATAGTCATTAAAATCTTTATAAATTTCCCTATTCTCCCCAGACAGGAATTTGTAATGAAATAATAAGAAAGGATCTATAAGTTGAATCTTTAGCGGATGTCCGCTCGTATATGGATCTTTATATTCATGAATATATCCACACCTAGTTAATTCCTCTATCGCCCGGGTATATGTTCCGGCAGGAAGCTTCAAAGCTTCTTGGCACTCTGTCTTTAGTGTTCCATATTGAAAATTCGAAAGGTATTCCATTATTCTATTGTATACCGGAGATTTTTTTAGTGTTGCTTCTAAAAGCTTCTTAGATTCGTTTTGAAGAATCGCATGTTCTTCAAAGCAAAGCTTGTTAATATTCCAGTTCAAACTTTCATTAGGATTCATAAGGCTGTAAAAATATGGCAATCCACCAAATACCATCTGGCAATCAACAATTTGTTTCCTGGACCATCCAAAATCAAGATCATTGAACATCATCTCCGCTTCACGTAACGAAAACGGTTTTAAGAATAAACGGGATGTTACCCTATTATATAAACTGCCGGTATTCGATATAATGTTTTTGATTATCCAAGATGTTGCGCTACCACAGATAATAAACATATAATCACCGCTCACAGTCCCACATCTGTTCCAAAA
>JAILGF010000101.1 GCA_024696945.1 Lachnospiraceae bacterium | reverse complement strand
TACACAAAAGGAGAAAACAAAAATGGATGAATTTGAAAAGGTTGAAAAATTAAGACAGAGAGCAAACGTTAGTTACGAAGAAGCCAAGAAGGCACTTGAAGCTTCAAACGGTGATCTTCTCGATGCGATGATATATCTTGAAAAAGAAGGCAAGACCGCAAACACAATGAGTAACGGCGAGATCGTTGTTTCATCTGTAGTGGTTGACGGCGAAGAAAAGAAAAGCAACAAGAAGACTTCTTCAGAGAACGGTGAAAAGTTTAAAGAATTCTGCAAGTCAAGCTGGAAAAAGGGTAACGAGAACTTCTTCGTGGTAACACATAAGTCAAACGTGATCATCAAGATCCCTGTATGGGCAATGATCGTATTACTTATCTTCACATTCCACGTAACACTTCCCGTAATGCTCATTTCACTCTTCTTCGGAGTAAGATACTCTTTCATGGGTGAGGCAGATTTCGAAACGGTCAACAAGGCAATGGACAAAGCCGGCGAATATGTTGACAACATAAAGGACGAATTTAACGGCAACAAGGAGAACTAAATTGAGTACCCGCATTTTGGTAGTAGAAGACGAGGAAAAACTTGCCAGGTTCACCGAACTTGAGCTCATACATGAAGGATACACGGTGGAGAAAGCCATGGACGGCAGAACAGCGCTTGAAATGGCTTCCACACGTGAATATGACCTCATACTATTGGACATCATGCTTCCGGGGCTTAACGGCCTTGAAGTTTTAAGAAGGCTAGGCCCCGATTATGATGTACCCGTAATTCTTCTTACCGCAAGAGACGCTGTCATGGATAAAGTTGCGGGGCTTGACGCAGGTGCGGTAGATTACATTACAAAACCTTTCGCCATAGAGGAACTTCTTGCAAGGATCCGTGTGGCGCTTAAGCAGCACAACAAACAGATAACCGTAGACAACACGCAGTCTCTTGCGACCGGAAAGGTTGAGGACGGCGTGTATGTATGGAACGGTCTCAAACTCGAAGAAAAGAAGCGCAGAGTTACATACAACAATCAGGAGATATCGCTTACGAACAGAGAATTCTTAATGCTTGAGACTTTGCTTCAGAACATGGACATCGTTCTTTCAAGAGATACACTTTTGGAGAAAGTATGCGGCTACGATTATGTCGGAGAGACAAACGTCGTTGATGTTTATGTAAGGTTTCTTCGTTCCAAAATAGATGATGTTTTTGGCGTTAAAATGATACAGACCGTACGAGGAGTAGGATATGTCATCAAATCCGAATAACGAACAAAAGAGGATCCGCTCGATAAGAGGCAAGATCCAGTCAATGATATCCTTAAGAAGGCTCGACAGAGCAATATCAGGCTCTTTCGGGCTTTCTCTGTTAATACCGTTAATTTGGGCAATTTATAATGAGATCAGCTTATGCGGAGGCATAGTGCTTTCCAACAGGCATTTTTTCAGCATAAAAAACGGCATTTCTTCGCTGACTTATACGATAGCCGAGCCTTCGGGAACGGTCGTATTTACAGAGAATGCTTTTCTTATAATGGTAATGGCAGTCGGGGTAGCGGGCATTAACCTGGTGCTATCCGTTCTCGGAACACTTTTTTCGATCCCTTCCGAGCACGCAAAGATAAATAAGATACTGACACCGATCGATGCACTCGCCGCAAGAGCAGATGAGATAGCCAACTTTGAATTCAACGAGGACAAATATCAGTTACTTGAGAACGCCATCTCAAAGATAGAACCCGAGGACAATAAAGAGATACTTCTTCACGACGCCGAGCTTCAGGGCATTGAAACAGCCATGAACAATCTTATCGGCAGGATGAAGGAAAATTACCGCCAGCAGGCGAGATTCGTAAATGACGCGTCACATGAGCTTCGTACCCCCATAGCCGTGATCGAAGGCTATGCGAACATGCTCGCAAGATGGGGACGAGAAGACGAGAAAGTTTTGGACGAATCGATCAATGCGATCCAAAACGAAGCTTCAAACATGAAGCACCTCGTGGAGCAGCTTCTGTTCCTTGCAAGAGGTGACAGCGGCAGGACCGAACTTAAACTTGAAAATGTCGAACTTAATTCTCTCATGGAAGAAATCTATGAAGAATCGTTAATGATAGATGAAAATCACCCTTATAAGGTAAGAACTTACGGTGCGCCTCTTAATGTATCGGCAGATCCCGCACTCATTAAACAAGCTGTTAGAATACTTGTTGACAACGCAGCCAAGTATACAGAAAATGGAGATGAGATAGTTCTTGCGACAGGTGTAAACGAAAAGGGCCGTCCTTATCTGATGGTGCAGGATTCGGGCATAGGCATGAAAGAAGCAGATGTACAGCATATGTTTGACCGCTTCTACAGAGCCGATGAAGCACGTACCCGCGAAGGAACCGGCCTTGGCTTATCGATCGCCAAGTGGATAGTCGAAAAGCACAAAGGAAGTTTCACCGTTATATCAAGAACCGATCTCGGAACAAGGATATGCATCAACCTGTAACCCCAAAGGAGGTACATTATGCTAAAACACATCACAGAACCGGAATTTGAAAAAGAAGTATTAAACAGCGCAAAACCCGTACTTGTTGATTTCTTTGCCACCTGGTGCGGACCGTGCAAGATGATCGCACCGATACTCGAAGAGATCGCCTCAGCAGACGATTCCTTTGATATAGTAAAGATCGATATCGACGATGCCGAAGCACTTTGTGACAAATACGGCGTCATGTCCGTACCGACTCTCATTAAGTTCGAAAGCGGCGCCGAAGCAGCTCGAAAGATCGGACTTACTTCAAAACAGGATCTCATCGATATGATGAAATAGACCATATAAAAGCTCGGCTTTTTGCCGGGCTTTATTGTTGATGTCAAAACATTAATAGTATGATATGTTATATATAGCCATTGGAATGGGGATGAACCGGAGGGTGAAGAGTTGGATAATTACGAATTGGAGATCGATCTTTTTGACATGCTTAAGAAGATGCTCAGATCCTGGGCTGTTATACTTCTTGGCGTAAGTGCAGTGGGTTTATTGTTTTTGATCGGACGCACCGCACTTAAGCAGGAAACACCGCAAACCGGAGCGGAAGCCGTAAACGTTACCGAAAGCGAAGAAGGCGCACTATCTCAGGCAGAAAGGGCGACGATAGACAACGTGCTGCTTGAAGAAATGCTGCTTTCGCATGACACAACATACATGCAGGAATCTATCCTGGTAAACATCGATCCGATGGAAGCACCCCAGTGCCATAAGTATTATTACATATCAACAAAAGGTGATGTTAGTGCGATAATAAGCATGCTGTCATCGTATATCACACGCGGCGATTACATAGACGATATTAGTGTAGCACCATATAAAGACATTAAACCTGAGTACATTAAGGAACTTGTGAGTGTGACATCACAACTTTCTTCATCTACAGGAGAAGACTTCAAAAATCTTGAGAACGGCGCTCTTCTTACAGTGAGCGTCCTTTCAGACAGCATCGAAAATGCCGAGAGACTCGCAAATATAGTCGTTTCTTCTTTGGAAAAGTATGACTCCGAAAATTCGACCGTCATCGCGGTTCATGAACTTCGATACATCGATACTTTTTCGTCAGAGGGATACATCTCCGATATAGTCGAAAAGCGCACGGCAACCAACAATTCCATTGTTGCAAGAGATGCGCACATAAAAGAAACGGTCGGCAAATTCACGGATGCGCAGCGCGAGTACTATTATGAAAAAAGCAACACAGAAGATGTCGAAGAAGAGGCTAAGGCAGTATTAAGCTGGAAGGATAGGATAAGCAGTTTTTCTTTTGGGTCACTTTCAAAGCGTGATCTTGTTATCGGCGCGGCTCTCGGTATCATTTTCGTATGTGGTATATGGGCATGTGTTTATATCTTTTGCGGTAAGATCCACACCGCCGATGACATCCGCCATATCACCGGCATTCAAACGATCATTGAAATGGGCAAAGAGAGCAAATGGAACAGCAGAAAACAGCTTCTTGCGACCAATCTTCTTATAGCATGCAGAAAAGCGAACATCCATTGGGTGCTTCTTGCAACCACGGGAGCTCTTACTACGGAAGAGAGAAATCTGGCTGCCGATATCAAACTTTTGCTTTCAAAAGAGAACATCGAATCTTCGATCATTGAGGATCTTGTCGAAAATCCGAGCGGCCTTACCGATCTTGCCGATATCGGGAGCGTGATATTGTTTGAGCGTCTCGAGGGCAGCAAAGTTAAGAAACTATACGAAGCCAACAGAACCCTATCTCAGATGGATGTCAAAAAGATCGCTGCAGTTGTAACGGAATAAAACTCCCAATCTTAATCAAGTATTAAATATTGCGGATTGCTATTGACTTGTTAAAACTGCATATTTTTGTTAAAATGACATGATAGCCTTTTGTGGCAAAATGCAATAAAATGAGATGAGCGATGATGATAAAAGATTTCACAAAAGATCCCCGTTTTGCGGGAATTGAACCTTTAAAGAATAAAGTCTGGCTTGCATCTCCTATGATGCACGGAAAAGAGCAGGAGTATGTTAGAGAAGCGTTTGACACCAATTGGGTGACTACAGCCGGAACTAATATAAACGAGATAGAAAAAGAAGTAGCGGCTTACATAGGAGTTAAGTATGCCGTTGCTTTGTCTGCCGGTACTGCAAGCCTTCATCTGGCAACAAAACTTGCAGGAGAAAAATTGTATGGACAACCCAAACCCAATGCAGGCACTCTTGCAGGCAGAAGAGTATTCTGTTCGGATGTTACATTTGATGCTTCTATCAATCCTGTGGCATATGAAGACGGTGAAGCTATATTTATTGATACAGAGTATGACACCTGGAATATGGATCCGATTGCTTTGGAAAAAGCATTTGAGATATATCCGGATACAAAACTTATTATAGTTGCACATCTTTACGGTACTCCGGGAAAGATGGAGGAGATCAAGCGTATTGCCGACAACTATGACGCTTTGATAGTTGAAGATGCAGCTGAATCTCTTGGTGCAAAGTATAAACTTAATGGTCAATGGGTAGAGACAGGTTCGCTCGGAGATTACAATTGTATCTCATTCAACGGAAATAAGATAATCACCGGATCATCAGGCGGTATGTTCCTTACTGATTCCAAAGAAGACGCTGACAAAGTGCGTAAATGGTCTACTCAAAGCAGAGAGGCCGCACCCTGGTATCAGCATGAAGAGATCGGATACAATTATAGAATGTCCAATATAGTAGCAGGTATAGTTCGCGGTCAATTTCCTTACTTACAAGAACATATAGACAAGAAGAAAACTATATGGGAGCGATACAAGATAGGTTTCGAAGGTATTCCTGTATCAATGAATCCTTTTGATGAAGAAAAGAGTGTTCCCAATTATTGGCTTTCCTGCATGATCATCGACAAAGACGCAATGTGCAAGCAGGTTCGCGGAGAATCAGATTATCTTTACATATGTGAGCAAGGTAAATCTTGCCCTCAGGAAATACTCGATGCTCTTGCTTTATTCGGCGCAGAGGGTCGTCCAATTTGGAAACCCATGCATATGCAGCCTATATACAGGACGCATCCTTTCATCACATCTGAAGGTAATGGCCGAGGAAGGACTAATGCCTACATAGTTGGAAACGGAATTGATATCGGTGCCGATATTTTTGCCAGAGGCCTGTGCTTACCTTCGGATATTAAGATGACTGAGGAAGAGCAGAATATCATTATTGATATTATTCGAAGATGTTTTATTAAATGAGGAACAAATGAATCAAAGAAGATTTAAACTATATGCGGATTTCATAAAACGCTTTTTCGATGCCATAATTTCTGCAATGATTATCATACTCTTCTTCTGGCTCTATATTATAGTTGCGGTAATGGTAAGATTAAAATTGGGGTCTCCTGTTCTTTTTAAACAGGATCGTCCGGGAAGGATTGACCCGAAGACAGGGAAAGAAAAAATATTCCGTTTATACAAGTTTAGAACAATGACAGATGAAAAAGATGAAAACGGCAATCTTTTATCTGATGAAGTTCGTTTGACATCATTTGGTAAATGGCTTCGCCAGACAAGCCTTGATGAGATACCTGAGATGTTCAATATTATGAAAGGCGATATGTCCTTGATAGGTCCAAGACCGCTTTTGGTGGAATACCTGCCAAGATACAATAAGGAGCAAAGACGTCGTCACGAGGTCTTGCCGGGACTTACCGGATACGCTCAGGTGAGTGGCAGAAATTCCATCAGTTGGGAAGAAAAATTTGAGGATGATGTATGGTACGTAGACCATTTGTCTTTTTTGTTGGATGTAAAGATATTCTTTAAGACGATAGCGGTTGTGTTCCAGCGGGAGGGAATTAGTTCAGATTCCTGTGCGACGATGGAAGTATTTGCTGGAACGAAAAAAGATAAGGATAATTAAAGAAGTGCTAAAAGATCTGATTATAATAGGAGCCAGCGGATTTGGACGAGAAGCAGCTTGGTTGGTGGAGAGAATTAATCATAGGAATCCTACGTGGAATTTACTAGGATTTCTTGATGACAATAAAGATATAGTTGGTAAAGATATTAATGGATATTCTGTTTTGGGAACATCCGAAGATGTTGAAAAATTCAGGGAAGCTTATTTTGTATGTGCTATTGGGAATTCTAGAGTACGAGAGAAGATGATTGGCAGAATAACGGAGATTAATTCCGAAGTCATGTTTGCTACGTTAATTGATCCCTCCGTTGTGATTTCAGATCTTGTAAAGATTGGTCGGGGCACTATCATCTGTGCGCATACAATTATTACCGTAAATATAGATATGGGTGAACATGTGATTATTAATCTGGATTGTACTATCGGTCATGATGCAGTAATTGAGGACTTTGTGACGCTTTACCCAAGCGTAAATGTATCTGGCATAACAACCATCCGCCGAAATGTGGAAATGGGAACAGGATCTCAGATTATTCAAGGTAAGAAGATTGGAGAGTATTCAATAATCGGTGCGGGAGCTGTGGTGGTAAAAGATATCCCTGCCAACTGCACTGCGGTTGGTTGTCCTGCGAAGATAATAAAATCAGTTCCCGAATCCGTTCAGGGGACATTGCCCTAAGCAATTAAATGATTTACTCTCCACAAAACCATTTGTATATCAGAACAGAAGAATAACATGAGATTAGTTTTGATTGGTTCTTTTGGGCCTGAAAAAGTGTGTGCTGAAAATGCTGAGTTGATTACCACAGATGGGAGAGAAGTTTATAACGTTATTCACAGGGATAAGGTTGATACCGGGAAAAGAGTGTATTACGAGGCTATTATTTTTTACAGGGACGATTTGTAGGAGCTGTGGATGGGTTGGAAGATTTTGCATGGAAAAAGTGATGGTAACATAGGTTAAAATGACAAACCAATATGCGAGGATTATGAATGAAAAAAGCTGTTCTAATCAGTTGTTTTAATTGGTACGAGAAAAGGCTTAAACCTATTAGAGAAATATTGATTGAGAAGGGTTATGAGGTATCAGTATTAATAGCCGATTTTGATCATATAAAAAAAACATCGATAAGTTGTAAGTATGCAGAGTGTACCTACTTAGATGTGCCGAGATATATGTCAAATATATCAATGCAGAGGATTAGATCACATTTGATGTTTGCTAAGAAGGTAAAAAAGTGGATAGCCGCCAATAGCCCCGACCTTGTTTACTGCGAGGTGCCACCGAATAAAGTAGTGGACTACTGTGCTGATTATAAGAGACACCATTCGGAGATTAAGTTCATCATAGATATAATAGACCTTTGGCCAGAGTCAATGCCATTAGGTAAATTTGTTAACACTTCTCCAGCAAATACGTGGAGGAGATGGAGAGATAAAGCGATAAAGGTTGCAGATTATGTTTTTACGGAATGTGATCTATATCAAGAAAAGTTGAAAGGCGTGTTGGATTCCCTGAAGACTACAACGCTTTATCTGTATAAGGAACAGAGCGAAGAAGAGAGGCGGTTGGTACAAGAGATTATAAGTAAAGAGAAGACGGATGATGTTACTAGATTTGCCTATCTTGGTTCAATGAATAATATCATTGATATAGGTGGTATTTGTGCTGTGATACAGTCTTTCGTAGCTGCTGGTAATTTATGTGAGCTTCACGCAATTGGTGATGGAGAGAGTAGGGAAAAATTTGAGGGAGCTGTGAGAAAGACGGGGTGTCAAACTCACTTCTATGGTTTGATTTTTGATGAGTTAGAGAAGATAAAGACACTGGCAGTTTGTGACTATGCTTTCAATATTATGAAAAATGATATAACAGTTGGCCTAACTATTAAGAGTATTGATTACTTATCCTATGGGTTGCCACTAATAAATAATATTAAGGGTGATACATGGGAGTTGGTTGAGAAGGAGAATATAGGAATTAACACGGAAAGTGCTGAAGCGAATATGTATCAGGTGGACAGAAAGCATGTCGTAGATATTTATAGGAAACGCTTTTCACTTGAAGCATATATAAATTCTGTCAACAGAGTATTATATGAGGATATAGTATGAAGGGCTATGGAGTTCGATATACCATTAAGAATGCATTTTGTCTTTTCTATAACAAGATGTTTTGGAAGAATGCAAGACTTGCTAAATCCCAAATATTAGCGAGGAGTAGAAATAATATTGAGATTGCAAAAGGCTTTACATGTGGCTAGAATTGCAGAATGAATCCTGAAAATAGTGGTCGAATCATTATTGAAAAAAATTGCGATGGGAGATTAATGCCAAATCGAGGAGATGACGAATGTAACAATAGGGGATGATGTTCTTTTAGCATCCAAGGTTTATGTTGGTGAGGCTTCACACAGTATTTACAAGGGCGATTTGCAGACATCTCCTGAGGGTGATCCAATCAAGAAATGGATTATTTAGAATCAATTTTATTTGGCAACAATGCGTGAATAGGAAATGCCGCTAATATCTTGGAGTGGGTTCTATAGGTAACGGTGTTGTAATAGGTGCGATTTTTGTTGTAACGACAAGCATTCTGGAGAACAGTATTGCTTGTAGGAGTCCTACAAAAGTGATAAAAGTGTATGGCTATAATATATGCAGATGGAACCAAGTATAATTTTGGAGTATTGATATTATGAAAAAAAAGACCATAGTTGTTTCAGGAATAAACTTGTTTTCTGGCGGTCCACTATCTATCTATATTGATTTTTTGTCTTTGATTATAAAGAGTGAATATGATAAAAAATATAACATTATTGCATTTGTCCACAAGAAAGAATTGTTTGAGTCTTTCAAGGATAGTATGGTAAGATTCATTGAGTTACCAAAGTCCAGAAAGAGTTATCTGAATAGGATTTTTTATGAATATGTATACTTTTATCATTATTCAAAGAATAAAAAAATATATATGTGGATATCACTTCACGATATGACCCCGAATGTTGTGGCAGAAAAGAGAATCGTGTATTGCCATAATCCCCTGCCTTTTTTTTCAATAGGATTTAGACAGTCGCTAAAATACCCGTTGGTGGCATTGATGAAGAAATTATATTATTTTGCTTACAAAATTAATGTAGCGAAAAACGATTGCATAATTGTTCAACAAGACTGGCTTAGAAGTGAATTTAGTAGGAAGTTTGGAATTGAAAATAATAAAATTGCGGTATGTAGACCGGTATTGGCGCAGCCAGTGGTATCACAATTTACTGATAGAGAGTCTAAGAATTTGTTTCTATTTGTATATTCAGCTTATCCGCGATTCTTTAAAAACTATGAGGTTATAGCGGAGGCTGTTAAACTACTGAATGAAAGGAATTTGGAAAAAGATTATAAGGTGCTATTTACCATTAATGGAAAGGAAAATAAGTATTCAAAAGAGCTATATAGAAAATACCGGCATGTGAATAACATAATATGGGAGGGAATTGTAAGTAGAGAAAAGATGATGGAGATTTATGCTCAGTCTGATGCTCTGATATTCCCTTCGATAATAGAAACATGGGGTCTGCCTATTTCCGAGTACAAAACTACTGGAAAGCTAATGATATTAGCGGATTTGCCATATGCTTACGAAACAGTAGAACCTTATTCAAATGTTGCTTTTTTTGATCCTTTCAGTGCGAAGGATTTGGCTCATCTTATGAATGATGCAATTACTAATTGTATTGCGGTAGAGAACATCAGAACCAAACAGTATGATGCCCCATATTATGAAGATTGGAAGCGCCTTTTAGATGAAATGCTATGAAATATATTCGAAATGTAACTAGGGAGAATTGTTAAATATGCAAGAAAGTAGAATAGCTTTCAGAGAATGTATAAGAGAAGACTTGCTTCAGTTACCTGGACATTCTGCTAAGGCAAGAGATTTTTTTAGATGGTATTTTCTGCCACAGGGAAGCACATTCCGACTTATTTTTTGGTTCAGAATAGTACAGTATTTGAGATGTTATAAAGGAGGAAAGATATTATCTGCTATCCCCTATATTATTATGCGGCATTATGAGTTTAAACTAGGAGTTCATGCAAATGCAAATGTATCTGTAGGTAAAGGTTTAAATATAGTTCACGGTGATGGAGTCTTCTTGAATGTAAAATCGATTGGTGATTACTTTACCGTTTATCAAGGTGTGACACTTGGTGTTGACAAGAATGGGGGAGTGCCTACAATCGGAAATGGCGTTACGATATATCCCAATGCTGTCGTAGTAGGTAATATAACGATTGGAGATAATGCTGTGATAGGTGCAAATGCATATGTCCATAAAAATGTGATGCCGAATGATGTTGTTGCTGGCTTACCCGCCCAATCGATAAGAAGGGAAATAGATGTATGACAGAAATAGCGAAGAGAAGGCCTTATTTTTCAATCATAACGGTTTGCTATAATAGCGAAAAAACCATAGACAAAACTATTGAAGGTGTACTAAATCAGAAATGTCAGGATTTTGAGTACATAATAGTTGATGGGGCTTCATCAGACAGGACGATGGATATTGTCAAAAGCTATGATTTGCTTTTTGAAGAAATTGGAGCAGAGTATAAATACATAAGTGAACCGGATAGAGGCATATATGATGCAATGAACAAAGGGATTCGCATGTCAAGAGGTAAATTGATTGGTATTGTAAATAGTGATGACTATTATACTAATCATGCGCTTGCTGATATGAAAGAAGCGGCGGATTCAAATCCGCAGATTGGGATTTTTTATGGAATAATTAGAGAGTTTAACGAACATGGAACGGTCGGATATTCGGGGTATAGTGCTTCTATGCTTCCACAAAAAATGATAGCTCATCCAACTTGCTTTATCAGAAGAGAAATATATATGGAAAAGGGGTTGTATGACCTATCGTATAGATATGCATCTGATTATGATTATATATTGAGAATGAAGAAATGTGGTGTCGAGTTTCTAATGCTTGAATCTGTCATTTCAAATTTCTCGTTGCTCGGAGTGTCACAGACCTCTAATAAGGCTATGATGGAAGGTTTGCTAGTTCGAAAGAAACATCATGTAGGAAATGGTTTGATTTTATCTTTGAGTTATGTGAAGTGTGTCTTGGAGGGTTTAATTAAAAAGATAGTTTAAGCACGGTTGTGTAAGTGAGAGGATTGGAAATGCGAGTCAACGCAAAGCAGATCAGCGGTTTTTTGATAGCTTTTTTCCCATTATTAACAATGTATAAGAGTCCTATACCTGTTATGGATATAGGTTTATTCATTGTAATATGTTTTATCATTATACATTTTTTATTTGTAAATGCTGGATTCACTAATGGAAAAGGATTATTGATAGATAATGAAATTATGTTATGGGGATTATATGCCCTATCATTAATGGTTTCTCTATTGTTCAGCGGGACGGCTTTTTCTGCATGCTTTCCTATAGTGATGAAGAATGTGATATATGTATCCTTAATAATCTTATTATATGGTTACAGATTGATAGATTATAAGTCGATTTGTACATATTATACTGTGTTATGTGATTTGTCTGTGGTCTTTGTAGTAATTCAAGGTATATTATTTTATGGATTCAAAATACTGATTCTTGGTTATATAAAATCATGGATGCTGATACCCGCTAATGACCATTATATGTTGGCAGAACGTTTTCTTAGATCGACATCGATATTTAGAGAACCTTCGGCATATTTCTCTTTTATATTTGTTGGAATATTAATTGCATTATTTAGTGAGAAAAAGGATATCAAAAGAGCGCTTATATATTCTTTTGGTGTTGTATGCTCTACTTCTGGGATGGGAGTTGGTTTGACTTTTTCATTTTGGGGAATCTATATAATACGAGGCATTTTGCTGAAAAAGAATAAAGCTAATTATCTTATTCTTATGCTCATTGGAATGGCTGCAGTAGGATTGTTCTTATTTAGCCCAATAGGATACAGCACAATGGAACGAGTTTTCAATAAATCGTATGTGGGAGGAAATGCTTTTCTTGGAAGGGTAGGTGGATATTTTACCCTTGGAGATTTGCAGGGAATTAATTTTTTGTTTGGGAAGGGGTATGGTTCACATACTGTATACTATTTCGCATCAGACACAGTTACATATTTTCCAAGTTGGGCCTTTATAGCATATGGTACAGGTTTATTTGGATTTATCATAACGTCAATAATAATAATTAGAATGTGGAAAAGATCAAATGATTTCGTTACAAAGATGCTAATATTATCAATAATAGTTCTTGGCGCTGTTCATACTATTTTTAACGGTGCCTATCTTATTTTCCTGATGCCGTTCGTATATGGAATGATAGATGAAAGCGGAGCAAAACGATCGGATAATGGCGCGTTGAAGCAGGTTGCGGTGGAAGGGAAACTATTAATTTCGGAAGGAGATGCTAGATGAACATCTACTACGATTATCAAGTTCTCTATAATCAAAAATACGGCGGAATATCAAGATATTATTATGAACTTATAAATACCATTGAGAGGTTGAATTTGGCTCATACTGACATAAACTGTAAATTCAGCACGAATCATTATTTCAATGGATACAACGGTATTAATGAGGGCTCTGCCTTTCTTGATATCAAGTCGTCCATGATTCGCAGACCGCTGAGGCTTTGCGGTCATATGCTGAATCAAACTATTACGAAAAGAAAAGCAAGGGGGGCTGATATCCTACATCTTACATATTATGCCCCTTATGCTTTGACAATCCCTGATGTGAAAAAAGTCGTGACCGTATATGATATGATTGAAGAGGTCAAAAAAAAGGATTCGAGTCTTGACAGGGTGATTGCAAACAAGAAAGAGTGCATATATAAAGCCGATCATGTGATAGCAATATCCGAAAGTACAAAGCATGACATACTCAAACTGTATCCCGACGTTCCCGAGAACAAGATTAGCGTGATCTATATCGGAACGAGCATGAAAGGAAGTTCAAAGAATATCACAAGCGGTAAAACAGTTAACTTTCCTGAAAAATATATCCTCTTTGTTGGGCAGCGTGGCGGATATAAAAATTTCAATGGTTTTGTAAATGCGGTCAAGCCTCTGCTTGCAAATGATAAATCACTCTATCTGCTTTGCGTAGGTGGAGGAAAATTTACTGAAGATGAAGTGAATAGGATCAAAGAAGTTAATGATCAGGTTGTGCAGATGAACGCGAATGATGACGCGCTTATCGCAGCGTATACAAACGCATTAGCTTTTGTATTTCCGTCCCTTTACGAGGGGTTTGGCATTCCAACGCTAGAAGCATTTACATGTGGTTGCCCTGCGGTAATCAGCAATACCAGTTCAATGCCTGAAGTTGGTGGGGATGCGGTTCTCTACTTCAATCCAGAGAATGAAAATGATATGAGAGAGCAGATAAAGAAGCTTCTAAACGATTCGGAATTGAGAACGGATATGATTAGAAAGGGCAAAGAGAGGCTGAAGCTGTTTTCGTGGGATGAGATAGCAAAACAGACGGTGGATGTCTACAAGAAGGTGACAGCTAGTGGATAAAGAATGCATAGGATGTGGGCTGTGCGAGGCAATGTGTCATAAGAAAGCTATCAGAATAATAGAGGACAAAGATGGCAGTTTCTGTGACCGTAATACGGAACTCTGTGATAACTGCGGTGTATGCTCTAAGCTTTGCCCGGTTGAGCAGTTGAAAGAAAAGGAAGAATTAAGTCAGGTTGATACGGTTGCGATTGGAAGGAGCAAGGATGAACATGTGGTTACAAATTCTGCTTCCGGCGGAATCGTGTCTGAAACCTTGATGCACCTGTTCAGAACAGGCCAGATTGATGCTGCAATAGTAGCTTTCTTTGATCATCATGCTAACATATATGGCGATGTGATAGAGAACGAAGGAGATGTTCTAAAGCATTCCGGATCTTATTATCACACATCAAATCAGTTAATAAATGTAAAAAAGATAAAACAGTATAATAAACTTGCTGTTGTTGGGCTACCATGCCATATCGATGGAATCAAAAATTACTGCAAGCTTACAGGGCAGATGGATAAGGTAATCACAATCAGCTTGTTTTGTACTATTGGTAGGACATATGAGGGCTTTAGAAGATTCATTAAGCACGAAACCGGATTTGATGTAGCGAAAGGCGAGGTAAGAGATTATCAGAGTAGAATCGGAGATAGGAAACTGATTCATATCGAAGATGACAAAGGAAATGTATATGAATGCCCGGATGAAAAATATAAGTTTACGATGGATTTTTTCTCGGCGAATAGGACTTGTCTGGAGTGCAGAAAAATGTATGGATTGTCAGCAGATATCTCTGTAGGAGATGCCTGGCACAAAGTTAATGAGGAAAATGGAGTGAAACAAAAGAGGGCAATTATCAGCGCAAATACCAAATACGGGGAAGTGTTACTTGGCACTCTCCGAGAGAGTTTGCAGCTTGAGTATGTAACTAATGGAGCATATGAGCTAGCGAGCTCCCAAAGGTACGGAACTGGCTTGAAACAATTTCATAATGAAAGCATTGTCAGAAGGTTGGACAAAATCAGATGTTTGCGCAAATTAAATGATAATCCGTTGCTTTTCAGAGTCTCTTGCAGATTGCGCGGAAAACTTTTAGATAAACTGGGTGCAGATACTGAAAAAGTAAAGGATCAACTACGATAATGTCGTATAGTTGGGTCACTGTATTGTCGTATTTTTTTCGCTTCATGTACGTGTTTCCATTATGCATAATTTTCATGAGGTGAAAAATGAAGTGTATTGACTGAGGTTTGTGCGACAAGGTCTGTCCTGTAAACAGGCTAAAGACCAGCTATGAAAAGTCAAGAATAAATTTTTGAGATTTTTGTTTTGTAGCTGATCTATAAAAGCATAACTCTAACAAGACCTCCGGCAGAGGCCTTCAAAAAAGTATGAAAGACATCTGCTCAGTCTAGGTTAAAGGCAACGTTATCGGTAAGCATCTTGTTTATGATTCTTACCAGCTTTCCAGCACAATGCTCCAGAGTACTGTAGTGATTACGACCTTCTGACCGCTTCTGATCATAGTAAGCAGCAAATGTTGGGTTATTCTCCACTACGTTATGTGCCGCATTGATAAGCGCAAAGCGCAAGGCTCTTGAGCCGCGTTTAGACATACGCGTCCGCTTGGCTTCAAAGTTTCCAAACTGATATACAGACGGATCCAGCCCTACGAAAGCAAGCAGTTTGCTTTGATTAGAGAATCTGGTGATGTCACCGATTTCACCGAGGATCATCCCACCGTTGGTATAGCCAATACCTGGAATGGTCATTATTACAGAATCCAGAGATTTGAAGGTATCTGCCATCTCTGATTCGATCAGTTCCAATTGCCTATCCAATAACTCGATCTGCTCAATGGACTGAGTTATCTGAATAGATAAAGATTTGTCGCTAGTGTCGATAGACTTCTGTGCCAGAACTCTTAATTCTACAGCGGTTTCTTTCTTGAAATGGCCGTGTGAGGACGATTTCAAGACATTTGTGAGATGAGTCAGGTGCATAGAAGCAATGGCTTCCGGCGATGGTGCTTCTTTAAGAAGCGCATAGCAGCCCTTTTGATGTATTCCTGACTTGAAGAAATACTGCAGTTCAGGGAAAAACTGATCAACGTAAGAAGTCAGCTGGATCTTTAATCGTGTTCGCTGCTTCACGGTCTTCTGTCTGAACCGTCCCAGGTTATTGAGCTGCATAAGACCGATGTCGTACAGCGTGATGAACCGGTGAGGCTGCATCATTTAAGTTTTACAAATAATGTAGGTATCAACCCTATCAGTCTTTGTTTTGCGTATGTTGTTCTTACGCATGGTACAAGTCTCAATAGGGCTGATAAGGCAAACATGGTAGCCTTTAGGAATCAGAAGGCCACAGGTTGTTGTCGTAGTGAGCCGTTGATTCAAGACCAATGATGACCTTGTCTTTCTCAAATTGATTGAGCTTAGAGACCAAGGTGTGGAAGCCATCATTGTCATTCGTAAATTTAAATGGCTCGAGTAGCACTTCGCCGTTTGAAGAGATGGCACAGACGCAGTGATTGAGTTTGGCGATGTCAATGCCAACGTAGAGTATGAACGTTCTCCTTTAATTATGATTGATACTGTGATATCCACCAACGATTATCATCGTATCCTTGATTGAAATAAGTGCTCTAAACTATCTGTCACATCCAGCTATAAACAATTCAGATAATGTAGCGGCAATACACTTCTACCAGTAGTCGAAGATACAGGAAACAATTAAAAGTCCACGGCATCTGAATGTATTATGGCACAGTATATGAGAATGAAAGGAATGTATGATTTACTGCTTCGTAAATATCAAACAAGGATAATTATGAGATATCTTAATCATAAGCTTAGAGACCGGATATTGATGAAACTTGAAAGAAAAACCAGTATGCTTTTGGAGGATGTTGAGGTCAAGTGAAAATAGGAATTCTTACATGGTATTATGCCATGAACCATGGAGCAAGAGCTCATACTTATGCTTTAGTACACACTCTAAGAAGTATGGGATATAATGCGGAAATCATAGCCTATCAGTCATGGCACAGTTACTGGGATGTGGAGCCTTATTGGGTTGTCTCGAAAAACATCCCCTTTATGGTCAAAAGAATTCATTATAGGATGAGTTTCAAAAAGACGGAGAGGGACTATGAATTCTTAAGCAAAAAGGTACATACTGCAAAAGAAATCGATGGACTTGGGTATGATCTGATAATCCTTGGCAGTGATGAAATTTTTAATATCAATCACCTCATAACTTCCAAAGATTATACCTACTTTGGCGTTGGGATTGAAAAAACACCGATGATCACATATGCGGTAAGTTGTGGTCAATCAGATTCCGATATCAAATGGCCGGATGAGGTTGTTGAATCAGTGGACAGGATAAAGGCTCTGTCCGTCCGAGATAGTAATTCACAAAGGATTGTCAGATCAAATACAGGAAGAGAAGCGGAACTGGTGCTTGATCCGACTTTGTTATATGATTTCAAAAATCTTTCTGATAAGAATTGGCTTTACAGGGATTATATCCTAATCTATACATTTGGTTTTATAGAGGCAAACAAAGATCAGATAGTATCGTATGCGAAGGAGCAAGGAAAGAAGATTGTCTGTATAGGAAACGCTTTCGCATGGGCAGATGTGAACATCCAATACCCAAGTCAGTATCAATGGTATGCTGCATTTGAGCATGCAGATATTGTTATCACGAATTCATTCCACGGTACAATATTTGCAATTAAGAATCAGAAACCATTTATAAATATTTTGATGGATGATAAGGTTACTAAGATATCAAACCTTCTGGAACAATTTGGTATCGAGTATAAGGACAGACTCTTAGTAAATGGAAAAAATGACTTATCATTAGTTCTTCAAAAAAGGCTAAGTTACGAGTATATAACACATACTATTCAGACACAAAGAGCACAATCTATAAAGTTGTTGAAAGAGGAACTTAGTCATGCTATCAAAGATTAAACGGATAAAAACGAGTTGGAGATTAAAGCGAGATAATAGGATAAATATCGCGAAAGGGACGATTCTCCGTAACGACTTTCGATGGGACATCCGTGAGGGAACAGACAGATTACCTTGTATATCTATTGGAGAAGACTGTATTATTGGTGGTTCTCTTATAATTGAAAATAGTAATGGAATAATAGAAATTGGAAATGCAACGACATTTGGTGCTGGATCGATGATGGTAGCTGCGGATTCTGGTATATTTATAGGAAACCATGTTGTAATATCTTTTGATGTAACAATTTATACAACAAATTCGCACTCCTATGATATTGAGGAAAGGCATAATGATTTATATAACACACTGTACTATTTACGTGGTGTTAATAGTTCTAGAAATATTGATTGGTCTAAAATTGTATCTAAAGATATCGTCATAGAAGATGATGTGTGGATTGGTTTTGGAGCTTCTATCCTAAAAGGTGTAACTATTGGCAGAGGAGCAATAGTTGGGGCAAAGAGCGTTGTCACACATGATGTCGAGCCGTTTACTGTTGTTGCGGGAAACCCTGCGAAGATTGTCAAGAGAATCGAACACTAATAATTTGCGGAGGAAATGGATAAGTGGATTTTGGAAATATACCAATGTTAAAGGAACTGTTGGGAAAAATCTCGCTAGATTTTAAGAAAGATGATATGATATCTGAAAATGCAGGTAATGTGTATGTAGATGCTTATTCACAGGAATACTGGAGTACAAGTCTGCCAAAGTTGTTATTTGCAAACGGACTTGTAGATAAAGGTAATGCAGATAACATTTTTGTGTTATCTCCTAATTTAGACGAAAACTTCTCTGATATATGTAAAGCATTTGGCGCGAATGTTATATCAATCAAAAATAGAGGTGTGTTATTAAAAACACTATTCATGGCGGTAGAACTTTTTGTATTTCATAATACGGAGAGTAAGTTGTATGAGTTCACTATTAACGGAATAAAAATGGGAAAGTATTTAGCTGATTTCATAATACGAACACAAGGTGAAGTTTATACAATTAATAAGATTAGAAGTTCGGATATGAAGAAGGTGATAGCTTTTTTGTGGGCTTACAATAGCATTGCAATACAATTTAAAAGGAATAAACCAAAGTACTTTATTGTTCATGAGACTGGATATTGGTATGGTCCAGTAATTATTATGGCAGAAAAATATGGTGCAGAGCTTATACAGTGTACAAATGGCAATAGGATAATCGAATTCGGCGATAAGGTTGGTCTTGGCATTACTCCGTGTGAATTGTGGAATTACGAACTCAGGAACGCAATGGCAACAATTGATCATGATAATATCGATTACAAGAAATGGGCAGCTTCGTACTATGACCACAGATTAAAAGGATTAACTGATGTTGATGCTGAGGATGCTTACGCCAACAAAAGGGTTATAACAAAGGAAGAATGGGTAAGGGAAAGCGGTGCGGATATAAACAAGAAGAATGTAGTTGTTATGGCTCATTGCTTTTCAGATGATGCAAACACAACTACAAATAAGTCGCTATACCGAGATTATTATATGTGGTTAGTTGAAACCCTTAAGATAATAAGTAAAATCGAAACGGTAAATTGGTTGTTGAAAGCGCATCCAGGAAGAAAAGTATACAATGAGGGCGATGGAGTGTATGACATTTTCGAACGATATAGTAACAAGAAATGTATGTATATATTGAATGATAATGTAAGTACGGAATCCCTATATGATATTGCTGATGGAGTCATTACTGTTACGGGTACATGTGGATTGGAATTTCCATCACACGGTATCCCTGCGGTGTGTGCCGGATTTTCAGCTTATGGAGAGCTTGGCGTATGCATAGAACCTAAAACTATTGATGAGTATGTTGATGTCCTGAATAAGATGAAATCGTTAGAAAAATTGGATGAGGAGCAAGTTGATTTAGCCCATAAGGTATCATGTGCATATTTTTCCTTAAGAAATCCAGGAGATGAGTCGGATAGCTTGATGAGAAAGGCATATGATTATCCAAAGTTTTCAGATGGAAATGATGATACTGTTTCAGGATTACTAAAGTATTATGCAGAGAATAAGACTCTAAAAAAATCAATTTTCTACAAAATTGGTAAAGAATATAAAGGAGGAAGAAAACAATGCTTAACAACAAGTCGATTCTTATAACTGGAGGAACAGGTTCATTTGGACATCATTTTGTGGATTATGTTCTCCAACATTATCGGGCCAAGAAAATAATAATTTTTTCTAGAGATGAATTCAAACAGTTCAATATGCAAAATGCATATAAAGAGCATGACGATGTTTTGCGCTTCTTCATCGGTGATGTTAGAGACAAAGATCGTTTACAGAGAGCTCTAAATGGGGTGGATTATGTAATTCATGCTGCTGCATTAAAGCAGGTTCCAGCATGCGAATATAATCCAATCGAAGCAATCAAGACAAATATTAACGGTGCATGTAATGTAATTGATGCTTGTCTCAATGCAGGTGTGGAAAAAGTAGTCGCATTGAGTACGGACAAGTCAGTAAGCCCAATTAATTTGTATGGTTCGACTAAGATGGTATCAGATAAACTATTTGCGGCAGCAAATTCGTACTCTAGCGATAATGGAACGAAATTTTCTGTTGTAAGATATGGAAATGTGGCAGGAAGCCGAGGATCAGTTATTCCATTTTTTCAGAACATCATTGATCAGGGCGGAAAGGAACTTCCGATAACCGACTATAGGATGACACGTTTTTGGATCAGCTTAGAGGAAGGTGTACAACTTGTAATAAAGGCCCTCGGAGAATCTCGAGGGGGTGAAACATTTATTTCAAAGATTCCAAGCTTTAAAATCACGGACCTTGCCCAGGCGATGCTACCAGGGTGTGATATGCCGGAGGTAGGAATAAGGGAAGGTGAAAAACTGCATGAGGTTATGGTGCCAGCTGAGGATTCAATGAGAACATATGAGTATGACAAGCATTACATCATCTATCCAAATTACAATTGGTGGAATCAGGATTATATCATTCCGGGTGGACACTTAGTAGAACCGGGGTTCATTTACAGTTCAGGGACAAATAAAGAATGGATGAGTATTGAAGATATAAAAACAAAACTGAAGACAGACCTCGATCATCATGAATAAGGAAAGGTGAACGTATGGAGCCTTACATTACTAAAATGCCAGTTAGAGAGAAAAGGATATTTTATGGACGTCAGTGGATTGACGATTCGGATATTCAAGCTGTCGTTGATGTACTGCATTCGGATTATCTTACCTGTGGTCCAAAAGTGGATGAACTTGAGCGTACCCTTTGTGAGTTTACTGGAGCAAAGTATGCTGTGGCGGTAAACTCTGGCACATCAGCTCTTCATTGCGCGGCAATAGCAGCGGGAGTTGGGCCTGGGGATGAAGTGATAACCACACCGATTACATTTGCGGCATCTGCGAACTGTGTCCTTTACTGCGGTGCAAAACCTGTGTTTGCAGATATCAATCCTGAAACCTACAACATTGATCCAGAGTCTATACGTTCTCATATCACAGAGCATACAAAGGCTGTTATAGCTGTGGACTTTACAGGACAAGCTGTTGAGATCGATAAGATTCGTGAAATCTGCAAAGAGCATAGTCTTATACTTATTGAGGATGCTGCTCATTCTATCGCTACCAAGTATAACGGACAGCAGGTAGGCTCGTTGGCAGATATGACTTGTTTCTCTTTTCATCCGGTAAAGACGGTTACTGGCGGTGAGGGCGGAGCGATTCTTACAAATGATGAAGAACTGTATAAGAAGTTGGTACTTGCCCACACTCACGGTATTACTCATGATGAAGACTTGATGGAAGGTGCACCTCATGAGGGACCTTGGTATTATGAGCAAATCAGTCTTGGCTACAACTACCGTCTTACGGATTTTCAGGCAGCTTTAATTACTTCTCAACTTGGAAAGATTGATAAATTCAGAAGTCGTCGGCAGGAGATTGTTAAAAGGTATAACGAGGCTTTTTTACAGATTCCGGAACTGATTGTACAGAAGGAAATCCCAGAATCTGATACATGTCGTCATCTGTATATCATTCAACTTAACCTCGAGAAATTGAAATGTACACGTCGTGAATTCTTCGATGCCATGAGTGCTGAAAATATTCAGTGCCAGATTCACTATATTCCTGTTTATTGGTTCCCATATTATAAGTTTCTTGGATATGAGAAGGGGTTGTGCCCAAATGCTGAGGAGATGTATAAAGGTATTATGAGCATCCCGTTGTATCCCAAAATGAGCGATCAGGATGTGGAGGATGTCATTTGTGCTGTGAAGAGAGTTGTAGATTATTACTCTATCAAGGAGGAAAATACTAATGAATAAATGTGCAATATTAGGGGGGAAACCTGTACGAGAGGAACCTATCCCGTGGATGAGTACAATGGGGAAAGAAGAAAGTGAAGCGGTTCTGGATGTTATGAAATCAGGGGTTTTGTCTTCTTTTCTAGCTAATTCAGGTGATCAATTTCTTGGAGGCCCAAGAGTCAGACAAATAGAGGAAGATTTTTGCAAGCGATTTGGTTCAAAACATGCTATCTCAGTGAATTCTGCAACAACCGCGCTTCATACAGCTGTGGCTGCGTGTGGAATTGGCCCCGGAGATGAAGTGCTGGTTTCGCCATATACTATGGTGGCATCAGCAAGTGCCATATTGATGAATTGTGCAGTTCCGATTTTTGTTGATATTGATCCTGATACATATACGATAAATCCAGATGAAATCGAAAAATGGATTACTCCCCATACAAAGGCAATTCTGACAGTCAACATCTTTGGCTTGCCAAGCAACTTACCAAGGATAATGGATATTGCAAAGAAACACAACCTTTTCGTGATTGAGGATAATGCTCAATCTCCGGGAGCTACAATAAACGGTTCCGAAGCTGGAACAATTGCTGATATCGGTGTATTCAGCCTGAATTATCATAAAATAATTCACAGCGGAGAAGGGGGAATTATTCTCACAAATAATGATGAGTTGGCAAGAATGTGTCAACTTATAAGAAATCATGGTGAAGTAGCATTAGACGAAGAAAATGACATGGAAGCAGTTGTACTTGGCAATAATATTAGAATGAGTGAACTGCATGCAGCTGTGGGAATTGAACAACTTAAGAAATTGGATCATTTTTTATCGGAAAGACGTATTCTTGCTCAAAAAATTGATAAGGGATTAAATGAAAGAATAGGATTAAAAGCTGCATATGTTCCGAAAGGATACACCCATTCTTATTATGTATATCCTATTCAATTTGATGCAGAAAAATGGGGAATAAGTAGAGGCGCTTTTGCACGGGCAATGGAGAAAGAAGGATTTCCGCTTGGAGTTGGATATGTGAAGCCAATATATTTGATGAATCTTTACAAACATAAGAGGGTGTTTAATCAGACCACATATCCTTTTAAGTTTATCGAAAAGCCCACTCAGGATTATAAGAAAGGATTGTGCCCAGTTGTTGAAGCGATGCACTATGAAAAACTACTGACAGCAGATATATGCAGATATCCCTTTAAAGAAAATGATATTGATGATTTCTTTACTGCAATAGATAAGATATGGGAGGAAAGAAAAGATATTGGTCTAACTATAAAGGAATGAACCACGGTGGTTTAGGAAAAGTCAATAGCAGGTGTTGAATCAATGAAAAAACTAAAAGTAGCAGTTATTGGAGCAGGACAGATTGCAAGCGGATATGATATTGTAAAAGATAAAAACATTCTTACCCATGCAAAAGCAATCAAACACAATGAATCATTGGAATTATTGGGCTTTTATGACAACGATAAGAATAAGGCGCTGGAAGCGGCACAAAAATGGGGTACAGTTGTTATTGAATCAATAGAATATATTGAAGAAAATGCTGATGTTATTTGCATTGCTGTTCCGGATGCTTTTCATTATGATTATTTGAAGAGGTTTACAGGGAAAAACAATGTTAAAGCGGTGATAATAGAAAAGCCTTTAACAGACTGCTTGGAGAAAGTAGGAGAGCTTGAAGAGCGTTGCGAGAGAGATACCAAGTTATATTTTGTAAATTATTCGAGGCGTTTCATAAGCGAATTTCAACATCTTAAAACTTGGATTAATCATGATGCAGGAAAATTAATATGCGGTGCATGCTATTACGGAAAAGGTGTGCTTCATAACTGCTCTCATTTAATAAACCTTTTTCTTTATTTGTTTGAAGAAGTGAAACCATTAGCGGTAACGAGAAACATAGTGGATTACAGTAAGGATGATCCCAGTGCTGAGTTTTTAATGAAAATTGACGAAGCTACAGTAGCCTTTTTCCCAATTCCATGTACAGAAATCACTGTTTTTGATTTTGATTTATTCTTTGAGAACGGGAAAATACACTGTGATGGAGAGAAAAATGTGATAGTATATTATAAAAAAGGAAGTTCTGTAGTTTATAGAGACGAGACAAATTACATCAAAAATATAGAAGTTCAGATAGATGGAAGCAGCGCCATGAGGGGGCTGTATAAAAACGTATGTGATGTATTGAATGGAAATGGAGAAATAGTAAGTGGTATCCATGATGCGGCAAAAACTGTCGAGATATGCTGCGAAATAAGAGATACTTGCTTGGCTAAAAATGTATTATGAAGGTAATATTTGTTTCTTGTGACCCTGGTGGAACAAACTGTTTGATTCCTATTTATATGCAGTTATGCGATACGTACTCCTGCTCATATTATTCAAAAGGACCATCGGTACATCTATTGTTTGAGAAAGGGATATCGTTCAGACAGTTACATTCCTCTGAATCGATTGATAATGAGGAATACGAAATCAAAAAAGTCATTCAAACAGAGGAACCTGATTTGATTATCACAGGGACATCTTCTGATGACTTCGTTGAGCGATTGACATGGAGAATAGCAAGAGAAAAAGGCATAAAAACAATTTGTATTCTGGATGCATGGTGTGGTTATATTGTGAGGTTTTCGGATTACACTATGTTATCACATCATAAGTTTACGAAGGATGATATTACTATCCTTCCAGACTATATTGTTGTGCCTGATGATTCTGCAAAGAATGAATTACTGGAGCTTGGGGTTGAATCAAAAAGAATAGAAGCGGCTGGCCACCCTTATCTTGAGTTTTTGCGTCAGAACTATGATCAGATTGAATCTGAAAGTATAGAAAAATATAAGTGTAACATAGGAGCGGGAAATAGAAAAATCATCCTATATGCATCGGACAATCTGAGTCAATACAGCGAGAATGGTATACCCCCCTGGGGATTTGATGAGCGTTCAACATTTGATATGCTCGAAAAAAGTGTTCTTATGACTTGCAACTCATATTATGATTATTTTCTGATCATCCGACCGCACCCAAAGGAAGATCGTAACTATTGGAATGCAAGACTTAAGAATGCACAATTGCCAATAGAAGCTGTTGTTGATTCGGATAGTAGCAGTATCATAGAAATAATGTCCTCTGATTTGGTGGTTGGAAGTTTTACAATGTTGCTTAATGAAGCATTGATTGCCGGAAAAAAGGTGATATCTATTCAAATCAATAGTAAAAAGAAAGAATCATTTTAT
The DNA here is from genome assembly GCA_024696945.1 of Lachnospiraceae bacterium. GTDB lineage: Bacteria > Bacillota > Clostridia > Lachnospirales > Lachnospiraceae > RUG11977. Next base: position 10,928 of record JAILGF010000101.1, on the reverse strand, counting down.
GCGGCAGATAAAGGATTGTTATTGCCTTGCTATACTGAAGAGGATTTGGAAAGAAATATGAAATCTTATTTTATGGATTTGGATTTTGGGACAAGAAGATTGCGGTTTCAGAATAATGCAATTAAAAATATTTGCGGAATAGTCAAGAGAGAATTGGAGAAAAAAGCATGAAGATAATAGCAACTATTGAAGCCCGGATGACATCCTCCAGATTACCAGGAAAAGTTTTAATGGAGTCTTGCGGCAAACCAATGCTGGAACATATGATAGAGAGATTGAGACGAAGCAAGAGACTTGATGATATTGTGGTTGCAACTACAACAAACTCTGAAGACAATCTCATCGTAACACTTTGCGAAAAACTGCAATGTCATTATTATCGTGGTAGTGAAGATGATGTGTTAGATAGAGTCCTAAAAGCTGCTAAAAGATTCGATGCAGATGTTATTGTAGAAACAACAGGCGACTGCCCGTTAATTGACTGGAGACAGATTGATGAGTTGATTGACATATATAAGGAGAATGACTACGATTACGTGTCTAATTCTACAGAACGGACATATCCTGATGGATTCGATATTAGAATTTTCTCAACAGATGCACTTGATATTATATCAAAGAAGGATTTGACAATACTTGATAGAGAGCATGTTTCTATCTATTTTCCGCAACACCCACAAGAATTCAAATGCTATAATTTGTTAGCGGAATCATATGAGAACCGACCCGATATTGAAGTAACACTCGATGAAATAGGTGACTTTAAGCTTCTTGATTCTATTATTTGCGGATTATCAACAATTAACCCAGACTTTAGTTGTAGGGATGTAATTGAATATATTGATGAAAATCCTGAACTTAAAGAATATGTAGAAGGAATTAAGCGTAAAGGGATATCGTGAAGAAAATAAGGAAGAAGAAATAATTGCTGTTTCAGCTTGGCATGAAAAGATTGACATTGTATTTGCGTTCAATGACGGCGGCTAAGAAATCTATTCCGTATCACATATTGGCGTATCCTTAGACAATGTAAATGGCCTTAAATGACTACGGATATGTATCCCTAAGCATTACGGAGTGTGCCTATAATCGGGATAAAACGTTTGTCTGATGCGTTTTCGCTAAAATGGACAATAATATCTCCAATTGTAAGAGAAATGTCATTGGTGTGATACTAGTTGTGAAATAGGTTATAGTTTTGTGACTGGACAATTGTCTGTTGCAAAGGAACGATTTTGCTCGATAGGATAGAGTAGAATTTACATATGTTTTTTGCCTTGCTGTTCCAACAGAAAAAGTGAGGGTAAAGTAATTATTTCTTTTGCACCAATCGCAAATGGTACACTCATTGGATTTATGCTCTTTAAATAGTACCAGCCATTTGACTAGGTTCGCATTGTGGATTTTGATTTGCACTCATGAATAATACCTCATTAAACACATAGATTATTTTGAATGCAAAAGAAAATATCTCATAAGTTGGTATCCTAGACATCTACTTGCGTATAAAGTCTTGCGGTTATTGTTAGTCTGGATGATAAAGCTTTTTATTATAATATTTTAAAATGACAGGAGAAGAAAAGTGAAATTATGTCTTGGAACAGTCCAGTTTGGAATGGATTACGGTGTTTTTAATACACCGAAGAAAGACCCACAGTACTGTATTGGTTGTTTAGATTATGCCACTCAGAACGGAATCGATGCAATTGATACAGCAACTGCATATGGGATAGCAGAAGAAATAACAGGCAAGTTTCTATCAATGAAAACTGTGCCACGTGATAAATTATATATCAGCACAAAGATGTTGCCAAATATAATGGACGAAGTTAAACCTGAAGAATATGTCGACGTGATACGAAAGAATCTTCACAAATCATTGGAAACATTACATACGGATTATGTGGATGCTTATTACTTTCATAGCTCTCGGTATGCATTTAAACCAGAGTTACTTGATGCAATGAGCGCAATGCAAAAAGAAGGATTGGCTAAAATGGTAGGAGTGTCAGTATACTATCCGGATGAAGCTTTTGCATGTTTTGACAATACTAATATCAATTGTATTCAAGCTCCATATAGCATTTTTGATCATCGAATGAAGGAAAATGGCGTTTTGTCGAGAGGAAAGCATGCGGGGTTCAATATAGATGTAAGAACTGCGTTTATAAAAGGTCTTATACGCCTTGAAGAATCTGAAGTCCCTGATCATTTATCAAAAGCAAAACCGATTCTAAGGAAACTTGACGCCTTATGTAAAGAAACAGGACACTCTCGTATCGAGTTGGCTATAGGATATGTAAAAAGAGAGACAGCTGTAAATCATCTCGTTTTTGGGGTAAGATCCTTGGAACAGTTGAAAGAAGATATGGTAGCGTTCGATAAAGACATTCCAGACATTATTTTTGATGAGATTGATAGAGAGTTTTCAGGCTTCGATGCGGATTTGGTTGTTCCTAGTTTATGGGTGAAGTAGGTGGAGAATATGAAATACTTAGCAATGATTCAAGCCAGGTGTGGATCGACAAGATTTCCGAACAAAGTTCTTATAGATCTGTGTGGTAAACCTGCACTACAGAGAATGATTGAAAGGGTTCAAAGAAGCAAGCTAGTTGATGAAGTGATGGTTGTCACATCAATTGAGAAGAACAATCTACCTATTCTAAAACTTTGTTCTGAACTTGGGATTCGAGTCGGTGTAGGATCCGAAGATGATGTGTTGGATCGTTTCTACCAGACATCAAAACTGCTGAAGCCTGAGTATGTGATTAGACTCACAGCTGATTGTCCTTGTTTTGATGCTGAACTGCTAGATATGGCAATTGCTAGCATGGAACCTGATGCAGACTATCGTGCGATGATAAGTGAGACGTTCGCAGATGGGCTGGATCTTGAAATAGTGAAGTATTCTGCTTTAGAAAAGGCATGGAGAGAAGCAAATCATTCATTTGAGAGAGAACATGTCACTCAGTACATAATTCGGCATCCGGAGATTTTTAAACTTCAGGACTTTGAATCATCTGATGGTAACTTCGGAAACCACAGATGGACTGTTGATGAGCCAGAAGATTTCGAACTTGTAAAGAGGGTATATGAACATTTCGAGGAAGAATTAAGTAAAGATGATTTCGGTTATCGTGACATAATAGAGTTTCTTGAATCAAAACCAGAAATAATGGAATTAAACAAAAAGTATGCAAGGAATGAAGGATTGAACAAATCGATAAAAGAAGATCGACTTATAGATGTTTCGGATATGTAATTCAAACAGGGAGGCAAAACATAATCATGAAAACATTTGAAAAATCCAATGCGCTTTTGGAGAGAGAATTGAAGGTGTCGCCCTTAGCAGCGCAGACTTATAGCAAATCGTACCGCTATTTTAGCAAAGGATTTGCCCCTAGTTACATGGACCATGGTGAGGGATGTTACATTTATGATGTCGATGGCAATAAGTTTATTGACTTTATGTGTGCGCTTGGCCCAATTACTGTTGGTTACAATGAACCTGCTGTGAATGAAGCAGTTATTAAACAAGTAAATAAGTTCGCAAGTGGATCACTTCAGTCTGAACTTGAAGTTGAGTTAGCGGAGAAGATTTGTGAGATAATTCCTTGTGCTGAAATGGTTCGATTTGTGAAAAACGGAGGCGATGCAACAACCGCTGCAATAAGATTAGCCCGCGCATACACTGGAAGAGACCATGTACTGATGTCAGGTTATCATGGAATGCAAGATTGGTCAATTGGCGCATCAAATAATCACAAAGGAGTTCCTGACGCTGTTCGTGCTTTGACAACGAATTTTACATACAATGATTTAGATGATCTTGAAAAGAAACTCCAAGAGCATAAAGTCGCTGCTGTCATTCTTGAGCCAATACAGAGTAGCGGTCCTAAAGAAGGTTATTTGAAAAGAGTTAAAGAACTGACATATAAATATGGTGCAATACTTGTTTTCGATGAAGTTGTATCAGGCTTTCACTATGCGCTTGGTGGTGCTCAGGAGGTGTTTGGCGTATCTCCTGATCTTGTAGCATTTGGCAAAGGTATGGGTAACGGTTACCCGATTTCAGCTGTTGCCGGGCGTAAGGATTTACTTAAGCAAATAGAAGAAGGTGTATTTGTTTCCACAACATTTGGCGGAGAAAGCATTGCGATGGCGGCTTCTCTTGCTACGCTGAAGATTCTTGAACAGCCTGGTTTTTATGAACACATTAATAAGATTGGCACAATACTCAGAAGCGGAATTCAGGAAAGAATTGATAAGTATGAGTTGAATGATGTTCTTGCGGTTACAGGAATGCCGCAACATTGTGGAGTTGCTTTTGACGGGCACGGATCGCTGTCCTATTTGGATGTACAGTCTATTTATTCACAGACCATACTTCAGCATGGTATTATACAATTTGCTATTTATTTCTTAAATGCTCATCATACTGAGAAAGAAGCAAAAGTGTATCTAGATGCCACTGATGAAGCGTTTTCGTTAATCAGAAAGGCTATTGATAGTGACTCATTGGAAGGAATTCTTATTGGTGGTAAGGTTAACCCGGTGTTTAAGAGAAATATAAAGTAGAGGAGCATAAATGCACCATTTATATGAGAAAAACAATAAGAATCAAGTTTATGTCATCGCAGAGATTTCAGCAAATCACGGAGTTTGTTTGGCAAATACTCAAACATGGTTACTGCCACATTAAGAAATCTGATTGGTTGAGCGAACCTAAGTGGATTATAAATTTTGGTTCATTGAATATTATTACTTGGATTTTTATGTGTAGTGTTTTGGAACTTCGCTCTTAGATGCATAGACATGTATATGATGTTCATCAACTATAAATGTTTCAGGTATGATATGAAGCCGTTTGTAGATCTCGGCAGGAAGATCTCTGTAGCCTTCAAGGAACTTTTCGTTAAGTTCTTCTTCCGAGAGTTTATGTTCGATTATACGAGCGGGAAGACCGTCAAGATCTTCATCACGTTTGCCTTTAGTTTTTGAACGCTTGTAAGATGAGATGATAACTTCGGTGATCTCAGGTTCCGGAAGGTTAGGATCCTTAAGGTTTTCGGCCTCATTAAAGGAATCAAACATTGAAAGCTGTCCGTTCATACTGCTTAGATTACTTTCGGATTTCTTACCGAAATGACGCTGATTCAATATGCGGATCTGTTCCGTTAAAAGGTTAATCTGCTTTATGTTGTCAGCGAGCATGGCATTAGCGGATTCGAACTGAGACTGCAGAGAAGATACGAGAATGATGAGCGCATCTTTACCCAAATTATTAAGTTGTTCGTCAGATAAATGAACCTTTATATAATAATCCTCTCAAACCATAATGATCATAGCAAAAATGCAGTAAAATAGCGAATTCAGAAGATGCGAGGATTCGTGAAAATGACTACGCTTTTAAGCGATGTACAGACAATACGAGGAAAGCCGTTAAAAGCTGTGTATAGCACCGAATGTAATAACCAAGGAAAGCCTGAAAAAAATCAGCGTTTTGCACATAAATATTTAAGCAGACCTGGAGGAATTGATGTTGTGTATTAGCGGTTCAATGGCAAATCCCTGCATCAGCCATCTAAACTTTTCTGGCGAAAGGTTCTTAAGTTCGGAAGAAGTTCTCGGCCATGTAATTCTTCCGCATTCGACACACTTATACAAAAGAAGGAAACTGTCTCATTCCCATAGAAGGCCTTTGATCCTAGTGGATGAATGTCCACAAAACAGAAACAGGGTACTGGGAATAAAGAGAATCATCTTATAGCGCTGTTCTATGATGGTCGCCAATGAATCAATTCCGAGACGAAGATCTGTGTTAGCCACATACGATATGGATACCCGCAAAGAAACTGGGATTAGCGCCTTTATAAGAGTCCGGATGAAGAGTTCTGATGCTGAAGACTCAAGATCAATGGTAATGTCGTTGATATAGATTCTTGCACATGACCCGGTTGCAAAAGTTGCACAACTTGCGCGAGTTGTGCTATTAAGTGATGGAGTAGTTGCAAGATCAGACACAGTCGGTGACTGTGTGGTGGGTAATGGTAAGGGCACGATATCCGGCAAGGAATGAGTGACCAGTTCGTTTTTTAACTGGCGTTTCCAGTAGAAAAACTTGTACCTGGATAAGTTGTTTCGTAGACACCATTCAGTGATCGACAATCCGCTGGCTTTTTGATAAGCGAACTTAGAGATCTAGTCGTTTAATTTGGTTTGGTGAATGATTGACTGTGATGACATGAGATAACCCTTCTTGAGATTAATGAAATGATGATATTATCTCAAGGATGGAGTAAGATAAAAAGGTACTTATGATTGAGGACTTACCTAATTTTGGCTCGATTTGCAAAGTCAATGCCTCCCCAAAATTTTTCGACCTAAAGTGAATGGTCTTATAGCCCTCTCGGCGGTGTTGTTATCCATCGGAACATTGCTGTCTTTCAGAACAACTCTTAAATACTTTTCCTGATTAAGGCAATACTGTAAAGGCTTGACGTCTTGGCTACGGACAGTACCTGTATCGATAAGTCTTTTGCCCACGCAAAGAAGTCATTGACTTTGACTTGATGCCGATGTTTCGTCGTCGATTAATCTGTGGCTGAAAGCCACATAGCTGGTTATTCAGGTGAAAAGTCATCGATATTCGGCCTTCGGATTCCTTAATGCATTTGACTGTCTTTCAATAGGAAGGGCATTCACATACTTTCAATTTATAAGCAATGCGACTAGCGAAGGCGTTCTGCTTCGTTAAAAGAATCAAACAATGAAAAATGTCTTAAAGTTGCTTGCAAAACTTGTACTACATGCGCGAGTTGTACAAGTAGTTTCAGAAGTATTAGGTTTCGTGGGTACAGAAGGTTTTGGAAGAAAAACGATGTCGGGAAGCATTTGATCAACAATTACTTTCTTGATCAGTCGTTTCCAGTAAAAGGAGTGGTATTGTGAGATATTGTTATGTTCACACTATTCTGCAACAGAAAGACCGCTTGCTTTCTGATCCGAGAGACTGGATGTTTATTTGTTAAGTTTGGCTTGATTAATCAATGATTTTGCAGATATGAGATAACCTCTTGTAGCGGCCGGAATTGACTAGTTTTATAATATAATTATCTCAGAAAAATGGTATCGTTAGTAGGTACTGATGGTTGAGATTATACAATCAAACGGATACATACTCCAGTAGTGTGATGGTAAGTTTTCAATCTAAGGGGAGGAGTGTTCGTGAGCTAGATAAATCTTGAAGGGTAAAGAATACTATGCTTAGAGTGACAAAAAAACTTTTTTCAATTCTTAAAGAAAGCCAAAGGAAATTTGTGTTTATACTTGTTCTGATGATGTTGTTTGGCGGAATTATGGAATCGTTAAGTGTATCATTAATGTTGCCTCTTGTTACTGCGATTATGGATGCAGACAGTTGGGGAGACAAGTGGTATGCACAGATAATATGCAATCTGTTCCATGTTTCTGATCAGAGACGGTATGTTGTCATATTACTTGGTCTGTTGATGGCAATCTTTATATTAAAGAATTTATATCTGATATGGGAATATAGAATCCAATACAACTTTATCGGCGGTTGCCGTTACCTGATGCAATCTGAACTGATTCACTCATATATTAGAAAGCCTTATCCATTTTACTTGACTGCTGATCACGGAGAAATCGTTAGAATCATTGACAGTGACGTTACCGGTGCATTTAATCTTTTGACAAATGTTCTGTCATTTTATACAGAGATAATTGTAAGTGTAATACTCGGAATTACGATAACGATCATGAGTCCTATGATGGCGGGTGGAATGATCATCATATTACTGCTTGAGCTTCTCCTGATTACAAAAGTCGTCAAACCTTTCATGAGAAGAACTGGTGACAATCACAGGGAACAGGCGGCAATAGCAAATAAGTGGCTGTTGCAGTCCTTAAATGGCATAAAGAGTATTAAAGTATCGAACAAAGAAGTATATTTTGAAGAAAACTACAAAACTCATGCAAAGCAGAATTCAAGGTTAATTGCAAAATATCAGACGTATACAAATCTGCCTCGATTACTTATAGAGGCGTTTACAATAGCAGGCATTCTTCTTATCATGCTAATCCTTGTTTTATTTGGTTCAGAATTAGAGAGCCTGGTGCCCCAGCTTTCTGCATTTATTGTTGCGGCAATTCGACTTCTTCCCAGTGTTAACAGAATGAGTACATCGATAAATCAAGTTCCCTTTTATGAAGGTGGTGTGGACGCAATCATCGTTGTCATTAAGAACTTGGATGTTACAGCAGCTACGGATGGAAACGAACAGCATACTCATGACATTGCCAATATATCATTTCATGGTGGAATTAATTTTGAAAAGATTTCCTATCACTATCCGAACAGTGATAAGAATGTGCTTGATAAAGCTGAAATGAAAATCAGCGTCGGGGAATCCGTCGGAATTATCGGTCCGTCTGGATCTGGGAAAACCACAACTGTAGATATTATTCTGGGGTTGTTGGATCCGACAAATGGAAGAGTAACGGTTGATGGCATTGATATTCGCAGGAACCTTTCTGCATGGCTTTCACATTTGGCATATATCCCGCAATCCATATTCCTTATGGATGACACTATAAGAGCTAATGTTGCCTTTGGAATTGAAGAGAAAGAAGTCTCTGACAAAAAAGTGATGGAGGCGTTGAAAGAAGCACAGTTGGGAGATTTTATAAAGGATCTGCCTAATGGAATCAACACTACAGTTGGCGAACAAGGAGTCAGGCTTTCTGGTGGGCAGAGGCAGCGAATCGGCATTGCAAGAGCTCTTTATAACAATCCTGATGTTCTTTTTTTTGATGAAGCTACATCAGCTTTGGATAATGAGACTGAGGCAGCCATAATGGAATCAATCAATCATCTTAAGGGTCGAAAGACGTTGATCATCATAGCTCACAGATTGACAACGATAGATAACTGTGACGTTGTATATAGAGTAGAAAACGGAAAAATATTGAAGGAAAGAGGTTGAAACTATGAAAAGGGCTTAATCACTGGCGTAACAGGACAGGATGGATCGTATCTATCCGAGTTCCTCATTGAAAAAGGTTATGATGTTCACGGAATCATAAGGATGTCCAGTGTGGACTATCGTGAGCGAATTGCTCATCTGGAAGTAAATCCACAGTTCCATCTTCATTATGGAGATTTATCCGACACTAGTTCCCTTGTGAAGGTGATAGAAACTGTGAAACCTGATGAGATTTATAATCTTGCGGCACAGAGCCATGTTCAGGTCAGCTTTGATTCTCCCGAATTCACGGCTGATGTTGATGCAACGGGTGTTTTGCGCGTTCTTGAAGCCGTGAGAATCACCGGTTTAGCTGATACCTGCCGTATCTACCAGGCGAGTACAAGCGAACTCTACGGTAAAGTTGAAGAGGTACCGCAGTCTGAAACGACACCGTTTCATCCTTATTCTCCATATGCCGTTGCCAAGCAGTACGGCTTTTGGATCATAAAAGAATACCGCGAGGCTTACAACATGTTCTGCTGTTCCGGCATTCTTTTTAATCATGAGAGCGAACGCAGGGGAGAGACTTTCGTAACTCGTAAAATCACACTGGCTGCAAGCCGAATCGCTCAGGGTAAGCAGGACAAGCTGTTTCTCGGCAACCTATCTTCGCTCCGGGATTGGGGTTATGCAAAGGACTATGTAGAGTGCATGTGGTTGATATTACAGAATGACAAGCCGGAAGACTTTGTTATTGCTACCAGCGTTCAACATTCCGTTCGTGAATTCGCTACCCTCGCTTTCCATCACGCAGGTATCGAGTTGGAGTGGAAGGGCGAAGGAATGGATGAAGTAGGAATCGACAAGGCCACAGGTCGCACCATTGTAGTGGTCTCTCCTGACTATTACCGTCCCACAGATGTAGTCAATCTTTGGGGTGACCCGTCAAAGGCAAAACGTGAGCTGGGATGGAATCCGACTAAAACTTCTTTCGAGGAACTTGTTAGGCTTATGGTGGAGCATGACATGGAGAAGGTTGCAGTAGAATGTGCCGAAGAGCATATCATGCCCAACCTTGCTGAATATCTGGAGAAGGGCGTGGTGAAATGAGCGATAGTAAGGTAAAACCTATGGATAAATGTGCAAAGATATATGTGGCTGGTCACCAGGGCATGGTCGGATCTGCAATCACACGTGAACTTCAGAGACAGGGATATAACAATCTGGTATTCCGCACACACAAAGAACTGGATTTATTGAGACAAAGTGATGTTGAGGAGTTCTTCGAAGCGGAAATGCCTGAATATGTCTTCATGCCAGCTGGGAAGGTAGGCGGGATTATCGCCAATCAGAGACATATTGCAGACTTCCTCTATGAGAACATGATGATGGAGATGAATGTGATTCACTCCGCATTCAAGACTGGCGTGAAAAAGTTGGAGTTCTTGGGATCCTCCTGCATCTATCCGAAGTTTGCTCCGCAGCCGATGCCTGAGTCATGCCTTCTCACTAGTTCTCTTGAACCTACCAATGAAGGCTATGCGTTGGCGAAAATTAGTGGACTTAAGTACTGTGAGTATCTTAATCGGCAGTACGGAATGGACTATATCTCTGTGATACCCACAAATTTATATGGTCCGAACGATAATTACCATCCAGAGCATTCACATGTCCTCCCGGCACTTATTCGACGGTTTCATGAGGCGAAGGAGTCCAGAGTTAATTCTGTTACCTGTTGGGGCGATGGCAGTCCATTGCGAGAATTTCTGTATGTTGATGATCTCGCCAACTTCTGTGTGTTCCTCATGAATAATTACAGTGGGTCAGAAACCGTGAATGTGGGGACGGGGAAGGAGTTGACCATTAAAGAATTGACCGAGCTTGTGGCTAAGGTGGTTGGGTATGATGGCAAAATTCTTTGGGATACCAGTAAGCCGA
>JAILGF010000019.1 GCA_024696945.1 Lachnospiraceae bacterium | reverse complement strand
AAAGGGACGGAGATTGGTCATGTATGTACTTAAAATAGACCTTCCTACCGGCATCGCGTATTTTACCGGAAAAAAGAAGGTCGTTCAGGGTTGTGAGTCACCGGGACTGACGGGAAATATAGAAGGTGCCAGATTCTTTATGGACGAAGAAGAGGCAGCTAAGTTCTGTAAGATGCTCGTTAAGAAGTATGACATGGAGTTTTATTATTCTATAGAGGAGCAGAAGAACACCGAGCCGGAAGAGGAAAAGAAGGAAGAAGACTTCTCATTCCAGCTTGATAAGGACCTTGTAGCCGACGTTATGGATGCCGAAGATGAGAATGGTAACAGGCGTAATTCATAATTTTGTAAATTTTTTAAAAAAATGCTTGCAATTTAAAAAAGCATGTGTTATTATATCATTCGGACTTCAAAAGGGGTTCGTGATGCTGCTATAGCTCAGCAGGTAGAGCGCATCCTTGGTAAGGATGAGGTCACCAGTTCGAATCTGGTTAGCAGCTTAGCTGTCCGGGTTCGGCAGCGCATATATGAGTTTCGAGGTGTGGCTCAGTTTGGCTAGAGCGCCACGTTAGGGACGTGGAGGCCGCTGGTTCAAGTCCAGTCACCTCGATTAAGTAAAATCAAGGGTTTCGGGTTTCCGGAACTCTTATTTTTTTCCCTATTGCTACGAAATATCTACGAAAAAACTATTTTTATGCCATTTATTATTCCTTGTCCTCTGATTCGTTAGAACCGGCTCATTAGTTGCTGATATTATTTGTGCTTATGTTTTTGGGAATGTAAATATCTTTCAAACCTTCGCTTATTTCCTGCTTTGCTTCTTTGTCTTTGGCAGCACCGTACCACTTAAGGGTGGTGTCCATGGATTTATGTCCTACCCATTTCTGGATGGATTTTACATCAAACCCCATATGAATCAGTATTGATACGCAGGATCTGCGAAGCTTGTGCAAAGTCACATTCTGCGGAAGAATACTGTGCCGCTTGATGAACTTCGAGAAGACTCTGGAGATGCTGTCAGGATAGTACAGTGACCCGTCAGCGTTCTTGAACACGTAATCATTTATATGGTATTCTGATCCGAATGTAACCTTCATTTTTTCTTCTCTGTGTTTCAGATACTGAAATAGCTTAACTTGCTCTTCTGTAAGCGGATATTCTCTCTTGCTTGACTCCGTTTTTGTTGTGTTGAGATAATTGATTTCAGTTCCCTTAGTAACAGTAGCACATATGGTAAGACTTTTCTTTTCAAGATCAATTGCTGACCATTGCAGCCCCAGAACTTCCTCGCGCCTAAGTGCAAAAAACAAAGCCACATAAAACAATTCGAAATAGTCATTAGAATCTGGTATACTGTGATATTCCTCATCGGCTAAAGTCAAAAAGAGCTGTGCTTCCGAGTATGAGAAAAAAGTATCACTTTCTGTGACTGCTTCAGCATATTTGTCAAGCAATACCTTGTTTACCGTTGCATATTTACATGGGTTTGCAGCAATCAGTTTCTCAGCTTCTGCATCCTCGAGAATCCTGTTAAGGAGTCTTTTGATGTCTTTAAGGGTCCTTTTATGGCGCTTCCCATCCATAAGTAAATAGTCATAGAACTCCTGGATATGAGTGCGGCTGATTTCTCTCAACTTATAGGCTCCGAGAAAGTGTATAATATGTGAGCATCCGTATTTGTATGCGGAATATGTGGTGTCTGCAATCTCACGTCTTTTATCGTCTAGCCATTTGGTGACATATTCTTCAAATGTGCAATAATTTATTATTGTTGGAGCAGTTGCAGTTTCAAGTTTAGCCTTTCGCATAGCGATTGCTAATTTGACGTTATTTTCGGTGTTTTCTAAACCTGTATTAATCCACTGGCGTCCATATACAGTTTTACCATTTTCTATTTTTTTAGTGGGTAGCACTATGTAAAGAATACCATTTCGAGCTACTATTCCTGTGGCTCGAGTTCCATTTTCACGTTTCCTTGCCATCTTCAGTAACTCCTTCTTTTACATCTGTTTCAGTAGCACTACTAGGATACAGATACTCTATCATGTAGCGTTTGGGTATCCGGTATTTCCCGCCGACGATCAGGGATTTTATTTTACCGGTCTTAAGATACTTATTTGCCGTATTTTTACCGGTTTTAAGAATCTCTTGAACATCTTTGATGGTAAGTACATCTCCATAATTAGCTAATAGATCATCCATGATGAACACCTCCTAATAAAAAAGCCTATAGCGCAATTTAACGGCCTCGAGGAAATAACGATATATTTCTCCGTAACCAAAGACATTCGCTGTAGTGCTCATGATCAGTTCATGCATATTATAGGCAATTTCCTGATTGCTTGAGTATACATTATCATATTCGTAGTCGCTTTTTTGATAAGATGAGGGAACACGAGAGCTGTAGAGGTTAAACGCCAGTCTTATGATCTGCCTATCTGTGCTGCAGAGTAAAGGATCCTGTAGGATAGTGGGATTAATACGGTGTGATTTAGGATTGAAGCACTCGTAAAAGTAGTATCTACCGTGGTCTGTAATTGTCAAAGTGTATATTAAGGCAATTGCTTCATCA
>JAILGF010000230.1 GCA_024696945.1 Lachnospiraceae bacterium | reverse complement strand
GGACATTGAGAACTTCATGGATTCTGAAAAATCTGATAATAATATCATCCTTACACAGACTGAATCCATAATGTTAAACGGCAGACCGAAGAAACCTGAATATGCCGTTAACAAAAATGTCCTGGTAATTGGTGGATCGGGTTCCGGAAAGACCCGCTATTTTGTGAAGCCGAATTTAATGCAATGCCATTCGAGCTATGTGGTTTCTGATCCGAAAGGAACCGTCCTTAACGAATGCGGAAAGATGCTTGTTAAGAACGGATACAAGATTACATGTATCAACACAATAGATTTTTCAAGCTCGATGCATTATAACCCGTTTGCATATATTCGGAGCGAGAAGGACATAATGAAGCTTGTAACGATCTTTATGGCAAATACAAAGGGCGAAAATCAGGCAAGCGGTGATCAGTTCTGGGACAATGCGGAAAGGCTTCTGTACATGGCATACATTGGATATATCTATTATGAATGTATAGAAGAAGAGCAGAACTTCGGCACACTGGTAGATATGATTAACGCCTCAGAGACCAGGGAGGACGATGAGGATTTTAAGAATGCGATAGATCTTATATTTGAAGACCTTGAAGAAGTCGATCCGAACCACTTCGCGGTACTTCAATATAAAAAATTGAAACTCTCTGCCGGAAAAACGATGAAGTCCATACTGATTTCATGTGCTACAAGGCTTGCTCCCTTTGATATAAAGGAGCTTCGTGAGCTTACAGAGTATGATGAAATGAATATAGAAGAGATTGGTGAAACTAAGACTGCATTGTTCATGATCATGTCGGATACCGACAGTACTTTTAATTTTCTTATGGCTATGCTAGAAGCTCAGCTGTTCAATATCCTTTGCGATATAGCGGGACAGAAGCACGGTGGCAGGCTTCCGATCCATGTGCGTTTTATCTTAGATGAGTTCGCCAACATCGGCAAGATCCCTGACTTTGAGAAGACCATCTCGGTCATCCGAAGTCGTGAGATATCAGCCTGTATCATCCTTCAGTCGAAGGCACAGCTGAAGGCTCTCTATAAAGATCATGCCGGAACCATATGTGACAACTGTGATTCTCAGCTATTTCTGGGCGGTCGTGGTGAAGAAACAATAAAGGAACTGTCAGGACTATTAGGCAAAGAGACTATCGACATCCAGACAACGTCGGATACCAGAGGTCAGTCGCCTTCGACAGGAACAAATAATCAGAAGCTTGGTAAAGAGCTCATGACACCTGATGAGATAGCGGTTATGAGTGGAAAGAAATGCATCTTTCAGTTAAGGGGAGTGCGTCCTTTCCTGTCTGATAAGTACGATATAACAAAGCATAAACGATACCGGCTGTTGTCGGATTTTGATGAAAAGAACACTTTCAGTATAAAAAAGTATGCCTCCAAAAGGCTTGAGATAAAGCCTGATCAGGAGATGGAACTTTTCGATGCAGGAGAGATAGAAGAATGAACGCAAAACACAGCTTAAACAGGACACAGATAAAGTATATGGCCATAGCAGCAATGCTTTTGGATCATATGGCAGTTTTCTTCCTTCCGCCGGAAAAGTATCCTGCCCTGACTTTTCTATATGTAATAATGAGAACAGTCGGCAGGATGACCGGACCGGTGATGTTTTATTTCATAGCAGAAGGTTACAGATACACATCATCAAAGCTTAAATATGGTATTCGGCTTCTATGTTTCGGGATTCTGTCGCAGATACCTTATTCCTTGGCCAGATATGGAACTATCTCAGGAACAAACCTTAATGTGATGATAACATTGTTCATGTCATTTCTGATGCTGGCAACTGTTGAGAAGATGAAAGATAAAGTCATAAAGGGGATAATAGTATTTACATTCATGATCCTCACATCGTTTTCAGACTGGGGCGTACTCGGACCATTCATGGTCTGGTTATTCTACATATATCGGGAAGACCGAAAAAAGCAGCTGTTATCTTACATCAGTCTGTGTCTTGCACAGATAGTAATGTCTGTTCTTATCATCATGTCGGGTGCTATAGCCTGGTATGAAGCAATCTGGCAGATAGGTATGGTGCTACCCATAATCCTGATATATTTCTATAACGGAGAACCGGGAAGAAAAAACATCGTCAATAAGTGGTTCTTCTATATGTTATATCCAGTACATTTCATTATGTTTTGGTTTTTACAATAACAATAAATTGACTAGGATGATCAGATTTGGTATACTTCAGATATAATTACTATTTCTGTTAATCAGTAAACAATAATAATGGAGAAAGGAAGCGAAGGAAATGAAAAGAGGTATTGCGTTTATCTTGTGTTTTATAATTTCTATTACCTGTATATTGGCAAATAGTACTGAAGTAAATGCTAAAACAAAAGAGAAGACATATAAAGAAAAATATTGTAAACAAGTCAAAAAAATAACTACAAATTCACTTGAAAAAATGACTCCGGAAAAGTTTTCATATTCATTTATAGATATGAAAAGTATTGCAACCCTTAAGGGACCCAAGTATAATTCGAAAACGAAAAATTATGATGATAGAAAGTATGAATATGTCAGAATAGATGTAAAAAAAGATGGCACATTGACTTTTAGTGGTGATGGAGAATATCTTCCGGATGCACCGTATGGAATGCAGAACTTCCAATTTGGTTTTTTCTTAGATGAAGATTTTAATGTAAAAAATGATGAAAAAAGAGAAATATTTAAATATAGTGGCGGACAATATATCGGAAAGTATTATTCATCTGATGAATATTGTAATAGTTCAAATCCTAATGGGTTTAGTAAATTATCAAGAGCGTACTGTAAAGATGAAGCATTTAGTATAGAAGTAAAAAAAGGCGAGACAGTTTATATTGGATGTGGTCAGAATAGCTTTAATCTGCGTGCATGTTTTGTTCCGGGAAATTCGTCTAGCGCAGAAATCATTTCTGGTGATGAAGAGTTAGTATTCAATCTTTTAACCGTAAGTGAATGCATTGAGGGCGATATAGAGATGGAAACAGGAGACAGCATCGAAATATCTGTTAAATACGGTAAAAAAACATATAAGCAGTTAATTATCCCTGTGAATTATTACGAAGATGAAATAGAAGATGATTATGACTATGATTACGGATATAGTGAATTTGTAGATATTAAGAAGTATCCCAAGTATGAAGAATATGCAAAAAAATACAATTTTGATAAATATGATGAGGTTAAGTGTTATGATGCTTCATATGGTTTGTGTTGGAGAGTTTTTAGCATTGCACCTAAAGGGATAGATTTTGGCAGCAAGATAAAATTGACTGTTAAAACAAGCTCAGGAAGACAGTATTCGCTTACAAGGAAGTTGATTGGGGATTATATAAGACGTCCGGATGGCTTAGATGAAGGAAGTTATAATTATAAAAAGCATACATTAACAGGTAGATGTTCTGGTGAATCAATTATAAAGTTTCAATACAGGGGAAAGGAATATTCTACTAAGGTTGTATCAAGTTTTATAGGAACTTATGAATATAGCTATACATTTCCGGTAAATTTTAAGCCTGGGAAAAAGATGAAAATCACGGTTATAAAAGATGGTGAAGAAAGGACAGCCATTTTCCGGACGTAAATATATTTACATGTTTTCAAAAATTTTTAAGAAACATAGATGCTATGATATATAAGCAATAGAAAGTGTATAAACAGGATATTTACAGCGATACGCGCAGGAATAAGAGAAATCTTATCCCTGCGTTTTTTTATTTATCGGAGAAGGATAATCCCTTCTCCATTTTCATTTTGGAGGAAAGGAAAATGTATATCACAAAGCACTTCCGCATGGTAATTCATGCCCGGGATCCCACAGCATGGGATATCTGTAAACGAATGTAACCCGGAGTTAACAACAAAAAATCATAAAAAACAAGGAGAATATGAAAAAATGTTTAATCTTTATAATGCAAGGGCATCACACTTTGTGCCCTTAACAGCAGTCATGACAATGACAGTATTCCGTCTTTTTGGGTATTCAGGAGGCGGGATTTATCTGATGGGCTTCTTCTCGTCAGCTATTGACGGATTAAAGACAGTTATCACAGCAATTGGTGCCGGTATCGGTGTCTGGGGAGTCATAAACCTGCTTGAAGGTTACGGTAATGATAACGCAGGTTCCAAATCCCAGGGTATAAAACAGTTAATGGCAGGAGGCGGTATCATAATCCTTGCCCAGACAGTGATCCCGTTACTTTCGAGTCTCTTCGGAGGCGGTGGCGGCGAAGGCGGCGGAGAAGGATAAAGATAAGGAAAAGGTGAACGCCTATGTTAGATTTTATACTGGATCCTATCAACGAATTCATAAGGGACATGCTGAAGGGATGGATAGAAGATAACTTAAGCGACCTCTTTGTTCAGCTTAACAA
>JAILGF010000228.1 GCA_024696945.1 Lachnospiraceae bacterium | reverse complement strand
GATGGGTCCCGCCGCTAATCCGTTTGACGGCAAGATAACGGTATGCATAGTACATGATATTTCACGATTTACTCACCTGAGGCTTATGCCATCGGTAATAAAGGGAAATCATGTAAAACATAAGAACATAGAACAAATAACTGCAAAAACTATAGAAATACAGACCGACAGACCTATGACCATCCACACCGACGGCGAGATAGCCGGCGAAAGCAGTCATGTAACCTTCTCCTGCTTCCCCGAAAAGGCCAGGATGATCATATAATCCACGAAAGGCAACAAAATGGCATACAAGAAATCAACATCCGGCACTAAGCCGAATTTTAAAATTGTGATCAATTCACCTGTAGTACTGACGTTTTCTGCTATCTGTGTACTGGCGTTAGTACTGGATAAAGTAACCGCAAGAAACTCCACGGCATTACTGTTCTCGGTATACCGTTCGGGTGCTTCCATGGCAAGTCCTTTTACATACCTCAGATTCTTCGGACATGTATTCGGGCATCTGGATATTTCTCATCTGACCGGCAACCTGATGATGCTCCTGATACTCGGCCCTATGCTTGAAGAACGTTACGGCGGCAAAATACTGACTGTGGTTATCGCAGTTACTGCACTTATCACAGGTGTGGCCAGCTTTATCCTGTTCCCGAATCAGGCTCTCATGGGTGCCAGCGGTGTAGTATTTGCATTTATACTCTTAGCATCATTTACAAGCTTTAAAGAGCGAGAGATACCTCTTACCTTTATACTGGTAGCGATACTTTATATCGGACAGCAGATATACCAGGGTATATTTGTAGACGACAACGTATCCCAGTTCACTCACATCCTCGGCGGTATCACAGGATCCGTACTAGGTTATAATCTAAATAAGAAATAACAAACATTAGCACCAATAAAACATAAAGATGGCAGGACTTTGGTATCCTGCCACTTTTTATTTCATGATATAATATTAATTTCTGATTTATTACTTCATTCAATTAATACCCAAACTTACCGGCTAAGGATTCGTCATCCTCTATCCAGTCCTGTACCTTTATCTCACGGTACTCATCGATGGTATCACGGATGTATACCTTTTCTATACCGGAATTTATGATCTGGCGCTTGCACATAGAACAGCTGTTGGAATTTGCCACATACTCACCGGTTTTAACATCTTTACCGCAAAGGAACATGGATGCACCTATCATATCCTGACGTGAAGCACTGATAATGGCATTTGCCTCAGCATGTACACTACGGCAAAGCTCGTAACGCTCACCTCTGGGAATATTCAACTCTTCACGGATACAACGTCCGAGATCCGAGCAGTTTTTCCTGCCACGGGGTGCTCCGACATATCCTGTAGAAATAACTTCATCATTCTTTACGATAACAGCGCCGTAAGCTTTTCTAAGGCATGTTCCGCGCTTAGAAACCACCTCTGCCAGATCTAAGTAATAATTTATTTTGTCTCTTCTCTCCATCTTGTACTCCCTTATAAAGTTTTTTCTTAAATATTCTCAACAGCAGCCTTCTCTGCAGCAAGACCTTTAAGATATACTTCTTCAAACTTATCAAAGCCGGCAACAAGCTTAACATCGGGAGCAATGGTCTCGCCCTTCTGACCTGCAAATACCTTAGCATTTAAGTAATCCTGAAGCGACTCATCAGCGCCCTTATTTACCATGTATGCTGCAAGGATAGCCATACCCCATGCACCGCCTTCGCCTGCAGTCTCCATAACAGAAACCGAAGAATTAAGTGCTGCAGCAAGTATTCCCTGAGCTACGCCCTTTGTCTTGAAAATACCGCCATGGCCGTAAAGAGTATCAACCTTTACGCCCTCATCCTTTATCATCACATCACAGCCGGTCTTAAGGGTTGCAAATGCTGAATAGATATGTGTTCTCATAAAGTTTGCAAGATTAAACTTTGCATCAGGAGTCCTTACAAACATAGGACGGCCTGCATCAAGACCGGTTACGCCCTCACCTGAGAGATAGTTGTATGAGATAAGTCCGCCACAATCTGGATCGCCCTCAAGAGCTTTGTTGAAGAGCGTAACATACAACTTACCCTTATCCACTGTACCGCCGTTTGCCTCTATAGCCTCAGCGAGTATGTTCACCCATGCGTTGATATCGGATGTACAGTTATTGCAATGTACCATACCCACAGCACTGCCGTCAGGAGTGGTTACGATATCTATTATCGGATAAACCTTTGAGAGATCCTTTTCCAAAACTACCATTGCGAAGATTGAAGTACCTGCCGATACATTACCGGTACGCTGAGCTACGCTGTTGGTAGCAACCATACCCGTACCTGCATCACCCTCAGGAGGACAAAGCGGTATGCCTGCTTCCAGTTCTCCGCTCTCGTCAAGGAGTTTTGCACCTTCCGCGGTAAGAGTGCCTGCTGCCTCACCTGCTGAAAGAACCTTGGGTAAGATGTCACGCAGCTTCCATGAAAATCCTTTGCCGGCTATAAGTGCATTGAACTTCTCAACCATGCTCTGATTGTAATCGCATTTAGCGGTGTCGATGGGGAACATTCCCGAAGCCTCACCAACGCCTGCCACACGCTTGCCTGTCAGCATATAGTGGATATATACAGCCAGAGTGCTTAAGAAGTCGATCTTTCCGATATGCTCTTCGTTATTAAGTATAGCCTGATAAAGATGAGCTATGCTCCATCTCTGAGGAATATTGAAATTAAGCTCCTTGGTGAGCTTTTCTGCTGCTTCGCCGGTGATGGTATTTCTCCATGTTCTGAAAGGAACCATAAGATTTCCGTCCTTATCAAATACCATATATCCGTGCATCATTGCAGAGAAACCGATACTTGCAAATTTCTTTATGCCGATACCGTACTTTTCCTTAACATCCTTTTTTAGACTCGCGTAGCAGTCCTTAAGTCCTGTCCAGATATCATCAAGCGAGTATGTCCATACACCATTCTCAAATCTGTTCTCCCACTCATGACCGCCTTCGGCTATCGGCTTGTGATCCTCATCAATGAGCACTGCCTTTATTCTGGTAGAACCAAATTCAATTCCCAATACACTTTTTCCGCTTTCAATACATTTTGCTGCATCCATTTTTAATATTCTCCTTTATTTATTCTTGTCATTCGGTAAACGATCTCTTAATAGTTTCAAAATCTCCGCCTTCGATGCTTCCATCGGGCAATCTTCTAAAGTTACTCATAAATCTCCATGCATTCTCACAGGTATGCTCCCTGCACTCATGCTGCTGCTTTGAGATGCTTCCGAGTGCATTGTAACACTTGCCTTCGCCGTTTTTAAACAGCTCTATTGTCAAAACAGAATTTCTTGTCTTATCTGCAGTCTTATAGGTTTCGTCTCCGCTGATGCCCCAGATCTTATTCTCCCAGTTGTCCTTATCCGCAAGCTTTACATCATACTTTCTATCGATTCCTATCGAAAGCTTCGACGATATACCTGTCTTTATCGTCTGTGCCACGGTTTCTGCAGCGGTGGTTTCGGGATTTTCACACGCAGCGGCAGCTCCGTTAAGCTCCAAGATATACTTTATCCTGTCAAGACACTTCTGAGCCTGGAAAGGAAGCTCGGGAAGAGGTGTTTCCTCTCCTCCTGCATAGAAGCAGGGAACCGGAACGTCTGTATTAAACGGATAGGGTGAAGGCTTTCCGAATACATTCACTCCCACCTCAAAGGTTGCATCCATAGGTGCTGCGGCAGCCAGATATGAAGGATGCTCGGCAATGAAATCCCAGCTCTTGCATCCGCCCATCGAGAAACCGCTGCAGTAGATCCTAGTAGGATCGATATTGTATTTTTTCTTAAGCCTGTCAATAAGGTCGATCATCTCTGTGGCAGTGCTGTTCAGATGATGCTCTATAGATACAAGCAGGAAATTGTGCCTGTGTGCGATATTTGCCCATCCGGATATATAAGAAATGTAAAATGCGCTGTCTCCGCCGCCGTGGAAAGCAAGGAGAAGCGGAACGGGTCCGTTGTCAAATATTCCTTTATTATAAAAGGCAAAATATCCGACTCTGTGTTCTTCCGTACCCTTATCATCTCCGAAGTTATCCTGAGATGTCTTAAGAGTTTCACTTCCGGGCTCTATCACCATGCCCTCAGCCTCTAAGTCGGGATCAAGCTCCAAAATTCCCAGCATACGCCTGAATTTTCTGGAGAACGCATAGAAATCAGCTGCAACATCTGCTTCTTTCTTTATATAGAGGTACTTTACCTTTTCCATAAGCACCTCATTGATCTCATCACTGTTTCCTACGGAAATAACGGGAATATCGTCTGCCTGTACATCAGGGACCTTCGAAAGACCTTCAAGAATACAGGTTACTGCCGCACTGTCGGCACCGTCGAACCATAAGCCCTGACCTTTAAAATGCTTCAGATAGTTCTTTGCTATAAAATCAGCCGACTCACCGTATCCGTACAGATTGGTCCTGAATATAGCCCCTCTTATATGGAACTCCTCAAGCTTGTGCGTAAACCTGTTCCAGCATTTTGCAACTCCGTTTTCGTAGTACTGGTTGATTCTTGAATTCTTCAATATCTCGTTAAAGATCTCGGAACTTGCATCCTTCCATCCGTTTGCCGAGGTTGGATAGATAAATACCACACTGCTTGCAAAATCCTTTGCCAGCTTCTCAAAGCCCTTCTCCTTTGCAAACTTAACGGCTTCCTCAATATTTAATTTCTTTTCAGCGAAAACAAGCAGATAAGGTGCTATAAACCCGTAATTGAGCAGCCCATCATCCTTATCGTTCTCGGGAACGTAGCATAAAGCACTGAATGTCTCAAAGATGTGTTCCCAGCACAGCCCACCATTCAGCTTCATAACTTCCGGCATTGCATTCATAATTTTTTACCCCCAACTTTTATTATCCAATCACTCTCAAACTGCCTTTAAGCCTTTGACCTTAATATAGTATTATACGTAAAAAAAGGATTCAAGTCAATATTTGCTGATAAATATACCCTTCATGTCAAATGTATGCGAGCCTTTAAAAATCAGGCTTTTCATTCATACAACAAAAAATTTTAAAAATTTTTCAAAAACCTATTGGCGTAGTAGGCAAAAGGTGATAACTTCACGATCTACATATGAGAATCCATTTCAAACCTTAAAAAATACCTGCCGGCCGCCATTCCTGCAGGTATTTTTTTAAGTCAATGCTGTTATATCCTATTCGCCATCGGAATTATCATCAAAACTTCCGTCTTTTAAGTATTTCCTGATATCCGATCTTTTCTTCATGCCGACCTTTTCCAGGATTGTCGAAACCACTTGTTTGATATAACCGTACGAATAGTTTGTCCGGCTCGCTATTTCATTGTTTGTCAGACCGTCAGCAATAAGTCTGGATACCGTAAGCTCCAGTCCGGAAAGCTTTTCTTCCATAACAGCCAACGCCTTCGGATCATATTTTGAATCCGACGAAGGAGCGGTTATCCTGTTCTTTATCCTGGCCAGGAAAACGCTCTTAATGAAAGGCTTGGTAATATAATCTGCCGCGCCGATCTCCCATCCCTTTATTTCAAAACCCGGATCGTCCATACCTGTCAGGAAGATGATAGGAAGATTTTTTGTTTTCTCGAAGGACCGGATTTCCTTAAAGGTCTCGTATCCGTCCATATTCGGCATATCAATGTCAAGCAGGACCAGTTGGTACTCGATCCCTCTCTTTAACAGATCAAGTGCCTGTTTTCCTGATTTTGCCAGACTGACCGCATACCCGGCATTGATCAGTATATCCTCTATCGT
Organism: Lachnospiraceae bacterium; assembly: GCA_024696945.1. Taxonomy (GTDB): domain Bacteria; phylum Bacillota; class Clostridia; order Lachnospirales; family Lachnospiraceae; genus RUG11977. The sequence goes on along the minus strand of JAILGF010000228.1, from coordinate 11,024 downwards.
ATTCAGCATGCTTATGTCATCATCGACACACAGTATTCTGCTCTCGCTCATTTATCAACCTTACTCCTTTTCTTTCATACTTTAACTTCTTTTATCAGTTCTTCCGCCTTGTCAAATTCAATGTTCTTAATAAATCCTCTAATCTTTTCAAGAGTCTCTTTATCCTTGTACATCAGTGCAAGTTCGTCTGTCAGCTTCAACGCCGGAGACTGATTGCCCAGCTGTACCGCAGACAGAAGGTTCTCCCATGTGGTATGTTCATCAAGGATCTTTTTGACCTCTTTTTTCTCGGGAACGATCTTAGGCTTAAGTTTCTCAAATTCCTTAAGGAATTCCTTAAGTCCTTCATCAACCCTTTCCCATTTCATAACAAACAGAGGAAGTGCGGAAACAACGTATTTTTCGTCCTTATCCTTGGCTCTTTTTTCAAGTCGTCTTGCTGAATAATACAGATCCTCACCGCCGACATTACCGGCATTTCCTTTTATGGCATGGATATTTATCGCGGCATTCTCATAATCGCCTTCTTCAATGTTTTTGCGGATCTTTTCAATGGTTCCCGGAGTATTCTTGATGAAATACTCACTTATTCTCGAAAACTGTAAAACATCGCCGCTTAAATGCTTTAATGCCATTTCAAGGGAAATATCGTATTTCTTCAAAAGGTCTGTATAATCGCCCTTAACATCCTCCGGCAAAAGCGTAACGGATTCGTTCTTCACCCTGGTAACAAGTCTTTCCGGAAGGTGCTTTATGAGGGCTTTTTCAAGCAGATTGGTATCCGTCGGCTTTAACAGATAGTCATCAAAGCCTTTCGCAAAAAACAATTCCTTCTTATCGGGAGTAGCATCTGCTGTAAGAACAATGATCGGTGTTGTCCTGTTTCTTGCTTTATCCATCTCCCTCAGATGTTCCATGGCCTCGATACCGTCTATCTCCGGCATCATGTAGTCCATAAGGACAAGGTCATAGTTGCTCTTTTCATATTTTTCATAGCAGGCAAGCGCCGATTCCGCCGTATCCAGGTTTACCATGGTTCTCTTCAGAAGCGATTTTACAACCATAAGGTTCATGTTGTTATCGTCAACTGCGAGGATCTTAGCTTCGGGAGCAATGAAAAATCCGTCCGAATTTGCAAAGAATTCACTCTCCTTACCTGTTTTCAAAGGAACGTCAAACCAGAATTCGCTTCCCACGCCGTACTGGCTCTTAACCTGTATCTTACTGCCCATAATATTGGCAAGCTTATTTGAGATGGCAAGTCCAAGACCGGTTCCTTCAATACTTCTGTTTCTTATGATATCGGCTCTTTCAAAGCTCTCAAATATCTTCTCCTGTTCCTTTGCAGGAATTCCGTTACCGGTATCGGAAACTTCGAAGTGTATCACATTGTAGCCGTTTTCATCCTTACCGCGGTTCTGTACCGACAGCACTATGGTTCCCTTTGAAGTATACTTTACGGCATTGGTCAGAAGGTTTGACAGTATCTGGGATATTTTCTGGATATCGCCGTACAGGAATGCAGGCAGCTTTTTATCGATATCCATTACAAATTCGATGCTCTTTCTATCGGCCTCTTTTCCAAAGAAATCGCCCAGACTGCGGATCATCTTAAAGGAGTTGAAATTCTCTTCAAACAGTTCTTCTTTACCCATATCTATACGGGCAAGGTCCAGGAACTGATTGACCATAAAAAGGAGCTGGTGTCCGGCATTGTCGATATTCTGGGCATATTCGTTGATCTGGGTATTCTCTGACTCCCTAAGTATCATTTCGTTCATGCCCAGAAGCATGTTAATGGGGGTTCTTATCTCATGGCTTATATTTGCAAGAAGAATACTTTTAGCCTGACTGGAATCTTCCGCAAGCTTCTGTTGTTTTCTGTATGTCCTGATATAAAGCAGGAAGATGAATCCGATACCTATGGCAGAGAAAAGAATTCCGGCCAGCTGGTCTCCGAATTGCTTTCCGGGAGTTTCGAAGGGTTTTACATATTCCGGGAAGAAGTATGAAAACACACAGACACCCACATAGAACAGGGTCTGTATCGTTTCCATTATATACATCAGCTTCCCTTTATACATCAGAAGGGTAAAGATCATTCCGAAAGCAAAGAAATACGGTATCGATCCGCCCATTCCACCTGTTTCAAGGAACAGCCAGGTAAACAGTATCATGAATATACCAATAGAGGTGATCAGATATCCGGCCAGATATTTTCTTGTGGCATGGACAAATATCATAAGTCCCAAGCTTGCTAAAGCTGCCAGAATATTTATGAGCAAGCCTTTGGAATCAAACGAAGTAAATATCGCCTGTACCGCTCCCACAAGACTTATCATAATACCTGCAGTACCGAGAAGCTTGATCATAGATATGTCCAGTTCTTTTTCCTTGATATAAAAATTTACTATTCCGTCTTTTAATCCTTTAAACATGCCTTAACCCGCCTTCAAAAAAACTGTATAACATCCATCAGACATTATACAGCATATTTTTTATTATGAAAACTAACCAAAAGTTAGTTTTTTATTTCAAAAATCCGTTAATTATCTGTTCCTCAGCCTCAGCCTCGGTAAGACCCAATGTCATCAGCTTGATTATCTGGTCTCCGGCGATCTTTCCTATAGCCGCCTCATGAACCAGTGCCGCGTCAAGATCATTTGCTTCCAGGGCCGGAACTGCCAATATCCTTCCTCTGTCCATGATTATGGAATCGCATTCCGTATGACCGTGACATGCTGCATTTCCGACAAGCTTCGCATCGAATTTCTGATAGGAATCCTCTCTTGCAACGGACCTTGATACAACGTCGGCGCTTGAACCCTCGCCGTTAAGCTTAACGGTATATGTGCTCACGGCATTCTGATTTCCGTGCGTCATAAGACGTTCCCTTACCACAAGCTTCGCATCCTTGGCAAGTTCCGCGATCGTGCTCCGGTTGGTATCGTCCACACCCTTAATCTGGACCATTTCCATTTCCACGGAGCTGCCTTCCTCCTGATACACCTCGGTACCGGGATTAAGGATCCTCTTTCCGGTTCCCGTTCCGGACCCGTAATGTTTTTCCACATAACGGACCTTGGCATTCTTTCCGACAAAGAAACGATGTATGCCATCATGCTCGGAATCCTGATTTCCGCAATTATCAATACCGCAGCCGGCAACGATCGTCACATCGGCATCCTCACCGATATAGAAATCATTATATACAAGCTCCTTTATCCCGCTCTTGGTCATTACCACGGGGATATGAACGCTTTCATTCTTTGTTCCGGGCTTTATCTTTACGGTAAGGCCCTGTCCGTCCTCTCTCGGGATTATCTCAATATTTTCGGTTGAGGCACGTCCGACCGATTGACTGTTTGAACGGATGTTGTAAGCCCCTTCGGGAACCTTGTGAAGATCTGCCACTTCCTTGAGCAGTCTCATCTGGATCTCATCCATGTTCAGCATGATTCTTCCACATCCTTTCTTACTCCGCTCCTCTTACATTCGGGAACCGCATCGGCCGTTCCCATAAGAGAAGGAAGTATCTCATCCTTTGAGCCCTGCTCCGCAATGCTTCCGTTCTTTATCACAATTATCTCATCGGCTATATCAAGTATTCTCTCCTGATGAGATATTATCATGATCGACCCTCCGCGGATCTTTTTTCTCATACCGTCGAATACCTCGATAAGATTCTGGAAGCTCCACAGATCGATCCCTGCTTCCGGTTCATCAAACACGGAAAGTCTCGAGCCCTTTGCAAGAACCGTTGCGATCTCGATCCTCTTAAGCTCTCCGCCCGAAAGACTGCTGTTTACTTCCCTGTCTATATAATCACGGGCACAAAGACCAACTGCCGAAAGATATGCGCATGCATCCGTCATCGTGATATTCTTTCCCGTAGCAAGCTTTATCAGATCAAATACCTGGATCCCTTTAAACCTTACCGGCTGCTGGAACGCAAACCCTATTCCTTTCCTTGCTCTTTCCGTAATGGAAAGTTCCGTGATATCCTCCCCGTCAAGAAGGATTTTCCCGGAATCAGGTTTTTCTATTCCGGCTATAAGCCTTGCAAGTGTCGATTTCCCGCCCCCGTTCGGACCGGTGATGACCACAAGCTTTTCATCCGGGATGACCAAAGAGACGTCACTGATTATCTCCTTATCCTTTCCCTCTGAATCCACCTTGAATGAAATATTCTTTAATTCAAGCATGTGAGCCTCCAACTAAAAATTTATGTTCAACTTTCTCTTACACAGTTTCTTCCTGCGGATTTTGCTTCATACAGTGCTTTGTCCATGCGTTCAAAAGCAGATGTCAAATTATCGTCGGGACCGATCCCGGTGACACCTATGCTGCAGGTAACATTGCCGACGGCCTTAAAATGCTCCGAAGCGATCTTCTCCCTTATGTCTTCGGCAATCTCCTTAAGTCTTGCCTGATCGGTATCATAACATATGGTTACGAATTCTTCACCGCCCCAGCGTCCTACAACAGCCCTTCCATCTGTGAAATAGCTGCTGATAAGACTTGCAAAGCGCTTTAACGTCATATCACCAACAGAATGACCGAAGGTATCGTTAACTTTCTTAAAGAAGTCTATATCCAACATCATGGCTGAAACGGAACGTTTGCTCTTACGTGCAGTTTCAACAGCATTAGCAAGCTCGGTCTCTATTCGTCCGTGGTTCAGAACGGATGTCAAAGGATCCATGGAAGCCATTTCCTCATACTTTTTAAGCGTTGACATCAGTTCTACTGTATTTTCATGTATATCCTGTACCATAAAGACGAAACGGAAATCATCTTCGTTGTTTGTCTCAGCACGGCTGAATATCAGTTTGACCCAGATATATTTTCCTTCAAGATTCTGCATCAGGCAGTCAAACGAAGAAGTATGGCCGGGCACGAAATTGGCTTTTAAATAATCCGAATCGGTACGCTCAAGGAATGTAGGCTGGTCATCCGGCCAGATCATGTTTACGATCATCATCCTCCAATCGGAATACTTGATCTGTGTGTTGACCGTTTCATCCGATATTTCGGTAATGCTTATACTGCTGGTAACGTCCTTTACCAGATCGATATACATTGAAAACAGATATGTATTCTGAATGGTGGTTACCTTGTTGTTGGTCTGCAGCTCTTCTTCATTTTCACTGCTGTCCAGCTCGTCAAGTACGAAAATGTTTACCAAAGTTCCCTCTATGGGATAGATCGTCATCTGTGCAATATGTACCACACCATCGGAAATAATCCTCAGACGTTTACTGATTTTTCCGTTAAATTTCCCGAGAGACGGGATAAATACATGATAATCCTCTGTAATCTGTTCGCCGCTGTCATTAAAATGAAACCACAGCTTTTCTATAAGTTTGTTGTAATCCCCGTCATCCTCAATAAAATCAACAAAAAAACCACGTTTGTAAACCGCATGAAACCTTGCAGTATCCCCATTAACTGCTATTACCGCATCAACGCTATCCTTGATCAATCCCATAACGGTATCAAGGGTATAATCTTCGATATTGTTTAATCCCATACTTTTCTTCTCCTTGTCAGAAAAAATACCACGATATATTTATATCATCTTTTGCGCAAGAAGTCAATCACTACAAAACATTCCGAAAAAATCCCGTCTGTACGAATTGATTAATAAGAAAAAATTATTTTCCTACCAGATACGGTAATTTCCGCTTAATGCAAGCATCGCAAACATATACAGACAGTTATCGTAGTATCTGTATTTGCCGGTCTGCATAGATGTTTCCCAAAGGAGCCTTACACATCGTTCCGCACGGTCAAGGCTCTTTTCATCTGCCTTTGTATTCACAAATACCGCAAGAGAGCCCTCAGCGTTTGTAGCCATAAGTCCGACATTGTGTTTCGCATGGTCTTCGACAAGAGTTCCGTCTATCTCAAATATCCCATCCATTACTCCGCACCTGTCTTCAATAAAGAACCTCTGGATCTTGGCGGCAATATCTGCGAGTTCAGGGTTTTCACCGCACCAGCAAGATTCCATGGCTATATTGGCAATGGTGCGATATGCATCGCTGAAAAACCAGTCATGTCTCTGATTGTATTTCTTTGCCCAAGCGGAATTCGTGGGCTTTCCGTCATAATCCGAGTACTCGGGACTCAAACCCGTTACCGGATGACTTGATTTTACAATATACTCCCTGCTCGCTTTGGCTGCCTTCTTCCAAAACTCTCTGTCCTCTTCATATGCCCACTTTGCAAAAAGCTCGTAAAAATGTGGTAGGTGATAAGAAGTATCCGAGAATTCGGTCTCCGGAGTAAACTTAATATAATGATTTTCATGATTCCACATGGGATGTCCCTTGCGTTCTCCCTCTCCGTTATGGATACATGCCTTCAAAATCTCTTTTGCCTCATGTGAGTAATTGAATATTCCTTCACCGTCTCCCCATCTGTGTGACGCGAAGAAAAGCGCCATCGCAAAATATTCCTCGCCGTCGGGCGCAGGACCTTGTCCTCTTACCGTTCCGTCAAGATTACAGGACCACTTAAAATATCCCTGGTCATAGCCTTCCGGTATCCACATATATTTCTTGGTCCATTTCCAGATACGGTCGAATTTTTCCTTTTCGTCCATCTGTACGCAGACCATCATGGCATAAGACATGCCTTCGGTCCTCACGTCATTGTTTCCGGTATCGGTGATATAGCCCATATCATCGCCTACATTCTCGTAGAATCTGATCCCTTCGGGTCCGTTATATATTGTGTCGAAGCACTCTCTGACCTTTTTATCGATCTCATTTTCGTCGTATCCTAATTCTTTAAATATATTGCGGTATTCCATAATCTCCTCCTTTTTGATCCGGCACAGCCGCCGTCATGCTTTTCCTTTCACCGTTATTTACGTACAAGACAGACTACCGTCTCAACATGTACCGTATGACTGAACTGGTCCACTCCGCGTATTTTCTTTATCCTGTAGCCACCCTCACACAGGATCTTAAGGTCTCGTGCAAGTGTAGCACTGTCGCAGCTGACATATACTATACGATCCGGCTGCATCTTTAACATTGTGGAAAGACACGCTTCGTCGCAGCCTTTACGAGGCGGGTCTACAACTATGACATCAGGATAAAGCATCTCGTAAGAATTATTTTTCCCTTCATAAAACTCAGGAAGTACTTCTTCAGCCTTTCCCACAAAAAATTCCGCATTTGTGATCCCGTTTCTTTTTGCGTTTTCCTTGGCATCATCTATAGCCGGTCCTACAATTTCTACTCCATAAACCTGCTTTGCTTTACGTGCCATAAACAAGGAAATAGTCCCTATCCCGCAATACAGATCCCACACGCTTTCCTTGCCGGTAAGGCCTGCATATTCAAGCGCAAGACTGTAAAGCTTCTCGGTCTGTTCAGGGTTTACCTGATAAAACGAAAGCGGAGATATAATAAAAGTCAGCGAATCACCGGTAAACGGGAATCCATCTTTTTGCATATCGCGCACATGGATAACATCTGAAATAGTCGGTTCTCCCCAGATGGTATGTAACTCCGAACCCATTATAACATTAGTGTTTTCGGTGTTAATATTTACGGATATGCTCTTCATGCCGGGGATTTTCATAAGTCTGTCCACCAGTTTTTCTTTGGCAGGTAATCTCCCGTTTATCACCAGACATACCATAATTTCCCCGGTTGTAAAACCTTTTCTTATAAGCACATGCCTTATCAGTCCTTTTCCGGTTATCTCATCATACGCAGGGATATTGTTTTCTTCCATATACGAAAGAACTGCTTTTAGGATTATTTCATTCTCCTCTGCTCCGAGAAAACAGTTTGTATTAGGGATTATACTATGAGTCCTGCCTGCATAAAATCCTGCTATAGGCTGACCGTTTTTATCCGTCCCTATAGGATACTGTGCTTTATTTCTGTAATGAAACGGAATCTCCATACCGACTATCGTATCCATATGCTCTTTAACAAATTCCGGTGAAAAGCCGCCTATACGTGTCAGATTTTCTGCTATCTTTCGCTCTTTAAGCTCAAGCTGTTTTTTATATGAAAGGCTCTGTATCTGGCAGCCTCCGCATTTTTCAGATATGGGGCATAAAGGCGCAACACGAAAAGGCGAAGGTGTAAGAACCTTCACCAGTCTCGCATATCCGTATGTTTTCTTCAATTTGGTAGCTCCGGCCAGGATTCTGTCCCCGGGAAGCCCTCCTTTCACAAAGAAAGTCATCCCTTCATGCTTTCCAATCCCTTCACCGTCATTACCGATATCGGTAATTTCTATCTCGAATTCATCATTCTTTTTCACGGACTTTTCTCTTTCTCTTTTAACGCCGTACCTACGGCACAGTATCTATAATGATATACATTCATTGCCCGATGAATATCAGTCAGAAGAAATCTCCTTGCTGAGGAGTACTACCCCATGCGGAGCGATATCCATACCTTCCTCGTAGGATACAGCCTTTAACGACCATATCTCAAGCGCACCGTCATAGTCTTTGTTAATCTTGTCAAAAGGTGCTTTTCTTTCTTCTTTAGAGATATTGAAAATAGCTGCGTATTTCTTACTGTCCGACTCAGCCTCCCAGATGATAAAGTCATCATCACGGTATATCTCCTGCGATGTTTTTATCTCATTCTTCATCCTGAAAAGCTGCTCATTTGTGAGAAGCTCCATGGTTTTTGCATCAAGCTTGGTAAGCTCTGCGCCGATCATCAAAGGTGATCGGAATATGCACCACAAGCTCATCATGGTTTTCTGCTCATCAAAAGTAAAGTTAGTATCTCTCTCTGTTCCAAAACCTTTGCTGAGTTTACCTACAGGAAGCATATCACAGTCAGGATATCCGCCCGTCTTTACAAAAGGCTGCCACTTCTTGCATCTGTCAAACATGTCAAGAAGAAGTTCCCATCTGTCCCAGAAATCATCGGTTATTCGCCACATATTGGCATTTTCATGATAGAACTCCTGCTCATCTAATATTGCAGGTCCGGGTGAAAGGCTTAGCACTATCTTCCTGCCGCATTTATCTATGGCATTACGGAGCATCCTTATTTCATCCTTTGACGAAGGGGCATCCATACGACAGATATCATCACATTTTATGAAATCCACACCCCAAGAAGCATAGAGTTCTATGATGGAATCATAATACTCCTGTGCTCCCTCTGCCTGAGGTTTTACTCCATACATATCCGGATTCCAGAAGCAGACAGAGTTAGGATTTGCCACTTTGTTAGCGGTCACTTTCGTTCCCTTGATCTTTGTCCTAAGATATGCCGAACGTCTCGGTATGCCTCTCATGATATGGATACCGAACTTTAATCCGAGACTATGCACGTACTCTGCGAGAGGCCCAAAGCCCTTTCCACCTTTGGATGAAGGGAATTTTTTAGGATCCGGGTACAGTCTGGAGTATTCATCCATCTCTACCTTTGCAAAGGGTATATATGCGAAATTATCGCGCTCTTCACCCTCTTCACTGTAATACCAGGCAATATCCACCACAATGTATTCCCAGCCAAAGCCTTTTAAATGCTTTGCCATATAGTCGGCATTAGCTTTGACATCGGCTTCTGTTACAGATGTATTATAATAATCGAAGCTGTTCCACCCCATCGGGGACTTAGTCAACCATTTTTCCATGATCGGTAACCTTCTTTCTGTTTTTATCATCATTATACCTATATTTAATACCCATTTCAATATATTATATTGTCATTCTTTTAAGTACCTATACAAAATGCTCAAAAAAAATTTTAAAAATTACCAATGTTTGTGCACACTTATTTGCAAAGCATGCTATAATACATACTCGTAAACCCCAATACATTTATAGTTTTTGCTACACCCCAAAAAGTGCAATCGGCACTTTAGCAAAAATACCTTCTCCGTAAAAAGGATAACCACCCCAGGTTGTCCTTTTTTATTTGTCTAAAGGCAACTTGACATATTCAAAAAAAAATGCGATAATTAGGAAAATTTATGATACGAGGTATAAACTATTATGGAAATCACTACAGAACAAAATCTACAGATGAAAAATGTTCTTTCTTACAGAGGAAAGGTTGATCAGAAACTCCTTATGGAAAAGAGGAAGGAAATAGACGATGTGATGAACCGTTTTGGCGCACGTCCCATCCATCCCGCAATTACCTCCACCTTTGGAATAGAGAAGACAGAGAACGGTCCCATCATGGATCTGGAAATCCTCGTCCCCCTCGACAAGGATATTTCTCATGAGATCGCGATGGCGAAGCTTCCCGGTTACAGATTTAAGCCCTTATTCCTTTTAGCAAATGCCGTAAGGATCCGTCATGAGGGCAGCACGGAAACAATGGAGAACAGTATAAGGGAACTTTACAAATTCATTCAGGTAAGAAATCTTAAGCCTATCACCACAGGCTACAGCATTCCTATGAATGACCCGGACGATCCTAAGGATCTTATCATTGACTTCATGGTAGGTGTTGACCCTAACATCCTTTAATATTTGATGGTTTTAAAAAAGCTCTCGCTGTCTGCGAGAGCTTTTTTTGACATTTTGAAATTGTTAGGAAAATTATTTAAGAGTAACCTTAGCGCCAACTTCTTCAAGCTGCTTCTTAGCTGCCTCAGCCTCATCCTTAGAAACTCCTTCCTTAAGTACCTTGGGAGCTGACTCAACTGCTTCCTTAGCTTCCTTAAGCCCAAGACCGGTCATTTCACGAACAACCTTGATAACCTTGATCTTGTCAGCGCCTACTTCGGTAAGCTCTACGTTAAACTCTGTCTTCTCCTCAGCTGCTGCTGCGGGGCCAGCTGCTACTACTGCAACGCCTGCTGCTGCAGATACGCCAAACTCTTCTTCGCAAGCCTTTACTAAATCATTAAGCTCTAATACGGTCATGCCCTTGATAGCATCGATAAATTCCTGTGTTGTCATTTTAATTTCCTCCATTAATATTGTTTTTCGAATCTTACGCCGCGTAATATGAGGCGTAAATACATGTTCCTTTAGTTACTGTAATTATGCCTCTGCGTTCTTCTCTGCA
>JAILGF010000175.1 GCA_024696945.1 Lachnospiraceae bacterium | reverse complement strand
AAATAGAGTTTTTGAAAGTAAAAAACGGGCAAGTCAGAGAGGCTTGCCTGTTCTGGTGTCGTTATCTTTCCTCTTACAACAGAGATTTCTCTGTACCATCTTCCCCGTTATTTTACAGGGGGTCAACTGCAATCCCCCGTCCGAGATTTTAAATGCAAGAATTATTGCAACGGTTGTCGATGTTGCCGATGTTGCTGATGACTTGTGCAGAGTTATTGGGAGTGTGCATATATCTATTATATAGAAAATATATGGAAACAACGGAAACAATGGAAACGTATATATATTGTGATCTCGTCCGGAGTTTTGCAGTTGACCCCCTGTAAAATAACCGGTCAGATGGTAATTTTTTGTTGTAATATAGTTTAAAGTATGTTAGGATAATAAATGTATAAACTCAAAAATTAATGTACATTGAAAACTAAATAACTGATAGCAAATAGGTTTTCTGTTAAAAAAATAATGGTAATGAATAAAGATTTTCAGTGCTCGAGATATACGGCATTTCGCCGGAGCATTGAAGGGATTCGCGTATCCCCGATACGCAAAGAGGGAACTCGCTCGGATGCGTCCGGGCGTTTTTCCTCGAAAAAGGAGGGAGCTTATGAAGAGAATCATAGGTTTATTTATAGTAATGGCACTCGTTATAGGGATTATTCCTTATAATACAACCAAGGCAAAGACCAACTACGATCGGGTACTAATATATGATTACGTTCTCGACAATTATTCTGCTCAGGACGAAAAGATCATGAAGGCGCTCAAGAAGAACGCATGGAGCTCTCGTGCAAACGAGGATTCTACGATCGTATCCAGGTCGTACGCGATGTACAAAATCTACAAGGCACTCAAGGATTTGGGCGTAGTAGATGGTACAAGCTATGATTGGGATGAGGAAGGATTCAAGCCTATATCACTTCGCACAGCAGGCTACACAAAGATTTTGGGCCCCACAAAGACTCAGCGCAAGGCTGTAAAGTGGATGCTTACAAATTCAGCCTACTATTTTTCTAATCAAGAAGAACACTCGGTACCATTCGACGGCTATGAACAACTTACCAGAGTCGATCTGGCAAATATGCTTAGCTCGACACTGCAAAGATTCTATCCCGCAAATCTCAAAGACTACTCACTCGGTACTACTTGGGAAGCGCGTCCAGAGCTCTACGGAAGAGAGATACCGGAGACTGCCTTTTATAAAGGCGTCATAGTTGGCACAGAGATCGAGTTGGATGATTATGCTACCAAGGAAGATCTGAGTCGTGCGCTCAAGAACTTCAAGATTGTAGCAAAGTATGCAAATCGCCCTGTATACAAAGACACCCCTAAGGCGTACACCAAGGAAGAATGCTTGGCGGAAGTAGCAGAGCTTCAAAGCTGGCTCGAAGAGCGCTACGGCGCGAAAATGGAGATGATGTATGGAACTGATGAAATCTATCGCATTGAAGGCCACGGCATGAGAGATAGTTGGGTTGAATTTGATATGGCCGACTATAATAGTGGAGCTAGTAGATGTTGGATAGTTACTCTTAACTTTACACTCTCGCTGTCTAATGGTAAACAATATGTCTTTAGAGGAGACAAAATCAGCTTTATTGATACGATTAAAAAAATAATTACGGTTAACCTCGGCAATCCGTAAAAAGCCACCAGGAAAATTGGTGGCTTTTTACCCAGCTTATCCGCGAGGATTATACATAGATATACGGCATTTCGCCGGAGCATTGAAGGGATTAGCGTATCCCCGATACGCAAAGAGGGAACTCGCTCGGATGCGTCCGGGCGTTTTTCCTCGAAAAAAATTATCCCCACTGCGGGAGAAATAAAACAAGGAGGACACGTATATGAAAAAGACGAATCATGCTCCTATGAGAGCAAAGGCAGTAGTAAGTATAATTGTCATCCTTTGTATGCTGTTCTCTTTGACTGCATGCAATGGATCCAGCAATGATCAGCACAATGCAGGAATTTCGACCCGCGACGACAAGGAGATCGATGAGGTTACTCATGGCGTAGACGAGCCTCACCAGGAAATTAATTCTGGTGCGAATTTCGTTAAGCCTAGTGATGAGCCTACTTCGACTTCTGAGCCCGTTGTTCAGAGCGGCGCTTATAGCTACAAACTGTACGGAAAGTACGACGTTTCTATGGATATTAATATAGACGACTATATTATGACCAATGACAACGGAACTTTCTTTAGGTTTGATAAGCTCGCAAAGGAACTCGGCTGGGCTGGAAATGAGGATGGTAATAGCTCTAACGCTTATTCGCGCGTAGATGGCAGTCTGGAAACTTCTTTCGGATTCAGATATTACAATGAAGAGACTGTCACTGGAACCGATGGGTATCAGCTCAGAGGGTTCGGTTTTTATCATGGCGATAATAGCGGTTTCGAATGCGATTTCGGCAAGCATTACGACAAATGCGAATACAGATTAATTGGTCAGGGATGGTATGCATCGCACGACGATGTTGTACTTCTCACCTACGTTCTTTGGCTAGCTTCAACTAACTCTGGAGCAGATCCAATGATCTCCGTATTTGGCGATGATGTTTCTGATTATACTCATTCGCACGATGGCGCTGGAAATCCTCAGTACTTACTGCCTTAAAAAGAATAAAGGTCGCTCGAGCGGCCTTTTTCAAACTGTTAATTTTTTAAAATACAAATCCCGTCATAAGATAACAAAACTTATGGCGGGATTCTTTTCCCAGCTTATCCGCGAGGATTATACATAGATATACGGCATTTCGCCGGAGCATTGAAGGGATTTGCGTATCCCCGATACACCGTAAAACAATATTATATACAGCACAAAAGCCATCTTGATTTTTGTGCTATTTTTATGTAAAATCATGAGTGCTCCTCTGTCAAGTTTTAGCACAAATTAAAATGGGAGATTTTTCCTGTTAACTGACCTTTTTCTTGATACCTTCCTTTGAAAAAGTGGTATACAGTTTTTCAAATTCATTTGGTGACATATAATCATTGTGACTATGTATCCTGACAGTATTGTAAAAGGTCTCGATATATTCAAATACCAAACGGTACGCCTGATTGTAATTAACAATACTGAATCTGTTGTTCCATTCTCTTTTGTGAAGAGAATGAAAGGATTCAATGCAGGCGTTGTCGTAAGGGTATCCAGGGTAGCTGTAGCTTAGCTGGAACTTTTTTGTGGCGTTTATGTATGCTTTTTAAACATACTGGCTACCACGGTCACTATCGCTGGCCGGAATGGATCAGGATCATGAAAGAAAACGGGCTCACACGTTCAATGTCCAAGAAAGGATGTTCCCCGGACAACTCTGCTTGCGAAGGATTTTTCGGCCATCTAAAGACAGAGATGTTTTATGGGCGTAATTGGGCTGAATACAGCATAGAAGCTTTTATCATGGAACTGGATGGTTACATGCATTGGTACTGTGAACATCGTATAAAATCTATTCTCGGAGGGGTTACCCCTCTGGAATATAGGAAAAGGAGGTTGGCTGCGGGTGTCTAAAAAATGTCCGCAGGCCCCTAGTTATATCATAACTCTTGACAAAATCAATGGGATAATGTATAGTCAAAACGAGCTGGACAACGGATTATTACCGCCATACAGCTCGTTAATTATCTTATGATATCTCATTTACAGAAAAACTTTCACATACGCATAGTAGTTTCATTACATTCAAATTCCTGATGAGCCGGTGGAGTTTTCTGCCATATACCAGTCTTCAGACATCATTCTTATAACATTAATGAGTGCCATGCGGTCTTCGGCCTTGGTGCTGCCATATTCTCTGATCATCTTGCACAAAATACTCAGCAGCCGGTAAATACCGGATTTGTCTTCCACATATCGGTATATATCCCGGACAGCATAAATGATATTTGAGGGAACAAATTTATCGGAACCGGTAGTGGCAACCTCCAACCCCTTTTTTATGTTTTTTTCATCAAATTCACTTTTCATTTTCCCAGTTATGGATTCTTTTACATTAGTCAGGAACATCATAAACTCGCCAAATAACTCCGGGTCGACATTGATAAATGACGGAAGAACGATAATTTGCCTTAAAAGGTACGTTACAAGATGATCCCGCCTTACATATATCGGGATATCGGATTTTGTGGCAAGGAAGGAGCAGACATCAGCCAGGACATGACACACAGAGAATTCAACTAAACCATTGAAGACAGATCCTTCAATATGGAAAAAATATGTTGAGATGGCTAAGAATGTAAGTCAGTCTGAATGTGATAAAATCAGGATATTAAGCTAGGCGGATATTGAAAAAATGGTATATTGGCCTGCATGTGGATTATCTGATAAGATGAGGGGAATCAAGGTAAATAACATCCCTTGCTGTGCATAATGAATGTGTCTAATACACCTACTATCATAAATGCATATAAAAAGACCAGCATAGTTACGGGAATACCGATTAAACTGTCATCATATGCCATAAGTTTAAACAATGAAGAAATTACAGAGGGAAGTGTACTTGGTCTATACACGCCTTACTACGAGGACGATGTAAAGGCGTTATACGAAGGTGCTCTAATATAAAAAAATAATAAATCCTATGCAAATGCCGGTAACTGAAATGGAAAAAGAGATGAGTAGGGATACTTTTAAGAAGTTTAATCGGCAAGTTTCCCAAAAGTATACGGGCATAGAACACTATCTAACTGATGAAACTTATGTATACAGGATGGACCGTAATATATTGGAGAAGGTTAAAGAAGAAAGGAAGCCTACAAGAGGTATGATTCGGAGTGTAAAACCTGTTATAAAATGAGAAAAATCCTATAATTTATTGAAAATAATAGCCACATATGATATTATTTGATAATAAGATTGTGTAAAGAGAATACCGGAGAAAATAGAGTATGAGTGATGAAGGATGGAATTTTATACGTGTAGTATTGGCTTCAAAAGCATTTGATTATATCAACTGTAAAACTGAGGATAAAGAGGTTATACAATTTATTAATGAGTTTCTTGATATATTTGATTCATATGTTCAAAATAATGAAATCAATGATTTAGAAAAGGGAAAGGAGATGTTTTCTGAGCTATTGGATTTCGTAAGCAGAGAAGGAAGAGATAGTAAAAATCGTTTATTATATAATGCAATAAAAACAGAATTAGACAAGATAAATAACCCAGAAGGATATTATTCCGATACAGTTTTTTGGGATTATGTACTAAGATTCCAATCTATTAAGTTCAATTATGATAAATCTAGTGTTATTGAAGTAAAAGAAAACTTATAAAAACTAGAATTCATTTTATTTAGTTATCATATAAATGATTACTGAAAAAGGCTTACCAAGATGAAAGGCTGTGATGTTATGAGAAGAAAAGTTCTGTGTTGCCTGCTCATAGCATTATTCAGCCTTTCTTTGTTTTCTGTACCCCTAAAGGCTTCCGGTTATCCTGATAAAAAGCTTGTGCTCGGGGTAGGCGAAAGCTATGAGATAGCCGGAAAACCGAAGATCACCGTAGCATCTGGTAGCATAGCATCTGTAAAGGATGGCGTGATCACGGGGATAGCTCCTGGTAAAACTACAGGTACCTATACGGAAAACGATGGTGTATCCCATAAATTTTCCATTAAGGTCAAGAAGACCGGGATAAAGGTTACGATGCTGGATATAGGACAGGGCGATGCCTTCTTGATAAGAGTTAACGGTAAGAATATCGTGCTGGATACTGGAGAAAAGAAGTATTATGAGTATCTGAAGAAGCAGCTGGACTACTTTGGTGTCACAAGCGTAGATACTCTTATCGTATCCCACATGGACACTGACCATATGGGTGCGGCACAGCTGTTAGTGCAGGATTATGGGGTTAAAACTGTCCTTATGCCTGTAACTCCCGGAAACTCAACGGAATACAACAAGCTGATGAACGCCATTGACCGGGAACATGTAAATACTGTTTATGTACATACTGGTGATACTTACAGTCTTGGGACGGGATGCAATATTGATATCCTTGGCGCCGATCTGGGCGAAGGGACCAATGATTCAAGCATCATTATGAAGCTGAAATACTATAAAAACACCTTCCTTTTCACTGGGGATGCGTCAGCTCCAGTGCTGAATAAGCTGATGGAAAGTGGAGCAGATATCAAGGCAAATGTGCTTAAGGTCGCCCACCACGGGAGTGATTACACCAATCCGTTACTTTTCTTAAAGAATGTCGGGGCTAAATATGCTTTGATAAGCGCAGGCAGAAATAATGCATATGGGCATCCTAACGATAATGTTATCCGACGCCTTAATACCTTAAGTATAAGGTTCTAAGGACTGATTTGAAAGGAACTGTAACCATAAAGGGGAACGGGAAGACCCTTAAGTGGAGTAGCAAGCAGATTATCGATTGGGATGCAGAAGATAGGCTTAAGGTAGAACATGGCAATATAATCGGGAATGTTAATTCGAAAGTATATCATACTGAAAACTGCATGTCTTTACCGCTGGAAAAGAACAGGGTATACTTTGACTCTGCGGAAGATGCAGAAGCAGCGGGATACCGGAAATGTGGGATGTGCGTTAAGTAAATAGCAGTCACTATATAGGGTGAGTTTATTAAGAGTGCCACATGTTTCGGCACTCTTTTTGCGTAAATATGCAGATTGTTTGAAGTTTCCTTAACTCTGTAAACAAAATCGTATTGAATATGTTCTGGACCAACCTTATATACTGAAATTTTACTTGCAAGTATGGGATAATTATGGTATTATAATCCCATACAGAAGGAGGTTATGTTATGCCAGAAATTATTCCAATTAAAGAGTTGAAAAATACGTCTAACATCTCAGAACTTTGCCACAAGTCTGATGAACCGATTTATATAACCAAAAACGGTTATGGTGATATGGTGCTTATGAGCATGGATGTTTTTAAGAATCTCCAGGGTAAGTGGGCTATGTACACGGACATTGCCACATCGGAGGAACAGATTAAGGCCGGCATGACGAAAAATGCACGCAAGGCGCTTGCGACTGTGAGGGAAAAGTATGGGTTATAATCTGATCATCACTGAAAAAGCTGATGAGCATATTGACAGTCTGGCAGGATATCTGCTTGCCAAATTGAAAAATCCGCAAGCGGCTGGGAATTTCCTAAGTGAGATTGAAGGGATATATGACCGGCTTGAGGATAATCCTTATCAGTTTCCCATAAGTTCTGATAAATACCTGGCGCTTAAGGATTACCGCGAGGCTCATTTCCAGAAAATGTCCTACAAGATTGTATTTCGCATAGAAGATAAAGTGGTATATGTTGTAGGTGTATTTCATGACCTAGAGGACTATGCCAAAAAGGTACTTTAATCAAGCCGTTAGGACATAAATCAATGGAAACATATGAATACGGAAACCCTTGTGCAAAGACTGTCCTTGTGAAGATGGTGGGAGAGCATGATCTGCAGGCAATCGAGAACGTTCTGTTGATATATTGACCCGTGAGATGCGTCCGTTTAATACTGCAGATGAATATATGCACGAACAGGTAAAAATCTGGAACAGTCAGGTTCAAAAGGACGATGTAAAATTAAATGACCATGTAGAACTATGCGGACAAATGTTTTTCCTGACGCACAGACCAAAGGATCATGATAAGCATTGCCAAACATTGTTTGGTCATATACACAGAGGAGGCGGTCTGTATAGACCATATGGATTTAATGTAGGTACAGACCTATATAATTATAGATTAGTTGATGAAAATGTTATAAAGGACCTGCTAGAACGTAAATTATGGTGGGATGACGATATAGATATAGCATCATTAAACGGAAGATAATATAGTAAATGGAAACTATATGACTGTGAAAGCAGACAGATCGTGACCGTACCAAAAGACTGCATTGCTTTTGATAATGAAACAGAAAAGGAAACCTGATATGGCAAAATTTGAATTTGATCTATCCTACGAAGATACGCAAAGGGTATTTGCTTTAAAGAAAGAAGCCGGTATGAACGACATGACCGGTAATGAATATGCCAAATACCTGTTGGAAAAAACCCTGTACAAATTACATCCCGAACAAGTAAAGCTTGATGAAGACGGGGCAATAATACCGAGAAAACAAAGACAGCCTAACAAGAACTTGACAAGTTGAATAATTCAATATAAAGAGAAGTAACACAGCAGTCAAGTTAGGAGAAGAGCGCATGTTTGGCACTTATAAGTGCCAAACATACCAAAAATATAGGCATATATTATTATTGTATTACTGTATTATTATATTATCTATTTTGATTCTCAGCACATATTTTTACTCTTAAACATAGGGCTCTCCTCTCTTATACAAAAAAGGAAGCTAACATATTGAGTGTTAACTTCCTATCTTTTTAAGAAGAAGGATTACATGATATAACTTTAAAAACCAAGATCAGTAACCCAATCCAAGGACCTGCATTCTATACTGTTTAGCAGCCAACAAAAACCTTAAGGTTATATGATTGCCATTAGAATCGTCATCCAAAGCCATGGCAAGGATTCTATAAGCATAATCTTTAGTGATTCGATAGCCAATTTCAGTTTCTACGCTTTTTTTGAAAGCATCTGCTATAGTAACAGTATTATTATTTTCATCAGTGGTTTTTATTATAATCGTCAACTAGAAAGTGAGCCACTCGCTGATTTCATTTTGAGCCACTTGCGCTGGCTTGAAAGTGAGCCACTTATTTCCTGTTTTTCTTGATAACTGATAAGCGGTATGATTCACCGTTCATATCAAGTACATATGATTGGAATGTTAGTCGGTCAATCATTGCCGCTACCATAGCAGTGTTCTCAAACAGCGTTGTCCACTCCGAGAATGGTAAGTTTGTTGTTATGATGATACTGCCGCGTTCACTGCGGTCTGCGATTATCTTGAAAAGCAGTTCTGACTGATACCTGTCAAAGCTTACATAGCCCATTTCATCAAGTATCAGCAGGTCGGCCTTTTGGATACGCTTTTCCAACCTGCCAAGAGAATAGTTGTCCCTTACTTCGGCAAGTTCCGTAGATAATGATGCCGCATTCTTAAACAGGACGGTCATACCCAGGGAGCATGCCTTCAGTCATAGGCCGATGGCCATGTGTGTTTTGCCTCTTCCAGGATTGCCCAGCATCGTTATGTTGCGGTGCTCCTTTATGAATTTACAGCTGGCAAGCTCGTTGACAAAAAGAGTGCTTATCTCGCCGTTATACCTGCCAAGGTCTAATTCATCGAGAGTTTTTGTGTAAGGGAATCCGGCCTGCTTTAACCTTTTGTGGTTCTGATTCTCCTGACGTTGTTCGAGTTCAGATTTCATAAGCAGGAGCAGTAAGTCTCCCATACTTGAATCCGGCGCTGCCTGACGGGTTATTTCTGTGTAGTTGACAAAGGTCGGAAGTTTCAGCTGTTTTGCCAGTATGCGTATCTGTTCATCAATCACAGGATTACTCATAGTTGTTCACCTCCCTCGTATTTCTTGCAGCGGTCTGAAAGGAGTTTGTTCAGCAGGGATATGTCAGGAACCTTTGGAACAGGGACCATTACATTCCTTCGTGCCCAGCCTACTAGCCCTTCGACAAGGCCTTTTTCATGTCCTTCGACAGGATTACAGAATACCGCACTGAAACTGTAATGGGCAGACAGCTGTGTGTATCCGGCCTGAGCCTTGGCATGTTTACCGAAACCGTCCTTTACGGCTACACGCCCGTTGTCAAAGATGACTTTCCTGGGGACGCCTCCCATACCTTCAAATATGCGCACAAAAGCATCCAGGAAGCTTTCTTCGTTCTGCTTATGGTAGGCAAAAACAAAAGGCCTGCAGCTGTAGCACAGCCTGGCACAGAAGATATTTATCTTTGTTTTTTGACCAGACAGGTAAGCAGTTGCCTCGCCCCAGTCGACCTGCATGGCCTCGCCCATCTCGAACTGGAGAGGGATGAATGCCCGGGGAGATGTTTCCTTTAATTCGTGTACTTTTGCCCTTACTGTAGATTCTCCTCCGGAGAATCCGGCCTCGGACACAAGCCTGTCATAGATCCGTTTTGCTGTATGGATCTGTTTCCTGAGATGCTCGGATGAATCCTCAGCTAGGCATTGTTTTATGAAACTGACCGTTTCTTCGGTCAGCACATTTGAGGTCCTGACAGGAGTTTTACGCTCCCAGGGCACCGCATTTCCTTCACAGTACTTTTTCACGGTATTTCTGGAAATGCCCATACATTTGGCGATATGCCTTTGGCTCTCGCCGGAATTAAAACGCCTTCTAATCTCATCGTAGTCTTGCATTGTAATAACCACCGTCTTTCCCTCCGAATAAAAATCTTTTATTCAGAGTAACTCATTTGGTGGCTCAATTTCAAGTCAGCGTTTTGGATTAAAATGGCTCACTTTTAGAATAGCATTTATAATATTTGAGCATATACTATACTCAGGAAGACTTATATGGGTGCTAAGCTGAATGGTAACGTTCTCGTATTGAAACAGATAATAGTTTCAGGAGAAAAGGAAACATCGGATAATGATATAGAGATACAGCTTAGTAAGATAAATTTAGCATTAAAAGCTATTAACACATAGTTATGTTTTGAACTTTATTATCATAGAAAATATGCTGAATCATAACTAAAAAAGGTGGAAGTAAGCGAAGTACTTCCACCCTTTTTAGTTATGACTTCACCTTGCTATGCATATAAAAATGATATATAATGAACCCACAGCAAAAGCTTTTGTATAAATAAACTAAGAAAGGATGTAAAAAAATGGGAAAACCTTTTTATGTTATCAACGGTACTAAGTTTGTCTTCGATCATAGAGCATTTCAGGCTTCATTTCTTGCATGTTATGAGAAGAAAAAGGATAAGAAAGAAGTGAGCAGCAGGGAATCTTTTAGACAAGAGTTTGGACAGACTATTGGAGTAGATGATAACACAATAAAAGACTGGTACTATGGACGTCACCTTCCACAAAAAACGGATGATGTTCTAAAGGCAGCCGAATATTTGGGCACTGATAAAAATAATTTTTTAATAGCAAAAGAAAAAGGAGCAATAATGTCAACTGATACATATGACACAAAGTCTGTAATGCCTCTTGAGGCCATAACCTCCATAGATAATCTACTAAACGAAATAGGGAAAGTAATCAATCTGGTTGAAATTGATGCTGTATATGAAAAAACTATCCGGAGGCTTCTTCGACTCCAACTCATAGAATTGCTCGGTTATGATATTTACTATTTTTGTTCTGAGCATAAAAAAGATGAAGACTGGCCTCTCGATTGGAGTCTTATAGCCTCTGATGTTGAAATGGTTCTTGATGTCTGCGACACAATTCCGATATCAAACCAAAACAAAGATTTCCCTTTTATATTCAAAGATAATTTATATGCTTGCAAGGTTGAATTTATCGCATATCTAATCGGCGGAGAGCTATTTGAAGATACTGGAGAGGATTCGTATTCAAAATCTGTTGGCAAAAAAGCATATAATTGTGGCTATGAGCTTTTGAATATCCTTCCAAAGACAGACAACGCGCTTATCACATCTTATAAGGCGGCTCTCTTATCATTAAGAGATGTTTTAGAGGATATTACATTAATTAGGGAGGATTAAATATGGTTGGTAATATATTAACTCGTATTGGTATGAAAATGAAAGAGACAGAACTTTATCGAGCTTTGCTCGATTTGTGGCTTGGGGATCCTGCGGCCAAGAACCGTGCAGCCGGGGCAATCGGTGGTGCCGTAAAAAATGGGCTAATATTTGTAAACGAAGATGGAACTGTCACGAGAGTACGTTAGTGTATATGAAGTGAGTATCCCAGTATAGGGGTCAGCAAGGATATAGTTTATCAGCCGAGGAGAGAGATCAATTCCTCGGCTGGTTTGAATTTAAATGGTGAGCAGGAACTATTAGGGCTCATTGTCACTGGATTCTTCGGTTGTATTGTTCTAATAGTGAGTTGTGTAGTACTCCCATTAATCGGGCAAGTATATATACCGAATCATGATTTATTCTTCGCTTTCATTAACGGTTTAAGTTTCCCATATACCGTACCGGCTTTTTTGCTGTCTTTGAACAGCTTCAGTAAGCCACTGTTTATAGCCATCTTTGTCTTATATTGATTAAATATCTTTAACACTTCGCTTGGATTTTCAGCTTTTGCAATAAAATTACCGATTTCTTGCAAAGTAGCCTTGTCGGATTCTTTAACCTTGCTTTGTTTAGGCGTAGGAGTTGCTTTGTTAGGCTTCTGTTTTGTTGTGGGCTTTACGGGTGTTTTAACCTCCGTTTTCACCACCTTTGGATCTTCTGACAGCTCTATTCTTTGAACATCAACTCCAAGTTCCTTCCCATAATCAATCAGGCAGTCATAACCCTTATCCCTTGAAATTATAAAATAGGAAGATTCAGCTCCACTCTGTTTGATAAGATAGCCCAGATAAGTACACAGATGAAAGTCGAGAGCGTTCTTTGTACCATTCTTAACTTTAAAGCAACTGTACTGCAGTTTCATCTTAATTATATGGTCGATGACTTCAAGAGAGATGTTCCTACATTGATCGGAGTAGAAGAGTACAATAGAATCTCCGCTATTAAGCCTACTAAGGTTTTTCAGCCCTTCAGTGCCTATATTCTCATAATCTACAAGAAAATAATCCATCGTGGATCCTTTCATTGTTCACGAAGACCTTTATTGAAGTTTCGTGGATACCGTCGTATTATTGATATTTTGCCCCTTTTCAGGGCCATAAAGAAAGTATATTAACAGGTGTTTTTTGAACACTTTTTAACAGTGCGGTTTCCTATCTATACCCTTGTTCATCCTGTCAGAAAACTCCTGCTTTCATCATATATATGATGAACATAATCTGACTTAACATCATGAGTAAAAAGCCAAAAAAGATATAACCATATTGGCCTTTATAGCGGGAGGTAAATGCCATCAGGATTGCTCCGATGGTTCCACCTAAAGCCCCGACAAAGAATATAAAGGTATGTTTATAATCATAATTGTTGACTCTTTCTTTTTTTAAAGATAATAATCTAATTGCATTTATAACATTTATAACTAACAGGTATATCAGCAAGGGAAGATGTTTCACAGAAAGAAGTACGATATTGTTACTTTCAAAACCAAACGGGTTACATACATAATTATATATTACAAGCCAGAACATAATGCTGGAATAGCAAAAGGCCCATCGATTTCCATTATGTCCCCCAGGCCAATCAAAATGAATCAAATTAGTGATCAATAATGCTACTCCACCGCCGATAAACACGAGGATACTCAACAAAAAAGTTTTAAACCTAGATTCTGCGGTGTCATAATCCTTATATTTGTATTCCCGGCCATTACTATATGCTTCGCGGATATCATTAACAAAGGAGTGGTAATTTATCAAATAGCCAATAAATGTGATGACATTGATTATTATAAGGTAAATCAAAAGAGGGTTAAGAACACCCGTACTTTTCCCATTTACAAAGGAAAGAAAATTTGAATCCTGATCCATTCCACCCAATGCTTTTGAGAATAAGACGGCACTGAGCACCATTGTTGCTATAAGTGATATCCAAAACAAGACCCTGTTTACGGTTCCGTCAGCGGCACAGAGTCCTAAGCAGGGACGCCATTTCAACGGGAACAGTATCCTTGGTCCTCGCTTATTGAACAGATCCAAGAAAAGATGGGATGCATATCCGATAGCAAAGGGAACCGTTGCAGGGCGGCAAGCCATATATACTAAAATAGAGAACAATGCCAAGGCAAATATCGAATGTGTGAAAGTCCGGTGAGAGGTATTTAGACCAACTATTACAAGAACCAATAACCCCAATAATGCTCCCCACACCATTACTCCCCAGTTATCTATTACATATTGGCACATTCCCTTTCCGGTAAAATAATCTACTACAAAGAAGACCAAAAGACATAGGGCATCAATTATGGTATTATATATTCTTTCTCTTCCAGAGTCTGTTTCTGTATCCATATCCCTGTCTTTTATATCAACATCAACTATCCATCCGCCTATAGCCCCACCGGCCATCGAGGCAATAACTCCGGAAACTGTATTCGGCTGCATGATAGCTAAGGCTGATGCCATACCAAATACAAAGTGTGTTCCTCCCATCATAGAATTGTACCTCGTTTCCAATCACTAACGGTTTACTGTAAGGATAGTATATCACTAAAACATCCGTAAATCAACGCAAACACGCATTTTCAGCCGATGTTTATGTTATATCAAAATTGATGTTTACTTTATGCCTTTTACCTTGGACGGTTATGACAGTATCTTATGATAGCATCTTGCACATATGGTCTTCTGCAAACTATTGTATGCTCATTCCAATATTGCCATATCTCTTTTATAAAGGTGTCTGTCAGCTTTAAATGCGAAAGTACTTTGTCCGTTAAATTCTGCCGATGGTAATGACGTATCTCATCAATAGTAAGTGCCTTTAGTTCGCTTTCAAGTTTTTTCATATAAATATTCATATTGTCTTCTCCAAGCAGAAGGTATTCTGGTGTTACATCTAATGCCTGAGAAAGAAAAAGCAAATTCAATGCCAAAGGAGAAGGGTTATCTTTTTTTTCAAAGTTTTCAAGTCGTTTAATTGTCTTAATATTTACACCGCTTATTTCAGCTAATTGTTTCTGAGTGTATTTAAAATCCTCTCGTGCTTTCTTTAATCTTATTGAAAAATCATGTAAGTCCTTTTTTGTAACACGCATAAAACCACCTCCGTTTTTAAAAGGATAGCACAACAATCCGCATAAGTCAAGGGGTACTAAAACACACATAGGCTCATACTTGGGTCTATACAAAAGCGCAGATTTCGAATATAATGACCCCAACAAGCGAGGAAAGGGGGAATGAAGCCATGAGTGATCAGCAAATTATCGACACATATGCAGCACGTAAGATGACCATCCGTGAGATAGCAAAGGCTTCTGGCAAGAGCATTGAAGCTGTCCGCAAGGTGCTTACTAAGGCTGGCTATCATTTCAGTAAGAAAATTTAACAGAACGTGCCTGGGCTGGGGCCTTGTACCGGCCCACAATATTTATACTAGATAGAACAAGAGGAAAAAGAATATTATGGACTGGTATGAAAATGAACAGGAACTAAAGAAAGCAATCTCTTTTCTACTAAAGTACCATTGCTGTTATGACTGGAAAGTGTATGCAACAAGCTCAACTCCATGCTATAACTACGCAATAGGGGACGCTAATATCTCGGAGACATTAAAGGATGCTATACGAAGGTATTATAGGAACCTTTCTATTGAAGAAAGAAAGGCTCTGAACAGAGAAATTGCTTTTTTGCTAGGTGAACGTTGGTTTGTGAAAGAGGATTCAATCGTAAAAATATTGAGCAGAATCCTACACGAAGGCAACCCCGCAAATGACAGAAACAAAATCAGCGTGATCTCTATAGCGCTTAGAACACAAATAAACCAGAGGATACATCTGCTTGAAGCGCTTAAAACCATTGAAACACAGGAGGATTTAAAATGATAAAGAAGAACTTGCTCTCTTTTAACTTTAACTCTTGGATGCCTGTATCAAAGGGCATGTCCTATAAAAAAAGGATCAAAAGATTCGCCGGGTATATTAGGAGTAAGTACGGCAATGCCGCAGTCATAGCCATCCAGGAGTTCATCTCTGGAGGCGGGAAGTATCTTAATGATCTGTACGAGGCCTTCGGAAAAGATTACTATATAATTGTCCCGCCTTCCTTCGACTACCGTGCACATCCGAGAAGCCTGATAACGGTTACTTTGCTCAAGAAGAGTATCATTGAAAGGTACGAAGTAAAAGATCTCGGCAAATGCCTCCCCAACAGAATCTCTTATATTGTTGCGTGGGTTGAAGGCCAGCCATGGACGATTATGAATATTTATATGGTACAGACCGCGAACTTTGCCGGCAAGCCAGACTGGTATGTCTCGCTGCGCAAAAAGCTTCACTCGGAATTATGGGAAGAGGTTATTTCAGAGGCCGTTTCCCAGAGAGGCGAAAGGGTGATCCTTCTCGGAGACTTCCAGGAATCCTCTGAGGGTGTCAACATGCAGACATTAAACGAGATGGGATACAAAGAAGTGGCAACGGGATTCCCTACAGTTAAAAACGACTTTTTCAAGGAATGGAATATAGATCACATTTTATTCAGCCAAAAGGCATGGAGTGAATTTAATCCATCCGGATTTACCCTTGATGGAGATTTGATCGGTGAGCTTTCAGATCATTGCTTGCTTGCGGTAATGTCGGCATGAGTATAGGAAAGTAAGAGGGGTTGTGGAATGGTTGTAAAAGAGAAAGCAGATTTCAGGGGCAGGCTTGTACCTCTTGAAGACTGGAAGGTGAGTCTACAGGAAGAGTACCCGTTCATGCAACAGGACCCTAATGACGACAATAACATTTATAGAAAATATGGCTTTCAGTGTGCGCGTGGGTGGTATCAACTGCTAAAAGAGTGCTGTGAAGCCATTGTAGCACGATACGAAGAGGATGGCCTCGGGTTGGATGATATCGACTTTGTTCCGGCCCAGATTAAAGAGAAATTCGGTACGCTAAGGTTCTATTATGGGTACACGGATGCTCCATGCGGGATAGCAGCATTCGATAACCTTACTACCGGGATGAGCATGCGTTTTGAACCTACAGAGACCGATACAGATTCTGCCACAGCAAAACGAAGGCAGGATATCCGTTCCATAGTACGCTCGGCTGAACAGAAAAGCAAGAATACCTGTGAAAAGTGCGGTGCAGATGGAAAGTTGAGAAATGATTCGGATGAGGGAATTCATTGGGTGCAGACATTATGTGATGCCTGTCATGAGAGGCGTCTCCGACAGGCTATTGAAGCAAGGATGGCACGTGAGCAGGAAGTAAAGGAAATACTAAGAAATGTAAAAAAGGATAGAGAAGAATAGCGATCAAGGCAGCCATCAGACACGATGGCTGTTTTTACCGTGGACTCGATGGTAAAGTACATGCCATGAATAAGGAATATGCCGTTACGGGGGTTAAATATTAAAATATGCAATACATATTAAAAATGAAGATGATATCATCCGCTTGGTTTTATCATCCTTTTATTGGTATCTTTTATTATTCTTGCAATAGCAATTTTTGTCATAAAGAAGCAGAATATGAAAGAATTGGAAAGCAGAATAATCATGGATTATGTCGCAACCCAGGGAAAATATAAGATAGAAGACAAAGCGTTGGATCATGGAATAAATCGTGAAGGGACATTGGACCTGGTCATTGATGACGCGATAAAAGAGGATTTTGAACGTCGTAGAGACATATTCTGTTCCGGGCAGGCTAAGCACCTTTTGTTTGCAAATGAAAATGCGGCCCGGACACTGCCTCCGTTTTCTTTTTCAGGGTCTGCTCACAACACTTTTTATACTATATCGAATCAGGGACAGGGGATTGTGCTGTCAGAGATAGAGAGACAGGAATTGACCCTTAATGTAGCCTTAAAATACAGTGTAATCACAGGCAGATGTATCCACGTAATTTATAAAAGCATCCGGAAAAGGGGCTATTTTTTCGTTAAACACAGATTTAGCGAAATAATATATACCTATAATATTTATATATTTTATTATTATTTTATTGTTATATTATTTAAATCTCGAACATACTGGGTTGCGCTTCTGCTCCTCCGGCAAATCATATGTAACATAACTTACAACTGTTACCATGATAAAATGCCAACCCAGGAATATATAATATGCCAACTAAATTTTAATGTTTGGCAAGTTGTTGACAAAATTTGGCAACTTCAAAATATGTAGACAAACGGATTATGTATCCATATCAATGATACATAACCCGTTTATCTATATAATAAGTTATTTATCTCGCTTACATCTTGAAAAAGAGATTATTTCTTTTATCTTACAGTCGTCCTGTAGATCTTCATCTTTACTCCGTTTAACTTTCTGTTATATATGGCGACCCTCGTGTTGGTACCGTCCTGATGACTATTAACATCTATAACTTTTACAGTATTATCATCATTTATACCCAACAAAATTACGCTGTGACTATCATTAAGCCTTAAATGATCTCCTACCTGAGCATATTTTGAGATATCATTCTTTGTAAATTTAAATACGGAATTACTCTTAGGAGCTCTATTATATGTGAGCTTAGCATACCCCCCATTTAAGAGTTCTACAGCTATATACTGAATGATTTGGGAGCCCATCCAACACGTGTAACCGGATCCTCCTTGCTGGAACTGTGACTTGGAGAACGTTATCTCGGGGAAAAGCTGATGCAGCCATGTGGCCTTTTCTACAACAGAAAGCTGGTTACAATTACTACAGGATTTATGACCTTTAGTCCCTTTGGCACATTCGCAACCATTTACAGTCAAGAACTTGCCCTCTAAACGCTCGCAGATAACTTCAAGAGCTTCTTCCATAGTATTAGGATACACTGTTACCTTAAATGTTTTCTCAAAAGGTGCCTTTGAACCAGTATTATCAGTTACCTTGATGGTAATACTTGCTATCCCGACTGCTCTGGCGCAATATCTGTATTCAAACCCTTCCGGATACCAATCGAATACTGAAGCAATATCTGTATTAACTAATGAAATTGAATAATCATCAGAATAATTGTGAATCTTTATAGCGCTAGCAACTTGAGAAAGGGTTACAACATCGCCAATTCTCCAAATCTTGTTTTCAAGAGTTTCACAAGTTATGTCTGGAGTCTCTTCATTTCCATCTCCGTCGGTGATAAATCCATCCATAAATTCCATTGCACAGTATCCGCCGTAGTCCGGAACATATATCCAGCTATAGCCATCGGCTATAGTCACATCACCTCTAATTTCAATAAAAGTACCCTTATAGATAAGGCCAACCTGCTTGTATGATAAACCAGGACCTGACCTTACTCTGAGATTTGCCGAAACGGTTGCATATTCTGCTGCTTTTGTTGATACCGGGCTGATAATGGCTGCTGTTATCATGATAATCATCATGATGCTTATAAGTCTTTTCTTCATAGTTTTTCCTTCCTGCCCTTAGGCTTTTGATTGTATACACTTAGCATCTTTTTCAATGTTTTTGGAAAGGATCTTTGTACATTACCCCATTGGGGTTCGATGCCTTCTAAAAAACTATCCTCTCCTATTCTTAACTGAACCATGACTGCATCACTCCTTTCTTCTTGTTTTGTTTTATGTTTATATTATATATGTCTTCATTTTTTATCAGGGAAACTCAATGTTAATATTCTTATTATTGAGATTATTGTTAGATGTAAATATGACCATCTTCTCTAACTATTAGGTAACTATTGGCACTTAGGTGGGTTCGTACTCGGTATTCTTGAAGAGGATAAAACATTGCTTTTAAGTAGTCCCTCCTAAGAAAGTCTCTGAATTGTTTTAATACTGTTATTGCCTCGAGACACTATAGAATCAGATGTGAAAGACCGTGCCTTATAAGTATAATTCAAGCTGATATGGGCAAAGGCAAGACCTGATAAAGCAGCTAACCTTCTTTTTATTTTTCCAAGAACTACCTTTCGGGAATGCTCCAAACTCGAAGCGGCAATCTTTATCAAATTAGTAATCTCATCTGTATTCCAAAGGTGATCTACCAGAAACTGCCAACTTAGAGCTTTAGATTTGAGTTTTTCCTCATAGTCTTTGTAACCATCATATATGTATTTATATAAAAACGATATGTAAACGCTAGCACTGGGAATAGAGCATCCTCTATAATAACTACTTTTAAAGCTAGCAACTTCCAAATTATCCATTAGACTTCTCAGCCTCTTCTTGACAAGACTGTGATAAAGGGTACCAAGCTGCGCTCTCGAAAGTATTTCTTGGTTAACGTATGTTTCCCGGCTACTTATACAGGAGTGGTGATATTCGTATTTTTTTTCTTCATTCTCGGGTACTGCAAGAAAAACGGATGCAATTATGATGCTCATAATCATAGCGATGATGTTGTTCTTCGTTCTCATAGGATACATTCCTCTCTTTCGTGCTTTTTCTTTGTTATGATATATTTATAACATAAGTAAAAATTCACCATGGAAAATGAAAGTTATGAATCTGAAATATAATTTATGGATCTTGCCTCAGGACGGATCCAGAATATTTGTCCGCCTGAAACATATTGTTATTTCTAACAAGTTCATCAAAGGAAACGGTAGCATATCCACTAATACATGCTGCGGCATTTAATGCGCGTTCCTTCGTCTTCATAAACGCATAAACATCATTCTTCTTATTATGAATATGCCCATATATATGCCAGGATCCGTGTCGTGCCCTGCACCAGTCACTCACAGGGAAATGGCAAAGGAAAATCTCTTTATCATTATCCGTTATCATTTTAGCTCACTTATACTATCTAAATACCGTTCGCACTTCTTATCCTTAAGCACGACAGCATTATGGTTGCCCAATACCAGATGCTTATGTCCGTTAAGCTGGGCAAGGTACCAGTGAGGCGGTTTGGAATTCCTGCAACAGACATCTCCAACTATAAGAACGTCATCATCCGGATTTTCTTTGATGTTCCACAACTCTATCATCTTGGAATCCATCTCGTCCAGGCTGCTGAATGGACGGTTATCAGATCTTATAATGTTCTTGTGCCCAAAATGCAGGTCGCTAATATATAATTTCATATTTGTCATCTCCAATTTCTATTTATGCTTTAAGACATCCTATGTGCTTTTCCCAGCCCTTTAAAATATCTTTGCCTGTATGGAACAATATTTATTATTTGTCCATATACAATTCTTACTAATAGGATCACTTACATGGTTTCAGCACGTTTCTTCCAAACTTGTATGAAGGTCTTCCGTATCATAAATGGCTTTGATGGCGTCATATATCTGCTTGGCCTTAATATCGCCGTATGTGTTAGCATCCTTCTCTATGACTTGGTTGTTATACCCAGTCAAATCTTCGTCCCCATTTATGTAGTGACTCAATTCGTATTGATACTGCTTGATATTCTCAAAACTTTCCATATCAAGGACTTCATCCGGAAGAGATGTAAGCCTGTACTCGAAACAATGAAACATTTCATGAGCTATAGTAGAAATCATACGCAATCCCTGATTTCCACCTTCACCTTCGTAATTATCCGAATAAAGTCTTAACTCATTTATATAAACGGTTTTATCTTCATCTACATAACAAGCACTGACCGTACTGAAGTACCCCATAAAGACTGTGCTTAATTGAATATTTTCATTAAGCCTTAACTCTTTTTCTATAATATCAAGCAGTATCTCAAGTGCATCCATTCTTGCATTGTAATCAGCTTGATCCCATTCCTCGTACATTAGAATCTTTAACTTACCGTAATTGTCCTCAATTACTCTTTCTAAAGAGTATTCCTCAGCGTCTTCTTGAAGATTTTTATCAGACTCTACAGCAGAATAGCTATTTATGGAACTGCTTTGACAATCCTCATCTCTTCGCATTTCTAAAGTTATAGTGGTATCTGTCTGTGATGATATTGGTATTTCCCCACTAAAAATATTCACTGCAAGAACGATGATTAAGGCGATTGAAGCTATACTGGTATTGAATCTTGAACTCTGTCTGGTCTTTCTCCAGAAGGCATGTTTATACTGTCTCCATCTACATAAATATTTTTTGTTATGGACAGCCAAAATGATCATATATATAATAGAAGAAACAGTCCCCGCTAAGACTGACATCAGTATGATCTTTTGAGCTTCATTGAAAAAAATAATTCCTGTAAGTATACCATATGAAATAGCAGTATTATAAAAAATGGATGCTCCGGTTCGATTATCAAGATTCATACAAATGTTTATAAAGACTATAAATAGCAAGCCTAAGAGACTAAACAAGAAGAAAATTGGCGATTCATAATGTAGCAATAGTAGAGGCTCGTAGAAAAAGAAAGTAGCCCCTGCCAGTTCTAGGTTCCCGTTAATGTATGACAATTTATCCATTTTATTCTTTCTCTTCATGACCTTATCCTCATTTCTTATAGGGATTGACCCATTGCATCTTAGCCAACACGGATATACAGGTTTTATCCACAATCTTTTAGCCAAATATTTCATCTTCTGGTAACCCATCCTCTAGCACCACATCAACATCCCCGTACGGAAACAGGTCATCTACATATTCAAGATCAAAACCTTCAGTATCTTGCAGATCATCATAGAGCATATATGAGACCTCAGGAGAATCCTCATATGTCTCTTCCTGTGATGCATCTATATCCCCGATCATTCTAAGATACTCGTTGCGTTCCTTCGGATCATCGACGTAGGAATTGATGACATACCTATAATTGTCGATAGCGTGTTGATCCCCATTCAAATAGGCCTCATAATACCATATCAGGGAATTTTCATAGTCTCCCATCATCATAAAAGAATATCCGATGTTAAACATTGTGCCATTATCTTTTTCATAGGTTAATGCAATCCTATAATTATTTATAGCCTCCATATACTTTTCCTGCTTTAATTTTTCGCAGCCAAGGTTGTAGAAATACATGTATTCTGACCATGAATCATAATTTACAATACCGGGGTCAGTAGAAGTGTCATTTGCTTTTCCTTCATCAAACTCCATGTTTGTTTCCGATGGGGCCTGAGTTTTTTCAGCTGGTTCTTTTAATTTTTTGTTCTCTTTAACAGTTACCTTTACTAACTTAGCAAACAATGCCTTCTCGGTTTTTTTATCGCGTATAGTTATCTGTACCGAGGTTATTCCCGATGAAACCGCTTTTATCTCACTCTTTGTTACACGACATATTGATTCATCATCGGATTCAAGTTTTATAGTCATGCTATTTGAATCGTAGTTCTTTAAGAGCGACTTTGCCTTGACCTTATTTTTGTTCCCGGTAATATAAAGAGTGACTTTGGATTTCTTCAGTGAAACTACCGGACGCTCTTTTGCCATCACACAAAAGCTTCCAAAAGATGATACGAGCATAGTTAACACTATAATCATGCATGCGATCAGTTTTCTTTCCATTTTCTTCATAATGTCTTCTCCTTTGTGAGTGTTTTTGTTATTGCATTATAACAGTATCATACTTTTAAAAATCAGCTCGGAAAGCGGATGTTAACCGCCGGCCACTTAAAGAACATTTGTTCTGTATCCATAAGAACTGTATTTCTTTCATTTTATAAAATTTATCTTAAGTTAGTTTTAAAGGGTAGTGTTAATCCTGCCCTCCGTTTTAGGCGGAGGGCAGGAACCATGCTTTTTATACCTACTGTACCAAAGCATCTGCTGTATCAGAAACGCTTGTCTTTGGACGGCTGATGGCACAATCAGCACCGTTAAACTTTATAGTACGCATATCAACCATACAGTTTAACTTTCCGTCAGCACCACCATTGGAATCTATTATGGTACACCCGTCCTTATTATAGGAATAAACGATGAAGCTGTGTGTGTCCCCACGTCTGACCACATCCCCGGCACGTACATTGTTTTCTACAAAAAAGTCATAAGTAAGCTTGCCCTTAGCGTAATACGGTCTGCCAGTGAAGTTCTGTTCTCCAAGGACATAACTATATACCCAGTACTGCGCCCAAGCAGCGAATCCGAAGCACGACTGGCCGGTATAGCCGTTTGAACCTTTAGATATCTTATATGCAATCCTGGGGAAATGCCTAGCCGACGTATTGCTGAATTCAGGGAACATATTATGATACCAGGTACAACTTGATTCCAGGATGTGTGTACTACTGCAGTTCCAGCAGCCATGACCTTTTACAAACTTACCCTTGCAAACGCTACATTCTTCACCTGAATATGTAAAGAAGCGTCCTTCAAGTCGATCTACAATTATATCAAGAGCCTGTCTTGCCATGTAATCAAATGTATAAGGTCCATTCTCAAATATAGATCTGATCTCAAATGTCTGATTACTGTCACCATGAAATGCCCAAATCTGGACATTTGCATTTTCTGTTGAATCTTTTCTATCCTGAATGTCTATTGTACAGTCAGCTCGAAGAGCATTGACAAGGATATACTTACCCAATGTATTCTGACCGATAAACCATCTCTGGGATCTGGTCCCATCAGGAGTATTCATGAGAACGTTTGTCCCATTACCTACATCGCCACCAAGATCCATACAAAGACCTGTCGCCTTTGATGCGATTACATAGGAATTATCAGGCTGTCTGATAAAGCGGAATGTCTTATCCTCTTCCCTGGCATCAATATGGATTCTTAAATCCGTACTATCTGACGTAGCCGCTAAAAACAGTCCATAGTTTGTAAGGATATTGTAGTCGCCATCCGGAATAGTCACATACGATCCAATATAATAACTGCCGGAAGGGACATACGTTATTCCGGTCAGGTAATCGATAGCGATCCAGCCCGAGTACTCAGGAGCCATACTCCAATAATATCCGTCCGCATCAACTATTTCGCCTTCAATTCTTACTACCGAGTTCTTCTTAAGAAGCCCTATCTGCTTGTAATTCAATCCAGGTCCGTTACGTACCCTTAAGGCTGCTGACACCGTTCCTTCACTTCCCTCATTTGCGGATGAAGGATACTCTCTCGCCATTACACCAAAACTTCCAAACGACGACGCGATCGTTGCAACTACTACGAATATGCATACGACCAGTTTTGTTTCCCAGTTCTTCATAACGTTTTCTCCTTTGCGTGTGTATTTTTTGTTGTTGCATTATAACAATACCATATCTTTAAAAACAGTCCGGAAAGTGAAAGTTAACTGCTGTCCTTTTTAAGAACATGTGCTCTTCATCTCTAAAACCAAGATCCTTGCTTTTCTTATAGTCAGCTCCTAATCCACCTTTACTTTATATTTTATGGTTTTCCCTTCGGTTGTCCCAATGTAAACATATGTCTTCCCATTTGTTATTCCCTTGATTGCCAACTCATTTCCACTTATGCTGTACGATACCCCCTCATTACTCCGGACAACTTCATTTACCATATAGGGAATACTAACTTTATATGTTTTTCCATTCTTTACACGGATGGTTGTTGAGAGTATCGGCCTTTTAACAATGACCTTGAAAACTTCCTGAAGTCCATTATCATTTCTGATAGTAACAGTAGTAATCCCTATGCTTTTGGGAATGAGCTTACCATCAGCCACTTCCACAATTGTACTGTTAGCAGAATTGTATTCCAGGTTCCCGTCAAGGCCTGTATTTAATGGTTTTGTACTGTACATGTCCACATAGACGAATTTCTTCAGCGCACCGACCAGTCGGTCTTTTGCATCAAGCATGCCGGTGATGGCATTGAATAGGCTTTTATCTATATTATCAAGCTTATTGTATTCGGCAAAAAACCTTTCCAGATCCTCGGGATAGCTATCCGCATTCATATCCAGGGTCTCGTAGAGCTTAACTACCCTGGCGGTTTCCGAGCCTATTCTTCCAAGTTTCTTAAAAACCGATAACAATTTGTTAAATATTTTCTTTGCTATCTCGGGAAGATTATCGCCAAGCATGTTCTTATCGTTTTCAATAGTCTCCTCTATGATCTTTTCAAGGTTTTCTTTCTCTGCTGCTTTTACAGCCGCTGAGCTTAAGCATGTCAGCATAATTAAACTAATCATAACCGTAATAACAATCTTTGCTTTATCTCTCATATTTTCCTCCAATCGTATCATAACTTCACAATGATGATTTACTAAAAGCCACGTGCAAACAGCATTATATCCATAGAGATTAGCTGATTGGAAACCGTGCGGACATCCTTCTCGTCTCTTACTACTACATCAAATACAAGCTGGATATTCTTCGCTCCCAAATAATATGACATTTCGAGCTGCCTTACCCGGGGGATATAGAAGCAGGGCACATGGGCTTTCAATTCCTCTGCCATTTCCTGTTCCATATACTTATATGAGCTGTTAAATTCAAATTCACATACATGATGGATAAGAACAGCCTGTTTGTCTTCATTTGCGTTGAAAAGTTTTGAAAACCTAAATTTCAGTACCGGTTCTGTAAAATAAAACCGGTCAATACTAAATGGGTGTGGAGCGCCCCTTTTCGATGGGAACACGCTTATTTTAATCTCTTGAGCTTCAATATCGCCTTCCAGATCCGAAAACTTCCGCTCAAAGATGCAGTAAGGTTCGCAGTATTCTAATGGGTCATACTCTTTATTGTCATCTACGTAAACATATCCCATATTCTATCAACTCCTTCTTTAATTATGTAAAAACCAATAATGCAAAACAATTATTGCTCACTTCTTATCCATATCCGGGAAAACCTCATCCACCACTTGGGCCACATTTGTAACAGGTATAACTTCGCAAGGTAGCTTATCCAGTTTCTCCTTATCAAGGCGCTCATAATTCTGCCTTGGGATAAATACCTTCCGACATCCCGAATCCCCAGCGGCCTGTAGTTTTTCCATAACTCCGCCAACGGCAAAAACACCACCCGCAAGAGATATCTCACCAGTGTAAGCTATATCATACGGTTTAC
This sequence comes from Lachnospiraceae bacterium, assembly GCA_024696945.1. GTDB lineage: Bacteria > Bacillota > Clostridia > Lachnospirales > Lachnospiraceae > RUG11977. The sequence continues at coordinate 8,762 of JAILGF010000175.1, read as the reverse complement.
TAACCATAAGCGGTTTATCGATTGCCGCACTTAGGATGCTCATAAAAAGTGCCACTCCGGCTGACGAACCGTCTTTAGTCACTCCGCCTTCCCCGAAATGTACGTGTATTTGCTTTCCCGTTAATAACCCTGGATACATTTTTTTGATGCATGTTACCGCAATCTTCACCGAATCCGTTGTCGTTTCCTTCGGAAGCCCAGTCATTTCAAGAGTCTCTTCTCCATCGATGAGAACCGTCTCTATAGCGAATGTGTTTCCCTGATTGCTGTTGCTTACGGCCAGCGCTTTTGCTATTCCGGGCAGATTCTCTTCCTGTGGGAAATTACCTCTCGGAATAGGTTTGTCCCCAAGATACTTCTTCAAATCACATCCACTGATCCGTACACATGTTGCATTATCTTTTCCTGTCTGATCAAGCAGCTTACAGCTAACCAGCTTTTGCATTGCCTTCTCTGCGTCTCTTACTCCAAATCCGTAGCAGTAATATTTTAACAGTGCTTCTTTTGCAGACTCTTCAATCGAAACAGACACGCTACTTGCAGCATAGTTTTCTTCTATCCTTGGGATTATGTAATCCGACACTATTTTGGATTTTTCTCCTCTGTCGTAACCATCAACATTTACAACGATGAATCTGTCTCTTATTACTGCAGGGACATTACCCCAATCATTTGCCGTAGCTATAAAAATAGCCTTTTTGAACTTAACAGGGACACCCACGAATTCGTCAGTAAACTCGCGGTCGAGCAGGTCCAGAAGTATCATGGCCATATCAGGTCTAAGCTTATCTATCTCATCAAGAAGAAAGATTGTTTTTAGTGATCCGGCCCTCTTGATACCCTTAATGATCCTTCCCGGACAACTACCTGCGATCGTCGATGGAGTACCTCTCAGATCCCTAATGTCCAAGATACCATTAAGGGAGATTTTTTCGAAGTGATATCCCATAGCCCTTGCTACGTTTTGGGAAAGCGTTGTCTTCCCGGTTCCGTAACCCCCGCAGAGGGCGATGTTGGAGTTCAGTACTGTCCCTTGAAGATGTGCAGTATGATAAAGCAGCGTCAACTCTTTAATCACGTTTTCCATGCCAAATATATTTTTATGCAAGGTTTGAAAAAATGACTCAGGCTCAAAACTGTCCTGGAAATCGCCTTCTTCATCTCTGCAGGCAAGCAGGTATCCGAGCCTTTCCCGACATTTCTCATTGGCGAAGGAATCTGAATATTCTCCCATCGTCTTTTTTGCTTCCATAAGGCTCCGCTTAATTTCATCCGCTACCGGTTCATCATACTGGTCCCGGTGCCTGGCAAAGAAAAGTGCAGGTGTCTCCTTGATAAGAGGATCAAGTACAGACTTTACCTTTTCAATAGTGATATACCCCTGTGCATCCTCATGGGAATCAGATATGAAGCGATGAACAATTCTTTCTATATTATGGTATAGGTCGCAGGTCCCCTGATCTTCACAGTAGTTCTTGATTATATAATCAAGCACATCTTCAGGGAATTCCAATCCGCTATCTTCAAGATGATACATATTCAGTATTTCGGGAATAATATGGTCATTAGCGATAACCTTTTTATCTTCTGTGTTATAATCGGGTAGATGGATTACTGCATTGAAATTTTTTAAAAGGTTTTCAGGTATGCTTCTTTCAACGCTGCTGGCAGTCATGATAAATATAGTGTTTAAAGTACAAACCCTGGCCCCGCAAAATTTATCCTCAAAGTTTCCTTCTAATATCTTGGCAATCACTTTAAACGGATCCCCTTCTTTTGACTGGCGGTTGATTCCATCAATCCCTTTTAATCCGATTACCATCTCACTTGTTTGATGGGCTGAAAAAACCTCAAACAGCCAACCCAGATCACTATACTCATAACTCGAATCGAGGCCTTCAATCTCTAGCGGATTAGATAATGCTCCAAGGTCTTTTCCTGCATACGGAAGCCCGCAGGCCTCCGCAATGGCTTGCATTATTGCCTCCATCCTCGCCTCATCCGAACCTACAAGAAGAAAAGCGCCCCCTCTCCTACCCACTCTTTCATTTGATACAAGAATGTCTATCAGCTGTGCTTTTACATCCTCCATCCCGTATAATTTATCGTCTAGGAATGTTTGTAATTCTTCTTTTGTAACATGATTTCTATCCTTATAAGCAGGTGAGATTTTTAACAGTGTCCTCAATTTTTTTTCTGTTTTCTGTTTTGATGTATTGGTATCACGGAGATAGGACTCAACTGCTCTTTGTGTTTCCAAGGGGTAGGTATCTTTTGTAAGAAAATACTTTAAGGCAAGTTCCTCGAGACTATTAAATTCCAAATCTTTTGAGAATTCATACTTCGGATATTTTTTCCCTTGGGATTCCATACAGATACTATCTCTCTTTTTCTCATTAAACCATGTATAGAATCTCCTGATCGCAATCGCTCTGCCATAGAGGCTTTTTATCTGATCAAACATAGATCTTTCTTCTTCCCGAATGATAGTTATGGCAAGATACACTGCACTGTTCCCATTCGGGCTTTCCGCCTTTAGCCCTATAATGCTTAATGTGGCTCCGTTTATCTTACTGTTCCCTTCTCCTTTATCCAGGAGAGAATCACTGTATATAGTCTCTGATGTCGGTAGCACAATATAAAAATTGTTGTCTCTATCCCTGATAGATATGGTTTTTTCCTTCTTATCTAAATGGCATATTTCACCGGTTATCTCAAATATCTGATCATTAAGGATGGCATTAGGGGTAACTTCATAGTTTAAGCCAATCCTATCTTCTGATTTTGTAAAGCCGGGAACGGAAACATTCAACAAACCAAACTGGGTTTTAATAATTTCTCTTGCCTTTTCTATGGAAAGCGACTTATCCATCATTTTCACCTCCGGTTTCCTCATTGCAATCTTGATTGTTTATGTCTTCATAGCAATCTTCATCCAACATGTTTAAAAAAGCCTCCAATTTCCCATCTGTATCATCGTTTCCCGCAGCTGATTTGCCTTGCTGTATCTCCTGCATTCTCATCCACTCCCCAAAAGAAGGGAAGTCCCTGCCAAGGCCTAAAGAAGACCCACCTCTCGGGAAAACAATTGTATCATCATCAACTTCATAAAAACCCTCGTCTCCACTGTTCATCCCTGAGTTTGTCCCCATCTCCGAGTTCTCTCCATCAGATTCTGAATCCATTGATGCTGTTCCATACACAGCTTCTTCGGTGAAATCCCAGTTGAGAACTTTAAGAGCCCCTTCCAGTAGCCTTCTGTACCTTGGGCGATCCTTTTTGGGGACTATTCCTATAGCCATGCGTTTCAGCCTGGAGTATTCCTCATTAGCAAGAACGAGAGTATGTAGCAGATATCTCCAGAAAGCGTTTCCGTTAAAATCCTCAGGCTTTTCACAAATATATGAATACTCTATGACTAGCTCTCCCTTTTCAAAATTAAGGGATATCTTTGAAAACGGCTCACCAGCATTTATCTCGGCATTAGCCATAGAAACAAGTGCAATTGCCTGTTCCTCCACTCTGGAAGAAAATTCTATCCTTATTACTATATTGTTACCAAGCAGAATTACATCAATACCATACGGTTTATTATCTGGTTCAAATAATAATGATAATGTTTTCGGATTATCTGCTTCATTACAGGTAAATTTTATCCTTTTTTCAATTAAAACCTTTATAATCTCCTCTTTTATCAGCTTAACCTCTGGAGACATCTCTTTAAGTTCTCTTTTGATGCTTTCAAGTTTCTTTTCTAGGTCTTCGCGGACCTTATCCAGCTGTCCGGGATAGCTTTCTCCAAAAAATTCACTACATTTTTCGTCTGATTCTGTAAAACCAGGTCTGTTATTGTTCATTTTGTCACCTCCATTGAATTTAAAAGATTACTCAAATTATTCTACTTTGTAGTAAGCGAATCTGAATATCAACTAACCTTTCATTATTATTCGTAGTAATAAATACTCCATTCCAGCCTCCTTCCTATATGATTGTTAGCTCCCAAATAAAATCAGATTCTTCCTTTTCCTTTGTTGTTTTGAAAATAATATCATATCTAAAAAAACAGCTTGGAAACTGAATGTAATTGTTTTAACTTCTTAAGCCGAGTCTATCAACAAATGGCCTTGTAACAAATTTACTAAACAAGCCTAAATAAGAACTTCTGTTCTGTTGACAAGGCATACGTTATTTACTAAAATAATATTAGAACTTGAAAGGGGGTATAATCAAATGCCAGAAATAGCACAAGGACCTACAACCAGAAACGCAACTAACCTTCTCAAAGAATTCAGCAATGGTCTAGCAACAAGTCCTGAAAAAATACTTGAAGATTTGGAAGATGAAAGCAAGTTTAAACAGTTACCAGAACTTCTTAAGGAAACTATGATAAAAGCAAATCTTCCATTAGACATTAATGCTCCTAACAACAACTTCATAAACTGTTTATATAAACTATTACCTGAAAATTCTGGTATTAGTTCTATGACCGTCAGAAGATGGTTTAATGGCGAAACAAAATCAATTAGAAGTCGGAAAACCATTATCAAACTTTGTTTTGCCCTAACTCTTAATAAAGATTCAGCAAATGTTTTTTTAGGGAAGGCTGGTTTTGGATGCTTAAATATTAGGTGTTATGAAGATGCTATATATGAATACTGTTTGGATAATCATCTTTCATGGGATGAAGCTGATAAACTTTTAAAGAGATATGCGGATAGTTCTCCTGCTCATGATACTTCCTCAGAACCTATCCCATCTGACTCTTCAGTTACAACCGAATTCCTAATCAATAACTACAGCAACTTTAAATCCAAAAATGTCGAATGTTATTTCAAAGATTTCTTACTGCCCAATAAACAGAACTTTACTTCTATAAGTAAAACTGCATTAAGGAACTACTATGAACTAAAAAATTCTCTTCTTTTAACACTATTAAAAAAGAAAATAAATACAGAAAAAAGTAAAACAATTTATAGCAACAAACTAAAAGATGCCCTAAAAAAATACTCCGGCTCTTCTAGCCTTTTAAATACAGCAAAGAATATGTTATTAGAGAATACTAACATTTTAGATATGGTGGACTTTTTGTCAAAGCAATTGTCAAAAATCTCTGATAACTTAGATGAACTTAAGAGTCTTTCCGATTTTCTTACCTCTCCAAATAATCAAACAAATCAGGTTATATCCGAAAGTCAGATATTAGCTACATGGCTGCCAATCTTAACACTAGATCCAGAAATCCCGCGATATTCTTATATCGGGGAATGGGAAAACGACATGGAAAATGGCTTTGCCTGCTATAAATATAATAACGGCAATATATATGAAGGAGAAGTAAAGGCTGGAAAAAAGAATGGGTATGGCATCTTTATACTCCATACAGATGACGGTGATGAAGTATATAAAGGGATATGGGAAAACGATGTTTTGGTGACACCTTCCTCATCAGATACTAATGGTATTCTCAAGAGATATCATCGTAAATATTCAAATGGGGACCGCTACGAAGGCGAGTTAATGGATGGCAAAAGGAATGGAACTGGAACATACACTAATTATAGTGGCGAAACTTATGTAGGCCAATGGAAAAACAATCTAAAGCATGGTCACGGAATATTAAAACTCTCAGACGGAACCATTTATGAAGGCGAATGGGAAAATGACCTTAAAAATGGCATGTTTCTGTTGATATATTCAGATGGTGATGTAGATGTCAGCTTTTGGGAAAACGATTACTGGAATTCGAAAATAAAAATAGAGCAAAATACTCAAAAGAAAAAATATTCGGACGGATCGAAATATATAGGCGGTATCAAAAACAATAAGAAAAATGGATTTGGTAAATATATCTTTCATATGATTCCCGGAATTGCATTCTGTGAAAAAGAATATATAGGATACTGGATGAATGACGAAATGCATGGCCATGGTAGACTGTGTTATTCCAACGGAACTATATTTATTGGCGAATGGTACCATGGAATACGCTTAGGTCCAGGCAAACTAATCCTTCCAAATCATGCTATTTATGAGGGAGTTTGGATAGACAATAATATCATTGCAAGGGAAGGAGACTATACTATTAAAGTCTTTCCCGACATATATACTTCAGAATGTAAAGATAAAGGCACCCTCGTAAAAGGCACAAATAATGGTAAAGGTACGATAGACTATCCCGATGGATCGAAATATACTGGTGGTTTGCAAAACGGTGTTAAAAATGGCAAAGGTACAATGGACTATCCCGATGAATCAAAATATACTGGCCATTGGCAAGATAACATGAAGCAAGGTTACGGTACAATGGTTTATAAAAATGGTGCCGTCTATAGGGGATACTGGGAGCGAAACGAGAGAATCGGGTTTGGAAAACGAATATATAACAACCAAATGTATGAAGGACTATGGCTAAGAGATACTCTTGTCGAAATCAACAATGCAACCTACACCTATGATCCTGATTTAAGTTATTGGGGTGTGGAAAAAAACTACAAAAAAGCCGGATTTGGGATACAAAAATTTGATGATAAAACAGAATATATAGGAGAATGGAACGACGGTAAAAGAAATGGTTACGGAATGCTAACATATCAAGAAATACGTTCCAGTAATAAAACCTCATACGGGGAGTCTACCCTTGGTAATTCAGTATTAAAAGAATTTTTATATAGACAATTCTTTAATAAGTTTGAGAGTAATCCTGAGAATTATTGGGAAAATGACAGTTTGAGAAGAGCACTTATTCTTCTATATTATTTCAAATATGTCAATGAAATTGAAAATAATAAAAATAAATGGCTAGCGCACTATGGTATTAAAGACTTTAAAGAGAAAATGGATAAAATTTTAGACAAATGTCAATTATGGGAATTATATAGTGCTAACCAATTTGATTGGCTTGTTCTTGGGGCTGTAAAATACCTGACAGATTTACCTGAAAACAATACCCAATATAAAGGCTTTTTAAGTGATGTAAAAAAGTTAAACGGCCATGTTGCCAGAAACAAGGTTAACGGCAAAGAAAAACTGGCTTACTCCAATGGTGCAATATATAAAGGTGAGCTAAAAAATAATATCCCAAATGGACTGGGCATATGTTATTTAAATGATGGCACTGTTTATAATGGTTATTGGAAAGATGGTCGACCCAATGGAAAAGGCAGGTGTTCGTTCCCCAGTGGCGATGTGCTCGAAGGTATTTTTATTGATGGTATGATAAATGGTCCAGGAAAATATACCTACTCCAACTATGATGACGGTGTATATGAAGGTGAGCTTAAAAATGGTCAGCCAGATGGATTCGGGCAAAAAACTCTTCCTGATAAAACAAAATATATTGGCGAATGGAAAGATGGTCGACCCAATGGAAAAGGGAAGGTATTATCTAATAATAAAATATATGAAGGAAATTTTATAAATGGGGAATTAGTCGGACAAGAAAAATTTATTTTCCCTCAGAAATACATATTTGATGGTGCAACTGATTTCCTTGATGAAGTCTTAGCATTATCGTTTGATAAACGTCATATGGAAAAATGGATGCATCGAGAATTACTAGATAATTACCCCATTATTTTTATCAACAGAATTCCATTTTCTGTTTTCCCGAGGAACATCATCGAACAACCCGATTATTCTATAAAAAACATTGTAAATTACTTTTGCTATATTGTTCAGGGGATTAATCAGCGCGGATTATACGATGTCTTAACAATACAGGTTAAGAAAAATGATGAACCAAATCCTCTTTCATCTGTCCTAAAAGATTTAAAAGAGCGCAAATTACATAATGTTAGAATAATTTACAATGATGGAATCCCGACCAACTTTAGAGAAACCATACTAAACGAGTTTCCTGAAACAAATTATATTGTCAACCCTTCTCGTCTAATCGATGATTTTCGCAATAGTCTCATAGACGTAAATAGATATGGCGTTTTATCAGATGATCTCATTACTGATATTAACGGATTTTTAACCATATCCCCGAATAATAAAAAAGTGTTTTATGAATACATCATTACTAAATGGGACACTAATGACCTAAAACTTAAAAGTATTTTTAACAACCTTTGGGAGTCACTTTTTCCTCTTTTATATTTATCAGTTCGTTCCAAATATATACTTTTTAATTCTGATAAAGCTAAGAGTCTAGGGAAAAACCCCATGCAAAACCTGTATCAAGAATACTATAACCTCAGAGATGCCGATATGCCAATAAGTAGTTTTACCCAACTAATATTAAGACTTTATGACAGAGCATTATATAATATTTCCGAATATCCTTTCCCTCTTGAAGATTGGGAGAGTATATATCAAGAGATCAAAGATATTCCTGATGAAATCTCCACAGAAAAACTCTTGGATAGTAAGCATCTTCCGCGAACTTTGAAATAATCTAATCGCCACTTTATTAAGCTTTGAGGAGAGCCATTTGCACCATCAATCAACATACAAATGGCTCTCTCTATCTCTAATTCTCAATATTCCATTCCGGAGGATCCAAACGAAAAAACAAGTAACAGTCAGCGCTGTCATATCAACAATGATGATCCTTACCAATCTGGGACAACCCGTATGCTCTGCCCGAAAAGCAACGCCCCAGGAGGTATTTCTTTTATTAATTGAATATTCCGGTGCGGTGAAACCGCCTGTCCGGAGGACAGGAAACCGTCAGTCCGGACAAACGGAAACCGCTTTTGCGAGTTTACTCGCGTAATGTTTTATCTAAGCCATATACCTCACGCATTGATTTATCATGT
>JAILGF010000152.1 GCA_024696945.1 Lachnospiraceae bacterium | reverse complement strand
CCGTGTAAAAGGACAGAGCTGTCCTGCATGCTCAGACAGGGCAATTTACCCAGGTTACAATGATCTGGGGACAATCTTCCCCGACCTTGTATCAGAATGGGATTATGAGCATAATAAGGGTCTTACACCGGACAGGATACTTGCATCATCCATGAGACCGGTATTCTGGAAGGACTTTTACGGGCATGTATGGAGGGCAAAGATATCCGACAGGGTAAAAGGAACAGGATGTCCTTACTGTACCGCAAACCGGAATTACATCTTAAAGCTGAAGACCATAACCTATTATGCGCGGCTTTCAGGACTGAGCGCCAGGTTCCTTGATGACAGGATCATAGGGATACCCTTAGAGGTGTATATCCCTGAGAAAAAGGTAGCAATAGAGTTCTGTGGGAGCAGATTCAGCAGCGGTCCGATATGGATGAAGGAAAGCGCAAAGAACTGGCTTTGCCTTAAGAACAGGATAAAGCTCTTCCGTGTAATACCTCCGGGAGAGAATGGTTTTGATAACTGCGTATGCATAAAACTTCCGCAGGATAACATAATGAATTTCAAGGCTGCTCTTAGGTCGGTATTCAGGATCTCGAATATAAGGGCAGACATAGATATCGAAAGAGACATATCAGCGATAAATGACACAGAACTAATGGGAGGGACCGACAATGAAGAAATTGATGACAAAGATTATACTACCGGCACTTGGAATACTACTATGGCTTGCAATATGCTACCCGGTCTGTAGCAGACCTGAAGGATTCAATTACTTCCTGTTCTGGGTCATGGCCGGATTCCCGTTCGGGATAAAGTTTATGTGCCTGAAGCTCGTACCCAAGAGTGATGGACTCACCGGGGCAGTCGGGGTATTTGCACTTAACGCAGTTATCGGCGGTCTGATAGGCGGAGCGATGCTTATGACTTCGATAATCAGGATATTTGTTAATATCGTGAAGATTCCTATGGGAAAACTGTGAAATAGCATTTATAAGTTGTAAAAAGAAGGGGGGTGTGGTATACTTTATAATGAATTTGGTAATCTGAAATAAGGAGGGTTTTTATGAAGGCTAAGTGTAGAATAATTGCTGTAATCACAACTTTAGTACTTGCTATTGGGATGTTTGGATTTGGGGAAGTATCTGTTTCGGCAGAAGAAGACTATACGCCAATACTTAAAGTCAAAAAAATAAATGATGGAACAGGTGTAAAGATTACGATATCAAATATATATATGGATAAGTATTATGGGTATTATGTTTATGTGTCCAGTGCAGATATGTATAAAGGATATGAAAGTGTTTCAGGAGATACTTGTATAAAAGGGCTATACGAGGAAGATATTAAAAAAAACAATACTTTTTCTTTCAAAGTTGATGGTATGCAGCCAGGAACTTATTACTTCAGGGTTGAGACTAGCGGCTGGGGGGATAGTAAAAGAATAAGTAAAGCAAAAAAAGTGAAAATTGCTAAAGTTAATACAACCGACAAGCCCATTCCTGAAAATGTAGACCTTGCTTCAATAGAAAAGGGTGACACTTTCTTTATGGGATATTATGAACAGAATGGGGACATGACTGATGGTAGAGAGCCGATTGAATGGATAGTCCTATCCAAAACAGATTCAAAAGCCCTTATTATCAGTAAGTATGTATTAGATATCCTTCCATATAATATTACTGAAGATAAAAATACAACATGGGAATCATGTACTATTAGACAATGGTTAAATAAGGTCTTTTATAAAGAAGCTTTTTCAAAGAGTGAGAAGTCAAAAATACTTAAATCAAAGCTTAAGACTTCCGGTACTGAATATGGAGCGGGAGGATGTACAACAAAAGACAAAGTTTTCTTGTTGTCATATGAAGAAGCTACATCAACTAAATTATTTAAAGACAAGTCTTATAGAAGAGTGAGAATGACACCTTATTGTGGATGTCGTGGAGCCAGTGAAACTGATATTTCGGGTTGGTTAGAGGATTCGTCTACTGATGCTGTAATGTCAATATGTTGGTTGCTTAGGGGTACAAGAGGATATCCTTGGGAGGCCTGCACCGTTCATCAGAGCGGAGAAGTAATTAATGTTGGAGATTGTTTTGTGGATCATAGTTATGGTATAAGACCTGCAATGTATATAAAAATCAAGTAGTTGTTATTGTTTATAATAATGTGAAAGTATAAAGGTTTACCAATGAAGGAAGAAGATTTAGATGAGATCATATCTGCTGTGGAGGATGCGGTTGAATCTGCCGTAGGAGATAAATTCGAGGAACTGGCAGATGAGCTTAGAGATGCGGTCGATGATGCCATATCGGATAATATTTCCGAGTATTTTACAGAAGGAATAGAACAGTTTTTGGCGGATCATCAATTTGTACTTAAAGATGGAATGGTAGTCCAGGCGCGAAATAAAACCAGAGTAATGGGTCCTGATAAAAAGAAGGTACTTACATGCTATGGAGGTCTAAGGGTGGACGGAAGAACATTGACTGTTCAGACCAGAATGTCTGCATGGGAAACCCTTTGTTATTTTGAAACTGAGGAAGAAGCCATTGAGGCACTCCAAAAGGTTAGCGCAGGTATTGAACAGGGAGTATCATTGATAGAATTATAATAGAATAAATAAAACAGCGACAGGGCAGGAATAGGAGAAAATCTTATCCCTGCCCTTATTTTTTTGTTTGGAAGGAGGAAGACATGGAAGAAGAAGTCAACCAGCGAGTAGCCACGATGATAGTGAGCACGAGTAAGATGAGTGCCGGAGTCCTGGCGAGAGCGATGCAGCGGTTTCTGGCAAATGAACACCAGGCAATTAACCGCCATGCGATGGAAAAGCAGGCAGCTAAGGCTCAGGAACATGGCAAGATGAAGTTCAAAGACCTCATGGCACAGAATGTCGGCACAGAGGATCTCCCGATAAAGGAGTACAACATACGGACATTCGATAAGGTCGCAAAGAAATATAATATCGACTATGCCATTAAGAAAGATTCATCCGAGGATATCCCAAAGTATTTCATATTTTTCAAATCAAGGGACAGGGCTTCAATGACACTCGCGTTCAAGGAGTTTATAAAAAAGAATGACGAGGAAAGGCTGAAGAAACCTATGAAGCAGAAGCTGAGTGAATATGAGGAGATGCGAAAGAAACTCAATAAGCAGCGGTCAAAAGAAAAACACAGGCACCAGGAGCGTTCTTTATGAGCAAAACAGTGACAAAAAAGAAAAAAGGTTCCGCCAAAAATAAAGCAAGACAGCACGAAAGTAAAATACTGTATAACATCTCAAGGAAACTTAAGAAGGTTAACCTCTCTAAGCTTATAAAGAAAGCCCTGCCTTATATCATCTTCGGATATTTTGGTAACAAGATGACATATGCCTTCAGGATGACCACAGACAAGAACTTCTTTATGCGTCTGGTAAAGAGTCTGGGGAACCTGGGTAAAGCCTTTGAAAACATCTTCCCAAGCTTCAACGGATATGATCTTTTAGGCGGCAT
>JAILGF010000140.1 GCA_024696945.1 Lachnospiraceae bacterium | reverse complement strand
ACCATAGTTATTATAATTCCTATAGGAGTTGTACTGATTATAATAACTATATGAGTTGTATCCTCTGATAGATGATATCATAAGCCTTTTACCTCCTTCCTTTAAAGATAAGCATATAATGACGTGAACTTTATATGCTTTCATAGCATATATCGGATAACATACGATAATAATTAACAGATGTAAATAATAATTATAAAAAGGTGTTAATAAATAACAAATGTTGTCCGATATAGAGAATAGAAGGCACTATTCATAACACTCAATAATATATTACACGGAGGTAAAGCAAATGGCACTAAAGGTTGAAAACACGAATGTAACTGCAGGTTACAGTACAAACGGATACAGTGTTAAGGAAAACACTACCCGTAATCAGAACATAACGAACAAAGATTCTGAAAAGGTAAATTCAGGTGAGCAGACAGATAGCACAAGTACGAGTAAGGCCGCTGTTTATGAAAAATCTGAGACTAAAACAAAATCAGTAGGTTATTCAAGACCTTCTGTAGTAGAGCAACTTAAGGCTGATGCTGAAGCAAGACAGAAGCAACTGGCTTCAATAGTTGAGAAATCACTTTCAAAGCAGGCTGGACTTTATAGCCAGGCTAATGGTGATGATATATGGAAGTTTCTCTGCGAGCGGGAATGTAAAAGTTGATGCAGCCACCAGCCTGCAGGCACAGAAGGATATCGGAGAGGATGGATATTGGGGTGTTAAACAGACTTCTCAAAGACTTTTCGATTTCGCAAGTGCGCTTGCCGGTGATGATGTAGATAAGATGAAAGAAATGCAGAAGGCTATGGAGAAGGGCTTTAAACTTGCAACAGGAGCATGGGGCAAGAAACTCCCAAGTATATGCAGTGAAACCATGGATGCGGCAAATAAACTTTTTGAGGACTACTTTGCATCGAAATCTTCGGAATAATGAGAAACTGAGATATGAATATTAAAGTACAGGGGTTTAATCTGACTTCTAACTATGGTCTGAAAAATACACAGGATCGGTTGGACAGACAGAATAAGAGGGATACCAAGGTCACTTTTTTCGAAGGACAGAAGGAAAAACTAAAAGAAATGAAGGCAGATTCTTTAGAGGATATTGCCAGAAAACTTGATATGCTTCAAAGCTATAATGACCAGATAGATGCTGCCAAGAAAGAATATAATCATTCTCAGATGTTCCGTGCTATGGACGAAGCAAGAGAAAAAGCAGAAAAGATTAAGGAGCAGGCTGAAAAGTATGCTCCGAAGACTGCTGAGGAACGAATTGAGGATATGATCGAAGAGGCAACCGGTACAGATGAAAATGAAGGAATGATGTCGGAAATGCTAGATGAGCTTTCAGAAGCGGCTGAGGAGATGCAGGAAGCCATTGAAGAGAATATGCAAAAAACTACAGAGACTTTAGAGGAAAATCTGTCTGAAATGGTCACTGAAGCAGAATTAGTTCCTGACGGAGCGGGTGTGACAGCTGCGAATGTGGATTTAGAGGATGATAGTAATATAAAACTTTATAAGAAAATTGATGTATATGTGTAGAGTCTTTGGATAGATAATTTATTAGGGATTTACGATAATTTTGTGGCTAACAACGTACAGTAATATTTATAGAAAGGGGTAGAATATGTCACTAGAAATAAATGGTGTTTATAACAACTACGGTAATTTTTATTTGAATAAGAAAGAAGCAAAACCAGTAAAGGACTCAAAGGTTATTAACGATACAAATAAAGCTAATGAAACAACAAAGACAGAATCTGTACAACAGTCCACACAGGATTATCTTCAATCCTTGAAAGAAAAGTATCCGGATGTAAATATCACTGTTGTAGATTTCAAAACAGAAAAGCAGGAACGCTCGTATATGTTAGGAAGCAGTGGATATAATAATGTGGCCTTGTCAAGGGATATTTTGGAAAAAATGGCCAAGGATCCTGAAGTAGCAGAAAAATATGAGAAAGCTATTGGAAACCTTCCTAATGTTGTGAAAGAAGCAAAAGAAAAGATAGAAGCAACGCCGGGAAGTAAGGTGCTTGCTATGGGAATGGAAATTGACAAAGAGGGAAAAATCTCATATTGGTGCGTTAGTTGTAGTGTTACCGAGGTTCCTACATCTGATAGGAAAGAGAAATTCAAAGAACAACTAGAAGAAAAACGCCTTGCAATGAAAGAAAAAGAGAAGGCAGAAGAAAAACGCAAAGAGAAAATCAAAGAACAGGAGGTTCTTGAGCAAAAAAGAGCTGAAAAAAGAAAAGAAGAACAAGAACGTTTGGAAATGTTAATATCAGAAGGTAAAACGGCAGATGAGTTGGTTTCAAATATGATAGATGGTACAGCTGGAGTTGTTTCAGAAGGTATGTTTAATAGCGTTGAAACAGGTATTCACCTAAATTTTAAAATTTGATAGATTAAAAACGGAGGATTACAGCATGAATGTAACCAACATAAATGGGAATGGAACCGGAAACCGGACATTTCAAATGAGCATGAACATGGGCTCGGATGCAACCAGTAAGAATCTTCAGAGCCAGATAGCAAATGCTCAGAAGCAGATGCAGGAGCTTGCGTCGAATAAAGAGATGTCACCGGAAGACAAGATGAATAAGCGAAAAGAAATCCAGGAGCAGATAAACGAGCTCCAAAATCAGTTA
>JAILGF010000137.1 GCA_024696945.1 Lachnospiraceae bacterium | reverse complement strand
CCGGGAAATTCATCAAGTGCCGTGATAGAGTCAGGTAATCCTGATATAGTTTATAATTTTGGAATAGATCCGTATTTTGATAGCGATATGCACATGGGAGATTTGGTTTCAGGAGATGTCGATTTTGATTATGAAGATGATAGTGCTACCGTTATCTTAAAATATAAAGGGAAGACATATAAAGAAGTATTAAAAGATTATGGACGTCAGTTTGGTTTTAACCCTGAGGACAAACTGATCAATGGTACCAAGATTAAACTTACCGTAAAGTTAAAAAGCGGAGCAAAATATTCTATCACTAGAAAAATAGCAGGAATTACGGTTAAGAGACCAGAAGATTTATATGAAGGAAGTTATAATTATAAAAATAGTATTATATCCGGATATGCTATAAGTAACTGTACTGTTAAGATACAGTATTTAGGAAAGACATATACTACAAAATCTGTATCCAGTGGGTTACGTTCGTCAAGCTATAGTATAAAGCTGCCAATGAAGTTGAAGCCAAACAAAAAACTTAAAATTTCTTTTATCAGAGGAGATGTAGAGCTGACAGGTATTTTTAGAATATAGATGGAGTTAAGATTTTAAGCTATATCTAGCATTGAATATAAAGACCGAATAAACTGATATATAATAACAACTCTGACAAATATAATGCTGAGACAATCGGCATGAAGCTCAGGAGCAACAATTCTATAAAGACCGCTACTGATGTTGTCAGAGAAACTTTGAATGGTACAATGGAAAGAAAGCAGCTTGATAAAACTGAAGTTCACCAGATTGCCGGACTTATCCTGCTGGCAATTGCAAAGAAATAAGGCTGTTGTACACAAAAAGAGGAGATCATAAAAGCCTGAGAAAAAGATAGATTCAGAATATGGTTATTGGGCATAGGAACTATCCCTTTTTTCCTTAAGGATGTTCTGTTATAGTGTCATTGAAAGGAGCACACCAGATATGGTGTGAATATGCAGACATGAAAAAAAACAGTACATATGAAATTGATGGGAACCTCTATGAATTTAATAATGACAGGCTTAAAAAGATTATTCAAAGCCAGAATCCTAATCGGGGGGCATACGAACAGTTCTATCGGAAAGTGGTTAGCCTGGGTGCAGGAATCTCTTATGATGCCGTTAAGGGATGGGTAAAGAATAATACAAATCCTGCATTAGAGGATGTAAAGGTAATAGCGAAAGTACTTGGAATTGATTATATGAAATTGCTTGACTGTACCCACTACAGTGCAGATGCAGTGAATACCAGGCTGCAGAAAATTACATTTACCGAGGTGCTGGATCCATTCAGCCTTAGATATGAGGGATTCTCAAATGTGTTAGATATGATAATTGGAATGGGTTATAATCCGGCAACCAAAGAGAGTAAGGTTTCGGATTTTGCGGAAAGGATAATAGGTATTGTAAGAGAGGGAAAACCAGAAGAAGCAAGTCTTCCGGAGTTGTTGGGATATAAGTTTGCATATTCTGAGGAAGAACTTAGAAATATGTCTGAGGCTGAACTGCTTGATGCCATAAATACCGGATATGTTGACGGGAAAGGAAACAGTTTATATGATAATAACCATAGAATAGCATTAGACAGGGCTACATTTGGAAAACGGCTTGTTGAAAATGCTTTGTGGCTGGAACCTGAAGAAATGGAGGAGCTCAGGGAGGTTATTGGAGAAGCAGATAAATGGTGGGATTTTTGCGATATGCCATTTGCATTGTTAAAAATCGACATAAATGCATTTGGACAAAATTTGGCAAGTTATACCTATGGCATGGGATGGGCCAGACCAACACATAAAGACCGATGGCAAATGCTTTTAGATGTGCTTAATTTTTTGGGATCACAGGTGGATTTAGTGGGATTATGTTGGATTAGTGAAATGCATGTGGATCAGTTTGAAAGCGAAATGTTCATAACCATTGATGTGTGTAAGCGGTACTGAACCAGTTTAAGGCTTCTGGTACTATAAACTAATGGAAGTTACTGCTTATTCCGAAG
>JAILGF010000136.1 GCA_024696945.1 Lachnospiraceae bacterium | reverse complement strand
AAGATTTTCTTTTTCAAACCTCTCATTTACCGTTCCTGACCACTGTAGTGACAGATTAAAGCATGAAGAAACCGGATTTCCATAGTCAAGGCACTCCAGATCGATCACATATGCTTTTCCATCATCCCACATGATATTCTTAGGGTCCATGTCATCATCACATATAGCTCTTATGGATGGAAGCCTCCTTCGTGCTTCATTAAGCTTTTCCTGTGAGTTTTCAAGAAGCTCCAGATTATCTTCAAGGACTGTCGCAATGCTGTTATTCATTTTTTTTGCGCTATCCAGATAATCTTTAAAATCTATAGAGCTTAATTCAATTTCTTCGGCTTCAATATCCTGTGAATCAATTCTGTGAATATTTCCGAGTATCTCCCCGGCTTTAAAGCACTGCTCCGATGAGATGAAATCCCAGTCTGTAATCTGTCCTTTCTGCCATTTGAAGATATAATAGTAATCTCCGTCAAGTTCTATCATTTTTCTTTCATCAAATGTAAGTGCCGGAACTATTGGTATCCGGTTATCCTCAAGTATTCTCTCCAAGGCTTCAGCTTTTTTATAATTCTCCATTACGCCAGGCCGTTTCATTATTTCCGGATTAAGGCATTTTACTGCATAGATTCCTGTTGATGTTTGCACTTTAAACATCTTGTGCATTAATCCACCAGATACCGAAAGGATATCTCCCTTTATGTTGCCCAAGTTGTAATTTCTGATTAGTTTAAATATTCTTTCTTTCATTTTGTGATTTTCCTAAAATTCTTCTATTTCAGTGATATCAAATCCCATCTTTTTATATAAGTTAATTGCTTTCTTATTCCACTCTGCCACATGTAGAATCACATGCCCGGATTGCATATTTCGCAAAGCCCAAAGCAATATTTCTTTTCCATATCCTTGTCCTTGATACAATCTGTTCACGAGCAGATCATCGATTTCGTCATCTTTAATGGCTACACTTCCAATTATCTCATCCCCATCCAATAAAAGGTAAACCGTGTCCATACCCTCTTGAAAAAACGAATCATTTTGAATAAAATCATACGGCTTTCTGTCCAAAGCCTCTCTCATCTCATGATAACATTCGTTGTACATTTTCTTGTATTTTTCTTGGAAAGCAGAGGAATATCTGACCAATTCTACTCCGGTTTTTTCTTCTGTAGGATGTAAGTATTCCATTTTGTAAGCTAATCCCATAATATACCCCCAAAAGTGACAAACTTCGATCAAAATTTCCAGAAAGTTCTTTATATGAAATATGTATAACAGTCAACCAGCCATTCAATACCTGATTCAGTTTGGTCAACACCGGGATTCTTGTTAGCCATGGCAACTGAGATTTCCCCTTTTTGAGTATTCAGCTTCATCATGCACTGGCCGTTTTCTCCCCAGCCCTTAGAAACCAATGTATTTTCTCCGTTCAGGAATATTCCCAGACCGGTCCACGTGTAATTCTCCACAGGCTTTATCATTTCCAAAGCGGTCTCTTTCTGTAATAAACTGCTGCACCCATTAAGAGCTTTGATAAACTCTGCTGCAATTATAAGCAGGTCTTCCGGTGTACTCCACAGCCCTGATGCAGCAAGATCCGGAACTAAAGGAAATCTCCCGGGAATAGGCACATCCTCTTCATCGTATCCGGTTGCCATCCTCGAATTAAAGATTTCAATATTATTGGGTGTGGCAAAAAAAGAATTTTCTAACTCCAATCTATCAAAAATCATTTCCCGTACAACATCTTCAAAAGCCTTGCCGATAACATCCTGTATCATCAGTTGCAGAACACAATAACCCGCATCTGAATATTCAAAAGATGTCCCGCATGGTTTTTCAACCCTGGTCGGACGGTTATTATATTTTGTTTTCCCTTCCAAAATGTCTATCAGGCTAATCTCAGGTTCTCCCAAACGCAATCCGTAAAATGCATCCTCGCCATCCATTATCCCTGCCGTATGGGACAGTATTGATCTTATTGTTGCGTCGCCTTCTTTCCCGTCCAATGTAAGAAGCTTCCAGCTATGCAGATAATTATTGACACTTTCATCAATATTGATCATTCCAAGCTCATACATTCTCATCACACATATCGCAGTAACAAACTTCGATATGGAGCATGCCGGAAACAGAGTGTCCATAGCCACCTTTTTATTACTTTCCCTGTCAGAAACCCCGAAAACGTTTCTTATATGATCTGCTTTTGAAGTACCGTAACAAAGATACAATCCCGGGAAATTTTTTACAAGCCGGTCTCTCTTGTTCATTACATCGGTTTTTTCGGCAATCCATTTTGCACTGGACCAGGGTGCAAGCTCATGGTAATTTTCATCATGTATAGTGTAATATGGACTTGTATAATAA
>JAILGF010000120.1 GCA_024696945.1 Lachnospiraceae bacterium | reverse complement strand
TGATGACGCGGATATCAGGGAAAGCTTTGATGTCATGATGTCCATGATATACGCAATGCTTGTTGTATTTGTGATCTTCGCAGCGGTTCTGCCGATAGTTGTTTTATATAACTGCGGGAATCTGTCATTTAATGAGAGGGTACAGGAGTTTGCAACACT
Source organism: Lachnospiraceae bacterium (assembly GCA_024696945.1). Classification (GTDB taxonomy): domain Bacteria; phylum Bacillota; class Clostridia; order Lachnospirales; family Lachnospiraceae; genus RUG11977. Next base: position 2,869 of record JAILGF010000120.1, on the reverse strand, counting down.
AAAGGTAATGGGACTATCAACAAAGAGGATCAGAAGGCTTTTAGCACTTCAGAACTTGTGGTTATCCCTGATAGGTATTATACTGGGTGCACCGCTAGGCACGGTAGTACTCCAGTATATGTTTGACAGCAACGGAGACAGCATGGACTACCCTGTAGGTGCAGGCCTTCTTGTATATCTGGCTTCAGCAGCATTTGTCCTTCTTATATCGGTACTTGTAAGCTTTATGTTCAACAGAAGGATAAAGCATCTGGATATGGTAGAGATACTTAAAGGAATAGAATAAAAAATGATTGACAAGTTAGCACACGATAACTATAATGTTAGCGTGTGCTAATTATATATAAAGAAAAGAGATTGTAGCGATGTTATGGAGTTTCATATTTGGTTTGATTGGGATCGTGCTTCTGACAGTATTCTGTCTGGTAGGAGCCTTTTCAGTACCGCAGATTGCATACTGGATGATGACTCCGTATGCTAAAAGACTGTTAGAGAAAGCAGGTATACCCAGAAAACTTGACACAAAAAGCTGGATTAAAATTATAGTTCTCACCATTCTTGTCGGAACAGGATTTGTTCTGACGATTATAACCGCAGGTATACAGGGAGTAAGAGCCGGTATGAGCTTTTTTGAGCTGAGCCTGCGTTTTGTGATCTTTTTCTGGATGGTATCCTTGTTTGATGCCATAGTACTCGACTGGTGGATGTTTACCAAGACGGATATATTTGGTGTGCTGATAAAGAAAAAGACAGGAGAAACACCGGAGTTATGGAGAGTCGATCCTCAATGGGATGGTATGGAAATGCTTAAGCTGATCATAGAGGTTGTTGTGTCAGCTATATTGGCATTTATCTTTATAAAAGTTGTATAAATAATGATTACATAGGAGGAAATTTAAATGGGAGCAAATTACAAAAACTGGATACCTAAAGGGATGATAGCCGGACTGGCAGCCGGCACTGCTGTACTGGCAGCGGGAACTGCTGCTACGCTTATCTTGGGAAGTAAATATGATATGAATACCACTGCTAAGGCTGTCATAGCAGGTATAGCAGGAGTGGGAGCGTTAGGATGTCTGAAGGCAACACAATGGAGCATCTCAGCTTATAATACATTTTCATATAACGGAAAGAGAAAAATGTCCAAGCAGATAATCGACGGTACAGCTGAATATGTGAAGCTGCCCGAAGGAGGTTTGGGCCTTGATGTAGGATGTGGCAGCGGAGCACTGACCATAGCCTGCGCTAAAAGGAATCCTCAAGGTAAAATGATAGGAATAGACCGTTGGGGCAGGGAATATAAATCCTTTAGCAAGCAGCTTTGTGAAGATAATGCTGCGGAAGAAGGTGTTGATAATGTTGAGTTCCGTCAGGGTGACGCATGTAAACTAGACTTCCCTGATGAATATTTTGATGCTGTAACAAGCAATTATGTATATCATAATATCACAGGCAAGAATAAACAGGAACTATTAAAGGAAACACTCCGCGTACTTAAAAAGGGTGGAACCTTTGCAATACATGACATCATGTCCAAGGGACGATATGGTGACATGCAGAAATTTGTAAATGAACTCTATGATGAAGGATATGAGAAAGTTAGACTGATAGATACGACTGACGGAAAGTTTATGACTAAATGGGAGTCCAGAAAAATAATGCTGGCCGGATCTTCGCTTCTTGTGGGAGTAAAATAAGCAAAGATAGAGTTATTTGCTCAAACATATTGATAGGAGAAAATCATGGGATTATATAACGATTTTATAAACCAGACAAGAAAACCTGAAGGATTCTTAGGTAAAATGATGGTAAACGGGATGAACAGCGGTCATGCAAAGATGGCTGACTGGGGGATATCGCATTTGACTTCGATATCGCCTAAAGAAATTGTAGAATTAGGATGCGGTGGCGGAAGAAATGCAGATGCCCTGCTAAAGAGATTTATCGATGCGAATGTTACAGCGATAGACTATTCTGAGGTATCTGTAGAAAAGGCTACCGCATATAATCAGGATAGCATCAAGGCTGGCAGATGTATAGTAGAGCAGGGAGATGTTTCTAATCTTAATCTGCCAGAAGAAAAGTTTGATTTGGCTACCGCCTTTGAGACTATATATTTCTGGCCGGGACTCGAGAAATGCTTTTCTCAGGTAGCAAAGGTACTTAAGCCCGGAGCAATGTTTATGATAGTTAATGAATCAGATGGTACCGATGAAACCAGTCTCAAATTTGAAAAGAAAATAGAAGGTATGAAGTGTTATACGATAGCAGAGATAACTGCAGCACTCCGTAATGCAGGTTTTTCAAAAGTGAAATCCGATCATTATGAAGGAAAACCCTGGATAACAGTACTTGCTAAGAAATAATAGGATACAACCCCCATATATAATGGATAAACTATACATCTATCACGGCAACACAGCAGCTTATGGTACCCCTTGCGGTATGGTAAGTTGCTGTAATGCCCATATCTGTTAAGAAGATCTTGTATGACTCTTCATCAAATTCTTCTTTAAAGTTTGCACCCATAGCATTAAATACTTTGATCAGGAAATCAGACATTTTTGAGGCTTTTGCTACATATGTCGGAAGGATGATTTTTCCACCTGGTTTTACAACTCTTTTTAGTTCTGACATAGCTTTTTCCGGATCGTCAAGAAGATGGATAACATTAGCTGCTACTACTTTATCAAAAGAATTATCCCTAAACTTTAAATCAGTTATATCTGCAAATCTAAACAACACATTATTCTGGTTCTTGAGTTTTTTCTTTGCTTGTTTCAGCATTTTCCTCGAAAAGTCAGTGGCCACAAGCTTTTTACAACAGGGGGCAATAAATTTTGTCATTATACCTGTACCACAGGCACAT
>JAILGF010000037.1 GCA_024696945.1 Lachnospiraceae bacterium | reverse complement strand
AAATAGGCTTTAAGTCAAATGAATTTAGTGTATATCGTGACCGATTGATAAAAAAAGGAATTCTTGAAAGTCATTCACGTGGAAGCTTAGAAATTGCTCTGCCTTTTTTAGATACATATATTCAGGAGCACGAATATTAAGCCGGAGGTTAGTATGCTCCTTTTTACGCAGATAAAAAAGGATAGAAAAAGCATTGCCTGGGGGAAGGATATATTCGCAGGTATAGTTGTTGCGCTCGTTTCTATCCCGATCTCGATGGGCTATGCTCAGATAGCGGGACTCCCTCCGGTATATGGACTCTATGGCTCATTACTTCCCATATTATTATATGGACTGCTTACTACTTCGAAACAGTTTGTAATCGGCGTTGATGCCATGCCTGCTGCCATGGTCGGCGGTATGCTGGCAGAGATGAGCATAGCAGAACAAAATGAAATACTTGATATCGTTCCGATTATCACTCTCTTTACTGCCATCTGGTTCTTCATTTTCTATTTTTGTAAGGCAGGAAGAATAGTCAATTATATCTCCATGCCTGTAATGGGCGGTTTTATCTCCGGAGTGGGTCTTACGATAATTCTCATGCAGGTTCCAAAGTTATATGGCGGGGCTCCCGGAACAGGTGAAGCCGTAAAGCTTATCGGCAATATAATCGACGAACTATTTAATTGGAACCTTCTCTCAGCAATCCTGGGCGTAGGCACCATCGTAATTCTGCTTGTATGTAAAAAGCTGATCCCTAAGATTCCCATGACCGTCGTCATGATGTGCCTTGGGGCTTTTCTTCAGATAATTTTCGGACTTGATTCTTACGGTGTAAAAATGATGCCCCAGGTTGATAGTGGGCTTCCTTCTATTGTTTTCCCTGATTTTAGTGTTCTTTCCGGACGACTTCCGGATACGATAATTACTTCTCTTGGAATCGCAGGTGTTATCATGGCACAAACGCTCCTTGCTTCAGGAAATTATGCCAGGAAATATCATGAGAAGCTTAATTCCAACCAGGAACTGCTGGCTTATGGAGTCATGAACCTCGCAGGAGCCTCGGTTGGGTGCTGTCCCATTAACGGAAGCGTTTCCCGAAGCGGTATTTCGGACTCAATGGGTTGCCACTCCCAAGTGATGTCTGTTTCTGCATCTATTACCATGCTTTTTGTTCTTCTGTTCGGCACTCCCTTATTAAAATATCTGCCTGCTCCGATGCTGACGGGCATTGTTATCACTGCTCTTATCGGAATACTTGAAACAGATCTTGCAATAAAGTTATGGAAAAGAGTTAAAAATGAATGGATAGTATTCATGGTAGCTTTTGCCAGTGTCCTGTTCCTCGGTACTCTTTACGGAGTTATAATCGGTGTACTTCTTTCACTATGGGAGGTAGCTATCAGGGCTTCTTCACCGCCCACTGCTTTCGTTGGCAGAATACCCGGTCATGGAAATTTCTATTCATTAAAGAGAAATCGTTATGCCCGTGCGATAAAAAACACTATTGTATATCGCTTTAGCGGGAACCTGTTCTTTGCAAACATTGACTTTTTCTGTGATTCTATCGAACAGGCCATAAAAGAGGATACACACCAGGTGGTAGTTGACGCAAGGGCTATCGGAAGCGTTGATATTACTGCAACTGAGAGGCTTGTAAAGCTAAATACTTCTTTGCGTAAACGTGGTATTTTATTCTATATAGCAGAACATGACGGCTCCCTCAACGACCAGCTTCGCCGCCTCGGAGGAGCGTCACTGATAGATGAGGGAGTTGTAAAAAGAACCATTACACTTGCATTAAGCGATGCAGGACTTGAAAAACCGTATGACTTAGAGCCGGGCGAGGACGGAACAGAAACCTTTGAGGAAACAGATGCATCCCAGCACGAGCATGATTGGGCATTCGGAAAAGATAAAAAGCAATAAAGCTCACGAGATAATCTACTTATTAAAATTTGGACGCCGCATAAGGAACTCCGGGATTTCTATTGTATCTCGGAGTGAATTTTTATCTGCTTGCGATATCTGTGAAGTCTGTTTACCGGATATTTGTGAAGTGGCAGTTCCATATGCGTTTACTGTAGGCTTAGCTGTTGGTGCAGCTGCATTTCTATAGGAGTTCTTTCCTATATTATTGATGATATGGCTTAATGAGTTTCCGCTTTGCGGCGTTGTTTGACTCATTGATCTTACACCGGTTGCTATCAGGGTTACAATGCAGTCACCCTCAGGGGTATGGTCCCTGTCGGTTACCGTTCCCCAGATGATATTTGTATCCGGCCCGGTAAGCTCCTGGATATAGCATACAGCTTCATTCAGTTCTATAAGGTTAATCCTCCCGCTGGTGTTTAACAGGATATTAGAGGCATTGCTTATATCTGTATCCAGCAGTGGTGATTCAATAGCCTGACGTACCGCTTCGATGAGTGAGGCTCCGTCATGTGCCACTCCGATACCGAGATGTGCCAATCCTTTATCCTTTAGCGTGGTCTTTATATCATTAAAGTCAAGGTTTATTGTACCTTTATTAAAGATGATGTTGGTAAGTCCGTCGATGGTATATTTGAGTACACTGTCAGCCATGGAGAACGCATCTTCAATATAGAATTGCTTTTCGTTGATTTTCAGCAGGCGGTCGTTAGGGATGACAAGCAGGGTATCTACTTCTTCTTTCAGTTTTTCCAAACCAAGACGGGCAGCCTCGACTCTGGGTCTGGATTCAAATGTAAAGGGCAGGGTGACTACGGCTACGGTAAGTATTCCTGCGTCCTTACACAGCTTGGCTATGACCGGTATAGCTCCGGTACCTGTTCCGCCGCCTAATCCGCAGGTAAGTATTGCCATGTTTGCCCCTTCAAAAGCGGATATGATCTCTTCCTCGCTTTCACGGGCAGCAGCCTCGCCAACCTCGGGATTGGCTCCTGCGCCGTAACCGCCGGTCAGCTTCTTTCCTATCTGTAGTGTTTCAGATCTACAGTCCTTTAACACCTGTGAATCCGTATTTATTGATAGGAAGGTTACCTTACTTTCGTCCGATGATGAACTGAGCATTCTTTCTACTGCATTATTACCGCCGCCGCCAATACCCGCAACATATATTGAAGGTGCGTTACTCTGAGGGTCCTGGATGAATATTTCTGTCATTATTATCTCCTTTCTCTTCCTATAAGAATATATTTTTGGAATTGAATAAAATAATTTTGCATTATCGCAATTAATATTGACATTTTATTGCATTTATGCTAAAATGCATTTTAACGATAACACGTAAAGAGACTAATGTCAAGCAGAAATTTGCATAAATGCGAAATATTTAAAAGCTTTTAACAACAATGCTGCAAATATGCAAATCAATGGAGGTATTACATGACCGCTAAGAAAAAAAGGAATATAATAGCATTGGCAAAGTCAATGAAGAGATCCTGGGGTACAAATCCGCTGTATATTGCGGATAAATTAGGTATAAAGATAAATGAGATCGAGGGACAGGGAGCTCCTTCCGCATACATAGTGAAACAGGAGGGATATCCTGCAGTTATACAGATGAAGGGCTGCAGGAACCTTAGAGAAAAAGCAGTTCTCTGTGCACATGAGCTGGGCCATTATTTAATACATGCTGAGTGCGGGTTTGTCAAATTTCATGATAATGATGTAGATTCCGAGCAAGAGGCTAACCTGTTTGCAGTTGCACTAATGTGTGATGATGATATGTTCAATATGCCGATTGCTAAGATGACGGGAAGTATTCTGCGAAGCATCATGGATTATAACTTAAGAAGATAAATTTTCAGTAAGAACCGGTGAGAGGAGCATAATAGATATATGGAGATGAATATTGGTAAGCGCATAAAAGAAGTAAGAAAGAGCAAAAATCTTTCAGTAGAATATGTTGCAGACAAGCTTGGGGTGTCGCCTTCGACCGTATACAGATATGAAAATTCTTCGATAATCAAGATTCCCATATCTGTGATAGACAGTCTGTGCGATATTCTTGGAGTTTCTACCAGCGAATTGATGGGGAATGCAGTAAGCATACCCGAAGAAAAAGATAAAAAGGAAAATTCAGGGGTAGCTTTTGCAAATGCTTCAGATGCAATGGCCTTTGTTCTTAAGATGCCGGTGCTTGCCGCATATGGCGGATATGATCCTGAGTCCATGGACGAAACCCAGGTTGTTGAATTTGCTAAGGATCTTCTGCAGCAGCTGAAGATGGTAAGCTATAAGTATAAGGATATGGATGCCGATAGGAAGCTTGAGAAATAAGAAAGGTTATAACAGGTAATTAAATGATGGAAGAGATTATTAATATCCCTAAACAGATAAGTATTTTGGATGGAAGTGTTTTCAACTATCAAGCAGATGCCATGGTTCTTTCTGCAAATCCATATAAGGACAGTCCTGTAGGAAGAGGTCTTGATGAAGAAGTATATAATATGGTTGGAGATGGAAAAGAGGAAGTTATAAATATAAGAAATGCTTTTTTTATGAAACAGAAAACTAATAGACTTGAACCCGGAAGCATTTTTGTTACAAGTGCAGGAGATATGATTCGAGTGAATATGTTTAAGAAAATAATACATGTCATTGTTCCGCCATATAAAAAGGAATTCATAAAAGGGGAAAACGATGAAAATCTTACAAGTTTAAGGAATATTATTGAAAGTATCTTTTACGTGGCGAAAGATAACAAAATCAGAAGTCTGACGATGCCTCTTATAGGCTCCGGAGCACGAGGGTTTAAGCATGAGGATGTAAAGAAGATTATTGTGGAGGCTTTTATAAATGTTCTTAACTCTGATAAGGCGTATTTTGATGGATTTATGTTAACTATAGTTGATCGAAAAAACAAAAAGAGATTTAAAGACTATCCGGGAACTGATGAACTATTAAAAATTATGGAAAATAATATGATTCTTCCCGATTATGAGTTAATGGATGAAAAATGGATTAAGAATTTTGTTAACAACATAGACCATGGTACCATAAAGGAGCTAAAGGAAACAAGTCTTTTTGCACGAGATCTTAATGATTCGGATATTAAAAGAATTATGGTGAAAGCAATACTGTACCGTAATAAAAAAAATAAAGGACACACACAAAATAGCTTTTTTGACTTATTAGAAAAATATCGAGAACGGATAAATTTAACTAAATCTGAGCTGGCTCGTAGGGCAGATATAAATAAATCAATACTTACAAAAATTGATGGAAAACAAAGCCACCTTGAAAGAAAAACTATTATCAAAATTGCCATGGCTCTTGAACTTTCAATGGAAGAAGCTAAAGATTTCATATGCCTGGGCAATGCAGGAATAGAATTCCCGAATCCCGGTGATGATTGGGAAATGAGGGTGGCGGATTGTATTGAAAATAAAATATATGATGTACGTATGCTTAAAGATGAGCTTAAAAAAGAGTTTAATATAGTTTTTGAAAATCTTGATACCGAACGTGGCACGGATATAGATATTTCAAGGGATGACAGGGATAATGACAGATAATATTATGACTGGGGAGAGTTGCTTTTAAAGCAACTTTTTCTCGTTAGAAGCTTAATTACCTTGCTAAATGTAGACTTTTTGGTTTGTATGTGATATGATGACATCACAATAAATCAAGGACACAGTTTCAAAAATTCTTACAGTTCTTTTCGGAACTAAATCCAAAGATTTAACTTAATAAGTAAAAAAGCGTATGAAAAAGAATAGTTCATATGCCTTATTAAGTGCACCCAAAATTTAAAAATCTAAAAGAAAAGGAGAAAAAATTATGGAAAAAAAGACATTTATGCCGCACGAATTGAAAGATTTATTAATGAAGGAGGCGAAAACCATGCAGAACACTAAATCAGATGAAAGGAAGCGCATCGCAGATGTAAGCTCGATCCCGGATTTCGATATGATCCTCGGTCAGGGAGTATACTTCTCCAGGGATGATTACAAGACCCAGCTCAATAACAACGTATGTGTTGTCGGAACATCCGGAGCAGGTAAGACAAGATCCATTGTAAAGCCTAATCTTTTGCAGGCAAGGGGCAGTTATGTTGTATCGGATCCTAAGGGTAATCTTGCAAAGGAACTTGGTCCGTATCTGGAGAAGAAGGGATATGAAGTAGTAAAAATGAACTTCATTCACCCTGAGAAATCTATCGGGTACAATCCCTTGGACTACTGCCGTACTACACAGGATATTCAGCAGCTTGCACATATGCTGGTATATGAATTAGGATTTAATAAAGATTCCGGCAAAGGCTCCATAGATCCGTTCTGGGATGAAACAGCTCAGATTCTATTAATGTCTCTTATAAGCTATATAAAGGAGACGGATGCGATTCCCGAAGAGCAAAAGACCATTTCACTCATTTCAGAACTGGTAAGGGAATGCAAAAACGATGATAAATCGGCAGGCTATAATGACAGTACAAGAAAGAAAAACAGGCTGGATGAAAGGATGGAGGCCCACCGTAAAAAATCTGAAAAAGCGGGCGTAAACAGCTGGGCCGTAAACCGATTTGATGATTTCTGTACTGCTCCCCCCAAGACTTATAACACAATAATTATTTGTGCCTTGGCAAAATTATCCTCTTTTGATACAGTTGAAGTAAGAAAGATGCTTGCGGGCAAGTGCTTTGACTTTAGAAAAGTAGGACAAAAACCGATGGCTGTATTTGTTGAGGTAAGCGATACCGACAGATCAATGGATGTCCTGGTCAATCTGTTTTACAGCCAGCTTATGAATGAACTTTGCAGATTCGCCGATGATGAATGTACAGGCAGCAGACTTCCTGTGCCGGTACAGTTCATCCTGGACGATTTTGCAACGAATGCCAGGATAGGAAATTTCCAAAATATTATTGCAAATATCCGTTCAAGAGGTATTTCAACCATGATCATGCTTCAGTCGGAGGCCCAGCTTAGGTCTTATTACGGTGACGACTCTCAAACGATTGTCGATAACTGTAATACATACGTATACATGGGCGGCTCTAATCCTGAACAGGCCAAGATTGTGGGCAGGCGAGCCAATAAAATAGATACAACCATTCTGGATATGCCTGTAGGCACGAGTTGGGTATTCAGACGCGGACAGAAACCGATACTCTGTAGTAATTTTGATCTTGAAGCATTCTGTAAGGTAAAAGGGCTGGTAAAGGACGAGCAGGGTCCCTCTGAGCCTGAAGTTGAAGGATATTCCGCATAACATATGTGCTAAGCCTTCCCTTAATCAGGGAAGGCGGCCATTAGGCCGGAAGAAGTGAAAACAATAGTTATATATTAAAGAAACGGAGGGTTTTTATCATGAAAAACATTTTATGTAACGACAGTTATATTGTATCAAAATCGGATTGGGATCCGACAATTATTGAAGAGACCTGTGATGGTGTCAGAGAAGTTCAGTTAATGTCAAAGCATTTTGCTAACAGAAAACTTTTTCTGACCGGAGAAATCACAGAGGAAACATCAAACAGATTTGTGTCAGAGCTTCTGTATCTGGCTGAAAGAGATGACCCTATTGATATCTATCTGAATTCACCCGGCGGATCAGTAAATGCCGGCATGGTGATCTATGATGTGATTCAGGCTTTGGAGGATAAGGTTCCTATAAATATCTACTGTATCGGTATGGCAGCCTCGATGGGTGCGATAATCCTGGCCGGAGGCCATAAGGGCCGCAGATTCATCCTGCCGCACAGTAAGTGCATGATTCATGAACCTCTGATTTCGGGCGGGTTTGGCGGTTCTGCTTCCTCTATAAAGAAGACTGCTGATTCTATTCTGGAAACAAAGGCTATTACCAACGGTGTACTTGCAAAGCATACCGGCAGGTCTTTAAAGGAGATCGATAAGGCGACTTCTTTTGATAACTTTATGAACGCAGAGGAGTCAGTTAAGTTCGGTCTTTGCGATGAGATAAGGGATATTGTGTGAAAACTATTATACTACCGGTTGATTGCAGTTTTTAGATTGTAGTTATATAATAGTTTCTCAAGAGATTCGCAGAATCGTATAGGAAAGGAGGATGATTATATGTACCAACACAATACTTTCATTAAACAGAACCCCGACAACACAACCAAAAGCATTTTAAAATGTGAGGAGAATCAAAAAATCTGGGTAATTGGCGATGTTCACGGATGCTATCAGCAATTTATCGGACTAATGAAATCCCCACTCATAAGTGAAGATGATATGGTCATCCTCATTGGAGATATCATCGACAGGGGCCCGGATAGCGTGAAAATGCTAGACTGGGCTATGGAAAATGTGAATAAAGGCGGCAAATATTATATGATCCGCGGCAACCATGAGCAGAATATCATAGATGATTATACCACATTTGTAGATAAACAGGCCAGAAAAAACAATTATCGTATACAGGCCGGCGAACAGCCCGTAGATTATCACGAGTTTTCCATCTATGATCTAAGGTGCCAGTATGACTTCTGCGAATATATGGAACGTGCTAAATTATTAAAGGTCGGGCAGGCATTAAAATACATCGAATGGATGAAGACGCTGCCGCTTTATCTGCGTGTACAGGTGCCTGACGGGAAGAAATTCATCTTAGCGCATGCTTGGTTTGAAGGCAAACTCTTGGATGATGGAGCAGTACGTCCCACAATCTCTGACGAGGACATCCTATGGTACAGGGATATCGACTGCTTCGACAATCTCTGCAAATTTGATTACAAGCCGATGGAAGACGAGATGCTAATCCATGGTCATACTCCGATCCCGGCGATTAAGGAACGCATGGGAAAACTAGCGGAACCGTATTATAGGGAGCATTCCATAAATATCGATGGAGGATGTTTTATTGGCAGGGAATATTGTGGTAGACTTATCGCGCTATGCCTGAACAATTTTCAATGTTTATACAGTAGCTTGAACTAAAAGGAGACCAGGAAACATGGGAAAAAGGATAGGAATTATACTGCTTTATATCTTGGTAGGAACTCCGATTATGCTTATTTTCTTTAATATAATAAACCCCATCAAGTCACTGGTAAAACGGGACATTCCCAAGGAAGAAAAGGGTTATGGTATCATCTTTGGCATATATATGCTCCTAATGATCCTTTTCTTCTTTCTGGTCCCGGTAGTAAGCCTTATCATGCTGATAGCTGAGTATCTGCTCTTAACGACTGCTATGATCTTGGTAGAGCTAACGAAAAAAGAGGCTACAGGTCTCGGAAAAAGCGCTCCGCAGAATTCCAGCCCGGGAGCAGGAGGAATCTTTGCGGGTCTCGATAGTGTATCCGCAAAGAAGCTGTTCAGAACCCTAGTTAAGAAATATCACCCTGACAGTGGGCATGGAGATAATGAGACCATGAAGGAGATAGTGAGAGAATACGAGGTTTATAAGGGAAATAAAAACAACTTGCATTAACCACATATATGTGGTATATTTCTACCAAAGCATGAGACAAGACTTATCCCGTAGAAGCAAAGGGAGTCCATTGGCAGGATGTCAGCTTTCCTGCCCACTTCTTCTTAATGGACAATGCTGCTTTTGCATGCAAATACTACCCTGAATATGCTCTACGGTTCTCCAGCGTTCGAATACTTTTCTCTTTTGACTAGCATGTCGGACAATCGGATTTTAATTCCTGCTTTAATACAAAAAACATAGGATATGATCAAAAGAACAGATTTCCGGCATATAAACAACAATAATTGAAACTGAAATGTCACAAGAGATTTTGTTTCACCTCTGATATAGTCTATAGAACACTTTAGTTCTTACCATGCTTGATGGTATGTTCTCTTTTTCGTATCCGGAATGGAGGAAAATGGGGAAAATTGACATTGCACAACATAACTATCTTAGTAACCCAAGACGTTTTGCAGACATTTGGAATGGTATAGCATTCAATGGAAAACAGGTAATAAACTGGAAAGATCTCTCTGATATTGATTCTACACAGACCTATTTCAAAAATACAATTGCACTAAAGAAAACAGCCGATCTGATTAAAAAATGGACTTCAACAGGTCAGGAATTAGCAATTTTTATAACTGAAAATCAGGATATTATCGATTATAGCCTGCCTGTAAGAGTTATGTTTGAGGAAGCACTTTCATATCATGCTCAAGCGATGGATATTACGAGAAAAAATCGTGACAGATTTAAGAAAAAACACTCTGAAAATCAGGCATTTCAAGAAGAGAAAACGATATCGGCTGGAGAATACCTATATATGTTCCACGAAGATGACAAGCTAAAACCTGTAGCCGCGCTTGTTCTTTACTGGGGGACAGAGCATTGGAGTGGTTCTACCACTCTTCATGGCATGATAGATTTTTCGGCAATCAAACCTGAGGATAGAGACTTGTTAAAGCAATTCATACCCGATTATACCATAAAAGTAATAGATATGAACAACATCTCGGATGATACCAATCCATTTCAAGATCCCGGACTCAGGTCACTAGTTGGATTACTGAATAAACGCAATGACAAAGATGCTTTAATTAATTTCGCATCACAGAATTCAGGAAAGATGGATTCGGAAACTCAGGATTTAGCAGTACTTATGTTGGGTTCAGATAAATTAAAAAAATACTATGATAAAATAACAAAGGAAGGAGCTTCAGACGATAAAATGTGTAAAGCAATAGACGATTTAATCAAGGATAGTGAATTCAAGGGTAGGCTTGAAGGAAAGATTGAAGGAAAGCTTGAAGGTAAGCTTGAAGGTAAGATTGAAGGTAAAAGCGAAGGTGAAATACAAACTTATGTCCGCATAATCAATGACGGAGTTTATACCATCGAACAGGCTGCTTCTAATACCAATCTTTCCGTAAAGGATTTCATCGCTAAAGCAGAAAGCTTTGGATTCACCATAAAGAATAAGCCTGTTTCTTATGAACAATAATAAAACCAACTTGCTCAATAAATTTTAATTTTCATTCTAAAACTCTGTCTAAAAATATAATGACATAAGAAAAAAGATTGAATCATGCAAAGCATGTGTTATATACAATAGTCCATAATTTCAAAAACTTTGGTTACATATATGCGATAAATAGTATTATACTAATATTTACTTCCTATCGTCAATACCCTATCAATGGGTAAAAAAAGAAACGGGCGACTCCCTCAGTTCATAGGAACTTACTAGACAAAAAACCCATTTCATATAAAGTATCCTACTATTGAATTGAAATTTTGTCAAGAGATAATTTGTTTAATTCCAGCTTGCCTCAAAAGAGACAAAGAATATGAGTGATAAGTGGTGGCTGGATATATCTAAGTTTGAAATCGGCAGTTCGTGGATTTGAGTGGACAGCCGATTTTTTTGAGTGGAGTAATGGAGTATCTTTTGGTCTCACATTTTTCTTTACTTCATTTCAATAAACGAATATAATACTATCTAGCAAGCATTATTTCGTATGACAAACTTATTGATAGAAAACGAGGAGGGCCAATACATGAAGACACTTATAGCATATTTTTCAGTAGAAACGGGAAGAACACGGAAGGCGGCTGAGGCTATTGCAAAGCTCACAGGTGGCGATTTATATGAGATAAAGCCTGTTGAGGAGTACACGAAGGCCGATATAAACTGGAAAAATCCACTGGCCAGATGTAATAGAGAGAAAGCAGGAAAGAAGGATGTCCCGGTTATAGGGAAGGTAGAGAATTTCGGAGGATATGATACCGTATGTCTCGGATTCCCGATCTGGTACTGGGCGGCTCCTAATATAATCAATACTTTTTGCAAAGAATATAATTGGGCAGGAAAGAAAGTATATATTTTTGCGACATCCGGCGGCAGCAATATCGGAAAGACTGCTGAGAAGCTGATGCCTTATGTGGAAGGTGCGGAAATAGTAAATGCTGAAGTACTTAAGAATACAGAAGAACTAAAGAACTGGGTAAGTAAGTTAAAGGATAGTTTATAATTATATGGATTTTAAAGCACTATTAAATACAAAAGAATATGATTTTATTAGAACTAATAAACGCCTGGGCAATCGGATCATGCTTCTGGGACTTGGTGGAAGTTATGCATATGGGACAAATAATGAGAACAGCGATATTGATTTTTGCTGAGTGACAGCGTAGCGACACTGATAGATAAGGGGAGTTGAAAAGGAATTATTATGATAGTTTATGATGGACTAAAAACAGATTTTCTTTCCAGCTGTGAGAAAGATACCATAGCTATAGAGATAGAAGAAAATATTCTTTCCAGGATGGGAAAACATACTCCTAAAGCAGAATTTCGTTCATGGGAAAACTCTTTAAACTATATGTATAAAGTTCTGAATGACAAAGGGATTCCTGACGACGCGGGAATAGCTATAGAGTTCAATATTCCGCAGACATCAAAGAGGGTTGATTTCATGATTTCGGGTTATGATATTCATAATGAACCCGGAATGGTGATAGTCGAATTAAAACAATGGGATTCTCTTACACAAGTTCAGGGAACAGATGCTATTGTTGAAACATATGTAGGAGGGGGAAATCACAAGGTAGTTCATCCTTCTTATCAGGCATGGTCATATGCTCAATTGATCAGGGATTATAATCAGGAGGTTCAGGATAGAAGAATAAAATTGTCACCCTGTGCCTGTCTGCACAATTATATACGTCACGAGAATGATCCTCTTGATGCTGAACAATATAAGGAGTATCTGGATGAAGCTCCGGCATATACAAAAGGACAGGCAGATAAGCTGCGGGATTTTATAAAAACATCAATCAATAAAGGCGATAAAAAGGAAGTTTTATATATAATCGATCATGGAAAGATACGGCCTTCAAAAAGTTTGCAGAATACGATCAGTTCAATGCTTAAAGGCAATAAAGAGTTTATAATGATTGACGAACAAAAGGTAGCATATGAGGAAATCCTAAGACTATCTATGTTATGTCAAAAAGATATGAAAAAAAGAACCGTAATAGTAAAAGGTGGCCCCGGTACCGGGAAAACAGTAATTGCGGTAAATCTTTTGGCTGAATTAACACAAAGAGATCAGTTGGTGCAGTATGTTTCAAAAAATAGCGCTCCAAGACAGGTATATCTTAAAAAGTTAAAAGGGCAGATTAAGAAAAGCAGTGTTGATAATATGTTCAAGGGATCCGGAATGTTTACTGAATCCGGGTGTAATGTCATTCATACCTTGTTGTGTGATGAGGCACATCGTTTGAACGAAAAATCCGGTATGTTCCATAATCAAGGTGAGAACCAGATAAAAGAGATAATACATGCGGCATTTTGCAGCGTTTTCTTCATTGACGAAAGTCAGAGGGTTACTATGGAAGATATCGGTTCTCAGGAAGAGATTGAAAAATGGGCTAAAACTGAGGGCTCAGAGATATATTATTTAGAGCTTTCATCACAGTTTAGGTGTAATGGCTCAGATGGATATCTTGCATGGTTGGATGATGTTTTGGAAATAAGAAAAACTGCTAACTACAATCTTGAAGGCATTGATTATGATATCCGGATCTGTGATACGCCTAACGAAATGAGAAATCTTGTTATTGAACATAACCGGATATCAAATAGTGCGAGAATATTGGCAGGTTATTGTTGGGAGTGGAATAAAAAAGAGCAGAATAACACAAATTATCACGATATAAAAATCGGAGACTTTGAGATGAGCTGGAATCTGGGTAATGGCGAACCTTTCGCTGTCAGTGAAACTTCAATAAATGAAGTAGGCTGTATACATACTTCTCAAGGATTGGAATTTGATTATGTAGGTGTGATATTAGGAGATGATATCCGTTTTGAAAATGGAAAAATAATTACTGATTTTAATAAACGGGCAAAAACAGATCAATCACTGAAAGGTATAAAGAAATTATATAATGAATCTCCGGATGAAGCAAATAAACGTGCTGAAGAAATAATCAAAAATACATATAGGACTTTGCTGACCAGAGGCATGAAGGGTTGCTATATATATTGTACGGATCCCGGGATGAAAGCATATTTGAAGAAAAGGTTGGAGTCAGTAAATGAAACAGGAAACAATAGATAGAATAAGAGAATTTAGGGAAGACAGGGAGTGGGACCAGTTTCATTCTCCTGTGAATCTTGCTAAGTCCATAGTGATTGAAGCCTCAGAGCTTTTAGAGTGTTTTCAATGGAGCGATACAGAATATAATATTCAGAGTGTTAAAGAAGAACTGGCAGATGTAATAGTATACGTTCAGGATATGCTTGATAAACTGGATCTTGATCCGGATGAAATAGTGAACAGTAAGATGGATCAAAACGAGAAAAAATATCCTGTTGAAAAAGCAAAAGGGAACTCTAAAAAATATACGCAACTATAATCATGCTAAGATTTTAAGAAAGGTAAGGACATGGCACAATACAGCGAATCAGTTAAAAACTTTGAACGTGTGCGGGACTATATGCGTGAGTTTTACGTGTATGGTTTTAAAAGCCGTGAGGATTACACACAGAAAAGTGCCCGTTCTTATGATGATGAGAGACGCAGGCTTGAGAGCTGGCTCGGAGACCATATGTCCTTTAAGCAGACATCTTCCGGGAAAAATGTGTTTATTTCCATAGATAGTCGTACCTCTCAGCATAATCCTCTGTACAGGGCATGGAAAGCAAAGAGTTTTACGGACGGGGATATTACGCTGCATTTTATGTTGATGGATATACTCCCTTCGGAAAGTCCCACTGATTCAACCGGGATATCTATAAAGGATATTATGTCCCTAATCGATAATTATCTTACAGAGACCGGGTCAGATAAGACCTTTGACGAGTCCACCATCCGTAAAAAACTTAAGGAGTATGTGGAAGAGGGCTTGGTTACCGCAAAAAAGATTGGTAAAAACATGTTTTATTTTAGGGCTGCTGACGATAAGCTTCCTGACAGGGATTTACTTGTTTTTTTCTCTGAGATCGCACCCTGCGGTGTAATCGGTTCCTTCTTATTGGATAAGGAGGAGCAGACGAAGAGCCTTTTTACCTTTAAGCACCATTATATAACGAGTGCCTTGGACAGCGAGATACTCTGTGAGCTTTTTTCTGCTATGAGTGAAAAAAAGATGGTTACTCTGACTTCGGTTGGCAGGAAAAAAGATAATGTAAAGGAGCACCACGCGGTACCTCTGAAGATACTCGAAAGCGTGCAAAACGGCAGGCAGTATCTGATGGCGTTTGTACCTTCGATGGACAGGATAGTTTCCTATAGGACGGACTATATCATTTCTGTTAAACCGGAGGAGGTCTGCCCTGATTTTGATGATTTAAGAGAAAAGCTCGCCGGTATGAGGCAGCATATATGGGGAGTCAGCACTGAGGGTCACTCCGGAGAGCGGATGGAGCATGTGGATTTTACCGTGCATTACGGAGACGATGAGCAGTTTATCCGTACGAGACTTGAGCGTGAAAAACGCTGTGGAACAGTGGAAAGGATAGACAGTAATACCAGCAGGTTTAGTGCCGATGTTTATGACTGTGGAGAGCTGGTACCCTGGATACGCACCTTCATTTGCAGGATAGAGGAGATACATTTCTCGGATAAGGAGCTGGAGGAACAGTTCAAGAAGGATATTGAGGAAATGTACCAGCTATATGATATTTGATGCTATAAGAAAGGAACAGGCTATGATTTTCAGCGAGCTGTACAGTGCATACTACAATGCGGTGGCCACCATACTTAAGGAAGCAGCGAATAATAAAATAGATAGCAGCCGGATAAGGGATATCATAGAGAAATATGCCTTTGGGGAAAGCGTACTGAACATCGAGCCTGCGTTAAAGGAGGGCAGATGGTCTCTGCTAAAGCCGGATGGGACTTCTGTTTTGGAAAAGAAGCCCACTATGCCATTGACAAAGGTGGAGAAACAGTGGCTAAAAGCGATATCCATGGATCCAAGGGTTTCATTATTTTTCCCTGAAGGAACTGGGGGTGGAGGTAATCCATCTACAGATACTTATCAGACCGATATAGGGTTTGAGAATGACATATCGCCCCTCTTCACCCCATCCGATTATGAAATCTTCGATAGATACCTTGACGGTGATAACTATACCGATGAGAACTATCGCAGTAACTTCCGCCTGATACTTGACGCCATCAAAAATCATTATCCGTTAAGCATTCATATGGAAAACCGTACAGGAAAGAGAGTGAGGCAGGCAGTTTTACCGGACCATCTGGAATACTCCGAAAAGGATGATAAGTTCCGCCTGATAGGGGCATGGAAAAAGTCGAGAGTTATCATTAACCTCGGACGCATATCTGACTGCAGGAGATATAACGGACCAGAGGAGCCGCTAAAGGAGACCAAAGAAACCGGGCTTAAGAAAGCGACTTCACGGAAAGTGGTGTTTGAGCTCGATGACAGGCGAAACGCTTTGGAGCGTGTACTGCTTCATTTCGCTCACTTTGAGAAGCAGGCCGAGCATATTGATGATAGGAAATATAAAGTTACGGTTATCTATGACAGGGATGATGAGACCGAGATAGTGATACGGCTCCTTTCCTTCGGACCTATGGTAAAGGTGATAGCTCCGGAGAGCTTTGTGGAGCTAATAAAGAAAAGATTAATTGATCAGAAAAGCTGTGGACTTTGAGTTCGCAGCTTTTTTGATTCAAGTAAAGCAATGACAGGAAGTTAAAAAATTATGATTTTATTAAAACTGAACGCAAAGTTTGCGTTACACTATTTAGTTGTGTTATACTATTTTTGTAACCCAAGAACGTTATATATGAAGAAGGAGAATTTTCAATGAGAGAATTTGACAGGAGCGCATATTTTAGAACATATAATCGTAAGAGAAGGCTTATGGAGAAGCTTCAAGATTTACAGGACGCGGTTATGGGGATGAAAGAAAATATGCGAGAAAGACTTGTAGACAAAGATAACAAACTGGACGAAGAAAAAATCGAGATGTTTATTGATGAAATGCTGGATGGTTTGGACAAATTCAAAAAAGAGGTCGAAGAACTTGACGGTATTACGACGGACCAGAAAAAACTATACTATCAGTTTCTGTACTGTGTTTTAATAGGACCTTCTGTAAACTCAGAGCTGGCAAGCTATTATCAAAGATATGATCTGCTCAGACCGACTGAAACTTATGCTGAGATTATAGCTATGGCTGAACGCATTTTTAAAGACTGTCAGGAAGAATATGTTAAGCGTGACATATCCGGATTGGGAATAATACAATATGAAAATAAAAAACCTATAGCCTCAAGATTTTTAAAAGAAGATTATTTTGACATAATAAATAGAGGCATTAGAACCCTGATTTACTTTGAAGAAGAAAAGGGAAACTTATATCCGCCGTTTCATTTGAGCAGCGATGGCGATAATGACAAATTAAAAACAAAATCTGCTAAAGTATTGGAATTAATACTTGACCCTGATACTGAACATCCCATATGTGAGAAATTATATCAGGAATATTTAAATGATCAGATGCAGAACGATGTTGAAAATACAGATCAGGAGCCATTAGGATACTTAGATGGTAAAGACTGGTATGATAACATCCCGGATATTGACAGGTTTGTTAACAGCTACCGAAGTTTTAGGAAGTTATGGTTCAGTACAGATCACCTTGATTTTTTAGAAGATATAAAAACCATGATAGAAATATATTTATATAGGAATGAAATAAGTGCATTCGCAATGGATAAAAGATATTTGATTATTGAGGACGAAACAAGTAAAACCATTAACTGTTTATGCAATGATATATTAATAAAGAGGGCATCATGGAAATAGCAACAAAATATGAACTATATAAAGAAATATTGAATAATTGGGAAGAAATAAGCTATGCAAAAGGAGACCTATCAAATTCCTTTTTTTATAAATATCTCTCCAAAAGAGATGAAGAATTTGTTAGGTGGATTTTAAAAAATCATATGCTCCGTGATTATCTGGTAAAGAAATTGGCATTACTTGTTGCAAAATTAGATTCCGGAGAGTTGTCAAAGTTTGTGTTCTCGGAATTTCGCAGAATTATCAATAGTGTTGAAGAAATAGATTATAAATATGCCATGGAAAAACATGCGGACATCCTAGAAGAATATAATATAGTCCAGTTCCAGGATTTTATAGATTACATAAATAAGAAGCTGTCATTTAAGACAAGCAATTATATTGTCTTAAAAATGATATTTATGATATATGATAATTATCATGCTATATATTCGGAGTACTTTGTGAAACTGATTTATTGCTTAAAAAGAGTACTTCCTAAATATTCCAGCAAAAAAGATATTTGTTTTAAGAAATGGTTTGATAGGGAATTAGATAGAGATTTTCCGCAATATATAGGTAAAGAGAAGCGCTATGATGATGTATCTAAAGATATCAGCAAGGTGGGAGTTGTAAAAAAACTTGAAAAAGAATTTTTATCAGGATGTAAAAGTGATCTTTACAAAAGAACAAAGGAAATGCTTTCGGATAATGATAAGTATGTTGATGATATACAGCTGCTAAACGAATTTTATAGCTATCTTGGGGAAAGCAGAGACTTCGATCGTTCAAAAAGGATTAATACTTCGTATGACAATAACCCTGATTGGGAATTATACGATAAAATATATAAAGAAATGCAGCATGACAGCACATATAACAATTACATAGTCCCACTTTATAGTGATCAGGATACATGCACGGGAATCTATATTATAGGAAGGGATTACGTTCAGATACAAGACCTTTTATTTGAAGAGTATAGGGAATCAGGAGAGCGTGATATAGAGCACATTAATGGTCATAACAAAGGCAATCAATGTTTTATATGTATTTTTTCTATGTTTGATGTTAATGGTGTTTACTCAATAGAAGAATACAATGAGGTTGTTGGACCAAAAGATATAAAATGCTTAGGTACAGCAGTGCTGTCAGCAGTGGGATCGAATAGAGAAAATAATAAGAAGAAGCCCCCGAGAATTGAACATATGGCAGGTCTGTTTTTAGAAATATTTGATGATATGGATTATGCGGTGAAACGCTTTGAAAAAATAAAGGAAGATATTTCTAAAGGAAAGATAATTGATCGTTTTTCAGAAAAACGTATTAATGTGAATGATAAAAAAAAGATTCCGGAAGCCGTAAAGGGAACGAAATATGAAATCTTTTTTTCTTAGGAATAGTCTAGACAGAAAAGAGGTAATTGATATGAGTTACGAAGCAAGAAGAATAATTAGGGAAACAGCCAATGGAAGCTGCACCTTTGATATCCAGGATCATCTTTTAAAGGAGAGGAATGTATATCTGAACGGTGAAGTGAACTCTGATACAGCACTGGACCTTTTGCACCAGTTTATGTACCTGGAAAAGGAGAATTCCGAGGATCCGATTAATTTCTTTATAAACAGCCCCGGTGGAAGTGTATCGGATGGAATGATAGTGTATGACTATCTGAGAATGATGACGTCCCCGGTACGAACTATATGTACCGGAAGGGCCTGTAGCATGGGTGCAATTCTGTTTTTAGCCTCAGATGTAAGATTGATGTTTCCGGGATCGGAGCTGATGATCCATGATGCATCTTTCGCAAATGCGAATTTTTCGGGGCTTAAGCCAAATGAGATAGAGGAAAGGACGAAGGATCTCGTAAAGACATGCAAGATGCTGAGGGGAATAGTTGCGGACCGTACAGGAAAAAGATTAGAAGTTGTTACAAAGACTATGAAGAAGGACTCTTCTTTTAACGCAAAGGAAGCTATAAAGTTCAGGTTGGCGACAGGAATAGTAAAGTCCGCGGCAGAGCTTTTTATTGAAACTGATGACCTGAGATAACACGTAAGGGAGGAGAAAACGATGATAAGAAACACGAAAAAGAAGCCTATAGATACTTATAGGAATGGGGACTATACAGGGAACCGGATACTGGGGAAAAACTGTACCAGAAGCAATGATACGTCAAAGACAGGATTGAACAATAACGACCTGATCGTGGGGGTCAGCGGGGCCGGAAAGACCTCATCGTACATAATTCCGAATCTGGCGTGTGCAAACCACAGTATGGTGGTAGCGGATACCAAAGGACAGCTGTGTAAAATGCTGCGTAAACCATTGGTGTAAATTACAAGATATAAATGTACATTTTTTATCAAATAATAATGTACAGTTTTTATCATCATGCTGAATCCCCGTCTCCGTATAAAAGATTCTGAAGACGGTATGATTTCCCTTTGATCGTGACAACGGTTGCATGA
>JAILGF010000231.1 GCA_024696945.1 Lachnospiraceae bacterium | reverse complement strand
CTCCGATATCGTGGAGGCAGTAGACGGTAAGAGACGACTGGTAATGGATAAGGTTGACTGCGATCTGTATAACTATCTTTCCGGTAAGGAAGAGTATGCCCAGCTCTTTAAGGGAAGTTATCTTACAAATTACAGCTGGGGTGAAGTCACACTGGGAGAGCTTTTAACAAAATAAAGTCATTGTTGAGGGTCAGATATGGATTCCGAAATATGAAATAATCGGAACAGGGTTCAGAGTATATTTCCCGGCACTTAAGAGTGCCCTTATAGATCAGCCTAAAGCACCAAACCGCCAGATTGGCGGATTAAGTGGCGGAATAGATGGCGGATTGGCGGAAAAGATTATTGATTTGATTTTAGAAGATCCCGAAATCAAAATGTCTGAGATGGCAGAAAAGCTGATACGGAGCAATCTGTATCAGTTTTTTAATATTTTACCAAAGCATATGAAGATTATCCATATTGTCTTGCGAAGTTATTTCTTATAATAAAAATAATTAAAAAACAGTATAAGGGGGTTCATATGAAAGCTTTTAAGAAAATTGTAGTTCTTGCATTGGCAATCGCCTTGCTGCTCACAACTGTGGAGAGCTTTACCAAAAAGATTTCGGCGGCTGAGACGAAGACAAACACAGAGTATTTCGCATACCGAGTGGATGTGCTGGATGCGGGAAAAGGATACACCGAAAATATTGCGGTCCAGGTTTTGTCGAGTATTGACGGCAGGGTATATGTTTATGTTAATTGTGCCGGCGAGGAAAAACCGACCGCAAAGACTGTCATGGACAGTGGCAACAGCGTTTACGTGACCGCCGGTGAAGAGAACGAACTGTACGGCCGTATCAAATCATCGAAGAGTATCAAGGCCGGCGAAAAGTACGATATTTATATCGTTTTCGAGGATCCCGCACATGTTGCGTACGGTCCTTATGTAGTTAAAAAATGGACTGCAAAGTATTTCCCGGCAGGCAATGGTACAAAGAAGAAGCCCTATCAGATCTGGACGCCGAGACATCTGTACAACGTGAGCAAATTTATGGGCGACACAAATGAGGGCAAGTACTTTAAGGTAATGCAGGATATCGATCTGTCAGAGAGTATTTACTCGGGCAGGATCGGAAGTTATGCTTCAACCTTCTACGGTGTATTCGACGGCAACGGAAAGACCATACGCGGGCTCCTTGGAAATATGTTTGATATGCTTGCGCCTGCAGCTGCCGTCAGAAACGTTTATCTTGCGGGAGCGGACTCGACACTTTCCAACGGAATAGCAGGTCTGATCGCCGAGGTCAATCGTGGGATCATTGAAAAGTGCGCAGTGTATAACTCTGAACTCGGGGACACATCATATCAGGGCATTATCTGCGGTTTAAACGATGGATCGGGTATCATCAGGAACTGTGCAACAGTAGACTGCATTATCTATGCAAATGAATGTGCCGGCGGTATCGTAGGACGTAACGAAGGCAAGGTCGAGAATTGTTATTCAAATATTACTATGAAGAGTAACTCTACAGCCGGGGGTATTGTTGGGATCAATTTCGGAGGAGGTGTAAGCAACTGTCTTGGAAACGTCACAGTGATTCCCAAAGGCGATACGCCTAATTCGACTCAGAATATCGGAGGCATAGCGGGAATAAATACCGGTTCCTCAGCATATATCTGTAATTGTACTTCTCTTTTTCTGCCCGGGGATCTTTATGATCTGGGCGATGTAGGCTCTATCTGGGGCAGTCGCAACGGAGGCGGTGATAATATTAATCTGGAGAATATTGTTGATAATGTCGGAGCTGTAAAGTACACTATTGATGATATCAAACTGACAGAGAAAGAGGTCGGTAGTTCAAAGAATGAGGAATATCTCGCAAAGAAGCTTGAGGAAAAGAGAAGCAGCTTTGTAAGCCATCACGGCGCTTCCTCAGACACAAGGGATGTTGTAAATCCCGTGAAGAAGCTGATCGCAGGCGGTAACCCGGACGGAAAGAATAAGGCAGAACTTCCCAAACTGAATATAAAGTACAAGCATGTTTTTGAGAACGAGACTAAAGCATATAATGCAAAAAAGAAATTCCCCATGACTCAGAAGACACTGAAGGTTAAGGGATATTCCACACCGGACCCGGTTAAGATCAAAAAGGTCTCGGTAGATTCGGAGAACAGGCAGGTCACCATCACATGGAATGCGGTTAAGAAGGCTGATGGTTACGAGATCTACAGAGCTGAATGGGAGTATGCACGTAAAGGCGGAAAGTACGGAACATACGAACGCGAGAAGACGATTGAATCGGCAGACATAACCGAGTATACAGACAAGTATCTGGCTCAAAAGAACAAATATTACTATAGAGTCAGAGCTTATTACAAGGTAAATAATGTCAAGATTTACGGACCGTTCTCCGATATAGAGGAAGTTAAGTTTGTAAATGACTGACAGTTGAAAATGGACGGGCAGGAGGGTAAAACCCTTCTGCCCTATTAATGTACGTTCGGATATAATTATAAGGAAGAATTTTTTCAATAAAACCTGGTTTAGTCTGTTATATTAACAATAAAAAAGAAAAATGTCCATGAGATTTATAAAAGTCAGACCTTATCTGTTGAAACTACTTACGATTTGATGTATACTTAAACACAAATGGAAATGCTTTACTTTTTTTCTTGACCTAATAATGGGTAAATATATAATATACAATTCGTGTGAGAGAAAGTATTTGGAGGTACGGGAACATGAAAACCCTTAGCTATAAAAGAATACCTGTTTATATTCTTATATTGACTGTTTTTGTAAGCCTTTGTGCTCCTATGGGGATCAGGGCTGATGAACTGTCAATGTC
>JAILGF010000229.1 GCA_024696945.1 Lachnospiraceae bacterium | reverse complement strand
ATATTCAAATATGAAATCATCTCTTCAGCATCATCAATTTGTGCTTCTCTAATAACTATATTATCCATTTTTCTCACGTTCTTTCTGCTATAAAGCCTTAATCATTATCATTTCCATCGGCTGTTCGTATCCCGGAACGTCAATCACAAATCCGCCGCAGTCCTTATATCCAAGTTTGCGATAGAAATGTTGACCCTCCTCATCGACCTGTGTTGAAGTCATGATTATTCCATAGTCTTTCGACTTCATCTCCTTCTCCCAATGCTCCATTAAAAGCCTGCCATATCCTTTTTTCTGATAAGCATTGTCAATGTAAAGCATTGTGCAAAAAGGCGTATTGTCCCAGAAAAGATTGTAGCGTAAAACACCGATTACCTTATCATCTTCGGTTAATACATAACCCTGTTTGTTTCTGACTTTTTCCTCAAATTCTGCTTCCGGCAAATGGCGGTCAAGCCTGTACCATTCGGTTTTATCATTCAATTGAGCATATCTTATTTCCATGTTTTTTCCTTTTTTGTAGTCAGGAAATCACTCCGTTGTCAATCTGTCTTTGTATTTCTCAAACAGCTCATGCGAGTATTCCTTCTTCATGTCCGACTCTCTGACAATCTTCCAAAGTGCAGCTGCTGCCTTTAATCGCTCGCTGTAGATTTTTGTTGCCTCATCCGCACAGAAATCTTTTACGAATTTATTCCATTGGAGCGCCGATTTGTCATATTTGGCATAAGTCTTTTTACCATGGTAGATGTCAAGCAAATCTCCAAGGGTAAAATCCACGTCCCCTTCAGCCTTCACCACCTTTGCGGTTTCAACCATATCAACATTGAATTTGAACGGCTTAATCCCTGTCTGCTCGGAGAAGAATTCACGAAATCTGTTTCCAAAGGTGAACCCGCACTCAATAAGACCGGTCTGAAGAGTCAGTTCTTTTACGACAGCTTTGTTCTTTCTGACTTTCTTCTTTTCGGGCAAAATCTTTTCACCTGAAAAATACGCCTTTATAACCGCGTTTAATTCAATTTTGCTTCCACTATGCTTAAGGCCGTGAGCTTTGCATATTTCAATCAGTTCTTCACGATACCAATAGTACTTGCAAAACTCTTCATAATCCTTAATACTATCAAATTCAGGTCGATTCATGTCTGTGTATTTCCGTTTCTACGCTTTTTTTATATTCTCTTTTTTGAATAAAACACAAATTCCTTATCGCGCTTTATTTCCTTATAGCCAAGCTTAGTATAAAAACTGTTTGTTCTGACATTCCAAATGGGTGTATCAAGCGTTATTTCTTCTACGTTTGAAAACATCGCCTCAATTTCCTGCATCATAAAGAGTCCGTAGCCTTTTCGGAAGTGATCAGGCGCAACGAAAATCCTGCCGACATTCAGTTCGTCTCCTTTTAAAAACAGGATGGCTCCGCCAACGATCAATCCTTCATCCGTCAGTTTATACAGATGCCCCTGTCGTGCCATCTTAGTATGAAATGGTAATGACATATATCCGGGAGGTCCTCCCGGTGATGGTGCTCCGACTGAATTATCACTGTCAAATGCACGCTTTGATATTCCGTTCAAAGTAAGCGCATCAGAAGTGCTTGCCTTTAATAACTGTAAACTCATGTCTTTTATCCTTTCTATAAGTTGCTCACCTTCAAATCACAATTTCATAGTACAGATAATCATACTTATTTCACGCCTCCGTTTCGGCAGCGCACAGTTCTTCCCATTCTTTCCTCGTAATTGCATATGCATAAGAAATGGTGTTTTTAGGATCGGGGTACTCTTTAACTTTCTTCATACCGTTTGCTATCGCCGTTGAGTACGAACCGACATTTGTATATTTCATATAAGAGTAGATAATATCATAATCGGTATTCTGAAATGCCCAGTCTCTGACGGCGCGTGCAGCTTCCTTCGCAAAGCCGCGACGCCAGTACTTCTTATGAATATGATAACCTATCTCCGGCAGCATTTCTCCGTCAATATTCTGTATTGTAATGCCGCAATCCCCTATAAACTCGCCTGTTTCTTTTAAAACAACCGCCCAAAGTCCGAATCCGTACTTCGCATAATTTTCCTGATTCCATTCAATCCAACGCCTTGTCCTTGCTTCATCAAAAGGAGCCGGATAATGCTGCATAGTCTCTGCATCGGACATTATTTCATACAGGGCATCAAAATCATCCGGTGTATACTCTCGTAAAAGGAGTCTTTGTGTTTCTAACATTTTTTCCCTTTCAAAATTGCTGTTATTGCTTTCCCATAAACTCTGTAATATAACTCTATAATTCCTCTATCACAGATGTTCCCTCTATACCGTCAGTCCATTTCCAATTCTCATAAAATCTTAGCTTTCCATTTTCAAATTGTGGCTTTGAATTACATGAACCGGATTTTGATTCTCCTGATGTATTGATATGTCTATAATCAAAATGGAGGTTGTTTTCGGAATCAATTGTTCCCAAAAGGAAGCCTTTTATGATGCTTCCTCCCGAATACTCCGCCCAAATGACATTTCCTTTTTGATGATAAGCGAATACTGTCTGATCCGATACTTCTCCCGTATCGGAATTGGATACCGCGGTAAAATATCTGTCTTCAAGTGAAAATGCTTTATCGGATGGAGAAAACAAAGTTTTGCCCTTTTCATATGCTTTTTTCAGATTATCTTCCCGGTTATTTTCTCTGGCTTCATTCTCTCTTGAAGTGCTGTCAAAAAGTACAAATTCCGTTTGTTTTACACGATTAAAAAGTCTGTCACCGAACATAACCTTTTTCATGCTGCCAAGGAGTCCGAGTTTCTCAAGTCTGTCAGCCGGATTTCCTGCAGAGCAAAGGATTACGCCCTTTTCAAGCATCTT
>JAILGF010000206.1 GCA_024696945.1 Lachnospiraceae bacterium | reverse complement strand
TGAGACTGCATATCCTTTTGCAATATATGATGATAATATTATTGTGGGTTTTATCATGATGGGATATTATGAAGTAAAAGGGTATTATACTCTTTGGGAATTTATGATAGACCATAAGTATCAGAATAAAGGATATGGCAGACAGGCTCTGAAACTGGGATTGGATTTTGTAAGAGAAAAATTCGGACCTGTGGATATATATACGGGAGTAACACCCGGAAACACCGTGGCGAAAAAGCTGTATGAATCAGTAGGTTTTGAGAGTACAGGACTTGTAGAACTGGGCATGGAAGAGCTGAAGTTGACTTGTCATTCTGAGCCCAGGTCAACGTCACTTTGTGACATTGACATATAGCGAAGAATCTTCAATATGAAAGAATGGAGAGGGTAATGAAGATGGATTTTAATACAATTACAGCATGTGGTGAATGCTGCACGGGATGTAAGAAAAAGCTGGAGGGTATATGCCCGGGATGCATAGAAGCAGATGGACGTGTTCCGGAATGGGCCGGATCGGGTGTGTGCAGGATCCATGCCTGCTGTAAAGAGCATCATGCAAAATTCTGTGGTCTTTGTGAAAAGTTTCCTTGTGAAAAGCTTCCTCAGATGATTTCATGGAATCCGGATATTGTGGAACACCTAAGGAATCTGGCGGTGCAGTTTAGGGCTGAAAAGAGTTGCGGAGAATAATATGATACTGATATTTGATTTCTTTGAAACACTGTTAAATATTAAAACCATGGATTTTAATTGTGGATTAAAGCCATTATGGGAGAAGCATTATAAGGATAAGTGTTCTCTAGAAGATATCTGTGAATTCGGAGAAGAATTATTCGTGCATTTTCAGAACATGCATAAAGAGGGTAAGGAGTTTCCTTTTGTAAAGGATGAACTGCCTTTATATGCAGAAAAATACGGCGGTGAGGTAGTCAGCATGACTACTGATGAAGAGGCTGATTTCCTGATGTTATGTAATGATATGGAGCATATTTCAGGTGTAAAGGAAATGCTTGATGAATTTGAAAAGGATAGGATACCTATGTATGTCCTGTCAAACAGCGGTTTCACTGCAAAAGCTCTATGGACAATCCTTGACCGCTTTGGAATAGGACAGTATTTCTCTAATGTATGGTCAAGTGCAGATTACGGAAAAATCAAGCCTTGTAGGGAGTTTTTTGATATGGCTATAGATGCGGTACTTTTAGAACATCCACAGGAGAGAAAAGAAGACATCCTGTTTATCGGAGATACTTATAGTACCGATGTTATAGGCGCTCACAATGCCGGGATAAAAGCAGTGTGGATCAACAGGAAAAAAGAGGAAGATACATTAAAATATGCAACATTTCAGATTGTAGAAACAAATGGCTTGATAGACATAGTAAATTCAATCAGAGGGACGGTTCTCTGATTGAAAGGGAGAAAAATGAAAACAAGAAGTGAAGCATTAACATACGGACTATCGTTTCCTGATACCTATTCCGATATTCCGTTTCATGATCCAAACTGGCAGTTAGTAAGGTGTAAGGCCAACAAAAAGGCTTTTCTTTGGACATATGAAAAGGATGGGTATGTGAACCTCAATGTCAAGGTTGACCCTGAGAGAGCTTACCTTTGGCGGAGCATGTATAAAGCTGTTATCCCGGGATATCATCAGAATAAGGATCATTGGAATACGATCATCCTTGATGGAAGCGTACCGGAGAAGGATATTAAAAACATGATAGCTGAAAGCTATGAGCTGGTAAGCGACAGTCCTTCAAAACGGATATATGAGGCCGTAAAAAAGATACCTTACGGACATGTTGCCACATACGGTCAGGTGGCAGAGCTGGCAGGGGACAGGAAGATGGCACGGGCTGTCGGCAATGCACTTCATAAAAATCCTGATCCGGATGGTATTCCCTGTTTCAGAGTAGTTAATTCAAAAGGTGAACTGGCCGGCGAGTTTGCTTTTGGCGGCGCGTGGGAACAAGGGAAACTTCTGGAGAAAGAGGGAGTAGAAGTTATAAATGGGAAAGTAGATCTTTCAAAATACCAGTGGAGTGTCGGTAAAACACCTCATCAGTCAGCCAAAGGCTGACAGCTTCCCCTCGAGGGGAAGCCAAAAACATTCAATCAAAAAGGAGAAGAAAAATGGGTGAAATTCAGTATTTTACATCGGAAAAGATAGCAGAAAACAGTTGGATGATCAAGAATAACTTTGGGGATTCGACACCGGCGATTTGTTATCTTATTGAAGGAGAGAATTATGCGCTTTTGATCGATTCAATCATTGGTATCGGAAATCTTAAAAAGTTTTGTGAGACACTGACTAAAAAAACGATAAAGCTTGTTAATACACATGCACATTCGGATCATGTAGGAGGAAACTTCCATTTTGAAGAGTGCTATATGCATCACAGGGATATCGGCTTTTTCCAGACAGTAATAGGAGTTAAGAAGGAGGAAGTGTTTGAAATTACCAAGAATATGGCACCGGAAGATTTCAGGGAAAAGATGGTGCTTGACGATAATTTTGCTGACTGGAACCCGATGAAAACATACCCTATTTATGACGGTGATGAATTTGACCTCGGGGACAGGATAATAGAGGTTGTTGAAGTATGTGGACATACAGAAGGTTCTATCGTTCTGATCGATCATAAAACCAGGATATGTTATGCGGGCGATGCGTGCAATAGTAATACTTTACTTGATCTTCCCACTTCATTACCTGTGGAGACATATTACGGATACCTTAAGCATCTTAAAGATCATCAGCCCGAGTTTGACATGATGTACTGCGGACATGAATTCTTTAAAGCGGAAGTACTCGATGAAGCTTTGGAGACTGTGGCAACGGTGCTTGACGGTACGGATGCCAAGTGTGAAAGAATCGGAATAATGGGAACACCTGTCTTATATGCTGCGGAGAAGATAAAGGACGGATACCCCAGAGTAGATGGCAAACGTTTCAATATGAGCTATCTTCCGGACAGGATAAAAGCATCTGAAAGCACTAAGCAGATTATAAAAAAATGATAAGTATATAGTCTAAATTGTGGGAAAAACAGGGATTTGATCCAAAAACAATTATTTAGAAAAAAGAAGGTGTAGTAAAATGATAACAGATACATTTGATAATTTAACAGAAGAAATAATAAAAGTAGGACGTAATGAGAATGCCAAGAAGGTTGCTGCATGTATATTAACCTTCTCAAACGAAATTCTCCAGTATGTGTTGGAGCAATACGACTGCACTAAAATAGGTGATCTTTATTCTTCAAACGGAGCCAATCCCGTGTATGGCTTTTCATATAACGGAAAGGAATTCGCTGTATATATGTCATATGTAGGCGCACCGGGTTGTGTTGCGGATATCGAGGATACAATGACGGTTATCAATACCGACAAATATGTCGTATTCGGCGGAAGCGGCTGCCTCAATAAGGATATAGCCAGGGGCAGAGTTATGGTTCCGACAGCAGCATATCGTGATGAGGGTACCTCGTATCATTATGCTCCGGCATCGGATTATATCACAGTAAAGAACAGTGATGTTGTGGCTGCCTTTATGGAAGAGGCAGGACTTCCCTTTATTCAGGGAAAGACCTGGACTACGGATGCTGTGCATCGTGAGACAAGAGGTTATTTTGAAAAAAGGAAGGCAGAGGACTGCATATCCGTGGAAATGGAATGCGCAGCCGTACAGGCCATGTGTGATTACAGAGGGTTGAATGCATATTTCTTCTTTACATGCGGAGATCTTCTGGATGCACCTAAATGGGATGCCAGAAAAGAGAAAAATCAGAAGAAACACACGCAGCACGATCCCGGTCATTTTGAGATTGCGCTGGAACTGGCATCATATATTGTAAGATAGCGATTTTATATCAAGAATTATTATTTTTGGGAGAGGTGACAAATATGATCTTATTGGTAATTGATATGCAGAAAGGTATCGTAGATGAAGAACTGTACGCCTATGATACTTTTATAGAGAGGACGGTCAGACTGATCGAAGCCGCCAGAAAAAACAGTGTTGAGGTAGTATATGTTCGACATGATGCAGGTCCCGGCAGTGGAATGTCTGTTGGAGACGATAATTTTGAAATCGCAGATCAGGTTCGCCCCGAACAGGGAGAAAAGGTTTTTGTAAAAACAATAAACAGCTGTTTTGGAAATAAAGACTTTAAGGAATATTTGAAACAGCAGGAAGACAAGCGCCTGATGATCATAGGCCTGCAGACAAATTATTGTATAGATGCCACAGTTAAATCTGCTTTTGAAAGAGGCTTTGAGGTTATTATACCGGAAGGAACAAACAGCACTTTCGACAATGATTATATGACAGGTGAAACTACCGTCAGGTATTATAACGAAGATGTCTGGGAAGATATTGTTGATTCTGTAACCATCGAGGAAGCCTTAGATATGTTGTCAGGAAAATAACGAGGAAATTAAAATGATTAAGCCTAGCAAATTAAAAAAAGGTGATAAAATAGCCATAGTCAGTCTCTCATGGGGCGGTCTTGGTGATGCTGAACTGATCCATAAATACCATATAGCCAAAGAAAGATTGGAAAAAGATTTTGGGTTGGAAGTTATAACTATGCCCAATGCGCTGAAGGGCAGTGCATATATCTATGAGAATCCGGAGGCAAGAGCCAAAGATCTGATGGACGCCTTTAGGGATGAATCCATAAAGGGTATTTTTTGTGCGATAGGCGGGGATGATACGGTAAGATTATTACCGTACATAGATTATGACATCATTAAAAACAATCCTAAAGTATTTATGGGATATTCAGATACTACGGTTAATCATTTTATGATG
>JAILGF010000112.1 GCA_024696945.1 Lachnospiraceae bacterium | reverse complement strand
AAGAGTCTGGCAGAAGTTTGCAGTATAACGGGTGTTGTGATCTTATATGTTTTCTGTGCTGTCAGAATGCTCATACCTGTAGAATTGCCCTGGGTTATGATCATACCCAATGAAACAATATATAATCCGTTATTTAACGCGATACGCTATCGGGTATTAGGTATCTCTATAGGGGAAATACTGGTAACAGTATGGCTTTTGGGGACTGTGATACAAACTATAAGGCTTATAGTCAGGTATCGCTGCTTTTGGGGTAAGATCAGCGCAATAAAGGAAAGTGGTAAAAATGTTTCAGACAGGCTGACCGAAGAATATGGCATACAAAAAGTAAGAATTATCATGACGGATAAGACGAAAGTGCCTATGACGGTTGGAGTCGTAAACTATACCATACTTATACCTGAGGAAGATTATTCTGATAGAGAGAAGGAATTGATCCTGCGCCATGAACTGACACATATAAAAAACGGAGACCTTATCATACAGTTTTTATCTAATGTTTTATGTGTTGTATACTGGTGGAATCCTGCAGTATATCTGTTCAGGAAGAATCTGGAACAATACTTTGAACTCCGTTGTGACGGAACGGTTACTTCCGGGATGTCGAAACAGGGGCTTGCTGAATACCTTGAAATCCTTCTCAAGATATACAAAAATGGAAATGGTAATGTAGGCGACTCTGCTATAGGTGTAATAGAGGACTATAGCATCGGCGGGAAAGAATTAATGGAAAGGTTTGAGAGTCTGTCTAAAAACATAGAAAGAACAAGCAAGCGTTATATAGGCAGAGTTGCAGCATTTATGCTAGCTGCCGGACTGCTTATAATGTCATATTCTTTTATAATACAATCGGACTATCCTGCACCTGAGATGGAAGAAGGTTCTACCGAAGTGACTCCGGAAAATGCCTATGTTGTACGCCAGAAAGATGGCTCATATACTCTTAGGATGGATAGTGGATTTCAGACAGATATAAGCGAGAAATCTGCAGAAATGCTTATAGAAGATGGTTTTGCACTTATAGAAGAATAACATACTTTATGAAATAGATTATCGTAATTCTTTGGAGGTATATATGGAGTCTATCAGTTCAGTAGGAAGAGGATATTATAACTATTATCATGATAAGAGCAGGTATGAAACTCCGGACGGAAAGGCCAAAACCGCATGGTATGACCGAGATCTGACAACAGAAGAGATTGGGAAGAACAATGCGGGGGTACTGAATAAGGACTATCAGTGTGCAGATCTTTGTCGTAAATTGGCAGATGCTTATCAGAGCATAGCGGAGTCCAATAGAGCAAAGTATTCCACCGCTCAGGAAGTAAAAGATGCGGTTTGGGCAAAGTATACCGCGACGGGTGAGTATAGTGCTTACAGTCATGAGGAACGTGCGGCAATGGCACGTAATGAGATTCACATGACTCTGTTTGGTACAATAGATAATTGGAATAATGATCCTCATCTGAAAGGAACCGTGTCAAAGAACACACATAATGGTTCCAATGAAACAGAGAGCAGAGCTTTCAATATAAAAACGCTTGGGGCACAGTTCATGAATCTTTGGAATAATAATGGGATAGATACCTCGAAGATCAACGGTAGTAGTTTTTTGTTCTGTATAAACGGAATGAATCTGCAAGCCACTATAACTCTTTTGAAGGGTGAAAAGCAGGATTCGGGACTCCTTGATTTGATGACTAAGGCTTTAAATTCAAATGAAAATGCCTCCAATCTGTTTTACAATTTACTGTATGACGCAAACAAACAAGGTATCTTGCCGCATGACAGCCTGGCAAAATGGAAACTGTACAGTAATTTTAAAGAGATTACGGGGCTTGATATTACCACATTTAAGCAGACGGAAAAAGGGTTCGTGGATAATAACGGTGTGACGGCAAAGGAAATATTTAAGGAATCCCTTAAATCTACTACGAAGGTGCCGGCTGAGTTTAAAGGTGCTGCATATGAATATTTTGAGCAGCAGGAAAAAGAGGCAATGAAATATGATATTTCTAAAGTCCCTGATCTGAACCTTTCGATGGAATACAGAAATGGATATGTATATTTGAATGGGGATCAGAAACATATAGATTATTGTGTATAGAAAAAAATAGTGTGAAATAATAAGATTCGGAGGATCAGGAGAATGTCCTTCACCACTTGAATGAGTTCCTGTATTTCGATGAAAGCTTTGTGCCGGAGGAGGGCTTGGTATTTTGCGAAGCCGAGTTGTTATTTGACGATACTTCCGATATGGAAAAGCTTAAGACTGGTATTAAGGAGTATATTTCAGAGAAGCTTGGCAGAGGGAGTAGCAAGAGAAATAGCCTTCTGATGGAGCTACAAAGACATAACCGAGATGATAAAAGCGGAGTGGCTGAAGCGAAGAAACGAATCCGAAAGTACTTTGATGATAGTGGGATAGCTTTCCGGAATGGCAGGGATCAGAGATGGACAAGGGATTATTTCGGGATGATCATAAGATGATCAATATGGAACTATAGCGGAAGTTGGATAGTCGTTTTTTGTCATTTGATAGGCTGTTTGTGCAGAGGGGTTATATTAGGGAATGAACTGACGATAGTTATTATGGAAAGGTCGGAAAGACCAAAAATATTAGAAACGGATTTTAAATAATAAGCCAAAGGAGGGCAAACATTATGGCAGGAATTAACACAAATTATAGTCAGTATTATAAAGGTACAGAGCATATCAAGGGATATGGCTCTAACTCAGCACAAAAAGATACCGTTGTCCGATATCAGTTCAATACAACTGATGAAAAGGGAAACAAGGTAATGGATAAGATGTCCAAAGAAGAAACCATGCGTGTTATCAATGACATATCTTCACAGTATGGCGAAAACGTGATTGTCGAATTTTCGGGAGATGGTTTGGCTGCGTTGGAGGAATACAAAGGGAAGATGGGGCTCCCTGAAGAACATAAGGAGATACCGGATGGAATGCTCACGTTTTTTGACGATCCGGAGACTCTTTCGGCAGATCAACTTGCGATAATGAACCAAAAGCATGGGGATGATATGGAGGCTATAATGAAACGATCTGATCCTGATGCCTTTAAGGAATATGAAAAAGCTCGGAAGGATGGAATTGCTGAAGGAACAGAGAAAGGACTGGTTGCTGGCTTTCGATATATGTATCAGTGGGTTACAAAAAAGGCAAAAAGTAATCCCGGCTGGATGGATAATGAACAGAAGACACAGAAAGCGCTTGATGAAGTATCTCAAAGGTTTAAGAATGCGTATGTTTCTATCGGGGATGGAAGTAAATTCAATCTGTCTGGAGATAAAGAGTTCAGTATCATTCTATCCGATGAGGAGTTGAATATTCTTAAGAATGGGAATGATGAGGACAAAGAGAAGATTTATAAACTTATTGATGAAAGCCTACAGAAACTGTCTGAGTTTAAGGATAGTTATAAGAATGAAGATTTCTTAAAGGAATTCAAATTTGGAATAAGTGTTGGAAAAGGTAACACGATTTCATTTTTGGCGCAGTCGGAAAAAGAGTCCTTTAAGAATGACTCAATAGAAGGGCTGCTAAGCCTGATTCGTGGTGAGAAGACAGAAGATGAGAAAGAATAAGTCTTTTCTGCTTGCTTCGTTTA
This sequence comes from Lachnospiraceae bacterium, assembly GCA_024696945.1. GTDB lineage: Bacteria > Bacillota > Clostridia > Lachnospirales > Lachnospiraceae > RUG11977. The sequence continues at coordinate 1,246 of JAILGF010000112.1, read as the reverse complement.
TGACTGTTTTGTTAGTTGTCGCCGATATAATGGATAAAGGATTATATATCACCTTTAACGGCATACAGTATCTGATATTTGACGGTGAGAACCTTCCTCTGCCTGATTCCTATGAGGTGAACCTGGAAGATAAGGAAGCGGATTCCGGCGGTGAGACCGAGGCGGGTACCATCCAGAGGGATGTGGTGCGAGCCGGGGTTGTGACCATTGCGGTGACTTTTTCGGTGACGCAAGCGTGGCTTACGGCTCTGACGGGATATAAAAATCAGGAGAGTATCGAGGTCAAATATTTTGACCCCGATACGGCGATGCAGGTTCAGACACAGATGTATGTGGAGGGCTTATCAGATGAGGAACAACAGAACGTCTATTGTCCTTTCAACAGATGAGATAAAACTTCTTCAGTCGGACAAAGATACAGACAAAGATGATCGGGATAAACTCTGGAATTCAATCTTAGAAATAATAAAAGCATAAAACCATCTCCAAATAAAGACGAACAGCATCTTCCATCATAAATTAGGAGGCAATAATGGTAATCAAGTCAGTTAATGAAACTTTATATGGTGTTAAGACAGATATATCTGGTTCAAAGAATGTAAAACGAGTGGTAGTTGAGTCTGGCATTACCTTAGATGCAATACAGAGAGGAAGCATCAATATTGATGGGGATACCTTTGAGCTTTCTGATGAAGTAAGAAAAGCAATGAAGGAAGCATTCGATAAATCAATGGAAGAGAATGCCAGAATTGTTGAGATGAATGCTGCAGCTCATAACATGGTGGTAGCCGAACAGCAGGGTGATGCTATGAAGTCCGTAATGGAGGATCAGGCAAAAGCAATTGAGATCGCCGGCAGGATAGCTAAAGGTGGTCGGGTTCCTCCAGAAGACGAGGCCTTCCTTTTAGAGAATAATCCTGATATGTATAAGCTGGCTAAACTTGCAGCCATGCATGCAAAGGAACATGAAAAGTACAAAACAGCTCTTGAAGAAAAAGAGCCGAAAGAGTATGATTATGAAAAAGGTCAGGACAATACCATGCACCGGGTAGCTGTTGATATAAGCACTGGCGATTCGGGAGCGGAAATTACAGGCGTTTCAGAGGTTTCTGTTGAAAAAACGTCTGATTAATTTCAATATATCATCACGGAAGGGAGGTGTGTCAGGTGATAAGATTCAATACCACAAACTATGGGAGCCTGTTTGGGTACAGTGGATACAGTTCAAACAGCTATTCGAATACTC
>JAILGF010000064.1 GCA_024696945.1 Lachnospiraceae bacterium | reverse complement strand
AAGAATGTCATATATTGTTTCATCATAGTGACGCCTGACTGAAAATTCGTTACTAAAATCATTTCCTCCTACACGAACATTAAGTACATAATCCTTAACGCTATCTATAGAATCCTTAATAGCAAGAAGTGTGTCCTGCCGTGTACGATAATCTACTATATCCTTGCTTTCCAGCGTCGGCATCATATAAACTGTATGATCTGACTTCTCATTTATCTGCCGCATGTATTGATTGTATTGTTCCATATTTTGAGGGCAATACTTCGGAAAAATAAAACCAGTAATAATAGAAGCACCCTTCCCTATTGCCGCATATACTCTTAATAGTTGCTCTGGTTCTCTTACTCTGATAAATATCTTAGGCAAAAAGAAATCTCTGTTTTCTTTTGCCTCCCGGATATTGTTTAAGGTCTTTATTAGGACAGATTCAGCCTCTTCAACATGTTCATCTGCCACTGTATCCTCCAGACATAATGCCAGTGAATACTGATTACCAAACTTCTCATTTATAACCGAATTTGATACTCCTTCGTTCAATGCCGGCGAGTATAATAATGCACCGACACTATACTTCTCTGCTTCTTCTATCATTTCTTTGCTCCACCATCCTGTTTTATCACATTTCTGTATATGTCTTCGACCTGTGAGTTAATACAGGTCAAATATACTGTAATATCATATTCTGCGTTATCCCTAAACCATTTTCTGATTTCATCCACCGCTGCTTGAGTCGCCTCATATTTTGGATATCTGTATTTTCCTGTTGATATTCCCGGAAACGCTATACTATGTATATTATATATCTTTGCTAGTTTCAGCGAATTCCTGTAACAGAAGCGAAGAAGCTTTTCGTCTTCATCACTTCCGGTGTACTTAGGGCCAACTGTATGTATTATATAATCTGCTTTGAGTTTGTAACCCTTTGTAATCTTTGCTTCGCCCACATCACAGCCGTTCAACCCACGACATTCTTCTAATAATTCTGGCCCAGCAGCATAATGGATAGCTCCATCTACACCACCTCCGCCAAGAAGTGTTTTATTTGCTGCATTTACAATGGCATCCACTTCAAGTTTTGTAATATCTCCGTTTATCACTTTGATCTCAGACATAATTATGTACCTATATCTTATATGATTCCTTCGATTTTCATTTTTTTTAGATATTCACATATTTCATCAGACATTAGGTCTTCCCCAATCACATGTTTATTACGGCACTCCACCTTATTATATATATCCTTATGCACAAAGGCATAATCCGCTTTATTAAGCATGGACACATCCATGAAGTTGTCGCCTGCAACAATTATGTTTTCAAATCCAGTCTTCTGTTTGAATCTCTCTATCGCCTTCCCTTTTGATATTCCATTAGCAAAAATATATACTTTTCGACCATCTCTTTGAACATTAACCTTATTCAAATCAATTATATCGCGTAACTTTTCATATACACTTTCAGGATCATCGCACTTTGCATAACTCATATATTTTTCCGGCCTATGTATAACTTCAGCTGGAAGCAATTGAGCTAGGAGTTCCGTTGCATGTTCTAAACTATCATAAGACTCATCAGCTAATACATCCGTTTGCAATGACCACTCTTTATCTTCCTTACCATCTATAAGAAGCTTTCCCCCATTACACACAATCGCATATTTAAATCGAAGTCTTTCAACACATTCAATTCTACGATATTGATGTTCTGTTCTGGTTGAGACTGGTACAATTGTCAACCAATTCGCTGAACAAAGAAAATCATAGGTGAATTGAGTCATAAAACTCTGCTCTCTACCATTCAAATGTTCAACAACAATTTTAGGCTTATCAATTCCCCTATGATGCGAATAAATCATTGTATTATCAAGATCAGTAAAAAATATACTCATACAGCAAGCCATCACCTCAGTTTCTACTTGGCAACATACTAGATAAGGATTTCACAAAATCGTTTATATTCTGAGTCTGAAGGATTACTTTTCCAGGTCCAGTGATACGAGTGAGAAATAACCCTTCACCCCCGAAAAGAATATTCTTAAATCCCTGAACCGTTTCAATTTCGTAGGGCATTCCATTTTGGAAAGCAACCACATTGCCTGTATCGACTTTAATAATCTCCCCTGGCGCCAGTTCCTTCTCAACCATATCGCCATCCACTTCTAAGAAGGCCGAGCCTTGCCCTGTTAGTTTTTCTAGTATGAATCCTTCGCCACCAAATAAACCTGTGGAAAACCTTCGAGTAAACTCGATATCTAATCTTACTGAGGCCTGCGAACACAAAAAAGCCCCCTTTTGACAAATTAATCCATTTGGATGATCCTTCATTTTTATCGGAACCACCTTACCTGGCACGGTCGTAGCAAAAGCTATGGTACTTCCTGCTTTGCTTGCCTTGTAATGTGCCATGAATATACTCTCGCCAGCTAACATTCTTCCAATACCTGCTAGGGCACCACCATTGGTATCAGTGGTCATAGAGACGCCGTCTGACATCCAAGCCATTCCACCTGATTGCGTAATCATTTCTTCTCCCGGCTGTTCAAAAAATACTTCCACCGCCGGTACAACATTCCCAATAATTCTGAATTTCATTCAATCACCTCAGTCTATGGTCACTGGATTTAATACCTGCGCTATAATCTTAGTTTCATATGAATTTTCCCATTCAATAGTCTCACCAAGAATCTTTTTCACAGCTATCTGTGGAATATTTACACCACTTGCAAAACAAGACATATGAACACCTCCGGACATTCTAGTGTTAACTTCCAGAAAATACGGTATGCCATTCAAATACTTAAACTGAATATTATATGGCCAATTCAAGCCAGCTTTTTCTTGAAAAGTCTTACAAAGATCTATTATCTCCTTGTCATATCTGAGCGTTTCATACTTTTCATAGCCTTTTACTCTTGGCAACGCAATCAATCCTTGCTCAGTGTTAAGGCAATCAACGCTGATTTCCTCATCTGGCAAGAACGGCATTATCATAATCGGTGCAAAAGAATCCCTTTCGTCAAGAGCACGCATTACATCTTCAAGCGTTATCCTGGTATTCTGCTTTTTGAACAAGGCAGCATAACCTTTCCTTTGATTGTCAATCAACCGAAAACTCTTTCCGCCTTCATCTCGAGCAAACTTGAAACATACCTGACTGTACTTTGTAAGCAACTTGTTGTAGGCATCCATAAACTGAGCAGACGTGGTAACCAAATAATAATCCGGAACGGGTCCTATCCTATTTTCATTATAGTAACGATATGCCTCTTCCTTATTATTTAAAAGTTTCATGATGGAATAATCTTCAATCATCACCTTAACACCGACTTCTTCAAAACGATGCTTCTGCTCACTGATCTTGACCATTCCTCTTCTTGGTATAAAAACCTGTACTTTATGTGCCTTGCAAAATTCCAGACAATAGTCCACATAATCATCATCCTTCAGCGCAGGCTCCTGATACCATTCATCGCAAGAATTCTTTATCACAGAATACTCATTTTCATTTGTACCTATAACATGAATATCCAAGGAATCCGCCCTTAATAAATCAATAATATTCACTGCGGTACTAAACCAATGATTCATCCATATAGTTGTTGACATTGTCATCTCCTGCTTTCATTTTTGTGCTTAGTTAAATCTATTTTCTTTCGATATTCAGGCATAAAGACAATTTTACCGATGTTATGCATCTCGTTAAACAAAAGAGCAAACGGCTTTATCCCGCCTTTTCTGAACATCACATGCATAAGTGCCGTAAAAGTTTTTTCTTTTAGCTCATCAGACCTTAAAAACTGCCCTTTATCCTTTAATGCTTTAAAAGCGATTTCCTTAGCGGAAAATCTTTGATTTATCAGCTCAACAAGATCTTCATATGTACTCACAAAACTCCTCGTACTATGAAAATAATTCAACCGTGTTGAATCACAAAATGGCAAATCACCAATTGGTTTATGATCTAAAAGTATTTCCTTCGTTGTTAGATTAAAATAATCATAGCTTATATGATGAAACTCCTCATCATATAGATTGTCCCAAGTCACATCAACGTGGTAGGACTCATTTCCAATCTTCACAAGATTCCACGCATGATAATCGTCATCTCCATAAACCCCGTCTTTATTAGCCTGTCCAAGTACAACTATACACTTAATATCAAACTCATTGCATAGAAGCTTGTATGCTTTTGCAATTCCTTCACATACCGCCCTTTTATCTAAAAAAGCCCCAACGATAGAATGCGCATTAAATGCATCCTTTTTCTTTAACGAATCATAATCGTATGCGACACTCTTGACGACACTGTCATGCAAACATTTCTCTAGCCTGAACTCATTATTCTTGAAATTATCAGCTTTCAGTCGAATTCGATTTACAATGTTTCTAATATCAATATTAATCCTGTTTATCTCCGTGTTTGTGTAAAGATACTCAGGAAGAAGTATCCAGTACCCTGGATGCCCCTGCATCTTTATAACAGTTTGATTAATATAATAAAATAATGGGTTATCATACAGCACTTTCAAATACACCTCTTGCACTTCATCAGGTGATAGATATAGGGACACAACAATGTTAAAAGCGCGCATTTTTAACCCATCGTAAATCATCTTATATGCTTTTCGCTCGTCAGATGACATCATGCTATAGTAGTATCGTTCATTCCTCATTTTATATCATGCTTTCCTCTCCTACTATCTGTAACAAAACGATAATCATTTGGTCCCTATAAGCTTTAAGCATCTATTATAATTATTTAATCCATCTTCGTTTTCATTATCAGCCGCCATCTTATACCATCTTATGGCCTGTTTAATGTCCTTCCCCACGCCGTAACCATACTCATATAATACGCCTAAATTGTTTTGAGCCCCGGGGTGTCCCTGCGATGCTGCTTTTGTATACCATTCAAAAGCCTTTTCATAATCTATCGATGTTCCAAGCCCTTGATAATAAAAGAATGCCAAATTATGCTGAGCATTTCTATTACCGTTTACTGCAGCTTTTTGAAACCAATAAAATGCTTTATTTATATCCTTAGCCACCCCTTCTCCATGCTCATACATATACCCCAAAGAGTTTTGGGCTTTACTATGTCCCTGATTTGCAGCTGATGTATACCATTGCACGCTTTCTGTCATTGTACGTTCATCCATATAGTATATCTCTGCAATCCTATAAGCGGCCTCCGAATCCCCAAGTATATTCGCTTTTACATATATCCTTATCGCTTCTTCATATTTTTCTGCAGACTCAAGTGCCTCTCCCTCATTTAATAATTCTGTTATCTGTACTGACACAGCCTTTTGCTTAACGACTGCTTCTTTCCGCTCTTCAGGTACTGCTTGAATACTTAAATCGTTATTCTTTTCGCTTACTGTGCTTTCAGGCTTTCTATACTCCTGTGAAGCCTTTACCTTTGAACAATATTTTCTTATTTTCTTCCCGCCTACAATGTCACTGGCAGTAATGAATGTAGTTAAAACAAATTCTGTTGCACTCTCTGATAACCAGGCGTCTTCAAGCAATATTCTTTCTATCTGGTTTATATGTATGCTCCGAATACTCTCATCATCTTCATAATGCAACTGTATGATTTTTGCTCCTATTCCCTTCTCTAATCCGACTTTTATAGCATTTCTCTCTCTACCCATACTAGGGAACATATCGGCTAGTATTCCGTTGATCTTGATTGAATTTCTAAAAAAATCTAATCCCTCTTTTCTCCCCCACTCTACTAATACATCCGTAATGGTTTTATTATCTTTTATATTTAAATCAGCACCGCAAAAAGGGCACTTCTCTAATGTCCGACTTAATTTATCCGGAACTGACCATTCACTTCCACATTGATTACATTTCACACCCTGTCCCCAACTTTCTATGTTTCGTATAATTATACTGTATTATTAGATACTCATATTGTTTCAACCCTAAAAAAATAGATTATCAGCTGCTGTAGTTGAACGCTTAATGTCATCACTAACATATGTGAATAGTGCATGACTGATAAGTATGCTTTTATTATATTGTGGTTCTTTTATTATTTCTTTTAATGTACTCGTAGCTGACTCACTTATGAGACTACTATCCCAGCCAAATTCAACACATTTATTGTTATCCCAATACACACCTATACTCGAATAAGATCCATCACAAACGAAGGAGAAACGTCCTTCTTTCTTTAATCGTATCTCATTCTGACTAATTTTCTTAAATTCCACCAATTCATTTTGTAAAAATGATTTGGTAAATCTATAATAATCTTCCGTTGATAAATTATATCCTTTACATTCTCCATTAACGAATTCTTCAATGTAGCATTTGCCATTTACAATCCCAATTAAAAACGAACTATAAATCATTGGCCATTGAAGGCACACATCGCCTATGACTATCAAACTACAGTGTCTTGATGCCAGTTCATAGTTGCTTATTATTTGTAAATTACATGAAGGGCAAATCACATCCCATTCGTTACTATCAGCAACTGTTACCATATTCTTATTGTCACAGAAGGGACATTGAACATTCATTTCTTTATTGTCATCTTTGTACATTTTTTTCTTATTCACATGATCTCATGTAGATATATGCAATATCTGCCTTAGTAACCCCCGCCCTGAAGATCAAACGTTTCAGCTGTCGTCACCTCTCCAGAGCTTCCACACCATGTACACGTAAAATAACTCTCTCCGTTATCCCAGCAAGTTAGTTTTCCGCAATTACCGCAACTAACCCATCCGCGGCCTCCACAATATGGACATCCGGGATACTCAGGATCAGTGTCCACTCTACCAGAAATCATTGTACTTCCATAACCTTCGTTTGATGCGCCCGTCTCTGTAATTGGAAATGCCCAAGTGCAATACCAAACGTTATCAGTTCTTCGCTCTATTCTAATGCCATATGTACGGTGAGATTTTCTGCATTTAGCAAGCACCACATTTGCTTCTCTAACATTTTCCCTCATTTGCGTGTTCCTCCTATGTTGTACTTTGACTAATCATTGTTATAACCATATTAGCGGCATTCCCATCTGGAACCATCAATGTCATTGTTGTATTTCCAAACTGAAGTTTTATAGCATTGGAATACGGAACGCACGCTGTTAATGTTTTAAATTTTTTCTCGAATCCTTGGCCATCCGCAACAAACACAATTCTCTTATTAGTCACATACAAAAGTCCCTTTGTTTTTATGTAGGAAATATCTTCAACCGGCACTCCTTTATGTCTTCCGGTCCTGTATGTCACGCCTTTCATAACACGAATGCTGACACCTTGGGATCCACCTTCATAATGCTTAGTCTTCTTTTCAGTAACACGTATTGCTCGTTCAGCGAAATGACACACCTCACCATTAGTCATCATAAGCTGATTTGTATTCATGGTAGGTAGTATTCCTCTTCGAATCTGGTCAATTGCTCCAGAAGGCATAATTGCAGGTATACTCTCATCGCCATTATTCTTGTTGTTATTTCCAAAAAGATCAGAAAGCAATCCCATCCGTCGTTTTTCTCCTAAAAGATATCTCTTGCAGCAACAAAATTCTTATTAGCCGCTTTGTAGTGCATTGTAACTTCGGCATCTATATGGCTAACTGTGATATGCAATGAATTAGGTGGATAAAGACTCATCATTTTTTTAATGGTTAGCTTCGCTAACGCCTGCGCCAAACCCTCGCATTCCGTTTCTTTGTTGAGATTACGAAATCGTTGCTTATCAAAGTTAAAATCATCTTGTGGATTAGTATACCGACTTTGATAGCTATACATAACTCCTGTCATAATGACTTTAAATGTAAAATCCGATTCAACAAAACGCATATTTGATCCTGCATCAGCGTGTGAAACCATTCTTTGAAACATGTCTGTATTATGTTGGATCATCGTAGTGATTGTATCAGCCTTCTGTAGAATTCTTTGACAATACTGCTTAACTTCATTATCGTAAGCGTTTATCTGCTGTACGGTTCTACGATCAGCCTCAGCATATGCGTTTTGAATATCCTTCTCTGCTTGATCCTGTAATCTGATTTTTTCTGCATCTGCCCCTGAATTTTGTTTTTTTACCCACACGTTCAGTCCAATATAAATAGCTACTCCAATTAAAGCTCCTATCAAAAAACCATCCATACTCTGGCTTATGACCGCAATTAGTATTCCAACTCCAATCACTAATCCTGCACAAACACTGCCAGGAAATTTACTCTTATAAACTAGTTGTGCAATATCAGAGTTAAGCCTATTTCTGATTTGGACTTCCCTATTTCTTGCATCATTTTCATTTTGTTGCCTCATAGCCTCCTTTATTGGACTATTTGTTATTTGGTTCATCCACTACCATCCTCCTTAAAATACCTTTGGTCAGCGACTATGCGCAACGCCCTAAACTCCCTCATACTATCTAAACAAAAACTTTTTTACTAAGAAAAATACTACAACGATAACTACTATCGGAGGATAAAGCGTGAATACTGCAAGTGCCAGAACTACCCACCCGATTTTTTTAACTATTGGTTTCCGGTTCCTTAGACAAATAATCGCAAGAGCAAATAAAACAACTATTGACAGCATTCCAGTGGTTTGAGACCCTATTATACTGAACGTGGTGTACTCTATATGTGATAAAGAGTACACAAGATATACAAGTAAAAGCACACACAGCGCTGAAGCAATCCTTGCCACAACACATGGATATACTCTATCTGCTTCAACATGAATGTTGGTTTGTGGATCGTATAATCGTTTCACAATAATCACACCATTTTTATCAGTGTCCCCGGTCAAATAACAAACGCTTCCATCAGATAATTTATCTCCAACTTGTTTCCCGTAAGCGATTGCTCTATGTCCCTTACCTGCAGTATTATCCTTTATTATAAAGACATATCTATCCTTTCCCAACGTGAAAGGAACCCCCTTAAACAGTGAGTTGATCCACCTCTTGAAGATGTTATCATTATTAGTCACTTGTCTAAGATCCTTAACAACACCGTTATACGTATTCTCCCTTGTATTTGAACCCAATAAACCTTTTAAATCCATTTAGAATACGCTCCTCGTAAAACATTAGATCAAGAACCCAAGCCAGCGCTAACTAAATCTTGTACATTTTGTGCCAGTTTCTTTATGCTTGCCGTAAGTTGCTCTACAGATTCTCTACCACTCTCCTGTGCCGCATTTACGCTATCCACGAGTTCATTTATCTGCTCTTCATATATTCCAAGGCCATCACCATAACCGCTAACTGTTGACTTTAAGGTCTTCCCAGCTTTCTCGATATCATCATTCAGCTTGCTCATATCTGAAGCCAATTGATTCAAAGACTGTACTCCCTCATTGCTTATTCCATATTTAGCCATAATGCTTCTCCTTTCTCTTAGAAAGAATTCTGAGATTCTTCAATCTGCTGTTTTTTCTTGAGAATGGTTGCTCTCAATGTTTGTGCCTCCTGAATAGTTGCACTCAAGGCTTTAATACAATCTCCTAGCTTTGCGATAGCCTTTTGGCTATACACATCACTGCCCATATTATCGCTACAGTCAGTTGCAGCATCTTGCATTTTCTGAATATTATCCTGCACTTCTCCGATGTAAACACCTAACGCATTAGCCGCCTGCCCCAAAGATTCAGTATCAACAGTATTACTTGCCATTTTTGTATCCTCCTTTAAAATATGTTGTTTTATTATCTTCTAAGTACAAGTTTCTTCTGAGGTGGCTCATCATCCTCATCACCGAGCCCCATATTAATCAGTTCCTCTATCTTAGTGATCTGTCTCGGAATTAATACATTTGCCAAAACATCAATTCCGTCGTCTCCCTCTTTTGCCGTCTTGAGGGTTAATAAAACATTTCTGGTTAGTTCAAGTATCTCTTTATAATATATTCCCAAACCATCTTCTAAACCATTTACAACATTTAATAATGCCTCGCTTAACATAGCTATTTCCTCAGAAGCCCCTGTTAAGCTGTCTTTTAATTCTTCTAGTGCCGCAATTCCTTTTGGGGATATTGCATATACCGCCATTTATAATGCCTCCTTATTATTCAAATGTGGATCTTTCTCCATTCTTGAATTTCTTAACATGCTCTTCATAATCTACAAAAAATGGATCAACAAATAACATATCTCCTTGTTCAGAAACAATTAAGGCTCCACCACCCCTGTCAGTATTTCGATAATACATTGCATTGATTTCCGAAACTTCTTTCTCTTCAACTTTACCTTTATCACAAAGGAGAATCTCTATTGCCTTTTCTTTCATTACGTTTTTATCCATATTGAAACCTCACCTCCTACATGCTTATATCCCAATGTACTACATTACCGTAGTCCGGTGGCCAACCACGTATTTCTCCACCTTGCCCTTCAATTGTATATACCTGATGCCCATCATAATATGCATTAAACCAATGGCCAGCACCTGATGCTCTATCAACTCCTACCACTGCATGCGAGCCTGGACCTTGCGAAATCAAATAGTTTTTAATTTGGTCTGGACTCATGGTGGTTTGAGTTTTACCAGTTAATTGATTCATCTCAGGTATTGAATATGTCCCCAAGCCGGCGACAGCAGAATTATCACCGTTTAATCTCTTAAAAACCGCCGCTGCACACTGTCCACAATTAACATTTCTTCTGGGATCATTTCCCGGATTTGGATTAATTGATCCTATCCAGCCCTTTACGCTTTCTATACTCTGTACGCCAAACTCGTTAAGGGCTATCTGTCTAGCTGAAGAACTTGTCCCAGACGTTCCGGATCCCGAACTGGTGCTTGTGTTCGATCCAGATGATGAACCCGATGAAGTAGACCCTCCAAGGCCAAACAACTGCTCAATCTCACCTATCTGTTTATTGATTGCACTGATAAGTGTATTTACGCTTTCCTCACCATCTGAAAGAGTTTCCCCAATTTTTAATGTAACATTCCAAATTTCAAGCCCATAAATACCCGTTGAATCCATAACAGACTCCACATTTGTCTGTAAGCTTTTATTGGCAGCCTTTATATTATCCATTGTTGAATTTAAGGACTCTGCCAACGACTGAAATGCTTGTACCCCTTGAGGGCTAATTGCATATTTTGCCATACACTCTACTTCCTTTGAACTACATTTCCCGCATCATCAACTTGCCAACCGTTACAAGGAATGCCTTTATACAAATGCGGTCTCATTGAAAACATCTCTTTCCCGTCTGTATAAAGACATACTCCAACATCTAGTTCATTTGCCTTTCGACTGCTCATAATACTTATAGAATCGTCTTTTGACATAGAGAACAGTAATTTATGCTGAAATGCCTTTTCATCAAGCTTCGTAGCAAGAAAATCCTTCGGCTGTTCAAAAACAAGCAAGAAATGAACTCCAAAATTCGAGGCTCTTTTAATTATCCATGAAAAATCACTTCTCGCATCATATATTCCACTTTTAGGCTCTTCCGGAGCGGCCTTGCCTGATTCAGCTTGCTTATTGTATTCGTCCAGTATTCTCTTTTTCTCCGCAGGATCATCTGTTTGTTTAATCTTTTCCAAAACAGCACTCATATCCATCGCATTCGGGTCAACTTTAGGAAGATCGACCGGTAATCTACGTTCTCCATCCGCACCAAGAATCTCCATATCACTTGAAATCTGCTCATAGCCAAAGACTAATACTAGTTTTTCTTTAACTTTTCTATTTTCAACCTCATCCCTCAGTATAGATATAGCATCACAAATGTCCTCTATATCTGTTTTGAACGGAGCTCCTTTTAATACAGTATCTTTATACTTTCTATAAGTAGCATTTCTAGGATGAGACCATATCTCTATTGGCTTCTTCGCTTTGCGATAACAATTAATGATTGACATCACAATACTTAGATTATTCTCTCTGTTTCCACCCGCCAACAAAACATTCTGAGATACAGCATTAATCAGAGTAAATGGTCTCGCAAGGTTAAAACTACAAGGAACACCGGCATATATCAAAACATCACTTTCATCCATGTCATCTATATCAATGTTTTTCTCATATTCCGAGTAATAAACTGTCTGGCTTTTAAAAGTCTTCGGCTCATTTCCTTCAATTAAAACCGGATCCTTGAATTGATATGCTAAATCATCGCTAATGTCGAATTGCCGAATCGAATGCATTCCGTTCTGAATCATATCGATTAGCGTATCTTGCTCCTCGGGTTCAGAGTACATATTTCTGAATTTTCCAATGGATGATTTTCCCGATTCATCTCTCCATTTAAACAAAGTTTCGTATGGTGGCATATCAGCTACCGCCATGCTAAGTTCCGGATTAAGCTGATCAGATGTCAATACCAAGGTCTGTTTGATCTCATCAGGGGTGTTCTTAAGCGCAAATCTAAGCTGAATCTGCTTGCACGCCATCTCTGTCAGGCCAGAGACTCCTGTTGTATATGTTTGACTCGCAAAAATAAATTTAAACCCAAGCGCTGCACCTCTTTTTAAAAGGTTTTCAAGTTTTATGGTATAGTCCGCAGCATACCCCATCCCCTTTGTTTCTTTTAATATTTGAGACATATCAGAAAACTCATCTATGATAACGAAAACAACGGGCATATATACATCTGGTGGGACTTCAGTCAGCTTATTCCATCCATTTTGAGCAAAAACATACTGTCTTCTGTCCAATTCATCTGTCATTTTATCAATGATGTCATATACCAGATCTTCGGATTTTTCTAACAGTAGATACTTGATGTGTGGAGCCCTATGTGTTGCATATTTCTTGAATTCAAGCATCTTGAAATCCAACAACCATAATTCCAATTCATCTGGATGGTAGTTCATCATCAATCCGCCGATAATTGTGTGAAGCAAAGTTGATTTACCAGAGCGGGATGCTCCCATCATAAATGCAGCAAACAGTTCATTTTCAAAATTACAACTGATTACTTTATCATCCTCGTCTATAGCAAAAGGAACAGAAATAGCTTTTCGTTTCCCTTTCGATCTTTCCGGAAGATGCATCTTATATCGATTATAATACTTGGTCCCGATTTCAACAGGCTTAACAGACTGCTCAATTTTATCAACAAATCCGGAAGGGATATTAGACGGAGCGGTCAGCCACTTAAAGCTCATCCACTCAACATCATTTTCGATATAAAAGCCACCTTTGGAATCGCTGATTATTCGAACAAAATCTTTCGCTTTACTGAGATATTTTTTCTCCCTTTCTTTTCCCTTGCTTCCTCCATCCATACTCTTTGTTAACCTAATGGTTGTAATACCAAACTTCTCAGCATTATTCACGAGGTATAGCATTTCAGGTTCATTATTACTCTTAAAACTCTCTGATTCTCTGTTTATAATAAGAATTCTTAATGGTATTCTCTCTTCCGGTTTATGTAACTTGTTGTATTCATATACAGTAGAAGTTCCAATTTTGGACTCAACACGACGATAATACTGTGCCAATAAATCAATGGATGTCTTCAAACTCTTTGCGTCTGAAGGCACCTTATCTATTACTCCGTTCTTCATAGCTGCCAATACATACATTGGCCCAAGAACATCCGCGTTATAGTGCAAATAATCAAGGATGGATATTTTATACTCTGTAGGCCTAAAGTATCTAAGGAAATTCAACAGCAATGCCTGAATTCCCTGCTTCATTCTTTCTTCGTTGATTTCAGTGTACTCTACATAAATATCTTCATGAGTATCCGTGGTAAAGCCGCAAGGACAATTCACCATTTTAGTTGATTCATCAAAATGCTTGCCCAAACAACCTTTTAACACTCCGGAAAGCTTTTGAGGAACATCAACACGATACTGGCTAAATCCCAAGAGCATCATTCTTTTTCTCTTCAGGCTTTTTCCCCATGAAACAAAATAATCATCAGTAATTTCGTATTCTCGATGAATCATTTCAAATAGAGAAACAAGATTCTTAACGTCCTCGCCTCTTAAATAATTTTCGCAATTAGAAATAACTTGCTTCTGTCTCTGAACCAAGTTCTTCTGCTCATCACTTTTGTTTGCGTTAGCGTTATTGATTTCGTTCTGTTCTTTCTTTGATAACTGAGCAAGCTCGTTATCTACAAAAATTACATAGGCACTCGTTAAATCGATTATTTGGCCAGCAACAGCATCCGTACGATTGCTAACATTTATACGTTCAATCATACTGTTCAACTTAGCCATATCCGGCCTTTGAGCGGTAATCCCGCTGTGCACTAATTCCTTGGGGGAATTATCTTTAGCAATTCTAAAATACTTCAGAATTTCTTCTTTTAACTGGTTTTGCTTATCATACTCTACTTGCCATTTTGCTTTTATAGAGCTGATTATTCCTGCGTATTTTGAATCCAGATTTTTCCTTTGAGCCTCAAAGGCAGAAAAATCTCGGTGCAGCGACTCAAATGTATTATTTAGCTTTATTAACTGCTCTTGGATCGTCATTGCTACACCCCTTTAGTTATACCTTAGAACATTTTATTCCATGAGTTTTACAATACGTTTCTACATATTCATTTCCTTTGACTGACACTTCAATCTCTGGACAATCACCAAATGCTTTATCTCCAATAAATCTTACGTTATCCTGAACAACTACCTTCGACAAAGATTTACATCCCCAAAAAGCCATGTTTCCTATCTCCATCACACTTCTTGGTATGCTGACTGTTTTCAGCAACTTACAGTTCTGAAATGCACAATCTCCAATCCTGATAATTCCTTGTGGAAGCATAATGCTGCTTAGTTTTTCACAATATTGAAATGCTCTTTCACCAATAGTTTCTACACTTCTTGGAAACATTAAGTTTTCGATTCCAACGCAATATTCAAAGGCGTTCTCACCGATTTCTTTTAACCCACTAGCGAAAGTAATCGATGACAAAATAGTTGAACAGCTAAACGCTTTCCTTCCGATTATAGACACACTATCTTCCAAATAGTAAGCAACATCCTTTTTCCCTTGCGGATACCTTAAAAGAACTTTTCCGTCTCTAGAATGTAATACACCATCTATACTCCTATATGATGTGTTTGACTTATCTACATCCAGCCTTTCAAGTTTTAATGTTAGGTAAAAAGCATCTTCTTCAATAGCATCTACAGATCCCGGAATTCTAACTCGTTCTACCACAGATCGTTCAAATGCTTTCTTGCAAACGATTTTTACACCATTTACAATAGAAATCTCTGCAACATTCGTGTTGACACTTCGTAACAGCCTTTTTTCACTTTTTTCAATTAGCAAACCGTTCGAAACAGTAAAAACAGGGTTATTGTCAGCCTTAAACAACTCTATGCTTGTGCACCCATCGAATGCTGCTCTCCCAATTCTACTAATACTTCGTCCAAGCAATACCCTCTTTAAAGCAGAACAACCCACAAAAGCTTTGGGATATATCATCCTTATGTTTTCAGGTATCTCTATTTCTTCTAATTCCTTATTCGAAGCAAAAGCTTTGTACCCGATACTCTCGTATTCTTTAAGATCATCCGACCTTACAATGGATCCAAACTGAAAATCACCTTTTATTAACTGCTTGCTTCCAGAATTGTTGTCCTCTCTGATTTCCTCGGTTATCGTAGTCGTCTTAACACCTAAGACGCAGGAAATCGCATCAACAGCGTATCTTGCTGCGGTTTCGGTTACCCACATTTCGGTTACCAAAAATGATACACACCTTCGAATTACAAACTCTGGGGCTTCATCATCATCAAAGCCACGCCTTAGTTGAGTTAAAACGCCCTCTTTTAGTGCATTTATAACCAACTTTCGCTCTTTTGACATCTCAGGTGCATAATCCATAAGCAAAGCATTCAACCTAGATATGTCATCAATCACTTCATCGCCATAATCAGATTTTATTCCTAAAAGTATTTCGCCTAAGTTTTTTTTACTTTGCCCATATGAGTCTACGGCATCACCGCAATATGGGCAAACATAGGTACTGCTTGTTATCTTATTTGAGACATCCCATAGTCTCCCACATTTTGGACATTTCATATCTCACCGTAAAAAAGTGCAGACATATCCCCAAGACAGCGATATATCCGCACTACTTCTTCCTATATACCAGTATCTTGATTTACATTATTCTTGCCATTTTCTTCTGTGACATCTTCGGTGTCCTTTATTTCACTTCTGACATCGTGATTTTCGTCGCCTTCTCCCAAATCATTTACCTCAGATTCAGTACCCGGGGGGTCATCACTAGCTTCATGAATACTATCTTCGTTGTTATTTATCACTTCATCGGAAACAACAGTAGAGGCATCGGCCTCACCAACAGGCTCGGTGTCTTTAGAAAGTATATCATCCTGAACAATATCTGTTTGAGTCTGAATTACTATATCTTCACTGCTTACATCCTCTTTACCCTCATCCTGCAATTCCACTTTCAGTTTTTGTTCAGTTGCTGCTTTATCGGGATCTGGTTCTGTTTCAAATGGAGTGACTCTAATAACTTTTACACTATCAGGCCTATCAGCTTTATCTTTATATTCAATTTTAGCCCCACAATTACTACAAAACTTCACACCTGGCTTTATACGCTCCCCACAGTTTTCGCAAAATCTTGGACTCTTCTGTGGTTGTTCCCGTCTTGCCATAGAATTGTTCTGCTGTTGAAATCTTGCGTGTTCTTCCTCAACCCGCCTTTTTTCCGCCTCATTCTTCTCTGCTTCCTTTCTGGCGTTTTCCTCAACGCGAGCTTTTTCTTTCTCTCGATCAAACTCTTTTACAATCGAAAGTTCTGGAATGAGATCCAAGTCCAACAACGCTGCTATAGAAACATCGTCTCCACTACCCTTTGCCGATAATCTTGGAAGATAGTCTGCCAAGCCATCACATGCTTCTTGAAAACCCGTTGTTGCAAACGAATAAAGCATCGTTTTATATAAATTATGAAGCTGATCATTGTTGCTAAAGCAGTCATCTATTCCGTCCGACCCTACAAACACAGCAGCCGGAAGTTTCTCCGAATAAAAATGCCGAAACCGTTCTATGGCATCAGAATCACATATAGATGTGGTTGCATTAAGAAAGCATTTCGGATCCCACGGAATAGGTTGTTTAAACTCCCCTTCCGGATTCACTGCAACACACTTGCCATCGCCTATATGAATACCAAACCAATATTCATGAGTCATTGCTACGGCAATCATTGTCGTTCCGTATGCACTTTCTATCCTACCTTCTTCAACATATTTTTTTCTTGCCTTTTCAGATACAGAAGTCAACTCACTCTCTTGAAATGGTTTTGTACTATGATAAGCTGCTATTGCTTCGTTCCAACCATTAATAATACTTGCTTCAAGATTCTTGAGATGTTTGTCCGGGTCAGCAAAAAAGGTATCCTTATCAATGGAATGTATAAAATTTTTAATATTCTTTTCCGCAACTCCGCACCCCAGAGTTGAACCCACAGCACTCCTGACG
Organism: Lachnospiraceae bacterium; assembly: GCA_024696945.1. GTDB lineage: Bacteria > Bacillota > Clostridia > Lachnospirales > Lachnospiraceae > RUG11977. The sequence goes on along the minus strand of JAILGF010000064.1, from coordinate 6,063 downwards.
TAATCATCTCCGCCATGTCCATCACAAACAATTGCTATGGCACAGTTCTCGTCCTGGTAGCTCGAAGAAGCATCCTGACACTCCTTATTTTTCTTTATATGGCTAGCGCCTTGAAAGGAGAAATGAAAGGATTTTGCATTCATAAAGATGCCCTCCTTTCTTTACCACTGTATGCCGTCATCATCAAACGAATCCCAATCAGCAGCTTCTGCGGTCTGCGCCTGAATCTCCTTAACAAATTCATCCTGTTTGCTAACAATATCAGATCCAGCATCGTTTCCACCAGATGAAGACGAATCGCTTGTTCCAGCATTTGAGCTCTTACTTCCGATTTCAGAAGCGCGAACACTTACGAACTGAATCCACTTCTTGAGTGCTTCGGGTGTGTGAACTGTGATAACTGCCTCAATATTACCTGTGAAATCTGCTAACACATTTTTATTCGCATCGTCTCCAATAGCGACTGCTACTTTTATTGCCTTCTTAAACCAATTATTCTGCTTAAGTTTGTCCAGGCCATGCTTATAATTATCTGTAGGCTCTCCATCAGACATAAGGAAAATTGCAGGGGCAAAGGAACCCGTGGCATCACTCATGAATGCATTCCTTGATAACTTCTCGTTTAACTGATTACATGCTTCTCCCAAATCAGTTACACCGTTAGCATCCAGATAATTCCACCTAAAATTTTCTGCTGCAACCGGTGCACTATCTACCCAATGCGCTCCAGTTGAAAATGCCAGTGTCGCAACCTTAATCTGGGCATCAGCATTACTCTCGGAAATATCCTTCAGTTCTGGAACAATTTCCTCAATAGCGGAGTTAACAGTTCCGATTTTGGCTCCGCCCATACTTCCAGATGTGTCCACCACGAAAAACAACACCATTGTTCTTCTGGGCACTTCTACTACTTCATCGTACAATCCCATGTTAATGTCCTCGCTTTCCTATTTGTTTGTTAAATAATTTCACCTTCGTTACCATTTCCAAAATTAATCTTCAAGCCTCTTCCAAGCTTAATAACCTGATCCTTGGAATATGGTTTTGCAGTTCCATTAGGCAAAGTCGCCGTCCATGTGTTGTCAGAAAGATTTTTCAGGCCAAGCAATGACGGATCATTTCTACTCGTAATAACCTCGCCCTTAACATCTTTAAAATCATCGCTATCATGTATAACGTGACATGCGTAGACTTTCTTGTCCGGAGCCAACACAACATTATATTTTTTTACTTTTAGAACCGGTAATCTAGCTATATCCTGACCACAGTTGATACACTTGCATGAAGGCTGAGTAACATCGATAAATGTTTCGCCCTTGCACTTAGGACAATTAATCAGGACATCCCTGAGAGCTGTAAACACCTCTTGCCACTTCTTTTCCTGGACTCTGTGTGTGGTGTCATCGCCAACCATAGATTCATGGCTAAATGCCTCTTCAAAGGTATCTCTCACAAACTTAGGATAAACCGGCCAGAACTTAATCTCATTAACATGTACTCCTCTTACCGGTCTATTGGAATCATTCGATGAATCCCAAACAAAAACCGGCTCACTACCATAAAACTTTCTTTCCAACTCCTCTGTCAAACAAGGGCACATAGTCTTCTTGCCCTCCAAAGGATGATTAAGAAACAGCAATAGATAAAGTACTACAGCTAATGAAAAGCGATCCGTATGTATGTCCGGTCTCTTTTTCCCCATAACAACTTCAGGAGCCATATATCTGCATTTACCAGCAATACCAAGATTCTCTCCATAAGGCGCAACGTTATCGTTGTCACAGATTAATACATCTCCAGTTTGAGGATTAACAAAGAAGTTTCCATCATTTAAATCTTGGTAGCTGAAACCACTACGATGTAATTCACGGAAACCATTTGTTATACAAAGAGCAGCGTTTATTAGCGCATCAATACTTGCAAATTTTGCTTTTGCCAACAGGAAAAGAGAGAAATCCTTGTATTCCGAAGGTCTAAGTTCCATCAAGTATCCAAAACTTCCTTCGAAATACTCTGTAATTTCGAGAGGCCACAAAAATGCATTTGTAGGTGCACCCTGCTTAATATTATTCTGAATATTCTCATAAAACTTGTTCGGATTACTGAGCTTGTTACCAAAATACCACTTCAAGGCCAGCTGCTTTCCGTTGTAATTAACTCTGTAAACAACGCCTTGGCCACCTTCTCCAAGCTTTTGTATTACTTCAAGCTCTCCTCCTGAGACTGTCCTGATTTTTTGACCTTTTTGAAACTCTTTCAAGCGATTCACCTCTTTCCTTTATTATTTTATATGTTGCCACCGAAGGAACGAACTATCGCTTCCAAACCACCTTGATAACCAGCTGCTACCGCATTAAACTTCCACTCACCATTCTTCTGATAGATTTCAGCAACCACTAAAGCAGTCTCAATGGAAAACTCTTCTTCCAGATCAAACTTCAGAACAGGTTCCCCAGTAGTGTCAAATTCGTCTGCCAACTTAGCAATCCTGATGTATGCATTTGAAACCTGACCAAAATTCTGACCACGAGCAGCAGCGTCATGAATAGTAACGCAAATAGCGATCTTCTTGACATCATCGGGAATCTTTGTGAAATCTATCATTATAACCTCATCATCCCCATCTCCATCACCTGTAAGGTTGTCTCCAGTGTGTACAACTGCCTTATTACGGCTTTCCAGATTATTGTAGAAAATAAAATCTTCATCTCTCTGAAGCTTGCCATTCTCTCCAAGCAAAAAAGCCGATGCATCTAAATCGAAATCGTGACCACCATCATAACGATTGGTATCCCATCCAAGTCCTACCAAAGCAAGTTTCATCGAATTATCAAGTGACACCTTCTGTCCCTTAACCAAACTAATTGCCATTTTTTTTGCCTCCTTATTGTTTTATAGTATTAAATAGTAGTAATACAACTATTCTCTTAATTATCCCAGCAAATTTACCTATATAACTGAAGCAATGCGTCAACACGGCTTGCCTCTTGAACAGGCTGTCCAATCGCATTAAACTTCCACTCACCGTTTTTCCTGTATATTTCCCCTACAACAAGCCCTGTCATGTTGTTGTAATTGTCAGACAAATTATAACGGCAAATCTCTGTATTATTATCCATGTTAACAAGGCGAATAAAGGCATTTCTAATCATACCAAAATGTTGATGTCTAGCTCTCGCCTCATATATATTTACCACAAATACTATCTTGTCAATGTTTGCCGGAACACCCTGAAGATTTACCATAATCTGTTCATCGTCACCATCGCCTGCACCTGTAAGGTTATCTCCCTGATGAACAATAGCACCACTTGGATGGCTTAAATTGCCATAATATACCAAGCAATCCTGAGCACCATTTCCGATCAACTTTCCATTGGAACCACAGAGGATGGCTGACGCATCGCAGTCAATGTCCTGGGGCTTTCCGCCTCCAAAAAGTGCACCCAAAAAGCCTCCGCCTCCATTATTTTGCTGCGCCTCATCCCATCCGAGTCCAACCATGACTTGTCTGAGGCCTCCTCCGCCTCCTTTTGTCAGATCAATCTTTTGACCTTTTTGTAAGCTAATGCCCATCTTTCTACCTCCTTAGTCTTATAGTGTATTTATACCGTTTATAAAAATTGAACAAAATCATCGAACACGCTAGTCTTTGGATCCGTGAACCCAGCGTAACCCCCATCCAAATGCTTGATCTAAATCTCTGTGTCCCTTAAAAAACCTTACAATCTTTTCCATTGACAAAGACTGACCATCTTTGTTTTCTAAAAGAGCAATTCCACACATGGTAAGTTCAGATCCATACTCATCCATTTTTACAATTATATCTTTGCTTCCAGGGCACTTTACAGTTACTATACCTTTCGCATCTCTCCAATTTGCCGCACCTTCGTATATAAAAGTGTACACAAGAATCCTTTTTATCTGAGGAATCATCGATCCATTGACTCTAAGATTTTCTCCCCCTGAAGAAGTACCTGTTCTATCATCTCCATCAAGCGATATATAAGGTGGATTTACCAGACTCCCAAACGCATCTCCTAATGCCTGTACGCAACCTTTTCTCCCATCTTTTAATTCATACAAGCACCCCAAATCCAAATCTATACCAGCAACAGATCCAAAAAAGCCATTTCTTTCAGGCTGACTCCAATTCAGATTAATCAGAATTTCACCATTTCCTTTTGATAGGTTTATTTTCTGCCCTTTTTCAAGAACAACCGCTCCTCTATTACGATCCTTTATCTCGAGGTCGACACCATAATTAATACATAAAGATTTAAGACCACCTTTGAAACCGCTACCAACCGCATTAAATTTCCATTCTCCTTTGTAGCGATATAATTCCCCTACAACCATTGACGTCTCAATGGAAAAATCCTCGCCTAGGTCATATCTTAAAATTTCATTTCCTGTTGTTTTATCTACAATATGGATATAGGCATTGCTTACTTGACCAAAATTCTGATTTCTCTTTTCGGCATCATAAATAGTAACAGCTACGGCTATACGCTCAATATTACTAGGAACCCTACCTAAATCAACCTGAACCTGTTCATCATCACCTCCAGTACCACCAGTCACATTATCTCCCATATGCTCCACGCTACCGGAAGAGTGTTTGAGGTTCCCATAATAAACAAAGTCTTGATTTGAGCTTACCTTATTATCTTCTTTGAGAAGAAAAACTGTTGCGTCAAGATCAAAATCGTAACCGCCACTATACTTATTGGTATCCCATCCAAGTCCTACAAGTAATTTATTTAAACCTGGATTACTCTTTGTTAAATCTATCTTTTGTCCTTTTTGCAAATTCAATGCCATAATTCACATCTCCCAACTACGCGAATGCAGCCACGACATCGGTAAGTGACTCAACACGTGCATGGGATCCATCCGTAACAAACTCCCATCCATTCTCGCCTCTTCTTAATGCCCCAGCAATCAATGCAGTGTCATTATTATAATTTTCGTTTAAATCAAACCTGCACAGTTCACTACCTGTTCTATGATCAACCACTCTAATAAATGCGTTTCTGAGCATTCCAAAATGCTGATTTCGCTTAAAGGCGTCATATATATTTACTGCAAAAACAATGGTGTACACATTTGAAGGAACCCGATTCAAATCAACAAATATCTGTTCATCATCACCTTCTCCTGCTCCAGTTAAATTATCTCCCTGGTGAACAATTGACTGATATGGATCTGACAGATTATTAAAGAAAACCGTACATTCCTTTACGCTGGTCGTATGATTCACAAGTTTGCCATCCATTCCAAGCATAATAGCAAATGCATCACAATCAATATCTTGAGGCTTTGACCCAAACAATGCGCCCAAAAAACCTGTGCTCTGTTGTACCTCATCCCATCCTAGACCTACCATTACCTGTGTCAAACCGGCGCTTGTTTTAGACAAATCAATCTTTTGCCCTTTTGCCAAACTGATAGACATACTTTTGCCTCCTTTTATTTTGTTCTCATTATTGACTTTCTAAGAATATCAATAGGAATCATCGTAAATGCTAACGCAAATACAACAAGCCAACCAACCAGTCCGAAAGGTGTACAACTAAACATTGAACTGATCCATTCAAATGCTTTTACCGGAACCAAGGCAGCATTCACAATAAGTGCCTGTACCAGTACTATCGTGAACCATACCTTTAAGAAGCCCGGATTATCCTTTAACCCCTTGAAGATTCCAAAACCGTTATCACGAACATTGAATCCATTAAACAATGCGGAAACAACGAATAGCACAAAGAATGCGGTATACAGCTTTTCATCTGTTCCGTATATATCCTTGAATACCGGAAGTTTCAGGAAGCAGAAACTTATAATCGTCATCCACAATGCCATAATTCCAATCTGAGCTGCCATTGCTTTGCTGACAATACTTTCATCTCTTCTACGAGGCGCTGCAGTCATATACTTCTCAAGCGCAGGCTCATTTCCAAGCATAATAGCTCCAAGGCTATCCATTACAAGATTTACGAAGAGAAGATGTGTTACCTTCAATGGTTCAACTATTCCAAAGAACGGGCTTATAGCACTGACA
>JAILGF010000105.1 GCA_024696945.1 Lachnospiraceae bacterium | reverse complement strand
TTGAAGAAGCAATCGCATTTTTTGAATCAGAAACGGTTGAGAAAGATGAAGAGCTGAAGCCTAAACGAAGAAGCGGGAGACGAAAAAAATCAAAATAAAAAACCTGAAATTTCATCAGGTTTTATGTCAAAAATGATATTTGAGTGGAAAAATATCAGGAAGTTAACGTCGTAATCAACCCATTTGATACATTTAAATTAGGCTTAACAATGTTTAACATAACAACAGATTGACATTGTAGCATTATTATGATACAATGATGACACAATCAATATGGAGGTACATACTATGCCCACTATTATGCCAATAAGAGATTTAAGAAAGACAAGTGAGATATCAGAACTCGCTCACAAGAATCAGGAACCGATTTTTATCACAAAAAATGGATACAGTGACCTTGTAGTTATGAGTTCAGAGTTATATGAAAAGTTTGCAAGGTTTAACAGGATAGATCAGGCCATCTTTGAGGCTGAAGAAGAATTTGAGAAAGGAGCTGAACCTATTCCTGTGGATGAAGCTATGGATAGGCTGAATAAGAAATATTATGGATAAGTATAAGGTTATGTTATACCCTAAAGCCTATCGAGATATTGAGGATATCTATGAGTACATAGCCATAACTAAAGAGGCTCCTCAGAATGCAAAAGGACAGACTGATAGGATTTGGAATGCAATAAAAGCATTGGAAGAGTGTCCTCAATCCCATCAGGATCGCCTTGAAGGTAAGTATGCAGGAAAAAAGTATAAACAGCTTATTGTGGATAACTACTTAGCAATCTTTAGGATAGATGAACTATCCAGGACAGTTTATGTGGTCACAGTTCAGTATCAAGGAAGAAATATTTGATGGGATATTGGCAATATGGATCTGTACCACAATTATATAGTGGTACAGATTTTTGGACCCCCTGTATTCATAGGTGTTGCAGCAATTTATTTAAACGTCTGCAACACCCTGATTCATCGGTTCGAATCCGATTGTCGCCTCTCTAAAAACCTTGAATTAATACTTCAAGGTTTTTATTTTTTGCTTTTTCTTGAAAATGTGTTATAGTATTTAAGGATTGTTTAATACTTTTGTGATATTTATATTATGGTAAGCGGTACATAGTGAGTACTATTGATTTATAATTAAAAATGACCCAGGTTTAATACTTAAAACTGACCCACCCGGGAGATCAGTTAAAGGTTATAACCGATCATGATATATACACTGAACCTTGAAAATTTAATACTTAGAATTGACCCACCTCTTTGGATAAGATAGAATCACTTCCTGTATACCAAGAATGAGTATACGGGAAGGAGGAAAAGAGGTGAAAGATTTGGAAGACTGGGCTGCTGTACAAAAAGTGTATAAAAGCACCAAGTCTAAGAGAGCTACTGCATCATTGCTGGGGATATCCAGGAATACCGTTAAAAAGCTTCTTGCCATGAAAGACCCACCCGTCTACTGCCGTACTGAATATAAGTCCAAGATAGACCGGTTCAAAGAAAAGATAATAGAGTGGCGCTGCGAACCATACTGTTTTAACGGGACACGGATCTTCAGGGAGCTCAGGAACTGCGGTTATGAAGGAAGCATCGGACCGGTTTATTATTATCTCCGGAAAGTCGACGAGGACATAGGGGACGCAATAAGCAGGAAAGCAACTACAAGAATTGAAACCCCACCCGGGGATCAGGCACAGTTCGACTGGTCAGAATACCAGATTCCCATAGCGGGCAGGTTCAGGACAGTATACTGCTTCTCGCTGATACTGGCAGCATCAAGGAAGAAGGCGGTATGCTTCTCGTTAAAGGAAGATGCTGACGCTATCTACGAAGCCGTGCAGGAGCTTTTTGATGAGCTAGGTGGAGTGACAAAGGAGCTCCTGATAGACAATCCGAAGGCTTTTGTCATCGAGAACAATCCTAAATCCGGGGATGAAATCCGTTACAATCCCCATGCACTTCTTATGGCAAAACATCTTGGAACAGAGCTTAACGCATGCCCCTGTTACTGGCCTCGTAAAAAAGGAAAGGTAGAACGCCCATTCAACTACATCGAAGAGCAGTTCGTAAAAGGCCGTTCTTTTTCAGGCATGGAAGACCTTAATTCGCAGGGCAGGGTATTTGTGGATGAGTGGTGCGGCCAGAAACACACTACTACACAGAGGATACCTAACCAGCATTATCTTCTTGAGGAGAAGGCAACACTCCTGCCACTGCCCCAGACCCATTATTACGTCAGAGGACTCCAGAACCGCAAGGTCAGCCCGGACAGTTTCATCAG
>JAILGF010000040.1 GCA_024696945.1 Lachnospiraceae bacterium | reverse complement strand
ATCTTAAAGGAATATTCCTTAGTTCATTTCGTGGCTTTAGGATAATAAAAATCAGAAAGGATCAAGAAAAATGAGTAAAGTAGCAGTAGTTTATTGGAGCCAGACAGGAAATACAAAGCTTATGGCTGAAGCTGTTGAGAGTGGAGCATCGGGGAAAGGTGCCGAAACAGCAATGTTCGAGGCGAATGATTTTTCACCGTCAAAAGCGGCCGAGTTTGATGCTATTGCATTCGGCTGTCCTGCCATGGGTGCAGAAGAACTCGAGGATTCGGAATTTGAACCAATGTTTTCTGCAGTTGAAAGTTCCCTTGCAGGAAAAAGAGTGGCTCTTTTTGGTTCATATGGCTGGGGTGACGGTCAGTGGATGAGAGACTGGGAAGACAGATGCAAGAATAACGGTATAACTCTTTGTACGGAAAGTGTAATGGCCAATGAAGCGCCTGATGATGCGGCAACGGCAGCCTGCAAGGCGTTGGGAGAAGCATTGGTATAAGTCAACAATGACAATTTCTAACTTTGGGTGAACGATACAAAAAGATGCTGCGATTTGTTAGGAGAAATTCTGAGAGATTGCAGTTTTCTTTTTATAGAAAAAACATTTACAAAGAGAGGGGTAAAAGAAAATTTAAAAATTTTACTTGACAAGTTAGAAAGATGTAACTATAATCACTAACTGAAGTTATCGTAGACTAACCAAACGAATTGCATAACTGTTTGAAAATCGTGCATTTTAGAGGGGAGATAGACAGAATGAAAAAAATACCCGGAAGGATACTAAGTCTGCTTGCGGTTATGATGCTACTGATCTGTATGATTTCACAGAAAGCATATGCGGCAGATGACGGGAAAGTTGAAGATTATTATCTGTCATTTAAGAAATATAAAACGGCAGTAAATCCTGACGGATCCAAGACAATTACTTATAACGACATTACAGATCAGATATCAAATCTGTTAAACGAAGGTATCAGACGATACGAATCCGGAGTGGAGTACGACGGAGATAACGGATATTATAAGCCGTTTACGAATTCGTATGGTTTCTGGTATGAGACATCGGGCTTTGAGAAGACTGTTATGGGATATATTTCGGGGGCTAGAGTCAACGAGGTTGAACTTCAGTTTTCCAATATGAAAAAAGCCGTCAACAATGGCGAAAGTGTTGAAAGAGTAACTGAAGAAGTAAAAACACTTATTAAACTGTTGCGAGAAGATGCGGATATTCTTGATGAGCTGTTCGGCTATACCAAGGATGGAGAATCCGGAGGCGGGATAGCCTGGGCTACCTTTGGAGCTGTGTTTGCAATCATCCTGCGAGAAGGTCTGGAGGCTATTCTGATAGTAGGTGCAATGGTGGCATACCTGATAAAGACCGGAAACAAAAGAGGAACGCTGTATGTATATGCCGGCGGTATCATAGCCCTGGCTGCCAGTGTTGGATTAGCTATACTCTTATACTCAATCACAAGCAGCACTTCAAATTCCATACCGCAGGAGATAGTTGAAGGTGTTACCGCTTTGGTAGCTGTTGCGGTTCTGATATATGTATCAAACTGGATGATATCCAAGGCAGAGTCTGAAGCCTGGACAAATTATATATCGGGCAAAGTTACCGAATCGGCAGATAAGGGCAAGATGCGGGCGCTGGGGTTCACTTCGTTCCTTGCAGTGTTCCGTGAGGGTGCGGAAGTCATACTGTTCTGTCAGCAGTATTTTTCGAGAGCGGATTCCATGGAAAACGGGTATGTGGCAGTATTCGGCGGTATTATAGCCGGACTTGTTGCAGTGGCTGTTGTGTTTATCGTAATCAGAGTATTTGGTATAAAACTTCCGCTAAAGCCTTTCTTTATGGCAACGAGTATTCTTATGGCGATAATGTCCATAGCATTCCTTGGATCCGGTATGTTTGAACTGTTCCTGGACGGTCGGCTTGCTGAAAATATCGGAGGATTCGTACAGGATCTGGCCGGCACCATACCTGCATTGGAGTGGATGAACGGAAGTGATGTGCTGACGTTCCTTGGAGTGTATCCTACATGGATTACTCTGGGACCTCAGATAATACTTACTATAATAACGATCGTCACATTCATTATGATGATTAAAAAAGGTTCCAAAAACAAAAAAGTAAATAATAATCTAATCTGATCCCGTAAATCAGACTGGCTGTTATTGATAAATCAACAACATAATTTAACGGAGGGTCTAAAAAATGACAAAATTTGCAAGATTCATTTCTACAACACTTGCTTGCACAGTACTTGCTATCGGACTTACAGCCTGCAGCAAGGAAGAAAAGAAAACGCCTGCTCCTGCAGCAGAAAATACTGGATCGGTTACTCAGGCACCTGCAGCCGAGGCTGAGGATGATGGTGGTGAGGATCTCGGATTTACAGAAGTTGAAATCTTCTCAGGTGTAGAGAAAGAATTCCTAAACCTCAATGCCGTATATTTCCAACCTGTTGACATGACAGGAGGATACAAGGCAGAGGATTATGACTGCCACCTTGAGCTTGATGTTTCAGCACTTGAGAATGGTTTAGGATATGGAAAGGGTGACTGGGTTCCCTACCTTACAGTAGAATATGCTGTATCAAAGAATGACGGAGATTACAAGACCAGCGGAACATTCATGCCTATGGCAGCTTCTGATGGACCTCATTACGGCGCAAACATCAAGGTTGATGGTGATGGTTTATATACCGTTACGTTCACAGTTAAATTCCCTGATTCAAGCACATATCTTATCCACACAGACGAGACAGGTCCTGACACCCATACATTCCCCAATGCCATCGTTTATACATATGATAAGTGGCAGTTCACCAAGGGTGCTTGGGCAGAGTAAATAATTTAAGGTTGTTAAGGTTTACGGGGCTTTGACAGCTATAGAGCCTGGATCAAAAGCTGAGGCAGAATGCTAAAGCTTTGGTCTGGGCTTTATGCGTGTTTACAGGTAAGTCTTAACGATAAAAGGGTGACAAAAAATGCTTACTTATCTTATCAATGTAACTGATGATCTTCTCATGGTTTTTACCATTATCGGAGTAATATTTGCCTTTTCTGATAGCTACATGTCGGAAAAAGGACAGAGAATCGTAAAGATCAGCTTTATTCTGGGACTTGTGATAGCAGCGGTAAGAGCTTATATAACCAATACAAGACGTCTGGTCGGGGGCTGGAGAGTTGGTGCATACGGTTATGGAGCAGCTCTCGGAGTTTTTGTTGTTTTTATAATAGTGTATTTTATTGTTTCGAAAAGAACTTTCAGAGATAATACGGAAAAGCAAACCTGCAGCAAAGCGGAATGCTTCATAAGCATTATTATTGGACTTTTGTTAATTACATATCTTTTCGGTACCGTTTCAAATGTTTATGTATATCCGTTTAAATTTGATACGAAGGGTAACGGACTGCTTTCTACCGATTATCTTTTCAGACTGGGTGGATATCTGCTGGGAATTATAATCAGCTTCGCGTCAATGATCGCTGCATATAAGATCTCGGTGGTTATCAGAAAGAAAGGATATGGAAAGTTACTTAAAGCTGCTTTTATTATCCTAAATGTAATTTATGCAGTGTTTAATTTTGCAAAGCTGATGCTCGTTCTTACCCCAAGAAAAATAATAGACAGTACTGCGTTATTTAATTTCGCAGCTGCAAGTAATAATAATTCCGAGATTTATGTCTATTTATGTTTTGCAATGCTTGTATTTATGTCCGTATATATCTGGGTAAAAAGCAAAACTGCTAAAGAACCCTACTCAACCAAAGCAGAACATCGTAAACAAAAATCTATCTGGAGAACGGGTAAAAGATTTTCTATACTTATGCTTATATGTCTTGTAAATGCTGTGTTGTGCGCCACACTTTTTGTAAAATTAAATACTGTAGTGATAAATGAAGCACCTGTAGAGGATCCTATAATCATAAAGGATGGAGCAGGACAGGACAAAGACTTAGAGATTCCGCTTACGATGGTAAATGACGGGCATCTGCATCGTTTCGAATATACTACGGCTGAAGGGTATCCTACAAGACTTATAGTGATATTAAAGCAGGAAAATACAACCAATTACGGTGTAGGACTTGACGCCTGTGAGATATGCGGTGAAGCCGGTTATTATGAAAATAATGACGGAAAGGTAGTATGCAAGAAATGCGGAGTTGTCATGAATACTTCGACCATAGGCATGAAGGGTGGATGCAACCCGATAATAATCGATTATGATATTGATGAAAGTGCTATTACGATACCGGTTTCTGAAATGGTAAGGACACAGTCAAACTTTAAGAAATAAAACCGGATGAAGCAAGTGCTTTTAAGGAGGACACAATGTTCTTTAGAATGGTAAAAGGAACCTTTATACGACAGAAGAAAAAGCTTCTGATGATCGCTCTGACAGTAGCACTGGGAGCTTCTATAGCTACTGCGATGCTGAATGTCATGCTGGATGTCGGTGACAAGATAAACGAAGAATTAAAGACATATGGTTCAAACATTACTGTAGTTCCGCAGTCGTCGGCAGTTATAAGTAAGCTGTATGATACAGAAGAAGAGGATGATGACGCTCAGACAGAATATATAAAGGAAGAAAAAGTGGGTGAACTGCTTACGATATTCTGGGCGAACAATATAACTGATTTTGCACCGGAGACGGATACAACAGTAACCCTGAACAATTCGGAAGTAGGACTTGTCGGTACATGGTTTAACCATAAGCTTGAATTTAAGAAAAAGGGATCGGTATATACCAGAGATACGGGAGTTATTAACTTAAGAAGCTGGTGGGATGTCGAAAGTGGTACTATGTTAAACGAGCAGGCGGTATCCGGGGATAAATATGCCATGATAGGCCGGGAACTTGCAGAAGAAAAAAATATAAAAGCCGGGGATATCATAACTGTTTCAAGGGACGGCAGAAATGAAGAACTTGAGATAATCGGTGTTTTTGAGTCGGGAGATGACGACGACAATATGATATATACTACCCTGTCGGTTGTACAGAGGCTGACAGATACCGTAGGGTATATAAAAAAGATAGAAGTAAGCGCCATAACTTCTCCGGAAGACGAACTTGCCATCAAAGCAGCAAAAAATCCTTCACTGCTTTCCGGTGATGAATATGACCTTTGGTACTGTACTGCTTATGTTAGTTCGATATGTTTCCAAATACAGGAGGCTATTCCGGAGGCATCGGCTTCAGCTATAAGGCAGATAGCAGATTCAGAAGGAAAAATCCTTGAAAAAACAGAACTTCTAATGTCACTTATAACTTTTTTAAGTCTTATAGGAGCAACATTGGGAATATCGAACCTTGTGACTTCGGGTGTTATGGAGAGGTCACAGGAGCTGGCTTTATTGAAAGCAGTAGGAGCAAAGAATGGACAGATAACGTTCCTTGTTCTTACTGAGATCATATTTACCTCTATATTAGGCACCATAGCAGGGTACTTCTTAGGGTATGGTTTTGCACAGATTATCGGTCACAGCGTTTTCTCCTCCGGGGTTGAGATGAGCGGAATGGTTGCGTTCATTGTTTCAGTCCTCATAATTTTTGTGACCCTTATCGGAAGTATCCCTGCTATAAGGATGCTGTTAAGACTGCGTCCGTCAGAGGTTCTTCACGGCGGACACTGATATAACAAAACAGAAGATATCCCCCACCTCTTAGCGTAGCAAAGGTGGGGGGAGATCTTCGTTTCAGGCGGGGTTCAAGCCCCGACTGAAATGAGATGCGGAGCATCGTTTTGTTACCGAGGAAACGCAGAAGGCGTTTTCGAGGTGACATTGATAGAAAAGCAACATAAAGCGGACTGAAAAGGTGAAATAAAATGAACAAAAAGCGGAAAATGTTTATCAGGATGATAGTAGCTTCGCTTGTGAGAAGACGATCGCGAATGATCGTAGCTTTACTGGCTATCATAGTCGGAGCAACTATCCTGTCAGGATTAGGGTTGATATATTTTGATGTTCCGAGACAGATGAGTTCTCAGTTTAGAAGCTACGGAGCAAATATCATTATAGCTCCGGAAAGTGATGGAGATGTATCTTACGAAAAACTTCAGAAAAGCATAACATATTTCCCATCGAACGAACTTGAAGGGTATACGCCATACAGATATGAGAATTCAAAGATACACAATATGCCCGTAACTTTGGCAGGAACGGACTTAGGGTCAGTGCTTAAAACAAGCCCGTATTGGCATATAGACGGAGAGCTTCCGGCAAAAAACGGCGAAGCCCTGATAGGAGCAAAACTTGCAGAAAGTCTCGGAATCAGTAAAGGAGAATCTGTTTCTACGGTTAATACTTTTGAGATAACCGGGGAAATGGAGAGTATTGATATTCCTGATTATGAAAAGTATACCGATCCAGAAACCGGAGAAACGCACTGTGATCATACACTGGATCTTACGATAAGCGGGATACTTGAAACCGGAGGATCTGAAGAAGAATATATATATATTAGCCTGGAAGATGTGGAGTATCTGACACTGTCGAAAAGAGGCTATGATATAGTTGAGGTCAGCGTTGCATCTATCAAAGATAAACTTTCGGAATATACAGAAAAGATAAGTAAAGATATAGATGGCATAAAAGCAAAGCTTGTAAAGAGAGTTACGGCATCTGAAAGTTCTGTTCTTTCAAAACTTCAGGCACTTGTGTTTATAGTCACGGCTGTAGTATTGGTTCTTACTATGATATGTGTCGCTACCACGATGGCTGCTGTTATAGCGGAAAGACGCCGTGAGATAGGATTGAGAAAAGCACTTGGCGCTTTTAATTCCAGTATTGTCGGACAGTTTATGGGTGAAGGCCTGCTTCTGGGAGCTGTTGGCGGAATATTAGGTTCGGTCCTGGGTTTCTTATTTGCTCAGTATGTGAGTCAGCATGTATTTTCGAGCCCGATAACATTCAGACCTTTACTGATACCGATAACTATAGTAGCTTCGGTCATAGTTACAGGTACGGCATGTCTGATGCCCATAAAGAGTGCGGTAGAAGTTGATCCGGCACTGGTATTAAAGGGAGAGTAGTGAGACCTTGTGAAAGTTTGGAGTTGAATATAAATATTCGATTATGGAGATGATGAAAATGGAAAACTTGCTTGAATTAAAAAATATATCGAAAATATATGGTGGACTTAAGGCACTTGATAATGTCAGCCTGAATGTCAGGAAAGGTGAATGGCTTGCTATAATGGGTCCGTCAGGCTCAGGTAAAAGTACGATGATGAATATAGTGGGCTGCCTGGATAAACCCAGCACCGGGGAGGTATTCTTTGATGGTAAGGATGTTTCAAAAGAAAGCGGAAAAAAGTTAACAGAGCTGCATAGGGATAAAATAGGACTGGTATTTCAGCAGTTTCATCTGATCAATTACTTGAATGCCGTTGAAAATGTTATGGTTGCACAGTATTACCACAGTATGCCTGATGAGCAGGAAGCTCTGGAAGCACTTGAAAGGGTGGGACTAAAGGATAGAGCAAAACATCTTCCAAGCCAGCTTTCAGGTGGAGAGCAGCAAAGAGTCTGTATAGCGAGAGCTATCATCAACTCACCCCAGCTTATACTGGCAGACGAGCCCACGGGAAATCTTGATGAGGCAAATGAAAACATAGTGCTTGATATTTTCAGGCGTCTCCACAAAGAAGGGACAACGCTTGTTGTGGTAACCCATGATCCTGAGGTTGGAGAGGTAGCTCAGAGGATTGTTCGCCTGGAGCATGGTAAAATTGTGTCGGATCGTGAGAATGAGCATTTTACCGATTGATCGGAATATTTCAATCAGAACGAAAAATATATACATGTGAGGAAATCATTATGAGTTCACGTTTTATTGGAAAATGTAAGTTTTTTATCATGACGTTATGTGTATGTGCACTTATGACAGCCTGCTCGGGAGGGAGTGGCAGTTCAGATTATAAGGACGGTTCATATACAGGACGCAGTTCGGATTTTAGCGCGGACGAGAGCGGAAACGGTTCCGGATATGGTGAGGTAGCTGTCGAGATAAAAGATAATAAGATTATATCATGTACATTTAAGATGTATGAACTTGACGGGACACTGAAAGATGAAAATTACGGTTCGGATCTTTCAAAGGAAAACCGTTTGAAGGCACAGAAGGCTGTACAGTCTGCTGCTAAATACGCATCGGAGCTTGTAAAAACAGGATATCTGAAGGACGTTGATGCTATAAGCGGTGCAACTATATCGTATAATGAATTTAAGGAAGCGGTAAATGATGCACTGCAAAAAGCTGCCAAGTAAACCATATCAGCAGTTGAAAAGGAGAGGATATACGGCATGAAGATATCAGGCATTTTAATAAATATAGGATGCACGATTGCCATTCTCTTTATATTGGCCGGATTTCCTATCCTGAAATATCTTATAATCCCCAATATCAGCAATGATGTTGACGCGGTTTCGAGTTCAAGTCTGGTTTTGCCGGAACAGCCTTCGGGAGATTTTCTGGTGTATATCAACGAATCGCTTCACGAAGACAGTGTTGATTCGTGGGAAGCTTTTTTTATGGATGAAGAGTTTTCTGTAATATTTGAAGATATCGGATGTCTTGTCGCGGAAGGAGATGCCGGCGGGATTCAGTTGGCGGAACGTTTTCAGGCAGAACTTCCGGAAAATCAGATGAAACTAAAAAAAGAAAACCCTGTGCTGGTTGTATCGAGGATTGAAGAAGGGTATATAGACGTAGCTGTTATTTCAAAGGAAATGGCAGAATCATTGAAGTTATTGGAAGAAATCCCGGGAATCCGTTTACTGCATTTGTCCGGTTCGTAATTTTAAAGTAAGCATTTGGGGAGGCAGATATGCGGAGACTCAATATAATACTGGTAGCCGGTATGTTCCTTACATTTTTACTTCATGGAATTACCGGGGCGCTGACGATAGCAGGCGGAAATAGTGATGTCAATAAAATAGTTGCTTGGATATGCGTGTTCTTTGTTGCACTTCATGTAATAGTTACCACGATACTGACTGTAAAAACACTACATGCCATACATAAGACAAAAGCAGGATATTTTAAAAACAACATAATGTTCTGGATCCGCAGAATAAGTGGTTTTACAATACTTATACCGCTTTTGATGCATCTATTTATATTTAATGTACCGCCAACAGATATATACAGGCTTAAAGCTTTTGATACGGGAAGATTTATATCACAGCTTCTTATGGTACTTACCATTTCTCTTCATGTGCTGACTAATATAAAACCGTTCATGTTGGCGATAGGGGCTAAAAATTATAAGAAAATTATTATTAATACCCTTTTTGTTTTAGCGATTCTGTTTCTACTATTTGCTGTGGCATTTTGTATTTATTATTTACGTTGGAATACCTGATGCTTGGATACAGAATTGTGGAAGGAGTATGACATGGTTAATATAGTCGGTGCGGGATTGGCAGGGCTGTCTGCAGCTATCACCCTGGCGAGACAGGGAGTCAGCACTAATCTGATATCGGTTCAACCGTCCGAAAGAGCTCAGTCTGTGCTGGCAGAAGGTGGTATAAACGCGGCACTTGATACGATGGGAGAAGGAGACTCTGTATCAGATCATTATCAGGATACCATAAAGGGTGGATGTTTCCTGGAATCTGAAGAATCTGTAAAAGAGTTGACCGAAAACGCTCCGCAGATAGTCAGGGAGTTGATAAATCTTGGAGTCCCTTTTAATGCCGAAAAAGGGAAGCTTGTTCTTAGAAATTTTGGCGGACAGAAAAAGAAGCGTACGGCATTTGCAAAAAGCAGTACCGGTAAAATGATAATGACTGCACTGATAGATATAGCCAGGAAATATGAGGCTTTAGGTGTAATAAAAAGATACCCGAACCATGAGATGGTGGATATAAGCATAAGTGAAGGAAAGATAGAAAATCTTTTGGTTCGGGATATATTCAGCTTAAAGCTTTTATCATTTTCAGGGCCTGCGATCATATGCTGCGGTGGGTTAAACGGCTTTTTTGAAGGCATGACTACAGGAACCACCGCAAACACGGGAAATGTACAGGCACTTCTTTTTGAAAAAGGCGTAGAATTTGCTAATCTTGAGTTTATCCAGTACCATCCGACAACTGTGGAGATAACGGGAAAAAGACTGCTTGTTTCCGAAGCTGCTCGCGGTGAAGGTGGGCGTCTTTTTACGAATAAAAACGGAAACAGATGGTATTTTATGGAGGATAAATATCCTGAATTTGGTAATCTGATGCCAAGGGATGTTGTATCGAGAGAGATGTTCATGTTGGATAGAGAACAGGGGTGTGACGGACAGGTATATCTTGATATGACAGAAATCGGAAGCGATATCTGGGATAGAAAACTAAATGATCTAAGAAAAGAGCTTGTAGATTACATAGGGAAAGATCCGAAAAAAGATCCGATTCCGGTTAGTCCGGGAATGCATTATTTTATGGGCGGTATCAGGGTAAACAAGTATCATGAGACAAATATAAAAGGTCTTTATGCTGCAGGAGAGGCAGCAGCACGCTATCATGGTGCAAACCGTCTCGGAGGCAACTCCATGCTTGGAGCGATATTTGGTGGGAAGACAGCCGCAGAAAATATTAAAAAATATGATATGCCGGGATCGGTAAAGGAAGAAAATCGTATCCTGCAGGATAAATCTGAAGAAAAAAACCGTAAAGGCCTAAAGGGTATCCTCTTAAAAGGGCTGGGTATAGTTCGAACGTACAAAGACCTGAGATATACAGTAGATGAGATAGAGAAACTGTTGTTAAGCAGGGATATGCCGGAGATAGATCGTAAAAGAGCATATCTGGGACTGGCAATGGGCAGGTCGGCTCTTGAAAGAAAGGAAAGCAGGGGAGCACATTTTCGTGAAGATTATCCTGAGTCATCAGATGAATACAGAAAGCAGACCGTGGCTGTATTGGAAAAAGGAGATGTAAGAATATGTTTTAAGGAACTTCTTTCCACTTGAGGGAAAGGTGGCTGCAAAGCAGACAGATGAGGCGAAGTTAAATTATTAGATAAGGTGTAATATGGAATATATTATATCCGTTAAAAGACGGAAACGGGATGAAAAAAACGATTATTATCAGGATTTTTTATACACCGCGGATTCGGAAAATGACACGGTGGCAACCGCTCTCACAAATCTGAACTTGCGGGAACCACTGATGGATATTAATGGATTCCCGACAACAATGATAGAGTGGGAATGCAGCTGCCTGCAGAAAAAATGCGGTGCCTGTGCCATGGTAATAAACGGAAGACCGGGACTTGCATGCGCAGCAAAATTAAAGGATTATAAAAAGAAGAAAATAAGCCTTGAGCCATTAAGAAAGTTTCCGGTTATAGCGGATCTGATGGTTGACAGGAGTATACTGTATGAAAACCTGAAGACTTTAGCTCTCTGGTTGCGGAGAGATGTGGAGCGGGAGAAGGATGATCCGGAGATTGGAACAATGCTTAGCGAGAAAGACAGCAATCTGGTATATACTGCATCGGAGTGTATACAATGTGGGTGCTGTCTTGAAGTATGTCCAAATTTTTATCCCGGAGGCAGTTTCTTCGGTATGTCTACAGTGCCGGTCACCACAAGACTTCTTACGGAGATGCCGTCGACAGATATAAAGGAGATAGCTAAAGGGTATATGGAACATGTGTATGACGGTTGTGGAAAATCACTGGCATGTATGGATATATGTCCCAGAAAAATACCTACGGATAAACTGATGGTAAATTCAAATGCTTTAATATTTTGGAAGAAAAGGAGAAAAAAAGATGTTCGGAAACAGTAAATTAAAAATAAGCTTTGTAGAATTACTTCTTGTTGTTATTACTGCAGTATATGTTATAGGAATAAGAACCTGGTTTGAGGTATGTCCGGCCATGGGTGAATCAATGATGAGCTGCCATTGGGCGGGAGAGGTATTAAAAGCTACATCTTTACTTCTTGCAGGCATGACTTTGCTTTTAGTCTTTATACCCGACCTGAAGGTAAAAACAGGTCTGAATATTGGTATCCTTGGATTAAGTATTTTAAATATATCTGTTCCGGGCGGAATTATAAATATCTGTAAAAATGCTGATATGGCCTGCAGAAGTAACACATATCTCTGGAATATCATACTGACTGTTAGCTGTATGATCATTGCAATAGCGGATATTATACTGTTGTTTTCATATTCGAACAGAGAAAAGCACAGCAGAAAGTAAGGACTTCATATGAAATTTGCATTTGGAACATCGCTGAAAAATATTAAAAGAAAACCGTTCCGATCTTTTATGATGGTGTTACTGGTAGTGATTTTATCTTTTGTTCTGTTTATGGGTGCATATATCGTTATGGGACTCAGAAACGGGCTGTCAAGCTATCGGTTAAGACTCGGAGCTGATATTATAGTGACGCCTACATCGGCGAACGGTCATGGAAATGTAGATGATATCCTGTTACAGGGAATATCGGGAAACTACTATATCTCATCAAAGGATATAGAAAAAATAAAGAATACATCCGGTATTGCTGAAGTGACTACGCAGTTCTTCCTCACTTCTGCAAAAGCAAGCTGTTGTTCGTCACGTGTTCAGATAATAGGTTTTGATCCCAAAACGGATTTCTCGGTTATACCGTGGATGCGGGAAGAATATTCCGGGGAATTGGGTATCGGCGAAGTGATAGTCGGTTCAAATATCAATGTACCGGAAGACGGGATCATAACTTTTTATGGACAAAAATATAATATTGTCGGTCAGTTGGCTGAAACAGGTACAGGACTTGACAGTGCAGTGTATACAAATATGGACACAATAAGAAGAATGGCCGATGACGCTTCACATCTGCTGGAAATAGATCCGTTTAAGGGCGTTAATATAAACACTGCAGCTTCGGCAGTACTGCTTCGCGTAGAAGACGGATATGAAATAAACGATGTAGCAGATGATATAAATATACATATAACTAAAGTAAAAGCGACATCATCGAAAAATATGGTGTCAAGGATATCAGAGAATCTTGGGAATGTTTCCTATGTCATTCTTCTTCTGGTAATAGGTATTTGGATACTCTCGCTTGTGATACTTATCACTGTTTTTACGATGATTTCAAACGAACGTCGTAAGGAGTTTGCAATATATAGGATCATGGGTGCATCAAAAAAGATACTTGTTGAGATAATGGGATGCGAAGCATTTGTATTATGTTCAATAGGAAGTATTTCAGGGCTTGTGATAGCTTTTTTCGTGAGTATGGTTTCTACAGAGGCATTAAAGGAAGCACTTGCACTTCCGGCACTTGCACCGGGGGCTTTTGCTATACTTATGCTGATGGCAGGAACATTCATAGTTGCGGTTGGAGCAGGACTGATCACATCATTACTGTCAGCCGGAAGGATCACGAAAGGGGAAACAGGGCTTTTGCTAAAGGGAGATAGTTGACATGGAGCTCAAAGCTGATGGGATATCCAGGATTTTCTTTAGAAACGGAAAGAATACAAATTTTTTTCATGCTGTAAAAAAGACCGATTTTAATCTGGAATCCGGAAAAATAACGGTAATTATTGGGAAATCGGGAAGCGGTAAAACCACATTTATAAATATGCTGGCAGGTCTGCTTTGCCCTACGGAAGGAAAGGTACTGCTTGATGGACAGGACCTGTATGAGATGGATGATGCAAAGAGATCCAGACTTAGAAACGTAAGCTTTGGAATAATTCCTCAAGGACATACTGGACTTTCCAGTCTTACAGTGCTTGAAAATGTTCTGTCTCCTGTATGCATGTATGAGTCGGGAAAATCAAAGAAGGAAAAAGCTCTGGATCTGTTAAAATTTCTTGGAATAGAAGAACTTCAGGAGGTGTATTCTGACGAACTTTCAGGCGGAGAGCAGAGAAGAATGTCTATAGCAAGAGCACTGATAGGTAATCCCCAAATAATAATTGCGGATGAACCTACAGGAGATCTCGATGACGAGTCTACGATAAAGGTTCTTGACTTGCTAAAAAAATATGCAATCAACGGTGCCGCAGTTCTTATCGTGACACATGATGATATAGCTGTAAAATATGCAGATTATCTGTATAAAATGGATAACGGTAATCTGGCTGTATCATCATAATCAAAAAAGAATGCCAAAAGTATAACAAAAATGAAATGATTAAAAACAAATAAAAAAATAAATATTATCTTGACATTATACGGTTAGCGTGATATAACTTAATGAGGTTAGGAAAGACTAACCACCATGAGTGTAAGTCGTAAAACTCCTTTTGGAAACCGGATTGCTGAACCGGTTTCCTTTGGGAGACGGCTAAGTTAGAAAGGAGAGTCATAAAAATGGCCAATATGACAATTGAAAAAGTAATAGGAAGAGAAATCCTTGATTCAAGAGGAAATCCCACGGTAGAGGCAGAAATTACACTGGCTGACGGAACCGTTGCTACAGGTACAGCCCCCAGCGGTGCATCCACAGGTGAGTTTGAAGCGCTTGAACTTAGAGACGGAGATAAGTCCAGATATCTTGGCAAGGGTGTAACAAAGGCAGTTCAGAATATAAATACAACTATTAACGATGCTATCTGTGGTCTTGATGCATCAGACACCTATGCGGTAGACGGAGCTATGATCAAGGCTGACGGTACAAAAGACAAGTCGAAGCTTGGTGCCAATGCTATACTTGCGGTTTCTATAGCAGCAGCAAGAGCAGCATCAAAGTCTCTGGGCATCCCGCTTTACAGATTCCTCGGTGGTGCAGCAGGAAACAGACTTCCCGTACCTATGATGAATATCTTAAACGGTGGAGCACATGCTACAAATACTGTAGATACGCAGGAATTCATGATCATGCCTGTAGGTGCGCCTACGTTTAAAGAGGCGCTTCGCTGGTGTGCGGAAGTATTCCATGCTCTGGCAAAAATACTTAAAGGTAAGGGACTTGCAACGTCAGTAGGTGATGAAGGCGGATTTGCGCCGAATCTTTCATCAGATGAAGAGACCATCGAGACAATCTTGGAAGCAGTTAAGGCCGCAGGATATGAGCCCGGCAAGGACTTTATGATCGCCATGGATGCTGCATCTTCAGAGTGGAAGAGCGAAAAAGGAAAGGGCTTTTATAAGCAGCCCAAGTCGGGTAAGGAGTTTACCTCAGATGAACTTATCGCTCACTGGGAGAGCCTTATTGATAAATATCCCATTATCTCTATCGAGGATGGACTTGATGAGGAAGACTGGGAAGGCTGGCAGAGAATGACCGCTAAACTTGGAAACAAGGTTCAGCTTGTAGGTGATGACCTTTTTGTAACAAATACCGAAAGATTGGCAAAGGGTATTTCACTTGGCGCAGCCAACTCGATACTTATCAAGCTTAACCAGATCGGTTCGGTTTCAGAGACACTTGAAGCTATCAAGATGGCTCATAATGCAGGTTATACAGCCATATCTTCACATCGTTCGGGTGAAACGGCCGATACTACTATCGCCGACCTTGCAGTTGCCCTTAACACATGTCAGATAAAGACCGGTGCTCCCAGTAGAAGCGAGAGAGTTGCTAAATATAATCAGCTGTTAAGAATTGAAGAGCAGTTAGGAGCATCGGCAGTATATCCTAAGATGGATGCATTTCATGTTAAAAAATAATCTTTCATTGGTTGCTCAAACCTTCTCCTTAGATAGTTGAAT
>JAILGF010000017.1 GCA_024696945.1 Lachnospiraceae bacterium | reverse complement strand
GATGCAGGTACAGGTATGGTAGCAACTAACAGTGTTGCACAGCGTACCGGTAATGTATCGGCAGGTACTTCTATTTTTGCTATGGTAGTTTTGGAGAAGGACCTCTCAAAGGTTTACCCGATAATTGATATCGTAACCACTCCTGACGGCAGTGCTGTAGGTATGGTCCATTGTAATAACTGTACATCCGACATCAATGCATGGGTGAACTTACTCGCTGAGGCTATAGAGGCAAACGGCGGCACAGTGGATAAGGGTAAGCTGTATGTTACTCTCTTTAATAAGGCTCTTGAGGGCGATCCTGACTGTGGCGGACTTATCTCATATAACTATCTCTCAGGTGAGGGCGTAACCGATCTTGATGCAGGCCGTCCCATGTTTGTAAGGACTCCCGATGCAAAGTTTAATCTTGCAAACTTTATGAGAACACATATCTATTCAGCATTTGCAACCCTTAAGACCGGCTGCGATGTTATGATAAAGGATGAGGGTGTAAAGGTTGACACTCTTTACGGTCATGGCGGTATTTTCAAGACAAAGGGCGTAGCTCAGGGAATACTTGCTGCAGCACTTAATTCTTCAGTATCCGTTATGGAGACTGCAGGCGAAGGCGGTGCATGGGGTATGGCTATCCTTGCAGCATACATGGTAAACAAGGGTGCTAATGAATCGCTTCAGGATTACTTAAATGCTAAGGTTTTTGCAGGTCAGAAGGGTGAAACCATTGCTCCCGATGCTAAGCTTGTTGCCGGATTTGATAAGTTTGAGGAAGCATATCTTAAGGGACTTGCTGCTGAGAGAGCTGCGGTTGAGAGTATATAAAATAGTTGTTTTTATGTTGGAAAATGTCATCCTGAGCGTAGCGAAGGATCTTTAAGATTTTTCACTTTACATCGTAACTTGCTATGCAAACTGCGATATAGTTCAGAATGACAAGTAATCGTTTTGAAAAAGATAACAATAATTGGTATAGGTAGGGAAAAATATGGAAAGAAGAGATAAAATCAATTACTACCTGGATCTGGCTGAGGTGGTTTCGAAACGCGGAACATGCCTTAGAAAAGCATATGGTGCGGTTATAGTAAAGAATGACGAAGTTATTTCCACAGGATATGTTGGAGCACCTCGCGGCAGAAAGAATTGCTCCGACCTCGGACGCTGCATCCGTGAGGAGTTGAATATTCCCAGGGGTGAGCGCTATGAGCTCTGCCGGAGCGTTCACGCCGAGGCAAATGCCATAATCAGTGCATCACGCCAGGATATGATAGGCGCATCCATGTTCCTTTGCGGCAAGGATGTTAAAACGGGCGAATACGTTGCTAATTCCAACAGCTGCTCCATGTGCAAGCGTCAGATAATCAACTCCGGCATCGAGAAGGTTTACATCCGTGACACAATTGATAAGTACCGCGAGATACGTGTACAGGACTGGATCGATGATGATGAGTCATTGGCTGGGAAGTTTGGCTATTAAAGCTTTTGTTACCGTAACAGGATGAGTGATATTTCAATATGAAGAATTATAAGTTTTATGGCTGGGAAACGGCCGATATAAAGGATGAGAGGGGTCTGACCCCAAGGGATTATTATGATATCCTTTCTGAAATCTGGTGCACCGAAACCTGTGCTCCGAGGATGAGAAATGACTGGACTCCTGAAAATAAGACCTTGGGACAGTGCTCAATAACTGCATTCCTGATGCAGGATATATATGGCGGAAAGGTTTACGGTATACCGCTTCCTGAAGGGGGCTTCCACTGCTTTAATGTTGTGGATGACTGCATATTTGATCTTACGAGTGAGCAGTTCGGAGACAGAAAACTGGATTATGGGATCTATACCGGGCCTTCGGGCAGGCAGGAGATTAATACCGAAAAGTGTCCGGAGCAGTTCCGCAAGGTACACTTTACAAAAGAAGAGAAGAGGCTCAGATATGAGCTTTTAAAAAAGAAAATGGCAGGGTGACCTGCCGTTTTTTTATAGCCCCTCACAAACTTCCGATTCAAAACCTCACAAACCTCCGATTCAAACTTGCATTTTCTTCCGATTTGTTGTATACTTGTAATTTGGGAAATAGTGTAAGGAGGTTCCGTATGCTAAACGAAAGAAAAATAAGGCTGATGACTCAGCTTGCCATATACGAGAAAAAAGACGGCAGAGAAGATCTGAAGCTTGCCAGGTACTACAAGGGTGACTATGCAAGGTTCCAGGCATGGAAGACTGCTGTTGCCATTACCATTGGCTACATACTTCTGCTTGCTGTAGCTGCAATATATAAGCTTGAATATTTGATCGACAATGCCTTTGTGATTGACTATCCGGCACTCGGCAGGAAAATTCTCGGTATTTACATTGTGATACTTGCGGTCTACTTTATTTCAGCACTTTTGTGCTATTCACTAAAATACGCATCTTCCAGAAAGAGACTTGCGCGTTATTTCAGAATGTTAAGAAAACTCAACCATATCTACCTGGTAGAAGACGGAGTAGTTAAGGAGGAAGACGAATGATTACCATATTGCTGGAAATAAGGGAGGTAATACTTAAGGCCTATCAAAAAGTACGAATGATAGTAAATCCTGTAGTAAAATTCCTGTTCAGTCTCCTTGTGTTCTCCTATATCAATCAGGAGATAGGTTTTGATCCGAGATTTACAAAACTGACAGTCGTGCTTGCACTGTCGGTGATATCCGCAATTACTCCGACTGCAGTGCTTGTACTCCTGGCCATGGTATTGATACTGCTTCATATCTATGCGGCATGTAATTTCCTGGCCTTGTTGCTTTTACTCGTGTTTATCGTGCTTTATGTTGCACTTTTAAGATTCGATCCGAAGCACATTGTTGTTGCAGTTGCAATACCTGTACTTGCTAAATACAACCTGCATTACTGTATACCGATCCTTATGGGAAGCATATCTTCACCTATATCTATTCTTCCTACGATCGGTGGAGTTGCCATTTATCATATCCTTGATATTATAAAGGAACCGGCAGCACGGGAGGTTCAGCTGCAGCTGGATGAAGTTGTAGAGCTTTATACCGAAATCTGTGATAAGATAATGGCTGATAAGCAGATGCTGATAACAATGGTGGTATTTGCGATTGTCATCACCGTAGTATGGTTTATCAGAAAGTTCTCCTTTGATTATGCCTTTGAGATTTCGATAGGTGCGGGTGTGATGGTGAACATTCTTGGATTCCTTATCGCAGACCTAAAATACGATGTAACCGTAGCGGTAGGTACTCTCATCATAATGAGTGTCATTTCGGGCGTCATAGCGATGCTGTGCGATTATATGAAGAGAGTTCTTGATTATACTGCGGTCGAACGGGTACAGTTCGAGGATGATGATTATTACTACTACGTTAAGGCTGTTCCTAAGGTTAATATATCCTTAAGGGAAATGGACGTTAAGCATTTTAACAGACATTCCATAGACGGTGAAGATTACGAGTATGAGGAAGAAACAGAGGACGAGGATTACGAGCCCGAAGAACCGTTCGATAGGAGAAGGATGGAGGAAGAGGATGAAGCGGCTCCTGAGGAGGATGTAAAGGAATACAAGCCTGCTCCAAAGCGCAGTCCTTTCAAACTTCTGGTGAAACGTGATGATCCCAAAGATGAAGTAAAGGAAGAAGATAAAAAAGAAGATTCTGACGAATATGAAGAAGAGATGATACTTGACGATGACTTCGAAGAGGATAATGACAAGAAGTAACAACGTTTGAGGGAAGAGACTTATGTTGGATACGATTAAAGAGATGTTCAGCGGCTTGCTGGACCCCTTCCGAATGGTAAAGATAGAGGTAATGGACTGCGTTGAGATACTTATCATTGCAATCCTTATCTACAACATCATTAAATGGATGAAGAATACAAGAGCATGGGCACTGATGAAGGGTGTGGCCGTGTTGTTTGTGTTCTATCTTGTCGCGGCAATATTGAATTTTGACGTTATCCTTTGGATATATCAAAACGGTATCATCGTTTCCATTACGGCCGCAGTTATTCTGTTCCAGCCTGAGCTTCGTAAAGCTTTGGAACAGCTTGGAAAAAAGAATATCGGACTTGTAACACCTCTTTTTACCACCAACCAGGTTGAAGAGAAATTTTCAGAAGAGACTATTAACAGCCTTGTGAAAGCATCCTTTGATATGGCAAAGGTTAAAACCGGAGCTCTTATGATAATTGAGGGCGAACAGAAGCTTGATGACTATGAAGCCACCGGGATCATGGTTGATGCAAGGATAAGCAGCGAGCTTTTGATCAACATATTTGAACATAATACGCCGTTACATGACGGCGCTGTAATCATCAGAGGAAACAGGATAACAGCAGCAACCTGCTATCTCCCCTTGTCTGACAATTCCAGGATCAGTAAGGAACTTGGAACAAGACACAGGGCTGCGGTTGGTATCAGCGAAGTTACTGACAGCTTTACTATCGTTGTTTCCGAACAGACGGGAAGTGTTTCCATAGCTCAGAACGGAGAGCTTTCCAGAAGGGTAACAAGAGAGTTCCTGTACGACAGACTAAAGGAGCTTCAGAGCAGGCTGAATGAAGAAACAAACAAGAAGAAGGGCTTCTTGAGGCTGTCAAAGGCTGAAAAGAATTCAAAGAAAGAAAAGAGGTAAAGGCTTGAAAAACTTCTTTTATAAAAATTTAGGCTTGAAACTGCTTTCGGTGCTTCTGGCACTGCTTCTGTGGGTTACGGTCATGAACGTTGAAGATCCGGCCGTTACTGTGACTATCTCGGACATACCGGTGCAGATTGTGAATGACGATGTGATCAAGTCCAGAGGATACGGATACATGGTGGAATCAGGCGAAAAGATCGATATAAGGGTTAAGGGCAGAAGATCGGTCGTTGACAGGATATCTGCCGAGGATTTTGTTGCTGTGGCGGATTTTACGGCTTTTTCAAGCATGAAAATGGTGCCTATAGAAATTAAGTGCACTGATGAGCGTGCTTCGGAAATCACATGGACCGCCAAGACGGATTCCATGGCTATTATTCTTGAAACAGAGGATACCGCTTCTAAAAGCATTCTTATAGACAGGAAGGGAAATGTAAAGGAAGGCTATTATCTTTACGAGTATTCTACGGATACGAGCCTCGTAACAGTAAAGGGTTCCGAGAGCCAGGTTGCGAAAGTCAGCGAGGTTAAGGTTGACGTTGACGTTGAAGGAATGAAGGATTCGGGGGATATTGAGGTTCCGGTTTATGCAGTGGACCTTAACGGGGAAACGATCGATTCAAAGAAGATTACTCTGGAACCTGACGTTGTTACGGTACATCTGACGATAAATCCTATTAAGTCAATTCCACTTGTTGTAAAGACTATAGGTAGCCCAGCCCAGTATTACTATACCGGGGAAACCGAGTATGCTCCACAGACGATCCAAGTAACTGCGGATGCTAAGGTACTTAACAATCTGACAGAACTTGACATCGACATTACGATCACAAATGAGCAGGAAGATGTTGAAAAACAGGTTAACCTTGAAGAATATATTGAAAGGTATTACAGAAATCTTGGTTTGAAGGTGGTAGACCAGAATACCACTATGGGAATCAAAGTACCGATCATCAAGATGGAAGAGAAGAGCCTGGAGGTTAAGCCGGAAGATGTTATCCTTACCGGGACTGATGAGAAGTATAAATATACTGTAACGACACTTTGGATGTCCAAGGTGCTTGTACGAGGCAAGGCCGAAGAACTTACAAATATAGAGGTGTCCGATTTCGGCCTGTATATGGATCTTACAGGACTTTCCAAGGGATCTTATTCCGTACAGCTGGAGAGTACCTATGCGGGAGGACTTCAGATAGAACCCGGCAAGATGAACGTACAGATTGAGGAAATTATTGCGGAACCGGATTACTTAACGGCCGAACCTATGGAAGAATAGATTAAGAGTAAATGAAGGATTTTATTTATAATTTAAAAAAATTCCGGTTCCTATTTTGGGAACTGGTAAAAAAGGATATAAAGCTTAAATACAGAAGCTCTATTCTCGGAGTATTCTGGACTTTGCTGGAACCGTTGCTTACGATGATAGTTCTGACCCTGGTGTTCTCAGAGCTTTTGGGAAAAGGGGAGGACAATTTCCCTGTTTATATCCTCTGCGGAAGACTGCTCTACAGCTTCTTCTCAAATGCAACAAAGGTGGCTTTAAAGTCAGTAAGGAAGCACGGAACCATGATAGGAAAGGTTTATGTGCCCAAGTACATGTATCCGCTTTCTGCGGTGGTTTCAAATTATATTATGTTTATAATCTCTCTTGTCGTTCTTGCGGGGGTTATGATATTTGAAAGGGTTAAGATCACACTGTATCTGTTCCAGTCTTTGATACCTATGACGATAATTCTTATTATGACAATGGGTGTCGGGCTTATACTTGCGACCTTCAATGTGTTCTTTAGGGACTTGGAATATTTATGGACCGTATTCCTGATGATCATAATGTATACCTGTGCGATTTTTTATAAGGTTGATAAGATCAAAAATGCATCAAATGCATGGATATTTAAGTGTAATCCCCTTTATTCGCTTATAGCAATGTTCAGGGATGCCGTTTTTGGACGTAGTATTTTGGACGAGCCATACAATCTTTGGTTCTCGCTCTGTTTTTCCTGCGGTGTATTGCTCATCGGTATAGTTGTATTCTGGCGGAAGCAGGATAAGTTCATACTTTATGTCTGATATCGTGGAGAATGCCTAAAACTTCATGAATATTCGAAAATCCATTGCAGAGGGTAAGTATATTAAAAAAGGTTTTAGATTTAAAAATGGAAGATAATAATTTAATCGGAAATATTTCTGATATAAATATTGGGCAGACCGAACAGACCGGGGAGATGGTCAAGCCGGAGGAAATTGCAGCAAAACTGCCGGAAACAGGTGATCAGTCTCAACCCGCAGTTCAGGAAGGTGAGATAAAGCCCAAAAAGAAGAAAAAAAAGAAGAAAAAGAAAAAACTCCCTCCAAAGGTTATAGTAGTGGAAAATCTCGGAGTCAGATTCAGGATACAGGAACAGAAGGTAGACAGTCTTAAAGAGTATTTTGTGAGACTCCTTAAGAGAAAGCTGAATTATAAGGAATTTTGGGCTCTTAAGGGCGTTAACCTTTCTATAAGAAAAGGAGATCGAGTAGGAATACTCGGACTTAATGGAGCCGGAAAATCAACACTGCTCAAATGTATTGCCGGGGTTTTAAAGCCCACGGAAGGAAGTGTTACGGTAAAGGGGAACATAGTTCCGCTCTTAGAGCTTGGTGCAGGTTTTGATAAGGACTATACCGGTGCCGAAAACATATTCTTTTATGGAAGCATGCTCGGCTACTCGAAGAGCTTTATCAGGGAAAGATACGATGAAATTGTTGAATTTTCGGAGCTGGGAAGCTTTATAAACGTCCCGGTAAAGAATTATTCTTCAGGTATGAAGGCAAGACTTGGATTCTCCATTGCGACAGTTGTGGAGCCGGAAATACTGATATTGGATGAGGTTCTTTCAGTGGGTGATGCTAAATTCCGTAAGAAGAGTTCAAAGAAGCTTGCCAAGATGATGAAAAAAGGCGTAACGGTACTTTTTGTTTCACATTCAACGGATCAGGTACTTGCAAATTGTAATAAAGCCATTATTTTGGAGCACGGAAACATAGTAGCTTCGGGGAAAGCGGAGAAGATCTGTGCACAATATGAAAAAATGCTCGGGGATAATTAATAAAACCCGGATCATCGGAACAGCCGATGTATGAAGAGAGGATAAAAAAGAGGACTATGGAACAAGATATAAGGATCAGCGTAATAATCCCGCATTTTCGGGGAGAATCGTATCTTAAGGATGCGCTTTACAGTATAAAATGCCAGGAATATCCTTTTACAGAGGTTATCCTGGTATTGGATGGATGTAAGGAAGACCTCTCGGAAATAATTGGGATGTATCCTGAGCTTGATATAAAGGTTTTCAAGACCAATGCCAAGAAGGGATCACCGAAGGGGGTTGCTAATGCTCGAAATATCGGCTTAGAAAATGCCACCGGAGATTATGTTTTTTTCTTAGACAGCGATGATTATCTTTCGGACGGGTATTTCGAAGCGCTTCTCGCCATGGCTGAAACCTATCCCGATGCAATGATAAGGACCAAGAAGATAAAAACCTACTTCAAGCGTGACGGACAGCTTTTAAGGGAGGCGGAGAAAAAGGCACTTTTGGAACAGCAGGCTGACGGTGATGATGACCCGGATGAGGAGGAGGATAATCCTGAAGCAGGCGGCGAGGAAGAGGATGATCCGGAGACAGAAACCGGCACTCTCGTAGAAAAAAATAAATTCGGATCTGCTACGGTACTCGGCCTTTTTATACCAAGACGGTTTATTGATGCGAAATTTGACGAGAGTTACAAATATTACAGTGATCTTCCTTTTATGTGCAAGATATGCAGAAATGCTCCGATAGTCACCTGTAAAGGAATAAAGTACTATAAACGTACCCATAATGATGCCGTAAGGATGCCTCAGTTATTACAGGAAGAGGCTAAGGGAAAGAGCGAGGAGTTTATAAGAAGCTTTAAGGAAGGATGGGAAACAGCTTCAAAAGGCCCCTTGTTTACACCTAATATTACAAGCAAATATGCAACGCTTATAGAGAATTTTAATCCCAACCTTTCTTATATGGAGAACTACCTGATAGCTTATGTATTAAGAAAGCTTACGAAAGGTAAGCATCCGGTAGGACTTCAGAAATGGACGGATGAGGAAATGGGACGTTTTACCCCATTTCTTGCGGAAATCCCTAAGGTAAAGCTAAAGAAATATAACTTCTTTAAGAGAAGGATAATAAATAAACTTGCTGCGGGAAATATAAAGGGTGTCAGGAAGACTGCAAATTTTTATTCAATGAAGAAAAAGAAAAAAGGTCTTTTGGGATCACCTCTGCAATGGAAATGGAACATCTACAAGCGTATATTCAGAAAGATGTCCGTAAAGAAGGAAATTGTTTTTATTGAGAGCTTCCTTGGCAGAAGCTACTCCGACAGTTGTAAGTATCTTTATGAATACATGCTTAAGCTACAGGAGGAAGGAAGGCTCGGTACAGAAACAAGAATACCTCAGAATGCAAAGTTCGTCTGGATGATACACAACAAGGGAGCAAAAATCCCGGGAAGGCATAAGGAAGTTAAGCAGCATTCGTTAAGGTATTTTTACTATGTGGCAAGGTGTTCGGTATGGATTACGAATATGCGCCAGCCTACCTGGTATGTAAAGAGGGATGGTGTGACACTCCTTGAGTGCTGGCACGGAACACCCTTAAAAAGACTTGTTTTCGATATGGAGGATGTTTATTCCGTCAGCCCCAAGTACAAGATGACGGTCTATAATCAGTCAAGACTTTGGGATTATCTTTTGTCAGATAACAGGTTTTCAACAGAATGCTTTAAGAGCTGTTTCCTATACCCGGAAGAGAAAATATTGGAGCTCGGATATCCGAGAAACGATCTTCTTTACGGTGCAGACAGAAACGAGAGAGCGATAAAGATAAAGGAAAAGCTTGGAATCCCACTGGATAAAAAGATTGTCCTGTATGCTCCTACATGGAGGGACGATGATTATTACGGTCCCGGACAGTATAAGTTTGAGCTTCCGCTTGACTTAGAGATGATGAAGCAGCTTAAGAATGAGTATTTCTTTGTACTTAGAACTCATTATTTTATTGCGGATCATCTGAACATTTCAGCGGAGGATGCGGACTTTGTTTCCGATCAGAGCAGATATAACGATATCGGAGAGCTTTATCTTATCTCAGATATCCTTATTACGGACTATTCATCCGTATTCTTTGACTTTGCAAACCTAAGAAGGCCGATACTGTTTTATGTATATGACCTTGAGAAGTACGCCGGGATACTCAGGGGCTTCTATTTTGACATGACAACAGGATGCCCGGGACCGCTTCTCAAAACGAACGAAGAGATACTGGATGCTCTTAGGAATATAGGTGCCATTGAGGCTGAGTACGCCGATAAATACAGGGATTTCTGCAATAAATTCTGCTACCTTGACGATGGACATGCTTCCGAGAGGGTTGTTAAAACAATATTCGGATTATGAGAGATTCAATAAAACGAAGGATAAAAAAGGTCCTTGTGGGAATTTACCACGGGATGACAAGGGTTCTGCCTGTAAACCATAAGAAAATCATTTTCATGAGTAATATGGGCAGAAACTACTCGGATAACCCAAGAGCGATGTATGAGGCTATGAGGAAGGACGGAAGGTTTTCGTGCCTAAAGCCGATATGGGTATTTAACGGAGATTATCTGAGGAAGATAAAAGATCTTGAGGGAAGATCCGAAGGGGATACGCAAAGGAAATATCTTCCGAGAGGCTGCAGAATAGTAAGGTATGGAGGACTTAGGTACTATTTCCATATGGCTACAGCAGGGATATGGGTGTTTAATACTCGTCAGGAGCCGTATCTTATAAAACGGAAGGGTACACTGTACTTCATGACGTGGCATGGGACGCCCTTAAAAAAGCTTGGGCTTGATCTTGACAGGCTGAATATGACGGGAGAGGACAGGGACCTTGACAG
Source organism: Lachnospiraceae bacterium (assembly GCA_024696945.1). Classification (GTDB taxonomy): domain Bacteria; phylum Bacillota; class Clostridia; order Lachnospirales; family Lachnospiraceae; genus RUG11977. Next base: position 6,305 of record JAILGF010000017.1, on the reverse strand, counting down.
TTATAAGGAATCGTTTATCAAGGAGGCTGCCAAATGGGACTTCCTGATAGTTCAGAACGATTTCAGCGAAAAAGTCCTTCCGCGATCTTTGGGATATAAGGGAGATATCTTAAAAATAGGCTATCCGAGAAACGACAGGCTTGTAAAAGCGCGGAAAGCCGCTCGGGTGAGAGACGTTCTTGAGGCAGCCGGGAAGAGGATATCCAATTCTGACGGTAAAAAGCAGCTTCTATATGCTCCTACCTGGAGGGACGACGAGTACCTGAGAGGAGGCTTTTATAAGGGACCGAGCGGGATAGACTTTACAAAACTTGAGAAAGCCCTTGGCAATAAGTACAGGATAGCGTTGAAACTCCATTATCTGACCGACGGAAAGGCAGCAGTACCAGAAAGCTGCAGAAAGAGCGGTTTTGTTAAGGTTTATGGAAACGAGACAGATATAACGGATCTTTATATTGCGTCCGACGGTCTTATTACTGACTATTCTTCAGTATTTTTTGATTATTCGGTGCTTGAACGTCCGATTTTCTTCTTTTGCTATGACCTTGAAAAATACAGGGACGAATTGCGCGGGTTTTATCTTAACCTTGAGGAAATTGTACCCGGCCCCATATCGACCGATGAGAACGGACTGATAAGAGATCTAAAGGACTGCTTTGAGAAGGACGATTTTAAATATGTTGAAAGGGTTAGGGCATTTAAAAAAACATATAATGAGTATGATGACGGACACGCCTCCGAAAAGGCTCTTGATGCCATAGCAGGAAAAAGAGGAATTGCCCGGGCAGGTCAGTGAGAATAAGAAATAACGGTACTAAAAACAGATTGGAGGGGGACGGACTGTGAGCAGGCAGGAAGCGATAATCAGGGAAACAAAACGCAGAACCTTAAGCTTCATTCATGGGGCACAGTACAGAGCCGAAAGCTTTAGACTAAAGGCGATACTTGATAATTACGACCCTTCGGTCTGTGTTCAGCCTCCGCTTAAAAAGATTAAAACGGTCACCTTTCTTATCACCAGAATGGTGAGATTCCACGGAGGACAGACCTCGGTGCTGCATCTTGGAACGGAGCTTGAGAAACAGGGTATAAAGGTGTGCTATCTTTCCTGCAAGGAGCAGTCACTCGAGGAGATGGAGCTATGTGCGGCCTCAAATCTTGACGGTTTTAAGGGCAGGCTTTATGCGTTCAACCGTTATATGGCGGCTGTTGAAAGAGGCAGGATAAAATCTCCGGATGTGGTGGTTGCCTCCTCCTGGGATACGGTGTTTTTTGCAAAAAGATTTAAGGATTCCTACAAGGCATATTTTGTTCAGGATTATGAGCCGTTCTTTTATCCGTTCGGTGAAGAATTCCTTATGTGCAAGAACACATACGAACAGGGACTTCATATGATAAGCCTCGGTGAATGGAACCGCAGGATGATAAGGAAGGAGCTCGAAAAAGACGTAGCTGTCGATACGGTGAGCTTCCCGTATGACACGGAAGGATACGGCCTTACTGTCCGGGATTATTTCGGTTATCCCGAAAAAAAGAAGATAGTGTTGGCTGTATATTTAAAATATTATGGAAAAAGACTTCCGGATCTCATACCGTACATGCTTATGAATACCGCTGATGCACTGAAACAGCGGGGAACGGATCTTGAGGTGCTTTATTTCGGCGAGGCAAAGACCTTTAATCCTAAGGGAGGAAGAAATCTGGGACAGCTGAGCAGAGAACAGCTAAAGTCTCTTTATGCAAAGGCTGATTTCGGAATGGTCGCATCGATGAGCAACATTTCACTGGTACCTTTCGAAATGCATGCATCGGGATTGCCGGTAATAGAATTTGAGGATGGAAGCTATCCCGATTTCTTTGGAAAAAATACCGCGATACTTACAAAAATAGGGGAGAAGGATATTGCGGAAAAGCTGCTGGATGTACTTAATATGCCTAAAAAGCTAAAGGAGATGGACGATGCAGCCAAAGCCGGATTAAAGGATCTGAGCTGGGAGAGGACAGGAAGGGAGTTCCTGGAGATTTTGAAGGATCGATCGGAGAAAACGGTCTAGTGGAGTGAGACCGGAGTAGGTGGTGTACACGGGGTTTTACAGAGGAGAGAAAAAGTGGGAATAAGGAACGACGTGAAAAAAATTGCTCCCGAAGGAGCGGTCGAGACTTACCGTACCTTAAGGGAGAGTGTAATAGAAAAGGAATTTAAGTTTTTCAGTAATTTTAAAGTAGAAAAGGACAAAGTGGTTTTCTGCAACGTATGGGGATATGGGGATAACCCCAAATGGATCGCAGAAAGCTATGTCAGACTGCTTAAAAGAACCACTAATATGTCAAATTCCGCTATAGCGGAAAAAGTTTATTTCATTACCAACAAACCGCCTCTTAAGGAAGAAATGAATGAAGAGGCGAATTGCATAACATTTTTGAAGACCAATTCAAAGTCTGCAATCTATGCTTTAGCCACTGCAGGTGTCTGGGTGGATTGTAACCGTAAGGAAAGTTATATTCAGAAGCGAAGAAATCAGATATATATCCAGACCTGGCACGGCGGACTTCCGTTAAAGCGCCTGGAACTTGACTGCAGGGATTACCTCCCTCAGGAATATATCCGTAATGCATTAAGGGATACGGCAATGACCGATATCTATATTTCCAACAGTGAGTATTGCAATGAACTGTACAGACGCGCATTCGGGTTCAAGAAAAAAATATTCTGCTTCGGTTCCGCCAGAATGGATCCGCTTATCCGTCCTGTAAGGTTCAGCGCAGGAGCAATGAGGGAAAAGCTTCTTTCAAGACTTGCCGAATCCGTATTCCGCAGGTTACTAAACGAAGCGTATATCAAAGCTTACAGGATGAAAGAGCAGTACAAGGAGGGTGATGAGCAGAAGGATCACTTAAGGATAAATATTGCTCTTTACGCACCCACCTATAGGGATATACCGTCAGAAGTGCAGGAGCGCGGAAATGAGATAGGCGGAAGTATTATAAGTGCCCTCGAAGCAAGATTCGGCGGAAAATTCGTGGTGGTAACCAGATTCCATCCTCTGGCAATGTCAAGGGTAAAGCATGCTAACGCAGCATATCTTCAGTTTGATGAAAAGGAAAGAATAATCGACGGGAATGAATTCAGCGATCTGTATTCCATAATGGCAGCAGCGGATGTCCTTATTACAGATTATTCCAACTGCATGTTTGAAATGTCATATGTCGGAAAGCCGGTATTCCTTTACGCGACTGATGTAGAGCAGTATGATGATACTAGAGGAATGTATTTTGAGTACGACAAGCTCCCGTTCCCTATAGCTCGCAATGAAAGAGAACTCTATGAAAATATCCTGGAGTATGATAAGGACAGCTTTAGGACCCGTCAAAAGGAATTTTTTGAGAATGTCGGAGTGATCGAAAACGGCAAGGCTGCCGAGAAGGTGGCAAAGCTAATAGAGAGACTTGTAGAGAAATAAAATAGTAAACGATACTATAAGATCGGTGGCTGGTTTTAGGTCCAGCCGCCGTCAATGGTTATTATCTGCCCTGTGAGATAAGCAGGGCATTGCGAGATGTGATATATCGTCTCTGCTATTTCCTTGGGATCGGCAGGTCGTCCGGCAGGAATTTCTTCACAAACGACATCCAGATCTTCTTTGGAAAAACATTTATTCATATCGGTATCAACTAAGCCGCAGGCGATGGCATTTACGGATATACCCGAAGGAGCCAGTTCCTTTGCGGCTGATTTTGTATATGCGTTTATACCGCCTTTTGATGCTGCGTATGCAGCTTCGCATGAAGCACCCACGTTTCCCCAGACAGAGGATATATTGATTATTGAACCCTTGCCTGATTTCAACATATATGGGATAACGGAACGGGTAAAGTAATGTACCGAGGACAGATTTGTGTTTATAATCTTTTGCCAGGTTTCGTCATCGGTATCCTGGATGACCCCGACAAACGATATGCCGGCATTGTTTATGAGAACATCGATGCTGCCGAACCGGTTAACGGACGTATCAATCAGGTGCTTTACAAAGGCGGAATCAGATATATCACCTTTTACGGCAAGGACTTGTGTTGACGGATTGGCATTAAGACACAGTTTTTCTGTTTCATTCAGTTTATCTGTGTTGCTAACGGAATTTATGACTATATTGAAGCCTTCGCCGGCAAACTTAACTGCGGCAGCTCGGCCTATGCCTCTTGAGGCACCTGTGATAATTACGGTTTTATTCATAGCGGTGCTCCTGTGCTTTTCACATTGTTTTTTAGTTAATGCTGTTATATGTTGATAATACAGCATAGTCATATATCATGTCAATCATTTCGTTTTGACAGATGTATTATCTGAAAGGAAGCAAATAAAATGTCTCGGAAACGAAAAAACGGGATATGGCTGACGGTTGCCGCTATTTCGGTAAGCCTCCTTGCGGGACTCGGAGCTTATAAAGGAGCAAGGCTCCTGGCTGACGGGATGACCACAGAGGCAGAAAAGAATGCGGAAAAAGCCGGGCTTTTTAAACCGGAGGGCTTGGAAGAAGGAATTTCATCAAAAATTGTCAGCGGTGAGAAAACGGTAAATAAGATATGTCCGCTGACTCTGGTCTATGTTACGGATTATGAAAGCGGGAAAATAGAAAACTTGGCTGTCCAGGTTTTCGATACTGTTGGCATGAAGGTGAGCTTTATAACCCTTGATCCTGAGATAACGTATACCATGACCGGGACTTTATACAGAGCGCTGGCTAACGGAAATGTACTGGTTCCGCAGACCGTAAAAATGAGGGAACTGTATGGATATTATGGGAATCCTGCGGCATATGAGGCAGGTCGGAAGATCGTAAGCGAGCTTTTGGGCACGGATATTGATCATTATACGGCTCTTTCAAAGGAAAAGACTCCGGAAGCGTTTACCGGCGGGGAGATCAAAGCAACCGACCTTAAAATGCTTTTTGACGCGGAAGACCGGGAAACAAGCTTTTCGAAAGAGGAAGAAAAGGTATATTCGGAGCTTTATGAATATCTTGAGGATCCGGATGTTAAGGTATATGAGGCTCCCGTTATCAGTAGAAATGAAAGCTGTTTTGTTGATGTAACGGGGGTTTGGGAAATATTGGCAGAAGTGCTGCCGGTAGTAGAGGATTAAAGAATATGAAAAGAAAAATTATCGGATTAATACTAACTATAGTGGTTGCGTGTCTTATGTTCGGTTCGGGTCTTTATGTAGGTGCGGCAACTAAAAACGGAGCCGGTTCTCAGAACGATCCGGTGGTGACACTCAGCTACCTTGATTACAGGCTGGAAAAACTCGGGAGCGGCTCGGGTAACGGAGGAACGGCAATAAATGAAGCCTATAACGGATTTAAGAAGGTTGTAATTTCACGCGGTGAAAGATACATCCCGGGAGAGGGAGGGCTTATTATATTATATTCCGGAAGCTGTACAGTTGTTGGGAAAGGCCTTGTGAATCTTACCGATGCGAATATTGTAAGAGAAAGCGAAAATGTACCGGCATACAGTCAGATGCTGGCTCCGGACTCATCTTCGGGGGTTGTTGCTTCGGAAGAAACAGTGCTGTTTACCGACAGATAGCAATAAGTTTTTGGTTTTTTATGCACATTTACCAAAAATGCCGTAAAAGATTTGTTAAAATCACACATAGCATTTAAAACCATATCCGTGTATAATAGACGGGTAGGCGGTTTGTTTATGAACCGTGTGTCTGAATGAAAGATCAGAACTTAATTTAGGGAGGATTTAAAATGGCAAGTTTATCACTTAAAAACATTCAGAAGGTATATCCCAACGGCTTCGTAGCTGTTAAGGACTTCAACCTTGAGATCGAAGATAAGGAGTTCATCATCTTCGTAGGTCCTTCAGGATGTGGTAAGTCAACTACACTTCGTATGATCGCAGGTCTTGAGGAGATTTCTCAGGGCGAGCTTTGGATCGGCGACAAGCTCATGAACGACGTTGAGCCTAAGGACAGAGATATCGCGATGGTTTTCCAGAACTACGCTCTGTATCCTCATATGTCAGTTTATGACAACATGGCATTCGGTCTTAAGCTTCGTAAGACTCCTAAGGCTGAAATCGATAAATTGGTTCATGAGGCAGCTAAGATCCTTGATATCGAGCACTTATTAGACCGTAAGCCTAAGGCTCTTTCCGGTGGACAGCGTCAGCGTGTTGCCATGGGTCGTGCTATCGTTCGTAATCCTAAGGTATTCCTTATGGACGAGCCTCTTTCAAACCTTGATGCTAAGCTTCGTGTACAGATGAGAATTGAGATCTCAAAGCTCCATCAGAGA
>JAILGF010000010.1 GCA_024696945.1 Lachnospiraceae bacterium | reverse complement strand
TTTTAATTTTCTTATTTGCAACACCTATCCCGTCCCTAATTTTACAGTATAGATTTCCATATGTAATACGAAAACAAAACACACTTGTCCTTGGCCGATTCAGATGTATCTCCATTCCAAATTTATCAAATTCCTTTTTCGAATTTACTATATCCAAAAGTGTCGTCATACTTATTCTTTCCCCTTATATTAAACTACCACTATCATTTTACATAATAGCATCTTACTAACTCTTCTGTTTCTGCTTGCTCTTCCCGTATTTTTTCCGCCAGTCCTTATATTCACCTGATTTAATTCTTTTATCCTGCGTAGGCTTCTCCATATCAGCCGGTATTGCCCACATATCTCCGAATTTAACAGCCCCTGGAATCTTTCCATTATGGCACATGGTATTTACCCATCTATTGCTTAACTCCCACTTTTCACAGGCTTCTTTAATAGTCATATATCCAGGAATCAATTAACCGCCTCCCTCTTAGAAAACAAAAAGCACCATAACCTAAGAGTTACGATGCTTCATCAATCATATTATATGCAACTGGCTGACATCTGAAAACATCCATGTAATTCGTTAAGTCCCTGTAGCTTTGCGTCCCATCCTTTCGAATGGTTTGCCAAAAAAAATATTTATAAAGTAACGAAATATATTATAATCTATGCCTTGCCTTATGTCAAGAACTATTTAAAAATGGACTAATCAGTCTATCAAACTAACCATTTTGTCATAACAAATCCTGTCAAAGGAGAACTATTCGTCATTCTATGGCAGCTCATTGGATTCAATTCCTGATTACAGTCAAACTCATTTCCAATGTAGTTTCTTAAATATTTCGAATATATCCTCATGGCATGTAACATCTGCATAGCTATCAAATGGCGTCTGTGTACCGTTAAGAACAATCAGATAAGTCCCAACATAGCTCTTTATCATTGCTTTTATATGTGGTAATGCTACCGATGTACCACAAACAATTAAACAATCTGCTTTTCCAATGATATCGTAGGCTTCTTCTATTATGGAAATCGGAAGAAGTTCACCATATAAAACTACATTAGGTCTCAGCGTCCCACCGCAACCACAAGCAGGAAGTGCGTTCCTTATGTCCTCAAATAATCTGTCCGGCGAGTACTTTTTACCGCATACCACACAGTAGCAACTTGCGGCTGTCCCGTGTATCTTAAGCACCTTTTTAGATCCAGCATCCTCATGTAGGCTGTCTATGTTCTGGGTGATGACCCCGAGCATCTTCCCGTCAGCATCAAGTTCAGCTAGCTTCTGATGTATTATGTTTGGCTTGAACCCTCTCATATCCATCTTTTTACGATAAAACCTGTAAAATACTTCAGGCTCATCCTCGAGACATTCCTTGCTCAGCAAATACTCTGGTTTATATTTTGCGAACTCCGGATCTGGCTTTGCATATAGTCCGAATGGACTCCTAAAATCTGGTATACCACTGGCCGTCGATACCCCTGCTCCACCGAAAAAAACAATCTTATGACTTACCCTTAAAATTTCATTTATTCTTTGTATCCTATTATCAAACGGAGTATCAGCTCCCAATAATTTATCTTGCATATTCATCCTCATAGTAACATTACAATCTAACTATCATATTTCTTCTATGTTTTCTTTCCGTTTATTATCTTAAATGCCGCCCTACAATCGAACAGATTTATGCCCTTTTATATAAATTCGAGTTCTTTATTAAATACTCAACCCAGTTATTGTATAGATCTCAAGATAACTAAAGCCGAACTATACACGTCCGGCTTTAATATCCTATCATTTTGTTTTCTATTATTATTTCTTCTTAGCAGCCTTCTTAGCGGGCTTGGTGTTAACCTTATCCTTAAGAGCCTTACCAGCCTTGAATGAAGGTACTGTACAAGCAGCGATCTTAACTGCCTCACCTGTACGAGGGTTCTTACCTGTACGAGCCTTGCGCTCTGATGTTCCAAATGTTCCGAAGCCGATGAGCTGAACCTTGTCCTTGCCCTGTAAAGCTGTTCCGATTACATCAAATACAGCGTCGATAGCTGCTGCTGAGTCCTTCTTTGTAAGGGCTGTCTTCTCTGCTACTGCTGCGATTAAATCTGTCTTATTCATGGAAATCTCCTTTCATCGTCGGTATATAATGTATACCTATGGGAATAATTTAGCACTTTACCCCTAATAAGTCAAGGAAATTCGGGCGTTTTGAGACTTTTTATTCGGTTTTTTCAGTCTTTTTGGACTTCTTCGATTTTTCTACTTTTGTAGTCTCTGACTTTTTCTCATTCTTAACCTTCTTATCAGCCTTTTTAGTTAACTTATCCGGCTTTTCATTTTTCTTTTCTGCCTTAGCTGCCTTCTTTGTATCCTTCTTTTCCACCTTTGCTTCCTTTTTGTCAGCCTTAGCCTTGGCAGCTTTTTTCTCAGCTTTCACGGGCTTATCCATAGGAAACTTCGGAAGCTCTGTCCTAAGTCCATCCTCAATTTGTTTCTTGAGCTCAGCTTTAAGCATCTCGTTCTCTGTGCCATCAGGATGTGTATAGAGAGGCTTAAGCTTACTTTCCATCTCTTTCAGGATTTCATCCTCATACATCCCGATAACCTTATCAGTCGCTTTCTTATCTCCTGCAACAACCGCTTTGATGGTCTTAA
>JAILGF010000213.1 GCA_024696945.1 Lachnospiraceae bacterium | reverse complement strand
ATAATGAAAGGGATATTCTGGAACTGGGATCCGGATATAGAAAGCTTCTGGGTTATACTCCACAGCTTCAGGGAATGTATGAGGATTTTACTGCGGGGCAGTTTATGAGATACATTGGATCCCTGAAGGGCATGAAGCATTCTGTGGTGAAAAAAGAGACTACGGAGCTATTGTCACTGGTTGGATTAAAGGAGTATGCGTCAACTAAGCTTGGCGGTTTTTCAGGGGGTATGCGACAGAGGGTACTTCTGGCAGCAGCCATGCTGGACAATCCTAAAATCCTGATACTTGACGAACCGACGGCTGGGCTTGATCCTGAGGAGAGGATACGCTTAAGGAACCATATTGCAGAGTTGGCTAAGGACAGGGTAGTTATAATCACTACACATATAGTGAGCGATATAGAGTCAATAGCGGATAAGGTCGTATTACTTAAGAAAGGCGAGATTATTCGTTATGCATCCACAAAAGAACTTAAGCAAGAGGTGAATGAGAAGACGGGGAAGCAGAATTCCTTGGAAGATGTATACTTATACTATTCAGAAGGATGGTCACAATAATATAAAGTTAGTGTCATTCTGAGCGAAGCGAAGAATCTTAAAACTCTTATATTATAAGATCCTTCACTTACGTTCAGGATGACAGTTATTACTCAGAATGCGTAAAGCATAATGAACAAGGAATAGCAGGGGATCTATATGGTAGAATTATTACGTGTGTATAACAAGAAAACCATTATGCTTTTTTCTTTGTTGCTGGTTGCGAGTATCAGCATATTCATATTTGGCGCAAACCCGAACAAGGAAATAACGCTGACAGGGGATGAACTGGAACAGTATATAAATGGATATCCATATTTCCTGGATAAAACCGTGAAGCAGGGGAAACTGCGTTCGCAGCTAAAGCTTTATGAAGAAGGGTATGCTTCAGAAGTGACGGCTAAATCAAAGACAATGTATGAAAGCCTTATAGGGACCGAGCCGGAAGCAGGTGAAAACAGGGGAATGGTTCTGTTTTTTCAATCGCATATACCTGAACTTCTGGCTTTATTTTTTATGCTTCATGTGGTCAGTTCATTTTTTGATGAGAGAAAAAAGGGGCTTGTCCATATGGTAAGAGCCACCTACAAAGGCCGGTCGATATTGTGCATTTACAGGATCGGGATATTATTTTTTACGGCTTTTGTGAGCGTACTTTTGCTTATGGGAGCGAATCTTGTAGGTGCTGCACTCACATTTGGAACGGGAGATTTATTTAGACCCATACAGTCCCTTCCGGAATACCAGAAATGCCCGTATGGGTTTTCTATTATCGGCTTTGTTCTGATTCTTGTTGTAGTGAAAACCATGGGTGTTTTTCTGATGGGACTGATCATGTATGTCCTAAGGGGGCTGGTAAATGATTTCCTGTTCTATTGTGTAATTGGGGGACTGATCATAGCTGAAATTCTGACAGGGATTTTTATACCTCCTGTTTCGAGTCTGAATACATTTAAATATATAAATCTTTATTCTTTGATAAAAACGGACGACTTTTTTAGTGGGAGCGTGTATTTAAATCTGTTTGACCATGCTGTAAGGGCATTGAGCGTACTGTGCATTATAACCGTAATCTTGAGTGTGCTGTTGTTATTGGCCGGTTTCCTGATATTTGGCAGGAAATATGCTGTTAGGAACAAAGGTGGCGAAAGACTGGGCGGTTTGATTAGGAGAATAAAAGAAAGATTCGCTTTGCAGCGCACGCTTTTAGGTTGGGAATCTTACAAGGTTTTTATCAGGCAGGGAGCGTTTATTTTTATAATTCTGTGTCTGGGGCTTCATATTCAGCAGTCCTCAAAATATGGATATTTTTACGGTGCGGATCCTGATGAGCGGCTGAATTATAAAAAATACAGTGGTGAAATCGATGACAGCAAAATGGAGCGTGCTGAGAGGTGGATGGCCCAGCTGAAACAATCCGAGGCAAATTATGTAAAGAGGCTGGAGGATCTGGAAGCTGACGGGAAATTTGGGTCTGACAGCTATATGAAATATTCGGAAGCCCTAAGCCAGAACAGGGCAAATCAAAAGGCATTTGAACCGGTGCTGATGGATTTGAGGTCTGCAAACGAATATCGTCTGCGGACCGGAAACAGTGTTTCATTGGTAGAACCTTATGTGTACGATGTTTTGCTGAACAGGGATACTCAGACCAGGGAACGCGGGGCATTTCTTGCAATAGTTGCAATAATTGGTGCCTTGGCAGGTATCTTTGCATTTGAAAAGCATACAAATATGGAGCAGATGATAAACTCGACTTACAGAGGTAGGAGAGTAAAGCAGCTGATAAAACCACTGATAGTAGGGGTTACAGCATTTTTATGTCCTGTAATTCTCTCATTGGTTCAGATGATACTGATAAATAAGAGTATGCAATTTCCTGATATGGATGCACCGGTACAGGGGCTCAGATACTTAAATGACTTTGGTTTGTATGTTTCAATCAAGACATTTTTTGCTTTGCTTCTGGTCATTCGTGGACTGTTTGGAGTCATAATCGGAACAGTCACAGCATTTATCAGCCATATGGGAGATGATAAGTTTTCTGTGATATGCAGAGTGACGATAATTATGGTGATATGGATATTTGTGGCTGAACTCGTACCGGGTCTCGATTTTCTAAACCCGATAAAGCTGCTTGGATATACCTGGGTGTAAATAAAGAATGACAGCAAAAACAGTTCTTTTCATAGAATATACACTTGACAATGAGGTTTATCTGGAGGAAAATAAACGAAGAGATTTAAAAAAATTACCAACAAACTTAAATATATATTTGAAGGAAATGCTGACTGTGAAAACGGATAGAAAAAAGGATATAATATATATAAGTTTAATACTCATTTCGTTTTTGGGATTGGTATTATGGTTGTCCATATCAAAATACTATGGTTCCAAAACGGATTGGTACAGTCAGCATGTCTCTTTTGCGGAATATTTTAGAAGTCTGTTTTACGACACTCACGATCTGCTTCCGGATTTTGCGTTCAATATAGGAAGCGGACAGAATATATACAACTTTTCATACTATGGACTTTTGAGCCCGGTTATATTGATTTCTTATCTTTTCCCTGATGTAATGATGGCTGATTATCTTATAGCAGCCACTGTTTTATCGGTTTTGGTCAGCGCCATACTGCTCTATATATTCTTAAAAACAAAGGGATTTTCTTGTGAAACATGCTTCCTTTCTGTTCTGATGCTTGTTTTTGCGTCGCCGATTTCGTTTCACTCCCATAGACACATTATGTTTATGATCTATATGCCCTTTTTGATCCTGGGGCTGTTTGGAGTTGAAAAGAAAGTGAACAAAGGAAAAGGCTGGCTCTTATCTTTATCGCTATTCCTGATCATTATGACAAGCTATTACTATAGTGTGGGAGCAGCTTTGTCTTTATTTGTATATGGTATTTTCCTATGGATTAAAGGAAATGAGAAATGCTCTTTTGGGAAGTTCATAAGATTCATTCTTGGATTTAGCGTTCCCTTTATTGTTGCCGTACTGGCTTCAAGTATTATAACGCTGCCGACCTTGGCCGCGATAATGAACAACCGGGCAGACTCGCATGTATCGATTACATTTCTTGATCTGTTTTTGCCCGATATTAAATTTGACAATCTGCTATATGACGGATACGGATTGGGCTTAAATGCGATTGCCATTCCTGCAATAGTTAATCTTTTCAGAAGAAAAAAAGAAATTTTTTTTCTTGGTTGCTTTTTAACCTTATTTGCAGTGTTTGATGTGTTTAACTATTTTTTGAATGGCACAATGTATGTTGATTCTAAATCATTGATCCCGTTTCTGCCGCTGTATATTATCGCGATAGCGATGTTTATTGAAGATACTTTCAATGGGAAAATACAATATAAAGTTGTAGCTGCAGTAACTGTTGCTGTTACCTGCTTAGTCCTTATTTCTAGATATAAAACGATCGTAATAATTATTGATGTTTCTGTATTGATGATAACATTGATTGTTTATCGGATAAAAAATAAAAAGCTGTTTTTTGTTCTGCCTGTTTTTGCATTTACCATTGCTTCGGGGGTCAATTCCAATAGGGTGGATGAGCTTATGGTGAAGCAGAGCACCGAAGCGGAATACAATAATGTTAAGGAGGCTGTTGCGTCGATTACCGACAATGATACGGATTATTACAGGATAGGGAATGATTGCAGTATTAGGACAACTCCGAATATTATTTACGGTAATATAAACTATTTGAACTCAACGGTTTATTCTTCTTTGTCAAATCAGGTTTACAATAAATTTTATTATGATGTGCTGGCTAATAATATGCCTGCGAGAAACAGAGCTTTGACCGCCCATACCGATAATGTTCTGACCCTGAGTCTGATGGGTGAGAAGTATATTGTATCTGATGACGATCTCGAACTGCAGGGGTTCAATAAAAAGGCAGAATTAAACGGGATCAAAGTGTATGAGAATGAAAATGCGCTCTCTTTGGGCTTTGCAGTTGCAAAAACAATAAACAGGGTAGATTTTGAGTCATTGTCTGATCTTGAAAAACAGGAAGCTTTGCTGAAATATGCGTTTGTTTCCGACGCCGCATCGGAACCGGTGAAGTTAAATACCCAAAAGATCAACCTGGATTATAATGAAATTTTCAAGCGTACCGGTGCTATTGACGGTAACGGAAATTCATTTACAGTTGATACCGATGATACTATAAAGCTCGGATATCGGCTGCCCGCTGAGTATCATAATAAAATACTGTTTATCAGTTTTGATGTGGAAAATCTTGATAAGGAGAAAGACATTACGGTTACCGTCAACAATGTCGCGAATAAGCAGACCGAGGCTTCCTGGAGATATTATAACGGAAATGAGCGATTTAGCTATGTGTTGGCAGAAAAGAACCTGTCGAAGCTGACAATAAAACTTAGCGATGGCCGCTACAGGCTTAGCAATTTTGAAACGTATATGATGGATTATACCGATATAGCGAATGTCGGTAACGGTCTTGATAAGCTGTATATAGACAGGAACGGTACTAAAGGAGATATAATTACCGGTGACATAAATGTGAAGGAGGATGGGTATTTTATTATTCAGATACCATATGACAAGGGCTTTGAAATATCGGTAGATGGGGAGAACCAAGAAGTCGTAGAACTGGATGAAGCTTATATCGGGTGCGGGATCGAAAAAGGACAGCATCATATTGTGATCGAGTATAAAGCACCTCTAAAGGAGACTTCGGTTCTGATTTCAATAGCCGGTGCGGTGTTGTTTATTGTGATGGTCTTTGCAGATATGTACCAATGGAAAAAGAATTAAAAAATATGTTGACAAAAGGATAAGAATGTGCTTTAATGGATTAAACCGTTGAAGAAGAAGAGTAGTATTCGTGAGTGCTTCTCAGAGAGCCGCAGGCGGTGGGATTGCGGTAAGGATAACGATTATGAATGGTCTTCGGAGGGCGAACGGAAACAGGGCAGCCTGGAGTATGGGAGACGCAGCAGACTTTGCGTGAATGAGTCATCATATGATGGTATGTATTCATACCGGTGTATGAGTGAGTGGGTGTATTTACACCAAGCCGGGTGGCACCGCAGGTTAATATGATTACCTGTCCCAGCAGTAACTTACTGTTGGGACTTTTTATATTCTCTAAAGAAGAATAAAAAAGTCCCGGAAACAATATTTTAAGGAGGTACATAATATGTCAAAAACAGAAATTCCCTACAAGATTTATTTAACTGAAGATGAGATGCCCAAGGCTTGGTACAACTTAAGAGCGGATATGAAGAATAAGCCCGCTCCTCTTATGCATCCAGGAACTCACCAGGCCCTTAAGGCTGAGGAGCTTACTCCTATTTTCTGTGAGGAGCTTGTTGCTCAGGAACTTGATGAAACAACACCTTTTATCGAGATACCCGAGGAGATCAGAAACTTTTACAAGATGTACAGACCTTCACCTTTAGTTCGTGCATACTGCCTTGAGCAGAAGCTTGGTACACCTGCAAAGATTTACTATAAATTTGAAGGAAATAATACCAGCGGCAGCCATAAGCTGAATTCCGCTATAGCTCAGGCTTATTATGCTAAGAAGCAGGGCTTAAAGGGCGTTACTACCGAGACCGGTGCAGGTCAGTGGGGAACAGCACTTTCCATGGCATGTGCATATTTCGGACTTGATTGTAAAGTATATATGGTTAAGGTTTCTTATGAGCAGAAACCTTTCAGACGCGAGGTTATGAGAACTTACGGTGCAAGCGTGGTTCCTTCACCTTCTGAGACAACGGAAGTAGGAAAGAAGATCCTTGCTGAGCATCCCGGTACTACAGGTTCACTTGGATGTGCTATTTCTGAAGCTGTAGAAGTTGCTACAAAGAATCCCGGATACAGATATGTATTAGGTTCGGTTCTTAACCAGGTACTTCTTCATCAGTCAGTTATCGGTCTTGAGACCAAGACAGCTCTTGACAAGTACGGCATCAAGCCTGATATCATAATCGGCTGTGCAGGCGGCGGATCAAACCTTGGCGGACTTATCGCTCCTTTCATGGGCGAGAAGCTGAGAGGCGAGGCTGATTACAGGATCATCGCTGTAGAGCCTGCTTCATGTCCTAGCTTTACACGCGGTACATTTGCATATGACTTCTGCGATACAGGTATGATCTGTCCTTTAGCTAAGATGTACACACTTGGCAGCAGCTTCATTCCTTCAGCTAACCATGCAGGCGGACTTAGATTCCACGGCATGAGTACCACACTTTCACAGCTTTATCATGATGGATTCATGGAGGCTACAAGTGTAGAACAGACCTCTGTATTTGAAGCAGCTGAGATGTTTGCCCGTATCGAAGGTATTCTTCCCGCTCCCGAGAGCTCACATGCTATCCGCGTAGCTATCGACGAGGCATTAAAGTGCAAGGAGACCGGCGAGGAAAAGACCATCGTATTCGGGCTTACAGGAACAGGTTACTTTGACTTGGTTGCTTACCAGAAGTACAATGACGGCGAGATGAGCGATTACATCCCTAGCGATGAGGAGATTGCTGCATCTGTAGCTAAATTGCCTAAGATCGACTGATAATAAATTGTGACAGATTCTATATGTAATAGATAAAAAGTGTCATTCTGAGCGGAGCGAAGAATCTTGGGTTTCAAGGTTTTTACTTCGCTCTTTTTTTATTTCGCTCATTTTTGAACCTCGAAATTCATTTGATATCGGATTAATCGAAAATACGAGTATGTAAAGAAAAAATTAGGTAGATTTTTTAGGCGTTTGGTGGTATAATTTATATAGGAGATTTTGGGATTTTATTAATCAAATAGAGATTTTGAGTGAGGTTAATACATGATAGTCAAGGGTACATATTTTCAAAACGATGCGGAAAAGCCTCTGGTATATGGTGATGTTGAGATCGAGAACGTGAAGCGGCAGAGGCTGCGCGGCGAGGAGCTGAAGGAAGGCATCCTCTGTGAGCCCGTTATGGTAGGCTTCTGCGGCACCGATAACGAACTTATGCATATGGGAAGTGAAGGAAGACTCACTGCTAAGTTCCCGGAAGGAAAGAACAGATTGATAAACGGTCATGAGGGTATCGTCTGGGTACCGTCTGAAAACCGTTTTGCCATAGTCCTTATCCGTGGCGGTGACAGCTGGGATCCCACAAGGTACGCAGAGGATGAAACGTATTTTGAGTACGGATGTGACAAGGCGGATGGGCTTTTTGCCGATAAGCAGTATTTCCACCCTGATATGCTCTTAAAGATTCCCGACGGATATGTAAAGGATGGAAAACTTGATCTGGAGTTTGCAAAGAAGATGGTTTTCCCGGATCCTTATTCCTGCATGCTTTTCCAATTAGAGCGCATGGAGGATTTGGGCAGTGCCCATAACTTCCGCGTGGCTATGAGAAAATATAAGTGTGATGAGCAGACCGCGAGAGAAAAAGCAAAGGAAGAAGTATTTGACAGAACCGTGATATTCGGGCTCGGTACCACCGGTATGTTTATCGGGGATCTGATATGCAGGAATCACAAGAATGCAAAGGTATTGTTTGTTGCAAGAAGTTCTGAGGATTCGCCAAAGGTAAAGTTCGCATTAGAGCAGGCAAAACGAAGTTTCTCTGATTGCACTCCGGAATCGGAGGATAAGTTGTGCGGATCGAAAATAGATTATAGCGGAAGCGTGGAGTATCTGCAAAACAATTTTGAATCTGAAGAAGAATTGGCAAAGGCCATCATCGAAAAGATGGGTGGCAGAGCGACTTTGTTTATCGGCGTGAGCGGAGTAAATGTGGAACACCGCATAGCATTTGAACACAAGGTACTTGGCTGCAACGGCGTTTATAACAGCTTTTCACTAGGGCCGAAGATTACTTTTGATACAATGCCTTTCGGATTTGAAAACCATCTGATCATGGGCTCCATTAATTTCCGTCAGGATCATATGGAGAAAGCTATTGAGCTTCTGGCGAAGAGCCGATACAACGAGATAGTTGAGCTGATAGACAGGGATGAGTTTGCAGCAGATCCTATCGGAGCATACAAGAACAAGATATACAGCAAGAGTGCACCGATGAAGACTGCGGTTATCTGGAATCCAAAGTATGTACAGATTTAAATAATTAATATAGGAGATATTACAAGAATGAAAACAGTACTTATTGAAGAACCATTTAAAATCGGACTTACGGATACGGAGAAGCCTGTACCGAAGGAAGGCGAAGCATTACTCAAGGTTTTATATTGCGGTATCTGCGGTGCGGATGTGGCAAGCTACACAGGCAATCAGCCCTTTACCACATATCCCAGGATCCCCGGACATGAATTCAGTGCCGAGATAGTATCTATCCCTGAGAATGATAAAGGACTTAAGGCAGGAGATATTATCACTGCCAATCCGTATTTTAACTGTGGAAAGTGCTATTCATGTGAGCGAGGCTTTGTTAACTGCTGTACCGATAACCAGACCATGGGCGTACAGAGGGATGGAAGCTTTAGGGAATATATAGTTATGCCTGTGGAAAGAATTTACGACGGCAAAGGTTTATCGGCTAAGGAATTGGCTTTGGTTGAGCCGTTTACCATCAGTTACCATGCACTTCACAGAGCTAAGGTTAACGAGGGTGATAAGGTGCTGGTAGTCGGCGCAGGTCCTATCGGTTTATTTGCACTTATCGCTGCAAAGGCTCAGGGAGCTGAGGTGTATGTGGCAGATGTGCTTGATGGAAGACTTGAGAAGGCTCTGCATTTCGGAGCGGCAGGGGTTATAAATTCTAAGAAGACCGATATCAAAGAAGAAGCAATGAAGATTACAAATGGTAATGGCTTTGATGTCTGTGTTGAGGCTTGCGGTCAGTCTGTTACATTCCTTAACTGTATTGATTGTGCTGCTTTTGCGGCAAATATCATCCTTATCGGAAACGGAAAGAAGGAAACAACATTCTTACATTCAATCCTGCTTAAGAAGGAACTTAACGTATTTGGCAGCAGGAACTCTTATGCGAGAGATTTCCAGGCGGTTATCGATCTGATCGCTTCGGGTAAGGTAAATGTTCTTGACATGGTTAGTGCTGTTTATCCTGTGGATGATGCAGCAGATGCATTTAAGGCACTGGCTGAGAATGATGGAAGCTTAGCCAAGGTTCTTATTGAATTTTAACATTGAATCATAACTATGTCATTCTGAGCAACATCGCAGTTTGCAAAGCAAACTACGATGTTTTGCGAAGAATCTATAAAAAGGAGGAGAAAATGAAAGAGAAAGTCATACAGTTTGGTGAGGGAGGCTTCTTAAGAAGCTTTGTGGATGTTTTTATCAATAAAATGAATGAGCAGGGGCTTTTTGGCGGGAAGGTTGTAGTGGTACAGCCTATTGCAAAGGGACTTATTCCTGTTATAAATGAGCAGAAAGGTGTTTATCACCAGTTCCTGCGCGGGATCGACAACGGAAACGTTGTTGATGAGTGCATAAAGGTTACATCTATTTCGAGGGGCGTGGATCCTTATACCGATTTTGATGAATATCTGAAACTGGCACATAATCCTGATATGAGGGTTATTATTTCGAATACTACCGAGGCAGGCATTGAGTATCTTGGAACGGAGGCTATTACCGACGCTCCTCCAAAGTCATTTCCCGCAAAATTGACAGTACTTCTTTATGAAAGATTTAAGGCTAACCTTCCCGGATTTATAATTCTTTCCTGCGAACTTATTGACAACAACGGAAAGGAATTACTGAACTGTGTTCTGAAATACGCAGACCTTTGGAATCTGTCGGATGAATTTAAAAACTGGATAAAGAACGAGAACTACTTCTGCAATACCTTGGTTGACAGGATCTGTACCGGATACCCGAGAGATGAAGTGGAAGCTCTGACTGAGAGGCTTGGAGAAGAGGATAAGCTCATGAATACCGCGGAGATATTCCATCTCTGGGTAATAGAGGGGCATTTTGAGGATGAGTTTCCTCTTCAGAAAGCCGGTATAAATGTCATCTGGACAGATAATGTAAAGCCTTATAAGAAGAGAAAGGTAAGAATCCTTAACGGCGGTCATACTTCAATGGTTCTGGCAGCACGCCTTTACGGTCTTTCAACTGTCAAGGAATGCTTGGACGATCCGCTGATAAACAAGTATCTGAACAAGGCCATTTTCGAAGAGATCATTCCTACTCTCGGACATGAAGAAGAGGATATCCCGTTCGGTAAGGCAGTACTTGAGAGATTCTCCAATCCTTTTGTAAAGCACCAGTTACTGAGCATTGCACTTAATTCGGTAAGCAAGTTTAAGGCAAGAGTTCTTCCTACAATTTTGGAATATAAGGAGCAGAGAGGATATCTGCCTAAATGTTTGACATTCTCACTGGCAGCTCTTATTGCATTCTATAGGACCGATGAAACAAATGACGGTGAAGATATTATGGCATTTATGAAAACCGCATCGGTTGAGGATATATTGAAAAAAGATCAGTACTGGGGCCAGGATCTGTCGTTTATGAAGGACGAAGTTGAGAAGTACTATGATTCTATACAGAAGAACGGAGTCGGGAAGACTATCGAGGCAATAATCTGATAATTGAGAACTTTATCACAGAACCATCACATGAGTAGTTTGGGAGAAAAACAAAATGACTGATTATGACAAAACGGTAGAGTGGTGGAAAAAACGGAATATTAAGACTGATGCTGAGTTAGCGGAGGCAATGAACGGACATGGTATCTTATTGGCGTATCATTCCGGTAAGATAGAAAATGATAACATTACATACAATGATACCCGAGAAATATTTGATCATGACGGAGTAACGTCATATACCGGAGATCTGCGTACGTTGTTTGAAATCCGTAATTTAAAGGATGCATACGAACTGATGCTTACATCATTTGGCAGTCACAGGGAGATTGACGAAAAGCTGATAAAAGAATTTCAGTATAAGCTAACCCAGAATACATATGACACCAGAAGATGGCAGTTGGGGGAGCGTCCGGGGGAATATAAGCGGCACGACTATATCACAGGAAGAAACGAAATAGGAGCATCTGCTGAGGATACTCCTGAAGAGATGTCCGAACTTATAGAAGAATTTCGTGAATTGCCGGAAGATAAAGCTATAACTGTAGCTGCGTACTTTCATGCGAAATTTGAAAACATTCATCCTTTTGCTGACGGCAACGGTAGGACTGGGCGTATGGTGATGAATTATCTGCTCTTGTATCTGGGGCATCCGCCCATAATTATTCATGAAGAGGATCGGAAAGAATACTACAAGGGTCTGGAAGCCTGGGATGAGAATCAGAAATTGGATGTGCTGATCGATTTCCTAAAGGAACAGACAGTAAAAACCTGGAAAAAACAGGTTGAGAAATAAGCCTACAATATTTGAGGAATTTTATTTATGTCAAAACAAAACTGGAAGCCGGGAAATATGCTGTATCCGGTACCTGCAGTAATGGTGAGCTGTAAAGGAAAGGAACAGGGGGCAAAACCGAATATTATAACGCTTGCATGGGCGGGAACCGTGTGCTCGGATCCGGTGATGTTATCAATATCGGTACGGCCTGAGAGATACTCTCATGATTTAATTGAGAAGAGCGGGGAGTTTGTTGTAAACCTAGTTACAGAGGATCTGACAAGGGCCTGTGACTGGTGCGGAGTAAGATCCGGAAAGGACTTTGATAAATTCAAGGAAATGAAGCTTTCATGTTATGAGTCGGATTTTATGAGCACTCCCGCTATAAATGAAAGCCCGGTAAATATATATTGCAAGGTCAAGGATATCCTGAGGCTTGGTTCACATGACATGTTCATTGCCGAAGTGGTTGGCGTGACCGTTGATGAAAGTTATATGGATGAAAACGGAAGGTTCGACTTAGAGGCCACTAAGCTTATTGCATACTCGCACGGCGAGTACTTTACTTTGGGAAAGAAGCTTGGCAAATTCGGGTATTCTGTGAAGAAAAATAGAAAGTAGAAAAACTAGAGATGACAGACGAAAAAAAGACAAAGCATATAGTCATCCACCCTTCAGATAATGTGGCTGTGGATGTGAGTACGGGGCACAAGGTTGCTCTCACGGATATAGCTGAGGGAGACAATATAATCAAATACGGCTTCCCTATAGGACATGCAACCTGCGATATCAAGGCGGGAGAGCATGTACATACTCACAATCTGAAAACGAATCTGCATGAAAAACTGGAATATACATATAATCATAAAGAATTTCCGATGTCCGAACCAAAGGGGAGGACGATTAAGGCTTATCTAAGAGCTGATGGAAATATCGGTATCCGTAATGACATATGGATAGTTAACACTGTGGGATGTGTGAATAAGGTTGCCGAGGCTATTGCTAAAAGAACGGGAGCTCTGTTCTTTCCTCACCCTTATGGGTGCTCGCAGCTTGGTGGTGATCATGAACTGACACAAAAGATACTCCGAGGCCTTATAAAACATCCGAATGCCGGCGGTGTTCTGGTGCTTGGACTTGGTTGTGAAAATAACAATTTAACAGTGTTTAAGAGAGTATTGGGCTTAGAGAAAGAATGTAATATTAAAAACGAAAATGATTCGGAGAATTCAAAAAAGAAGGTAGCCAATATCATTGATGGGTTGGACTTGAACAGAGTACGCTTCCTTAATGCTCAGGACTGCGAGGATGAGATTGAAGAAGGCGTGAGAATTGTTAAAGACCTGCAAGAACAGGCTTCAAAGGACGAAAGAGTGGAAGTCCCTATCTCGAAGCTTAAAGTGGGTCTAAAGTGCGGTGGTTCCGACGGCTTCTCGGGGCTTACGGCAAATCCTCTGATAGGACGTTTTTCTGACTATCTTATTTCAGAGGGAGGAAGTACGGTGCTGACCGAGGTTCCCGAAATGTTCGGTGCGGAAACAATCCTTATGGACAGATGTAAGGACGAAGCTACCTTCAATAAAACAGTTGCACTGATAAATGATTTTAAAGACTATTTTACTAAGCACGGTCAGGAGATTTACGAGAATCCCTCACCCGGAAATAAGGCGGGCGGCATAACCACATTGGAGGAAAAATCTCTCGGATGTACTCAAAAGGGCGGAAGGGCTCAGGTTGTTGACGTCCTAAACTATGGAGATACCGTAACCGAAAACGGATTAAATCTATTAAACGGTCCGGGAAATGATATGGTGGCTGTAACGAATCTGACGGCAGCGGGATGCCATATGATCCTGTTTTCTACCGGAAGAGGCACACCTCTCGGCGCCCCTGTGCCTACGGTAAAAATCGCAACAAATTCCGGTCTTGCAGAAAGAAAGAAGAACTGGATAGATTTCAACGCAGGTCCGATGATAGAAGGAAAAGATTTAGCAGAGAATCTGATAGATTTTATTGTGAGAGTCATAGAAGGTGAAGAAACCTGCAACGAGAGAAACGGATATCGTGAGATTGCGATATTCAAGGATGGGGTTACATTGTAATGTTGGACCATCGGGAAAACTGAATTAAAATGACCGATGCTTCAAAACGGAGAAGGGTTAATGAAATATAACATAGACTTTGAGATTTTGGGAAGCATAGTGACGATGGTCATTGCCTATAATTTCAGAATGAATTATGTGGTAAGGACCAGAAGTGACAAAGCATTTATCAAAATGGTATATGGAATCCTGGCTTCTCAGATTCTCGACATGGCTTCTGCCATTACTATTTCTATAGAAAGTCCCGAATGGAATATCATAAACCATATTCTTACTTCGGGGTATTTTATCTGCGGATTTATTACATCACTTGCATTTGAGAGATATGTAGTAAGCTATATCGCGGAGGTTATCAAAAGCAGAGCATATGAGATTTTCAGATGGACAATTATAGTTCTTTTCTTTGCTTTTGCACTGCTCAATCCAATTACGGGTCTGCAGTTTACCTTTGACGCGGAAGGCGTATATCATCACGGAAGCCTTTATGTCGTGGGCTACATTGCTCCCGCCATATTCATGATCGCGTCACTGCTGTTCATTATTATTTATCGGAGATGCTTTTCAAAGAGACAGTGGATTTCAAGCATGATATTCGTAATAGTTGTATTTGTGGCTATGACTATCCAGCTTGTTTTCCTGACAGAGCTCTATCTTACCTTCGGAGTTATCCCGGTAGCGCTTCTTATGGTAATGTTTTCACTTGAAACACCCGATTACCGTAAGCTTATTAATACACTTAACGAACTGGAAAAGGCTAAGCAGGAAGCACAATCGGCCAACAGGGTTAAAAGTGAATTCCTGGCAAACATGTCGCACGAAATAAGAACTCCCATTAATTCCATCCTCGGTTTTAATGAAATGATCCTTCGTGAGACCGATGAAAAAGACGTATATTCCTATGCTTCAAACGTTAAAAAGAGCGGGCAGACATTACTTTCACTGGTGAATGACATTTTGGATCTTTCTAAGGTTGAAGCAGGTAAAATGGAGCTGGTCAATGCCGAATATGATACGGCAGCAGTTGTTTCTGAGCTGTTAAGAATGATCAAGCCTCGTGCTGATGAGAAGAATCTGGATTTTAAGATTGATATTGACAGCAAACTCCCGAAAAAACTGTTCGGCGATGTAGTAAGACTCGACCAGATACTTACAAACCTTCTTACTAATGCGGTTAAATATACGAAAACAGGTGAGGTCCGGCTACAGGTAAGACTCGAAGAATTAAAGGGTGATGCTGCAAAGGTGTATTTTGCGGTAAAGGATACCGGTATGGGTATCCCTAAGGATAATATCGAGAAGCTCTTTTCTGAGTTCACCAGGGTTGAAGAAAAAACGCATACCATAGAAGGTACGGGACTGGGTCTTCCCATTACGGTAAAATGCCTTAAGCTGATGAACAGCAAGCTGGAGGTTGAAAGCGTTATAGGTGAAGGTTCGGTATTTAGCTTCGTTCTTGAACAGAAGGTGACGGATCCTTCTCCCGTTGGTGAAATAGACCTGTCTTTAGAGGATATTAAGGATGAAGTGGATGTTTTCCAAGAGGATTTTACTGCTCCGGATGCGCATGTACTCGTAGTTGACGACGTCCCCATGAACCTGCTTGTTTTTAAGGGACTTCTGAAGCATTCTCTGATGAGGATAGATACTGCAAACAGCGGCTTTGAGGCAATAAATATGATTGCCGGGAACGATTACGATATTGTTTTCCTTGACCATCAGATGCCCGAGATGGATGGTATAGCCACTCTCAAAAAGCTTAAAGAGGATTACCCTGACAGGGTCAGAGATATTCCGTATATTGCACTGACCGCAAATGCGATATCGGGTGCAAGAGAGATGTATATCAGCAACGGCTTTTCAGATTATCTGACAAAACCGATCGATGGGTTTGCACTTTCAACAATTATAAGAAAATGGCTTCCTGCTGAAAAAATCAAGGAAACAGAGGGCCAAAAGGAGGGTTTAGACATGGATGTATCTGAAAATGGGACTATCCGGGACCTGGAAAAAGCAGGTCTGAATGTAAATGAAGGAATTAGGTATGCTGCCGACGATCCGGATTTTTATCTGGAAATAGTCAGGGATTATACCTCTTCTTTCGAAGATACTAAGAATGTTCTTTTAAAATGCATGGAGCAAAAGGATTGGAAGAATTATGAGGTAAGGGTCCATGCTCTTAAGAGCACGTCTAAGACCATAGGTGCCCTGGATTTCTCTGAACGAGCTAAGAATCTGGAATTTGCTGCCAAAGAGGGCAATACGGATTTTATTGAGGCTGAGAATGGCAGTATGCTGAAAGCTTACGAAGAGTTGGTCAGAAATATTGAGGATATAATATGTCGTATATAATAATAGACGCCCATGTTCATTTGTGGGAGAAACAGGACGGCTGTGTGGCTAATTTACCGGTTACGGGTATCGGTAATGGAAAAAGCTCATTTCTGGGCGGGATCCATCAGATGATGCCGCCGTATATGGAAGACAACAGGAACACAGCTGAACGTCTGATAGCCAATATGGACTATGCCGGGGTTAATGCCTGTGCTGTAACTCAGGAATATCTGGACGGAAATCAGGATGAGTATCTGCTGAAGGTAAAGGAAAAGTATCCCGATAGGTTCCGGATAACTTCACTTTATGAGGATGAGGGGTACATTGAGGACAGAGCTAAGCTGCAGCCTGCACAGCCGGCAAAGAGTTCAGTCGCCATTGACGCTTTTGACGGAATAAAAATCTGTGCCTGCAGACTGAAGAACAAGGATCTGACAGCTCATTTGGGGATCTTTAAGCAAGCAGAAGCGGCAGGAAAATATATTTCAATCGATATGGCAGACGGGGATGAACAGGTTGAGAGCCTGCAAAAAGTGATAGATGAGTGCCCCGATTTAAAAGTAGCCATAGGACATTTCGGAATGGTGACCACTTCCGGCTGGCAGAAGCAGATAGAACTTGCAAAGAATAAGAATGTTTATATTGAGAGCGGCGGTCTTACATGGCTCTTCCACAAGGAGTTTTATCCTTATCCGTCGGCGATAGATGCAATTCTGGAGGCAAGGGATATCTGTGGCATGGAAAAGCTTATGTGGGGCAGTGACTATCCAAGGACTATGACGGATATCACATATAAGAGTGCGGTAAGGTTTATACTGGATTCGCCCAAGATGACTGATGAAGAAAAAAGGCTGTTCTTAGGCGGAAACGCTGAGAAGTTTTATGGGTTTGAAGGGTTGCAGCCATTACCCGAAATCAATAATATGTTATGATATGAATTTTTGAACGACAAAAACACCGAGAAGGAGACCAACTATATGTTAAAAGGTATTTCACCAATGCTGTCACCGGAGCTTTTAAAGATATTGTGCGAAATGGGGCACAGTGACACAATTGTTATTGCAGACGGTAATTTCCCGGCCGAGACAATGGGAAAAAATGGGATAGTGCTTAGAATGGACGGACATGGAGTGCCGGAAATATTGGAGGCGATACTGACAGTTTTCCCTCTTGACCAGTATATCGAAAAGCCTGTGAGCCTGATGGAGAGAGTACCCGGGGATAATGCGGATGTATCAATCTGGAAGACTTATGAGAGTATGATAGAGAAGGCAGAACCTCGTGGAACCTCTGTTATCCAAAAGCTGGAGCGTTTTGCATTCTATGAGGAATCTAAGAAGGCATACTGTGTTATAGCTACTTCGGAAACCAGCCAGTATGCAAATGTTATATTACAAAAAGGATGCGTGCTTTAATGATAGAAGCAGGGGACACCCTGCTTCTTCTATTTTATAAAATTCGAATGTTTTATTTTGTATTTTTCGAATATAATAAATGTTCGAATAAAATTTTTGTGGTATTTTTTAACGAATTGGTGTATAATATTCGGCAGGTTTTTATACCTGCCCTTTTTGGTGTGAAATATGACATACTGAAAAAGATAAAACTTTTACAAAAGAAGGCGAAGGAATGAAGAAAATATCAAAACGACGGATGATCTTTATTGTCGTCTGGCTTATCCTGATATTCCTTCTGCTGGGGCTGATCATTGCTTTAAAGGAGCCACCGGCGGAGACTGAGAGTATAAAGGAAGCTATGAAGGACGGAGTTCTTCATGACAAAAATAAAATAAGCCTATTTGGAATCATTGATGTAAATCCGGCACTTATATCGGCGTATGTGGTGACTGCAGTATTGCTGTTAGCCGCTCTGCTGATAAGGATATTTGCTATACCGAAGTTTAAATACATTCCGGGTAAGTTCCAGATAGTGATAGAAAAGCTGGTAGAGTTTTTTGATGATATGGCGCATGCCAACAGTCCGCATAAGACCGGATTTATATCGGCTTATATTTTTAGTGCGGGAGTTTACATATTCTTTAGTACGCTGTTTGAACTTCTCGGTGTACAGTGGATAACGACGGAGGGGCATTCGATAGCGCTTCCGGCTCCCATAGCGGATATAAATGCCGCGATTGCAATGGGCTTCCTGACATATGCGGTTATTCTATCGTCGGGAATCATTTGCAACGGATTGATCGGAGGGTTGAAGGTACTTAAAGACTTCTCACTTCCGATATCAATGAGCTTCCGATTGTTCGGTGCATTGCTGAGCGGACTTCTGGTCACAGACCTGGTTTATCATTATGTATTCTTGAGCTTTGTACTGCCGGTTCTGGTCGGTGTATTGTTTACAGCACTGCATGCACTGATACAGACTTACGTTTTGGCAACATTGGCTTCAACCTTCTACGGTGAAGCTGTAGAGCCAAGGAAGAAACATACTTAAAGAGGCTTAAGACACCTCAACAGACATCCTACGGGTGAAAGCTCTTCGCCAGAGGGGCATCGCAACACTTCGTATTGCAATATATTCCCATATGAGGGGAAGCCAAAAAATAACAAAAAAGGTGGAAATAAAAGATGAAAAAGAACAGATTAACTATTTTAATGAGCGTTATGGCATTTATTCTTGTATTTACATGTGTTTTAGCTATAAGCGGTAATGTGAGCGTTTCTGCAGCCGAAGAGAGCGCAGCCGAAGCAGTTGAGGCTGACAGCACCGGAGATAAGGCTATGGCAGCAGGTATTGTTGTAGGACTTGCGGCAGCAGCAGGTGCCATCGGTATGGGTATTGCAGTTGCAAAGAGTACCGAATCCATGGCTCGTCAGCCTGAAATAGCAGGTAAGATCAATTCTACCATGATGCTCGGTATGGTATTTATAGAGACTGCTATCATTTATGCATTGGTTATCGCAATTCTGATCATATTTGTTTTGTAATATGGCGATTGCCCTATACGTCAATGCTATGTTAGAGCATTGATCTTGGTTTTTGTCATATAACAGAGGAGAACATTATGCCGCTAAATATTAATTTTATGCAGATACTTCTGCATATGCTGAACTTTGTGATACTTGCCGGCGGACTTACGCTTTTGCTTTTTAAGCCGGTCAAGAAGTTCATGGCAGAGCGAAAGAAGTATTTTGAAGATAAAGAAAAAGAAATTGCCAAGGGTCTCGAGACAAATGAAAGCCTTAAGGCAGAATATGAGAAGCGTCTTTCTTCGGTTGATGCTGAAATAGAAGAAATGAGGCTTAATGCCAAAAATGAGACTGCTGCGGCAGCTAAGGAATATCTCAATAATGCACAGGAGAAGGCTGCAGCCATTATTTCTGAGGCAGAAGCACAGGCAGAGGATCGTAAGGATCATATCCTTGATTCTGCTCAGACTGAAATCGGTGAACTGGTGGTTGAAGCGACTCAGAAGCTGCTGGAGACCAATGCGACTCCTGACAGGACGCATGAGCTTTACGATGAGTTTATTAAGAGTATGGTAAAGGATGCGCAATAATGGAAGAAAACTTTGAAAATTTACTAAAATTGGCTGAAGAAGCTGAGCAGGCCAAAAAGAATGAACTGGCAGGCAAGACCGGCAACGCAGCGGATAATGAAAGCGAAAAGGCACAATCCGGCAATACGGATATTCCGGACGGTACAGATCAGCCTGAAGAAGATCAGCCCTTAAAGGTAGAAATCCGATGCGTGGTTCCGCCTGATGAGGTTCAGCAAAAGGCCATAGCCGATATTATGCAGGCTAAGTATGGTGCAAGCTCTGTTGAGATAGTAATAAAGAACGACCCGAGCGCCGCCGATGGCTTCAATATCTTCGTCGGAGACGACAATTATGACTGGACCACACTCGGCAGAATAAGACAGCTCAGACGTTCAATTCAGAAGCTTCCCAAAGAGAAGAAGATCAACAATATCATTTCACTTATAAAGGATGATATAAAGGATTTCAAGCTGAATCTCGGATTTCAGCAGGTTGGTGAGGTACTGACTGTAGGCGACGGCATTGCGGTCATTGTAGGCCTGAAGGAAGTGGAATACGGCGAGATAGTACTGTTTGAAAGCGGTGTAAAGGGCATGGTCCAGGATATAAGGACTAATGGCACTACCGGTGTAGTATTGTTCGGAGACGCCTCTGAGATCACCGAAGGGCAGAGGGTTGTGCGTACAGGACGTACTGCAGGTATCCCCATCAGTAATAAGATTCTCGGAAGAATGATCGATCCTTTGGGAAAGCCCATAGACGGCGGTCCGGATATTGGTGCCAAGAAGTATTATCCGATAGAAAGACCGGCTCCCGGCATCATTGACAGAAAATCGGTATGTTCTCCTTTAGAGACCGGCATACTTGCCATTGATTCTATGTTCCCGATAGGCCGCGGACAGCGTGAGCTTATCATCGGTGACCGTCAGACAGGAAAGACATCGGTGGCTGTGGATACAATCCTTAACCAGAAGGGTAAGGATGTGGTCTGCGTCTATGTAGCCATAAGCCAGAAGGCGAGCTCAGTGGCAAAGGTGGTAAATACCTTAAAGAAAAACGGTGCAATGGACTATACCGTTATAGTTTCGTCACCCGCAAGCGATTCGGCTTCGCTCCAATATATAGCCCCCTATGCAGGATGCGCGGTTGCAGAGTATTTTATGTATCACGGAAGGGATACGCTTATAATATATGACGATCTTTCAAAGCATGCGGTGGCATACAGAACGATAAGCCTCCTGCTTGAAAGAGCTCCCGGACGTGAGGCATATCCGGGCGATGTATTTTACCTGCATTCAAGACTGCTCGAGCGCTCTGCACAGCTTTCAGACGAACAGGGCGGCGGCAGCATGACTGCGCTTCCTATAGTAGAAACCCAGGCCGGTGATGTTTCGGCTTATATACCTACAAACATTATTTCCATTACCGACGGACAGATATTCCTTGATAATGAGTTGTTCTATTCGGGTCAGCGTCCCGCAGTTAACGTAGGTCTTTCGGTATCCCGTGTGGGTTCTGCAGCTCAGACAAATGTAATGAAGAAATCTGTCGGAACCCTGAGATTGGATCTTGCACAATACCGTGAGATGCAGGTGTTCTCACAGTTCGGAAGCGATCTTGACGATCAGACGGTTTTGCAGTTGAAGTACGGTGCGGGCCTTATGCAGTTGCTTAAGCAGCCTAACCAGTCACCGCTGACGCTGCATGAGCAGGTTATTCTTCTTATGTGTGCAAGGGAGAAGCTGTTCCTTGATGTTCCGGCAAAAGAAATCTCCAAGATTGCCAGAGAACTGCTTGATTGGTTTGCGAAGGAAAATGCAACCCTGTGCCTGAGCATCGAACATAAGAAGGTTTATTCGGACGGATTGCAGAAAAAGGTGATTAAGGCTGCAAAGACATTTTTCAAAGAAAAAAATGCAGCTGCTTCTAAGTGAAAGGATAGATCCTTCGCAACACGTCGTAGTTTAGTTTGTAAACAACGATATAATTCAATATAACATAGACTTTAAAGTATTATAGAAAGGAGGACATCATGTCGGGTGCTGCTGAAATAAAGACCAGGATAAACAGTATTTCTGAAACGAAAAAAGTAACGGATGCAATGTATATGATATCCTCCGTCAAAATGAGGAAGGCCAGACGCGAGATAGAGAAGACAACTCCGTTTTTTATAGCGGTGCGTGAGGAAATCGGTGAACTGCTTCACTATATGCCGGAGACTACCGACAGGTATTTTAAAAACCAAGATCCTGAAGGAATTGTGGGGCGGGCCTTGCTCCTTATTACTTCGGACAAGGGGCTTTCGGGTAGCTACAATCATGTGGCCATTAAGAAGGCTGAGGAGCTCTTAAAGCAGCATGAGGATATGATCCTTTTTAACATCGGGGAGTACGGCTGGAATTATTTCCTTAATAAAAAGTATAAAAAAGCTGAAGAGTTTAGATATTCTGCTTCCTTTCCCACCATTTGGAAAGCCAAGCAGATAACAAACGAGCTTTTAAGATATTATGACAACGATATCGTGGATGAGATTGATATAATCTATACCCACTATATGGCGGGAAAGCCGGAGGAATGTAAGACGAGATGCCTCCTTCCGCTTGACAAGAGTGAATTCTATGATTCCAATGAGTTTGAACTGCCTTTCGGAAAGGAATATTATCCGGATCCGATGACGGTGTTGGACGGAATAGTACCGAGTCTGTTGACCGGATTTATTTACAGCGCACTGGTTGACAGCTATTGCAGCGAACAGGATGCCAGGATGTCAGCTATGAAGACTGCAGGAGACAATGCGGAGGATATTTTAAAGCGATTGAAGCTTGAATACAACGGAATCCGTCAGGCTGCAATTACCAGAGAAATGACGGAGCTGGCATCGGGCGGCAAAGCTTTGAGGAAGAAGAAAATGTAAAAAGGTGACAAAAAGAACCGTCCCCATTGTCACCAGGAGGAATTATGTCCGAGAATAAAGAAGCAATAAAAGAGTCAGATAATGAGAAAAAAGTGATAACGGGTACCATCGAAGGCGTTAACGGTCCTGTAGTGGATGTGCAGTTTGCAAGAGGTGAGCTGCCGAAGCTGAGAGATGAACTCTATGTTAAAATGGCTGACGGCAGAAGAAACATGGAGGTTGCACAGCACATAAGCGGAGGAATGGTACGCTGCATTATGCTGGGACCTTCTGAGGGACTTCACAGAGGAATGAAATGTATTGCAACGGGAGCACCTGTATCGGTTCCGGTTGGGGAATGCGTTCTCGGAAGGCTTTTTGATGCACTTGGAAACACAATTGACGGAAAGGACCCTATCCCTGAGGACAAGGAAAGGGCGAGCATTTATCAGCCCGCACCCGATTATGCTTTAAGAAAGAATACCGAAGAGATGCTTGAAACCGGCATCAAGGTTATAGATCTGCTGGCACCGTATGCGAAGGGCGGAAAGATTGGCCTCTTCGGCGGAGCCGGAGTTGGAAAGACCGTTCTCATACAGGAGCTTATCCACAATATCGCTACAGAACACGGCGGATATTCGGTATTTACCGGAGTAGGTGAACGAAGCCGTGAAGGTAACGATCTTTGGACCGAGATGCAGGAGAGCGGTGTTATAGAAAAAACTGCACTTGTATTCGGACAGATGAACGAGGCACCCGGAGTTCGTATGAGGGTTGCACTCACAGGGCTCAGGATGGCTGAACATTTCAGGGATGTAACTCATAAAGAGGTCCTGCTGTTTATCGATAATATTTTCCGTTTCATACAGGCCGGCAGCGAGGTTTCAACCTTGCTCGGACGTATGCCTTCGGCGGTTGGTTACCAGCCCACGCTTGCCAACGAGCTCGGAGAACTTGAGGAGAGGATAGCTTCTACCGTAAACGGTTCGGTTACTTCCGTACAGGCTGTTTATGTACCCGCAGATGACCTTACGGACCCTGCGCCCGCTACGACCTTTGCACATCTTGATGCGACCACGGTACTGAGCAGAAAGGTTGCCGAGATGGGTATTTATCCCGCGGTTGATCCGCTGGAATCATCTTCTAGAATATTAGAGCCCGAAACCGTGGGTGAGGAGCATTATGACATTGCCCGCCGTACTCAGGAAACTCTTCAGCATTATAAAGAGCTTCAGGATATTATCGCAATCCTCGGAATGGATGAATTGGGCGATGAGGATAAGCTGATAGTATATAGGGCTAGAAAGATACAGCGTTTCTTGTCACAGCCCTTCAGTGTTGCCGAAAAGTTCACGGGTGTTACGGGAGTATATGTTCCGTTAGAGGAAACCTTAAGGGGATTTAAGGCAATCCTTGATGGGGAAATGGATGAGTATCCGGAAACGGCATTCTTCAATGTGGGTACTATTGATGATGTGAAACGCAAGGCGTCGGAGATGAAGACTCAGGAGGCATAGCCCCCTCATCAGTCGGCTTCGCCGACAGCTTCCCCCCCCAGGGGGAAGCCTTATGAAGGAATAGCTTTTTCCTCAAGGAGAATCCATATAAGGAAAAGCCTTCCCCTTGAGGGGAAGGTGGTCGCAAAGCGACCGGATGAGGTGAAAAATATATAGTATAAGGAGGCCGGATATGGCGGAAGCGTTTCATTTGGAAATATTATCACCGGAGCGTCCGTTCTATAAGGGTGACTGCATATCACTCATCCTTCCGATTAGCGACGGTATGATAGGCATCATGGCGCATCATCCGGCTATGACTGCGGTAATCGGTGACGGACTTGTAAAGTTCAGGTTGCCGTCAGGAGAAGAAAGAGAGTGCATGGTGTCAAAGGGAATGTTTGACATCTCAAAGAACGATGCCAGACTCCTGTGTGATGCTGCTGCAGAACCCGAAAAATGGGCGGAAGAAGCACAGAGGCGAAAAGAAGAAGAGGCGCGCATCGAGGAGGATGAGAAGAAGGCGAGGATGGACTTTATGAAGACCCAGCTTTCAATCGCAAGGACCATAAACGCTTTAAAGATAAAGAACCGTAACGCGGCTCACGCAGAGAGACCGCTATCGTGAGAGTCAATCACAGAACCGTCCCTGTGATTGACAAGAACTGAATAATGTGTCGATAAATGGTCAATCAGGGAGGTAATATAAAGATGGAAAAATTTGTGCTTACTACGGAATGCTATATAAGAAGAGGGGACGAGATTCTTTTTATCCATAAAGGCGGGAATGACCTTAATACAGGTAAGTTTTTGGGGATTGGAGGACATCTGGAGAAGGGTGAGTCTCCGATGGATGGTATTGTAAGGGAAATAGAGGAAGAGACGGGTATCAAAAGAGATGAACTCAGCAACCTCAGGATGAGGGCGGTCATTACATTCATAAATCCTGTGTATGGGGATGAATATATTCATCTGTTTGAGGCTGATTACATAGGAAATGTGGTGAATCTTGCAGATGATGCTGTAAATAACGAAGGAAAAGGGACTGAATATTTAGAAAATGCGGCGGATAGTCCAGTAAGGAAGGATCCGGCTCTGAACGCCTGTGATGAGGGCGAACTGAAGTGGGTTCTTAAGAAGGACGTATATTCACTTCCTATATGGGAAGGCGATAAGAGGATGTTTGACGAGATGTTCAAGGATGACGGTTTCTTCACCATGAAGCTGGTCTATGATGGGGATGAGCTGAAGGAAGTAATTGTTGATCAGGCTGCTGAAAAAACGGGTAATGATTAAAAATGCTTGACACCTAAGAAAAACCTGTTGATACCAACAGGTTTTTTTGCTATACTAATGATAATAGGGGGCGTATTTTTGGGGACTGATGTTCAGAAAGGGGGCGTCAAAGATGAAAAAGATAGGTATTGGATATGAGTTTTATAAAGAATTTATTGACCAGGCTCTGTATTATGTCGATAAGACGCTGCTTATAAGGGATATTGTAGAAAAGGGTGGAAAAGTAACTCTCTTTACCCGTCCGCGCCGTTTCGGAAAGACCTTGGCGCTCACTATGTTAAAGACCTTCTTTGAGAAGGAGTATGACTATAAAGGAAATATGGTGGACAACAAGCATTATTTTGAAGGAAAGAAAATAATGGAAGCGGGGGACGACATACTTTCCAGGCTTGGTCAGTATCCGGTTTTGTTCCTGACTCTTAAATCTGCTAAACAGCCGACCTTTGAAAACGCGTTTTATCAGCTTAAAAGCTCCATAATGAACGAGATTGACAGGCACAGATATCTGCTGGATTCGGCTGAACTGAATGATAAGGAGAAGGATAAGCTCAAACTGTGGATCAGTTCAGATCAGAATGCATATTTCTGTAAACCGGAAGACCAGATGCGCATGGAAAATGATATTTCAGTGTTCAGCAAAGCCTTTGGCGAATTGTCCGAACTGTTAAAGAAGCACCATGGGAAAAATGTGGTTATACTGATTGATGAATATGATGTCCCTTTGGAAAATGCTTATTTTGCCGGCTTTTATGATAAGATGATAGGTTTTATCCGCTCGTTCTTTGAATCGGCGCTAAAGACAAATGATTCCCTTGAGTTTGCCGTAATAACCGGTTGCTTGAGGATAAGCAGGGAGAGCATATTTACAGGACTTAATCATCTGGAAGTAAGTTCTGTGAATGGAAAGAACTTTAATGAGTTCTTTGGATTTACCCAAAAAGAAACCGAACAGATGCTGATGGACTACAATCTTTCGGATAAGGTCGAAGAGGTAAAAGACTGGTATGACGGTTATCTTTTTGGAGATGCTGAAGTATATAATCCATGGAGCGTTATAAAGTATGTAAAGGATCATGTGGCTGATTATAATAGTTTACCTAGGCCTTACTGG
Source organism: Lachnospiraceae bacterium (assembly GCA_024696945.1). Classification (GTDB taxonomy): domain Bacteria; phylum Bacillota; class Clostridia; order Lachnospirales; family Lachnospiraceae; genus RUG11977. The sequence goes on along the minus strand of JAILGF010000213.1, from coordinate 47,880 downwards.
AGCAATACCTCGTCCAATTCGATTATAAAGGATCTTATATACAATGCAGACGATGACATGAAGGATGAACTGGACAGGCTTGTAAAGGGCGGTACTATAGAGAAGAAGATACATGAGGATATAACCTATGGGGATATTTCGTTTAAGGCTAATGAAAAGAATGATGAAAACCTTTGGAACTTCCTGTTTTTTACAGGTTATCTGAAAAAGATTTCTGAGAAAAAAGTTGGGACACAGATATACCTTACAATGAAAATCCCAAATCTTGAAATCCTTAACATCTACGAGAACCAGATAACAGACTGGTTTGATATGGAAGTAAAGAAGAAGGCTGACTTCGGCATTCTCCATAAAGCAGTACTGGAAAGGGATGCGGAAGGGATAAGTGAATTTGTGAATTCTATATTGGAGCAGTGCATCAGTTACTTTGACAGTGACGAGTCCTTCTACCATGGGATTTTCTTAAGCATGCTCTATGGTACTCCCGGGTATTCGGTTCGCTCTAACAGGGAAGAGGGGAACGGAAGGACGGATATAGTCCTGTACCCGAACAGACCTAAAGACCCGGCTATCCTGTTTGAACTCAAGGTCAGGAAGAAGTTCAATGAGATGGAGGACGGCATAGAGGAGGCTTTTGCGCAAATAAGAGACCAGAAGTACGAGGAGGGAATACTTGACGATGGATATGCCGGTGTCATATCTTTCGGAGTATGCTTCTGTAAGAAGAGTTGTATAGTGGAACAGTATAAGGCGTGATACAGGCTGTGAAAGAAGCGGATGACAGGGAAAGTTGTCCGCTTCTTTCTACATATTTAAGGATTGATGCAAAGTAAAAAATTAAGAATTAGCGAAAAAACGAAAAAAACAAAAAAATATTTAAAAAGTGTCACCTTTTCCTTACTTAGTTCGTATATATTAATAGAAGGGTCAAAAGCAGTATAGCTTCGAAGGACTGTTCAGGGATACAGATGGGTGCACACCATGATATGAATAAAGACAAGGAACAAACTTTTACTAAGTGGCTCTGCTATAAAAAAGTATAGTGGATTGTATGGATTTTATAGAGATGTTTTACGGAAAGGAGTGTTAGTATTATTGAAAGTGGATTTAATGAAAGGTGCCCAAAGATTGGATTCGGTAAAAAATAAGAATGGCTGGCATCTCGGAAGATTCTATATGAATAAAGCTGTTATTGTTACTATCATGATTTGTTTATTTCTTGTTTTAGTGGGTATGGCAGTAATGATAGGGCATAGAAAGATAATTATGGTCAATGATAAGGATAATGAACCTGAAGGAACTCTTTTGGGGGCTTCTGAAATCTATCCGTCAGTAATGGTTGAAGGTCATGCCTATGAATGGCGTAGAGGCAGAGCAATAGTTGGATTTCCAAAAGACTGTGTTTATTATGGTGAAATCAATCATATAAGTGGAAAAAAACCGAATGAAAATTGTGAGTTCGTTTCTGTATTTTCGGTTTCTGGTCAGATTTATACTATTCCAGAAAATGCAGACTGTGTGTATTTGCGCTTAACAACAGAGTGGATGGAAGATAGAACAGTCGTTTTTGATTTAGTAGAATAATATGGATTCATAGATGCATGTACAGGTTTCCATACTTGGTTCGTATATATTAATAGAGAGGGAATAGGCAGAATATATATCAGGGAGAAAGGATTGGATTTGTCTGTAGAATTGTCGAAAACTGATAACACAGTTGTCAGCATGGATGATTTATATAAGGAATACAGCCGGTTGGTTATGGGGATATGCATGGATATCCTTAAGGATAAGGAATATGCAGAGGATGCCTTTCAGTCAACCTTTCTTAAAGTCATCCAAAATATAGATGATTTTAAGGATACTCCGGAAATGGTAAAGGCAAAGATTGTTAATACAGCAAGGGTATCAGCCATAGACATTTACCGTAAAAGAAAGCTTGTCAGGTACCACGAAATACCGTTACTTACAGAAGAAGAGTCCGAAGGAGAACAGACCTTCAAAGGAATCCCGATCGATAAGCTTTTTGAAGAGTCCTTTGAAACAGAAGTTTTAAACAGGATGGAGAGGAATGAAATCCTTATCTCGATGGAGGAATTGAATGACAGATACAGGACTTTCATTAAGGATTATTACTTTGAAAACCTTTCGATTTCAGAAATCGCGGAAAAACATAAAATAACAAAGGAAGTGGTAAAACAGTGTCTTCACCGCGCAAGAAAAAAACTGAAAAAAATAATCCAAAGGAGGATAAAGAATGAGCAGAAGTGAAAAACGAACTGATGTTCGGGGTGGGGTAGAGATGGATGAAGAAGAGTACAGCTTCAAGGAGGCTATAGACCTTTATTTTGGAAAGCCAAAGCTTACGGCGGAAGAAGAAAAACTGGTTGATGAAATGCTAAAGGAAATGAAAGAAAACGGTTTTCTGGAAAAGTGTAAGGAGATGATAAAACAAAGGGAAAAGAAGGTGATAAGGATAGGTCGTCTGTGTATCAGCAAAGTAGCATGCGTGATATTTGTTATATGTTTTTCGACCGTCCTAATTGGTGGAATTGCATACGCAGCGGTACAGAAGAATATTCAGAGCATACAGATTAAGGATATGGGCGACCATTCGGAAGTTGATTTAGAATACAATGACACGACAGGTTTAAATCTTTCTAAAATTGAGGATTACTATAAACCTGCATGGATACCTGATGGGTATTATATCGAATCTGAATTTAAGTTTGAGGGGGGGTATAGTATTGTGTATAGTTCGGAAGAGTCAGAGAATACTATTATATACCAGCAATATTTACCAAAAGCCAGACCTAATTATAGTACAGAAAATAGTAAACCTGAGAAAGTGTCTTTTGGAATATACACGGGCGAGTTTGTAGAAACAAATCATGCCAACTATCTGATTGTTACGGATGGTACATATATTTATAGTTTGATTGCCTATAATATTTGCAAAGATGATTTAGCTAAAATGATTAATGGCTGAGAGAATAAAAGAGAAAGAAGGGTTAGAATGAAGAAATATTTTTTAATTATTTGTGTTTGCATTTTGTCAATTTTGTTTGTTTCCCTGGGAATGAATCCTGATATTAAGCTAAGTGCAGATGAATTAGATGAACCCATAGAGGAAGAAAATGAGGACCCATTTGAAAATGTAAGCAGTGCAAGGTGTTATGCTTCAATTTCTTCTGGAATTGCAACAGTATCTTCGGAAGTATACGGATATAGTGGTACTACATCAACAAGCGTAACGGTTTATCTTGAAAAATTTGTTGCCGGTTCTTGGCAGTCTTATACTTCTTGGTCACATAACGGTGGTCAAAACCAGAGCAATTCAGATTCTACCAGTGTAACATCCGGTGCGTATAGGGTATGGATGTCGGTAACTGCGTCCGGCACAGGAGGAACTGAATCCTTTAATGTGGACGGAAATACAGCAGGGTGTTAGATATTATTAATGGTGTAAAAAAGATAGCGCACACCTTTTTATAAAAATAGAATGGAGGAAAATAAAAATGAGAAAAAACATAAAAAGATTAAGCGTGTTTTTTGCTTTGATGTTAGCGTTTTGTACAGCGGTAAGTGTTTCGGCAGATAGCATTCATTCAATTATTTTTGTAAATCAGACATCTGCTCAAAGTGAAAATAAAACCTTTAGTGGGAGTGTCGGAATGGTTGGAATTAATGACCAGGCATCCACAAACAATCTGTATTATGAGGTCTATCAAGATGTTTCTGGAGTGGATCCTTGCATATATAGCGTTTTACTATCTCCCGGTACTGGCAATATGAGTACTCAGTCATGGTATGTTATAACAGCAGGTTATAATGTAGGAACCTCAAAGGATTTATACATTGTTCTGAATCCGGAAGGACTTGGAGGGCAATACTGCTATGGTGCTGGACAGTTGGGACAATAATATACTATAAGGGAAAATTTGATGAAGGAAAGACGAAAGAAGTTTAGGCGCATACAAGACAGTATTATAATTGAAACAAAGCTGTTTATCAGAAGTAGGAGCACGAAAGTGTTCCTGCTTCTATGGTTTGCAACGCTTTTGTATTTTTGTATTTCAGTATTTGGTAACCATGAAATCGGAACTGCCTTTAGAGGGTCGGGCTGGTTGACGCAGATTCTTATCGTGTGCGGAATGACAATCGGCGTGCTTCATGCTTCTATGGAAAGGCGGGAGTGGTGTGAGGAGGTAATTGAGAGCCTGCCACATGGTATTTCATGTAAGGCGGTGGCAAAGATTGTACTTTTGCTGGGGACGGGAATGGTTTTATTTTTTTCTTCCGTCATCACCGTTGTAATGGTCTTTTTTTTACAGAGAGCGCCACGGATATACTGGATGGCATCTTTTTCGTATGTTTTCTTATACTGGATACTTCCCTTCCTGATTTCAGGAGTGATAGGCTGGATATTGGGCATAAATGTAAGGACAAAAATAGTATATCCCGTGACGCTTTTGGTATCTTTAGTGCTTGGTCCGCTTATTCCTATGGGTGTAGGGGTGTTTTTGCTTTCGCGAAATGGGTCTCTATACGATTTATATGTAATTTTTGATGTAGGACAACTAGATCCTAATGCTCCATTTTACGAATCCTATGGGTATGAACTAAATGGCATTCTCTGGCTGGCAAGGCTGGGGCAGTTGGTTGCGGTGTGTATTATGGTGCTGTTTATCCTATTGAAAAAGGAGAAAATTGGGAACGGGGTTAAAAGGGCATCTTTATTAATACTCGCAATTTTCTTGTATACTGTTGGGATATACGGATCCTTAAAGATTCTTCGCATCCAAAAAGAGAAATACAGGACTTCCGAGCTATACAATTATTATGGAATGTATAGGAATCTTTCCATAGATGAGCTTGGAGAGGGATATCGTGGAGTTGGCGGCCGAATACATGTTCCATATGAAATACAGGGCTATGACATAACCGTTTTGGACGGCCTAAGTATGAATATAAAAGTAAAAATAGAAGTCATGATTGTGGAGAAATGTAGTAATATAGCTCTTACGCTTTGGCACGATTTCTCGGTTAATTCTTGTGTGGTTAATGGTACAAAATCTGGATTTAGGCAGGATGGGGACACCATGATTATCCCAAGTACGGGAGAGGAAGGGACTATGCTTGAATTAGTGGTAGAATATAAAGGAATACCACCAGTAAACCTTTACAAGGATACAAACAAATGGGTTCTTCCAGGGCTTATGCCATGGGTTCCTGTAGAATATGTCGGAAAGGCAATGATCGATGAGATGAATCAGGGTGAACTGTTCAGATACCCCAAAGATAAGAAGGCTGTACCTGTTTCTGTTTGCTATGAGGGTGGTCATGATGTTTTTTGCAGTCTGTATGGGAGTGGGCATAACAAATGGGTCGGAGTAACCTCTGGAGTGACTATGGCCTGTGGATGGTTTGAGGAAGCGTACAGGGACGGATATGATATTGTATACCCTTCTGTTTGTCCTTCAGACCCAGAGCATGTAGTACAGTTGCTAAACAGATTTTCGGAGCTTATTCCAATTATTTCGGGAGAATTATTGGAGAAGGGAGAAAAACAGATATCGAATAAAGTGTTCATATTTCAAAGCCTGTTATATAACCATGCACCGGGCGGCATATATCTCCTTGATGATCATGTTCTCATGAACCTTTCTTTTAATAATGATGGGGAGGCTATGGATTTTATTGGTTTCGATGAGGCTGTAGCCGCCACCTTGCGGACTGATGGGTGGGGGTGCAATGAGGAGATATATGTTGATATTTTTAGGTACGCCTATACTACAAGTCTTGAGAATAGGGGATTGATTACGGAAGATATGGGTGAAGGCAAAAAAATGCTGACCTGGCTTGAAGGAATGCTTGGCTCATTCTTTGGGCGACCTGATGATGCGGAATTGTGTCGAAAAATGGGGCTGGTTATCGATGACATTGAGAATAAGCGACAGGTTGAATTTTTTAAGGAATATCTTGCATTATTGGATGAAGGACGGGCGGACTATACGACAGTGTGTGAGCTTATAGACAAATACACGGAGGAATAAAGATGCTTAAGATAGATGGGGTTAACAAGAGCTTTGGGAAGGTAAAGGCTCTTGCGGAAATTGATGCAATGTGGGGGAATGGCGTTCATGGCCTTTTAGGCGAAAACGGGGCGGGTAAGACTACTTTATTAAGAATAATAGCGACAATTATGGAGCCTGATTCAGGAAATTTAAGTTTTGATGGGACTTTATGGACGGATAAGATTAAGGCCAGGTATATGCTGGGATACCTTCCACAACGATTTTCTATGTATAGGCAGATAAAAGTTAGGGAAGCGTTGGAGCATATAGGCATACTTAAGGGTGTGAATGAGAATCTTGCTCAGGAGGTGGATAGAGTCCTTGAAGCCGTAAATCTTAAGGATAAATGCGAAAAGAAGGTCGGAACTCTTTCGGGGGGTATGGTAAGAAGACTGGGTATAGCGCAGGCTCTTATAGGAAAACCTAAAATTGTTTTGTTGGATGAGCCTACTGCAGGTTTGGATCCCGAAGAAAGAATTCTTTTTAGGACAATGATTAGGGAATTGGGGAAGCAATGTATAGTTCTGCTTTCGACACATATTGTTGAAGATGTGGAATTGACCTGCGATACAGTTATGATTCTTCATAAGGGGCGTGTGATTACATCTGGGGAAATTGATTATGTAAGGGATGCCGCTAAGGGAAGGGTATGGGAGCTTTGTTTTTTGAATGACTCTGATAAATCAATCAATCATTCTTGGATTGTTACTCAAAAGAAGAAGGAAGATGGAATTGAGAAAATCAGAATTTTGAGTGAAAAATCTCCTTGTGAGGAGGCAATATGTGTAGCGCCGTCTTTGGAGGAAAGTTATATGTGGCTTATAGATGAGGGTGAAAGGCATGAAGCATTTAAAACTATTAATTTATGATGTGAAGGAAATGGGATATGGGTTCTTTCTAACGCCGGTTATGCTTTTGTTACTTATATCATACACGATTATGATAAATGACGAATCTGTGACATTGGGGATCATGGATATGCACCAACATTTTGTTGGACCGCTTGCCGCATGGTGGGTTGTAATGTCCTTTTATTCTTATACTGACGAGGACGGTGGTGAAGCGTTTCTCTCATATCCTTTTTCTAGGCGCTATATAGGGATGGGACGAACCTTGATTTTTGTCTCATGCTTTTTAGTATTGGTTTTCCTGGATATCTCGATATTATATGTAAGTGGGGTTTGCAATGATTCTACCATGTTTGCCATGTGTGCGCTTGTTTCGGGGCAGGCGTTTTTTTACGGGAGTTTTGGTTTCTTTCTCGTGGTTAGGCTCAATAGCGTCCTGTGGGCCTTGGCAATGGTTTTGGCTATAGCATTTGTCAATATCTGGGGAATTGTTCCAAAACTTGAAGCGTATATTACAGTTACTATAGTAATGAAAAGAAGTTTGAATATGGGGGATATACTTTACAAACTTGTATATGCGATAATTGTATCTTTTATATTGATTGTAGCGGGTAGCAGGATATTTGTAAAATATGAAAAGAGTAAAATGGTTCCCTTGTAAAGAATGGTTTCCGCATATTGAGTTTTAGAACTGAAGAATTTGAAAAATTGGGCAAATTGGTTCTTCTTTTTTGCGGTTCTGAAAGGTAAAGAAATTTCGCACAAATAAAGCCAATATCTCTGTGAAACTGCTATAAAAAGCCTTTATCGCAGAGGGAAAACGAAAAAGATATTAAGATATATTGATATAAATAAACCTGTTATAGCAACATTGACGAATTCTGCTGAATCAATTTTCCATGATGTGGTTATATGTGGATATAGTTTAGCTACTCAGACGGGAAATACAGTTCACTATTATTATAGAATAATGGATCCTAACTGTACTAATTATGTAACTGTTTCAGTATCTGCTTCAAGCACTGATTTCACATATTTAGGTTATACCTGTTGGTATAGAAATTATACCTGAAGACTCTATAGTTGTTTTTATGTCATTGGGGGTTTTATTTGATGAGTATTATTAAAGCTGACATGAATAAGAAAAGAATAAGTATAGCCTTATTGTGTGGAGTATTTATGATACTTGTCATCGGGAGCGTGATTTGGGTAGAAAACTTTTCATTTTCAGAAAAGATATCTAATACATATCCGGTAATGATAAGAGTTGATGGGCATTTGTATATTCAGGACAGTATTTCTGAATATGGTATTATTGATATTAAAAATAATCGGATTTCATTTGTAGCAGAAGGTCATATTGAGACGGTTACATCTGAATATAACTCCTATCCAAGAGAGAATAATCAAACAAATTTTGAGGGAATAGTTGGTTACGAATACGCACATATAAACGGTGAGTTATACTTGTTATATAAAAATCAATTAGTTAGGTACGTAGAATATGAGCATTATAATAACTATTAAATAAACAATCAGTGGGATGGTTCTGTAATTGATTTCAATCACAGAACCGTCCCACTGATTTACACCGCTGATTGCACTTATTAGAGATGTAGACTTTGTTTATTCGTACGTTTTCCCATTAATCTCAATTTTTATTTTTTCGTTAGTTCCGAGAATAAAGTTGAAATCAATATATAATGTGTTTTGGTATTCCGATTTCACACTGGAGAATCCGCCTCCTTGGGAAAACATAGTTCTTGATTCTTCGTTTTCGATATGCCATTCCGTCTTAATCTCAACATCACCGTTAGGACGGACAATCTGATTTTGTAATTTACGGAAAGTAGCTCTTGTACCATCTTCCCTTACAAATGTAAAATTGTCTATCTGGCATTCGTCATTATACTCTATCATTAAACTTGTCGTTTCTACTGTAAGTCTTAGGTTTTCCATGTTTATAACCTGAGGTTCAATGTCTGCGTTCCCAGTTGTACATACCTCGAACTTTTTTAAAATATCAACTATTTCCGGACATATGGATTCTTCATTGGAAGTTAGAGATAATATATCACCGGAATCTTCTATGGCGTCCTTGATTTTTTGTAGATCAAGCTGTTTAATCTCGTTTCGAAGTTTTTCTGCGTCATCCTCATTTAGTAAAACGAATTTGAAATCCTTTTCTGAAAAATAGTCTTCGCCATTTTTTTTGTGAAATGTAAAATCGTAATATACATTGTTATCATCGAAATCTATACCCCAGCCTTGCACATATGTAGTAAGAATCCAACACTTATCACCATGTATGTCTGCAATCTGTTCAGGCCATATAGACCTGAAAAGTACAAGGTATAATGCTTCGGAGCCGACGATTCCTCCCAAAGGGTTGCAATTGTTCAAATCATGCTCATTTTCAGCCTTTAGGTCAACTGGATTTCCATCTTTATCCCATATGGTAAAATGAAGCTTTCCCTTCCCTGTCGAACTGTTATAAATTGAACCTTCGTAAACCAACTTGTAATTGCCAAAATAATATTCTTTCCCATCCTTATGATATACTTCTGTAAATTCACGGTCGCTGTTTTTGAAGAAAAAGTCCTTTAGCGGCGATGTCGTCATTGCCCATACGGCACCACCTCCAAGCGCTGCTACACATAGTATTATTATTGCAACTGAAGCTACCTTCGGAACCCGCCAACCTTTTCTTACTGTCTTTTGTGTGTTTTGATCCGTATTTATCACCCTCCTGTACACCTCTTGCGGAGCATGGAGATTTATGTATGTGGATGAATAAAGTTCAGCTATTTTGGTATCATCTTCTTCATATATGATCTGTATGTTCATAGATAATCCCCTTTCCTAAGAGTTTCCTTTAATTTCTGTCGTCCCCGGTGGAGACGTACTGCAACATTTGAAGGAGTAAGCCCAAGTAAATCTGCTATCTCATCAACCGTATAACCATCATAATAATGTAGATGCAGAACGGTACTGTATTTTGGTGGCATGTGTAAAACTGCTTCCGCCATTTCCCGCTTTACTTCTGCCTGACCATCGTCGGCCTGCAGTAATATCGGATCGTTTTCGTTTGTTTCATAAAGCGCTTCAAGGCTACCTATATTGCGGTGCCAGAACGAACGCCAGACTTTTTTGCATTCATTTATTGTAACTCGGATAAGCCAACGATGAATGTGCTCGTCATCGTTAAAAACCATATCCGCTGTCAAAAGCTTCAAAAAAGCGTTCTGAACAGCATCAGCTGCGTCTTCTGCGTTTTTACAATAGTTTACAGCAATGTGGTATATGGAATCCAGATATTTCACAGCGATTGATTCTACTTTTGCTTTATCCATAAATTCTCCTTCTTTTAAGTTTGGAAAGATCTTTCAATATTATAATGCTTGAGAAGTCAAAAAGTTTACAAAGACGAAAAAATTTTTGACTTATTGACTAATTTTTCACTTCTTTAATTTATAAAAAAGTACTTGCAAGTTTAAAAAATTTATGGTATAGTCTTATAGGTTATGCGCCCGCATGACCAAAACAACAAAATAAAAGCCCTATGCTTGGTGCAAATAGGCACACTTTGCAAAGCAAAGTGCGCAGTTGGTCCGCGCAACGCTTGGCGCGGTTCAATAAAAGAAATTCCGAAGTTTATACGGAGGAATTTCTACATTTGTCGCAGATATGGGCGAAAATTAACCAAATGGAGGAAAAAGACATGAGTGTAATCTCAATGAAGCAGCTCTTGGAGGCAGGTGTTCATTTCGGACATCAGACAAGACGCTGGAACCCTAAGATGGCTGAGTACATCTACACAGAAAGAAACGGTATCTACATTATCGACCTTCAGAAGTCAGTTGGCAAGGTTGACGAAGCTTACTATGCAATCAAGGATATCGTAGCAAATGGCGGAAAGGTACTTTTCGTTGGAACAAAGAAGCAGGCTCAGGATGCTATCAAGTCAGAGGCAGAGCGTTGCGGTATGTACTATGTAAACGAGAGATGGCTCGGTGGTATGCTTACCAACTTCAAGACTATCAAGACAAGAATTGCAAGACTTAAGGCTATCGAGAAGATGTCTGAGGACGGCACATTTGATGTTCTTCCTAAGAAGGAAGTTATCCAGATAAAGAAGGAATGGGAAAAGCTTGAGAAGAACCTTGCAGGTATCAAGGAAATGCCTTCTATTCCCGATTGTATCTTTGTAGTAGATCCCAAGAAGGAGAAGATCTGTGTTGATGAGGCACATACTCTTGGAATCCCGCTTGTTGGTATTGCTGATACAAACTGCGATCCCGAGGAACTTGACTATGTTATCCCCGGAAACGATGACGCTATCCGTGCCGTAAAGCTTATCGTAGCTAAGATGGCTGATGCCGTTATCGAGGCAAATCAGGGTGTTGACGCTGTATCAAGCGATGCTGAGGCAGAGAGCGCTGAGGCTGATGCTGAGGATGCAGAGGCATAATTTCACCCCGACAAATCAATTAAATACAACAGGAGGAATATAAAATGGCAGCTATTACAGCAGCAATGGTTAAGGAATTAAGAGAAATGACCGGTTCAGGCATGATGGATTGTAAGAAGGCTCTTACAGAGTGCGACGGTAATTTCGATGAGGCTATAGAGTATTTACGTAAGCGTGGTCTTGCTCAGGCAGAGAAGAAGGCAAGCCGTATCGCTGCAGAAGGCGTTTGTGACGTATTCATTACCGCTGATAACAAGACAGGTGCTATCGTTGAGGTTAACTCCGAGACAGACTTCGTTGCTAAGAACGAGAAATTCAGAGCATACGTTGAGCAGGTTGCTCAGCAGGCAGCTGAGACAAGTGCAGCAGATATCGATGCTTTCCTTGCAGAGACATGGAAGTTTGATACCTCCAAGACTGTTGATGAGGCACGTGCAGCACAGGTAGCAGTTATCGGTGAGAACCTTAAGGTTCGTCGTTTTGTTAAGTACACTACAAACGGATTCGTTGTTAAGTATATTCATATGAACGGCAAGATCGCTATCCTTCTTGACGTTGATGCTCCTTACAGCGACGCTACCGTTGAGTGTGCTAAGAACATCGCTATGCAGATCGCAGCTATGAATCCTTCATATGTTAAGAAGGATGACATTTCTGCAGATACTCTTGCAAAAGAGAAGGAAATCGTTGTTGACAGTTCTTTAGCAGATCCTGCTACACTTCCTAAGCCCATCCTTAACGCTGTTATCCAGGAAGCTCTTGACAAGAACCTTTGGAACGCAGATGACAAGGCAGCTTACGAAGCAGAGAAGAACAACAAGTTCTGGTACAACTTCATGTCAAATGAAGGAATGCAGGTTCTTAGAGATATCGCTGCAGCTCATAAGGCTGAGTATTCAGAGAACAAGATTTTCGCAGGCCTTGTAGAAGGACGTTTTGCAAAGCGTCTTAAGGAGATCTGCCTTGTTGATCAGGATTATGTAAAGGCTGAGGATAAGGAAAACGTTGGCCAGTACATCGCTAAGGTTGGCAAGGAGAACGGCTGCACATTTACAGTAAACAGATTCGTTCGTTTCGAGACCGGTGAAGGCCTTGAGAAGAGAAACGAAGACTTCGCTGCAGAAGTTGCAAAGCAGATGGGTCAGTAAGTTCAAGACGTACTTGATAAAAGAATTTCATATAATGAAAATGGCTGTGGAAACCACAGCCATTTTTTTATACCTAATCCGAGTCACAAGATTCCGGCGCTTTCAGCGATGCCTTATGACATATTCACCTCAAGCGGAAGCCTTGACAAGTAATATTGGATATCTTAAATCTTGAAGTATGATACAGCTTCCTTAAGTGAGCTTGAAAGCTCGTTCATATGCTCACTATCATTGCTGACCTTGACAACGTTCTTTGAAATCTGAGCGATTGAATTTGTAACTTCTTCATTGGTCGCAGCCGTTTCTTCTGATATTGCCGAAAGATCACTTACAGCGTTTGTAATAACTTCCTTAATGGTATTAAGCTCATCCGTGATGGAAGATACGGAGTTGATCTCCTGAACGGAGGTCTTGATCTCTGAATCAAGGATATTGAATTTATCACGGGTAATTCCAAGAAGTCTCTGCTCTTCGGAAATGATCTTTTCAACCTCACGTGACTGAGAAACACATTCCTCAGACTGTTCGGAGATCTCGGCAACAATCTCGGTGATACGCTGAGCTGAGTTGTTGGACTGCTCTGCAAGATGCTTTATTTCTTCTGCAACTACTCCGAAGCCCCTTCCGGTCTCACCTGCACGTGCTGCTTCGATGGAAGCGTTAAGCGCCAGGAGATTTGTCTGATCGGCAATCTCTGTAATGAAGCCGACCATTTCTTCAATCTTTCCGATGGAGCTGTTTGTATCGGTTATCTTTCTGGATATCGTTTCTATAGCCTTAGCCGATTTACAGCTTGAAAGGCTCATGTTGTTGATACAGCCTGCAGCTTCTTCGTTTGCTGTAAGCATATTTGAGGAGCTTGCATTCAGGTGATCGGTGTTTTCAACAATGTTATCGATCATGTTGCCCATTGAGATAACGTTCGAATTAATCTCCTGAACACTCTCTGCCATGGTCTCGGTAGCTTTGGAAAGGCTGTCCATGGACTTGGTAATGTGGTCGGTTCCGTTAGCGGACTGCTTTGCAAGAACCGATGTGGATTCCATGGAAACTCTTAACTCTTCGGCAGAAGAACGGATCTTGGAAATTGAATTGTTCAGTGCCGATGATAATTTCTTGGCCGATTCTATAAGGGAAACGGTTTCTAAAATCTTTGAACTGGCACGTATGGTAACCGATTCTCCGTTGGAAAGCTTCTTAATATTATTGGCGATATTTCTGAGAGGAGTGGAAATCTTACGGGAAAGGAAAATTGTGACGATAAGTATTATTACTATAAGGCCTGCCGATGCAATTACCGTTACCAGGTAGAGAGTATTTCTTGCCTCGTTTACTTTGCTGCTTTCCTTCCCGGCAAAGGCCATTCCTTTAACGTTGCCTGCCGAACCGAGGGGCATATAGTAAACATAATAATCTTTATCGGCTATGACAACGTCATCGTCAAAATAATCCTCGCCGTTTTTGACAGCCTCCCATATTTCAGGATTGCTCTGGGTTCCTTCGATACGCTTCCCGGATCCGTTCTTTATGGTGGTCATAAATCTCACGTCATCCTTAAAAAGGGTAAATTCAATGCCGGTATCAGCCATCCTGTCAATGTACTCTGTGTTGTATTCACAGAATCCATCGACTAAATCATTGTCATTTATAAGGTCGTATTCGTAATATTCCCTTAAGCTCCTGGCAGCAAGTTTAAGCTCGCTTTTTATATCTTCCTTAAAGGTTTTTACGGATATCTCGACCGTAAACATACTTATTACAAATATGCCAAGGATCAGAGGTATAACGGCAAACAGAATGAGCATCCGTTTAAAATTCATAAGTGTTTGTTTCTTCAATCGCTCCACTCCCCTTCTTGTTAAAAATTTATAATATACCTTATATCATCATATCAGAAAACATATAATAAATCAAGAAGTAAGCTGTAATTATTTGCCGGCCTTGTGGCATTTTATACAAAAAGAAGTAACATTTTTGTCATGACATTGTAAAAAATGTAAAAAAGATGCTTCTTAAAGTAAAAATTATACATTTACTTAAAAAAATCAATGAGCTATAATTTTTATCAAGCGAAGAATGAAAAGAAGTTGATCCGTATGAAAAAAGTTAAGCTACTTTCTTATATATGTATTATGGTTCTTTTAGGCTCATTGCTTGTATCCTGTACCGAGGGAAAAAAGGAACAGGACAGGGAAGAAATAGTTATCACTTTGAAGCCTGAGGATCCTAATGCAGAGGAACTTGAAGGAAAAAAGCCCGATGATTTTTCAAGCTGGGCGGCAATTTATGAAGAGACTGTCGAGTCCCTTTCATTTAACCCGGACGGAAGCGCAACCTACAAGGGTACAAAATACGACAGCTACACGGTGGATGACAATTTTATCACCCTGAAGGGAAGCGAAGAAGCCAAAATGCGTTATGTAATGAAGCGCAAGAAAATGCTTCTTTACGATTCAAAGCTTTATAAGTATATCACGGTAGCCGGGACCTATGACGGTCCGGAAGCCGGAAGCCTGGTAGGCCTTTGGAGGTATGATAACCATTATTCTTATGAGTTTACTGACAAAGGAACCTTCTACGAGGATGAAAACTTCCCCGGGCACTATTCGGTAAACGAAGAGGACCATACTATAAAGCTTATGTATAACGATCAGTTTGAGGACACGTACCTCTACTACAGCCTTGACGGAGATATGCTTACCATTGAATATCCCTGGTCAATGGTTCCGACAAAGTCGGAGGACCAATAAGTTCGATAAGCGGATAACCGCTTTCGATAAAACCCGGCAGATTACTGCCACACATATTTATAAGGAGGAGAATTATGAAACGAATTCTTGCAACACTGTTAGTAGTTGTAATGGTATTCTCTCTTGCAGCATGTGATGACAAGGGCGGAAATTCAAGCAACAACACCAGCAACAACACCACTGACAACACAACCAGCAACACTACTTCTAACGACACAAGCTCAAGCACAGGCTTAACAGCTGATACAAAGGCTGATCTTAAGATGTGGTGTATCGCAACTGAGTCTGACTCTAACCGTAAGTCTTATGAGAATGCTATCGCTGATATGAAAGCAGCATATCCCAATGTAAACTTCACATGGGAAGCATTTGAGAACGAGTCTTACAAGGAGAAGATTAAGGCAGCTATGGCAGCTGACGAAGTATCAGATATCTTCTTCACATGGTCATGCGCATTCCTTGGCGATTTCGTTAACCAGAACAAGGTTTACTGCCTTGATGACGTTCTTGCTAAGTACATCTCCAGCGGCGATCTTCCTGAGGTTATGTTAGGAAACACAACTTACAACGGAAAGCATTACGGCGTTCCGCTTACAATGAACATTGTAGGTCTTTTCGCTAACATGGACATCCTTAAGGAAGTTGGTTACAATGATGTTCCCGCTACTTATGATGACCTTATTAAGTGTTGTGACGCTCTTGTTGCTAAGGGATACTATCCTTTCGGTTGTGCAGGCGGCGAGACATGGTGTGTTACTGAGTACTTAGAGTCAATCATCGAGAAGAACATCGGTGCTGACGCTCTTAACGACATCTTCCTTGCAAGATCTTCTTACAACAATCAGGGTGTTGCTGATTCCGTTAAGATTTTCCAGGATATGATCGACAAGGGATACTTTGATCCCGCTGGTCTTACTCTCGGAAACGACGAAATCAAGACAAACTTCATGAATGGCAAGTATGCATTCTACATGAACGGTACTTGGAACTGTGCAGACTTCGCAGCTAACGCTGATTTCTACGGCAAAGTTAAAGTTTCTGAGTTCCCTGTTATCGATTCTTCTAAGTCACAGCTTGGTCAGCTTATCGGTGGACCTTCTGATACTCTTGCTGTAGCAGCTTCTTCAAAGAACGCAGCTATCGCTGGTGAGTATGCAGCAGCTCTTGGTAAGCTCATCTGTAAGTATGGTTACCTTGATGGTGCTGGTCTTCCCGCTTGGAAGGTTGACTACGATGACAGCAAGGTTAACGGCCTTACAAAGAAAGTTTCTGAAATTTGTGCAGCAGCTAAGGCTTATGTTCTTTTCGGTGATACAGCTATGAGCGCAGCTGATAAGGATATCTACCTTGCATACGTTGCTAAGGTTTACACCAAGGACGTTGATGGTGCAGGCTTCATTTCAGGCTTAGCAAAGGATATCAGATAATTTGATTTATCAAATATCTAATTAACACAAAACAAACTGCGGCCTTTCCAGGTCTCCCAATGAAGAGGCTTGAAAGGCCGCATTTTATGTGAAAGGTATTGACATGACTAAGAAAAAACGTAAAGGTATTACAATTTTTCTGTTTTTGCTGCCTGCCTTGCTTCTGTTTTTCGGAATTCTGGTTGCACCAATAATTTCCTCCGTATATAACAGCTTATATCAGTATGAGGGTTTCTCAGGCGATAAAACATTTGTCGGTATCCAGAACTACGTAGATCTGTTTGAAAACAAAGCAGTATATGATTTTGGAACCGCTTTGAAAAACGCGTTTATACTTGCCGCTCTTTCGGTATTTATCCAGCTGCCTCTATCATTGGGGCTTGCTCTTATGTTAGGAAAGGGAATCAAGGGAGAGCGTTTCTATCTTTCCGTATACTTCATGCCCGTTCTTATTTCGGCAGTTGTTATCGGTGCCCTCTGGTCTAAGATATATAATCCTACCTACGGTATTCTTCATTACTTCATGGAGAAACTGGGAATTGCCAACCTGATGCCGGCAACGGGCTTTGTAGGCGATCCGGATACGGCACTTATTGCAGTATTCATTCCTACCATCTGGCAGTACGTCGGCTATCATATGCTTCTTATGTATGCGGGTGTTAAGAGCGTATCTCCCGAGCTTAGGGAAGCAGCAATGCTTGACGGTGCTACCGACGGACAGGTTGACAGATATATCGTGATTCCTTCTATAAAACAGATTATTAAGGTAAGCGTAATCTTTGCTATCACAGGTTCGCTGAAGTCCTATGACCTTATAAAAGTATTCGCCGGAAGCAACTACAACGTTCCTTACAACGTACCAAGCTTGATGCTCGTAAGAAACGTTCTCGGCGGCCATGGCGGAATAGGAAGTGCCATAGCGGTTATGATGATCATACTCTGCTTCGCATTTGCTATCATTATCAATCAGATTTTCAAAGAGAGGGATCCATATGGCGGAAAAAAGCATATTAAAGAATAACGACCTTGAGATCTATAAAGTTAAAAAGACCAACAAGGTTGTTAAAGTCCTGATCTATATCGGACTTGTTATCTGGGTAATAATAGACCTTTTCCCCATATATTATCTGCTTACCTTCTCGTTGAAGAACAACAGCGAAATCTTCGGGGAAAACGTAATAGGTCTTCCTAAATACTGGCTTTTCAGTAACTATGCAGATGCTATGGCGCGAGGCAATATGCCGAGGAACTTCCTGAATTCAATCATAGTATCTGTTGCGACAATAGCCATAGTGCTTATTGCCGGACTTATGGCAACATATGCCATTACACGTATCGCATGGAAGGGCAGCAAGCTGTTAAACAGCATATTCATGCTGGGTATCACGATCCCTATCCATGTAGCTCTGTATCCTATCTATGTTCTTCTGCATAAGGTAGGACTTATGAGCACCTATACATCACTTATCGTTCCCTACGCAGCGTTTGGTCTGTCGATGGGTATAATGATATGTACCGGTTTCATGAACGATATACCGAAGGAGCTCGATGAGGCTGCAAACATTGACGGATGCGGACTCTGGGGTATATTCTTCAGAGTTATCGTTCCCCTTATGAAGCCCGCACTTGCTACAATAGGTATCTATACCTTCCTTCAGAGCTGGAACGAGTTCATGTTTGCAAGTATTTTCATCAATGACTCTGCACACAAGACTCTGCCTGTAGGTATCGCAGAGCTTCAGGGACGTACCACCACCGACTGGGGTATAGTAGGTGCCGGTCTGTCCATAGCAACACTGCCCATGCTTATCGTTTACGTATTCTTAAGCAAGCGTATTCAGGAAAGCTTCATGGTCGGTGCGGTAAAGGGATGATCATTTAGTAAAAAGGACGTGCTTGGCACGTCTTTTTTTTATTTCTTGCAAATGTTACAAAAAAATGATATTATATATATGTGGAAGTAGGTGTTTATTTCACGACAGAACCGCGGTTCTGTAAGGATAAAAGGCAGAACATATGGAGAAAACTATAGGGAATACAAACAGAATACAGACAAAGAATTCGCTGTCTTTAAGACTGCGTCTTGTTTTTATATTCATAATTCTCATCCTGACGGTCGCCTTTGCAATAACCATATTTCTGGTCATGAGAAAAGAACGTAGGGAAAACGTTCTTCATGAATCGGAAAGTGTGTTGGTCGGTCTGTCTGACAGTATATATTCCGATATCCAGAGATACAAAGAGCTGTCACGTCTTGTCATGATAGAGGACAGGCTTGTAAAGTTCTTAAGAGCTGATACAGATGAGGTCAATAATGTTCTCATAAACAGCGCCCGACGCGGAATACTGAGCGTTCTGAACGTTACTACAATGGTAGACTCAGTATTCATATTCAGAAATGACGGCCAGTACTTTGCCACAAACCGCGGTAAGTACATGCTTAACTACATCCGTATGGAACAGAAGGACTGGATGGAGAAGATCATCAATAAGAAAGGGCGAGCTATTTTCTGCATTAATGCCGATGACGCCATCTATAAGACAAACGGAGGCCCCATCATCACCATAAGCCGTGCGATCCATGACGTGGTAACACAGGAGCGTACAGGTATTATGTGCATGAATATTTCCTCCACGTTCCTTGAGCAGAAGGTTATTACCCTGCACAACGATGATATTGTTGTTATAGACACTACAGGAGCGTTCCTGGCAGGAAATGAAGAACTGATCGACTATTTTGACGAAGATTTTACTACCGAAAACCTTGTGCACGTTGAGAAAATGGTAGATAATAATGACGTCGTTATATCCGGTATGAAGATACCTGAAATGCCTATAGTCATTATGTCGGTCACACATGTCAGGAAGGGTATGGTTCCTATGGAAACCATCGGTATTCTGGCATTCCTGATGCTGGTATTTGTTGCCGCCGTATTCTTCGTTGGAGCATTCATTACAAGAAACATTACTTCTCCGGTTTTCGAGCTTACAAAGCATATGGAAAAGAACCGTGAAAACGGAACCCTTGAGAAGATTGACGTAAACATTCCCGATAACGAGCTGAAGCTCTTAGAGGACAGCTATAACAACATGGTTGACCACGTAAATGACTTATTTGAGGATCTTATCGAAAAAGAGCAGACCATCCAAAAGGCTGAAATGCGCGTGCTTCAGGAACAGATGAAGCCTCACTTCCTGTACAATTCACTTGAGACCATTGGATATCTTGCGATGGATGCAGGAGCTGACAAGGTTCATTCGGCACTCGAGACACTGGGCGGTTTCTACAGAAACTTCCTTAGCAAGGGCGACAGGGAGATACCGTTAAAGAGGGAGATCATGATCATAAAGGATTACCTCTCTCTGCAGAAGCTCCGTTATGGGGATATTATCAACGACGAATACGATATAGCTCCGAATACGGAGGAATGCAAGATTCCAAAGCTTATCCTTCAGCCATTGGTAGAAAACAGTATTTACCACGGCATACGTATGAAGGGTGAGCAGGGAACCATAAAGATCACAAGCTTTCTGGAAGAGGATGAGCTTCACATAATTGTAAGAGATACCGGTATCGGTATGACGCAGGAGCAGATAGACAAGGTACTCTCGACCGAAAAGACTGATGCTTCCGATGATATGGGCGGCAGCTTCGGTCTCTGGGGAACCATAGAGCGTGTACGCTGCTACTGCGATAAGGACGATGTCGTAAGAATCCGCAGCGATATCGGAGAATACACGGAAATAGAATTTATTCTGGATGCCCACACAAATATTTTCAAGGGCGTAAACGATGACAGGAAGATCGATGGAAAGGCTTCCTAAAAAAGGAAAGGTGAGAAGGGGAAAATGTACAGAGTAATGCTGATAGATGACGAGGAATCGGCTCGGAAGCTGATGAGAGCATCTATTAATTGGGAAAGCCTGAACATGGAAGTTGTAGGGGAAGCGGCGAGCGGAATAGAGGCTATAAACGTCATAGACGACATGAAGCCGGACATCGCTTTCGTTGATATCTCCATGCCTTTCATGAACGGTATTGAGTTTACGGAAGTAGCAACAAAAAGATATCCGAATCTGATCATTATAATAATGACGGCACTAGACCAGTTCGAATATGCGAGAAAGTGCGTAAGCCTTCCCGTATTCGAATATATGCTGAAGCCCATGGTCCGTTCGGAAATAACTGAGGTTCTTGAACGTGTCAAGAAGAGACTTGATGACAGAAGAAGTGATAACGAGGACGGAGCCTTTGAAAACGAGCTTTCAGGCGATATGGAGTCTTCATCGGTTGAGCAGATAAAGAAGTATATAGAAAACAATTATACGGATTCCAAGCTTAACCTGACATCCGTAGCCCAGCATTTCGGCTTCAGTGCAAGCTACTTAAGCAGAAAGTTCAAGCAGGAAACAGGAAAGAACTTTGTCGAATATCTAACGGAGTGCAGGATGAATGCTGCAATGAAGCTTGCCCACACCGGAATGAAAATGTTCAACGCATCAAGCGAGGTAGGTATCCCCGATCCCAATTATTTCGGAAGATGCTTTAAGAAATTCGCAGGCATAAGCTATTCGGATTATGTGGCCTCAAATCATAACTCATAATTCTGCTTGGACCGGCATAAATATCCTTAACGAATTAAAGGATTTTGAAAAATGGAATACATTCACTATGCTACGATAGATTCCACAAACAACGAAGCAAAAAGACTTATAAGCTCCGGGGAAATAAAAGAAAATACGTGCCTTACGGCCGAAAGACAGAGTGCCGGCAGAGGACGGCAGGGGAAATCGTTTTTTTCACCCGATACAGGCCTGTATATGACCGTCGTTTTTCCGGTGGACCGTCCGATCTCCTCACAGGTAACGGTAACAACGCGTACAGCCTGCGCGGTAGCCGAGGCGATAGAAGAGTGTACCGGAAAACAAGCCGGTATTAAATGGGTCAACGATATATACATAAACAACAAAAAATGCTGCGGGATACTCTGTGAAGCGGTTAACGATTACGAGCAGGGAAGATTAAAATATATCATAATCGGCATAGGAGTAAACATCTATACTAGGGAATGGCCCGAAGAATTAAGGAATATCGCGGGCAGCCTGGTCGATGGCGAAAATGAAGAAGATATTGAGATATCCGGAATAAAGGATAAGCTTTGCAGATCAATAGCCGAAAAGCTTGAAACGTGGATATTCAAGACATCGGAGCAGGAATTCTTAGAATATTACAAAGGCCACTCCATAGTCCTTGGAAAAATGATAACCTTTATCGAGAACGGAGAGTCAAAGGAAGGCTGTGCAGTCGATATAGACGAAAATGGAGGACTTGTAGTTAAACTTTCGGAAGGCACCGGCGTACCAGACTCCGACGAAAAGAGTGAGGCTTTATACAAGACTCTTTCCAGCGGAGAAATCTCCGTGAAGGTTCATATGTAGGTGCTTATCAAAAAAAATAGATATAAAAGAGAAAAACACAGGAGAATTACGGGTTATGAAGATCGATGAGAGAATAGAGCGTCTGCTCTTAGAAATGAAAAAGGAAAATATAGACTACTATATAATTCTGACCAATGATTATCATAACTCGGAATACGTAAGCGACTTCTTCAAATGCCGCGAATACATGAGCGGTTTTACGGGCTCTGCAGGAACCCTTGTGGTATCTGAAAAGGAAACCATCCTCTGGACCGACGGAAGGTATTTTATCCAGGCGGAAGAACAGCTCTCGGGCAGCAGGATAGAGTTATATAAGGCAGGAAACAAGGGCGTTCCGACAATAAAGGAATACCTGAAATCCAAATGTGAGGAATTTGCCAAAAACATACGTGAAACAGAGTCACCCTCTGAAGCGGTAAGCTTTACCATAGGCTTTGACGGTAAGGTAATGGATCTTTCATTCGTAAAAGACCTGGAAGAGCAGCTGTCAGGAATAAAGAGGATAAATATCAACATTAATCCCGCACTGGATCTTGTCGGAAGGATATGGACGGACAGACCTGCCCTGGTAGCAAATGAAATAAAGATATTTCCGGAGGAGTACTCGGGAAAAAGCGCATCTGAAAAGCTTAATGAGATAAAGCTCGCTTTAAGTGAAAAGAAAGCGGAATTTCATGTAGTTTCATCACTTGACGATATAGCATGGCTTCTTAATATGCGCGGAAGCGACATTGAGTGTAACCCTGTATTTCTGTCGTATCTGTTCATATGCGAGGACGATGCGGTATTGTTCTGCCATACCTCAAAGGTTGCCGAAAAAACAAAGGTCTATCTGTCAGATATAGGCGTTCATCTTAAGGAATATGACGAAATATACGATTTCCTTGCTGACTATAACAGCGGGAAGGCAGCGGAAGAAAAAGCGGGAAGCATGCTCCTTGATCCCGACACCGTAAACTACAGGCTTTACACCGAGGCATCAAAGAGCTTTGAGACCGTTTTAGAGGAAAATCCTTCCACAAAGCTAAAGGGATGTAAAAACGAGACCGAGATGGAAAATCTCCGCATGGCAAACGTCATTGACGGGATAGCCATGGTAAAATTCCTTAAGTGGCTTGACGACTACAAAAACAGCAATTCCGAGGAGCTGATAACCGAGATCGATGCAGCGGAAAAGCTGCTTGAATTCAGAAGCAAAAGCTCAGAGTTTTTAGGAATAAGCTTTGAAACAATTTCTGCATACGGAGCACACGGAGCCATAGTACATTACGAGCCCACTCCCGAAACCGATATTCCCGTTGAAAGAAAGGGATTCCTGCTGGTAGATTCCGGAGCACAGTATTATAAAGGAACCACTGACATTACAAGAACAATAGCAATGGGAGAACTGACGGAGGATATGAAGAAATACTATACCGCAGTTCTTAAAGGGAATTTAAGGCTTAGCTCCGCGATATTCCCGAAGGGAGTGGCGGGAGCCAATCTTGACATTTTGGCCCGCGGACCCTTATGGCAGTTACAAAAGGACTATAATCACGGAACAGGGCACGGAATCGGATATTATCTTAACGTACATGAAGGACCCCAGAACATAAACTGGAAAATATCAAAAAGATACGGGAATTCAGAACCTTTAGCCGTAGGAATGGTAACCTCCGACGAACCGGGATTCTATCTTGAGGGAGAATTCGGAGTGCGTATAGAAAACGACGTTCTGACAGTATTAAAGGGTGAAAACGAGGACGGAACCTTCCTTGGTTTTGAAGTACTAACGCTTGCACCGATAGATCTGACACCCGTCATCTGGGAGGACTTAACATCCGAAGAAATAGAGGCACTCGCGGATTATCATCGTACGGTTGTGGAGAAGCTGTCACCGTATCTCGACAACGAAACGGCCGAATGGCTGAAAAAGGTAACCTGTGTACAGCAGTAAATATTAGGTTTATAACCATTTTTAGGGGACAGGATCAGAGAGTTTTATAGGAAAATGAAATGTTTGGGAAACAGGAGAGAATCAGGGAAAGAGAACTGACTCAGAAAGGCTTATACATAGAGAATGTGTCAGGAGTAAAGAACTCGGGCACGTTCTTTTTGCGCATTTCAAAAGCCATAATCCTCTTTATGGTCACAACAGGAACTATTACAGGCTTCTGTGACGCTTTTTCTTTCGAATACAACAAAGAACTGATAATAATATATACTTTGCTCTTAAGCATCATAATGGGCGTTTTTTTATATAAGAAAACCGCATTCTTTATTGGCCTTGCCGCAATCTTCGGTCTAATGTCGGCGGGTATCTACTTTTATAGCATTTATGTCGTTGGCGGACTAAGGGAAATATCGGATACGGTCCGCGAAACATACGCCGATCATTATATTCAGAAAATTTCAAAAGATCCCAATCCTTACGTTACGGACGGCTATCTGTGCACCACTGTGATTTTGCTCTATATAGTGGCGATCCTGCTTATTTTCTTCACCATAACTATTGTAAGATATTCCAATTTTGCAGAGACGTTTATTATATCATTTATAATACTTGAAATACCGATGTTTATAGGGCTGAAACCGGAACTGCCCTCCTTGATCATGATAATGGCAGGCTGCATTGCAACCGGAATGCTTGGGAAAGGTTATTATGGAAGCAATAAAATTCCTTTGTTTAAAAGGATGGGCTTTATAAGAGGCAGGAAGCTCGGGAAAACGAGCTTCACAACGGTCGGAAGCGGCCTTGGCGTATTTATCACGGTAGGATTTTCAATCCTGTTCAGCCTTACAATGCTTATATTTTCATCCTCAGCATACGGCAGCAGCTTGGGAGTGGCAGAGGAAGAAAGCATAAAAGAAACGGCTGATGAAGTGGTGAAAATAGTTTCGGTCCACGGAGTCAACGGCCTTTTTGACAAATATGATAACGTAAATGGAATAAACAGGGGACAGCTCGGCGGAGTATCAACCATCAGGCGGGACAATAAAACTGACCTTATAGTAACCTACGTTCCACATAACAACAAGACAGTATATATACCCGGCTTTACAGGTATTCAATACAAGGGCACACAATGGATCGACAGGATCTCTACGGCCGAATTTCCGAGACTGGGATTTACCGAGATAGATTATATAGAGCCCGAGACCATTGACAGCATGGACAGGATGATGAAGGGGCTCGCTATGAAGCTTACCGAATCGGCCAAGGGGAAAATGCAGTTAGAATACGTGGACAGCGGATTCAGCGAGGACATATTCCCGTACTATACCTTCCCTTCCGGAAAGGGCTGGCCTTCCTCGGATAAAGAGTATGAATACCATACCAGAGTTGTGGATTATTATCCGCCCGACCTTGTGCAATACCGAAACGCGGAAGACGACTACATGGACATAGGTCTGTTCGGCTATATCCGCAGCTTAAGAACACAGATAAAGGAAATAGAGGTCGGTGAGACAACACATTATAACCTGTACGGACATGAATACCTTGACGAATTATGCCTTAAGGTACCCGATTATCTTGACCGGTTTCTTGAGGAATTCGTTGACAGACACGGTTATAAATGGATATATGATAAAAGGACAGAGGACTGGTTACGGGATTATTATGACGGATATACCTTTAGGCATGGAACTGACACGAGTGATTGGGATATATTCTATCAGTATAATGAAGAGACCGAAGAATATGAAATTTTAACAGAAGAAATACCGATTATGCTTAATGTCGATGACGGGACTTTAAATCCGGGATATTATTCCTATGACAGCTATTACTATCCCTCTGCATATAGTTATTATGCAGACCCTACAGAGAGTGTATTTTCATACAGATCTGAAATGGATCAGAGACTCAATTTTATAAACGGAATTGATGAAAGACGTCTCATGGTATGCCAAGCCATAAAAGAAACATTTGAAAGGGAATATGAATACTCGCTGTCTCCCGGAAAAACACCCGAGGGCGAGGATTATGTCCGTTATTTCCTTGAAACCCAAAAACAGGGAGTGTGTACACATTTTGCATCTGCGGCGGTTATGATCCTGCGGTATTTGGGAATTCCCGCAAGATATGTGGAGGGCTATTGCGTTCCGAGCTCTCTTGTAAAGCAATCCGGCAGGGAAGCCGGGGAGGATATTGACGGAAACGAATGGTTCCCGCAAGATAACGAATACAATCCCGAAAAAAAAGCATATACAGTTGAAGTCAGCGACCGCTATGCCCATGCTTGGGTAGAAGTATTCCTTGAAGGACAGGGCTTTGTGCCTTTTGAGGTTACACCCTTATCCTATCTTGAGGACCCTGACGAAGATAAGCAGGCCGAAACTGATACAAATAATAATTCGCCTTCAACCAGGCCAAATACCCCTGCAAATACCAACAATACCAACAGTAATAATAACAATACCGTATCTAAGGACTCCGGTAAGGACAAGACTACGGATTCCAAAGAGACATCTGTTAAGACGGAAAGGATTCTCACCGATCCGGAACGCTTGATAAAAACAGGGATAATTGCAGTCGCGATAGGAATACTTATCTGGCTTGCAATAGTCCTTATGCGGAAGATACTCCGCAGGATACGCTACCGGATTTATTACAAAAAAGGAGAATTTGAGAAACTCATATATATCCGGTATTGTGAGCTTGTGGCAAGACTTAAGAGGAAAAAGATCATAACAGCTGAAAACCCTCTGCCCATGGAACTTTGCGCGATGCTTGCAGAGCAAGGTACTGTAAAAGCCGGTGTTAAAAATGAGACTGGCAATTTGACCGGCTCAAAAACACCTGAAAGAGGATACAAGGATTATGAAGAAACTTTCCGGTACTTAGAAAAGGTTCTATACTCCAAATACAGAACCAACGCAGAAGAGTATAATGAATTCTATATAAAACTGAAAATGTTTTAGGATAATAAGCGGGAATCCTCGGTAATTCAATTACCGAGATGAAAGCGAAAAATTAAGATGGGAAAACTATCTGGCAGGATAGATGAGGTTATGAGCAGGACGGATTGGATACTTAATAGATTTAACGCTTCTTCTGCAATATTTTTGTTCCTATCCATCACTACCATACTATGTATTCAAATGATGGCTTTTTTTACAAGAAAAGAAGAAGTATAATTACGTTAAAAGATGGGAGAATAGTTTCATAAGAAATTATAAATTGACATTTTCCGCCAGAAGTGCTACTATAATTATAGTTCTGGCGGAAAATATATAATAATTTAACGATTTTTCGCCAAAACTAAGCTTTTATAGCTAGTTTTGGCGATTTATTTTTTTTGAGGCCGGCGGAAAGGATGAACTGATGAAAATAATTGGAAGAGAACGTGAGAAGGATTTGATAAAAAGGTGCGTTGAGTCGAAAAGACCTGAATTTGTTGCAGTGTATGGCAGGCGAAGGGTAGGAAAGACTTATTTGATAAAAGAGTACTTCAATAAACAGTTCAGCTTTTATGCTACGGGGTTAACAGATGAGAAAAAAGAAGGTCAGTTGAGGGCTTTTAACCAAAGCCTTGTAGAATATGGCAGTACTGAGGCTGGGATACCGACGGATTGGTTTGAAGCATTCACGAGGCTTAAAAAGCTTCTTCTTAGTGAGAATGTATACAGGGAGCCATCAAATGGCAAAATAGTAGTCTTTCTTGATGAACTTCCATGGATGGATACGCAAAAGTCAGATTTTAAAAGCGCACTGGATTATTTCTGGAACAGCTGGGGATCTTCAAAGGAAGATCTGCTGCTTATAATATGCGGTTCGGCAACATCCTGGATTATCAATAATATACTTATGAATCGTAAGGGATTTCATAACAGGGTGACCAGAAGAATACAGCTTTTGCCCTTTTCACTGAGGGAATGCGAGCAGCTCCTTGAATACAACGATGCAGTACTGCCCAGAGATCAGCTAATGGAAAGCTATATGATTTTTGGCGGCATACCATTCTACCTGAATTTGCTTGATTCGCATTTAAGCCTGGCACAGAATGTAGATGAACTTATATTCAAGCCTTATGGAGAACTGTATTCAGAATATGATAACCTGTTTTACTCCCTGTTTAAGAAACCTGAAAAGCATCTGGCTATAGTTAAGGCACTTTCAAACTCCAAAATGGGAATGACCAGGAAAGCATTGACAGAGATAGAAGAAATCGGTGGGGGATCGATGCTTACAAAAAACCTGATGGAGCTGGAACAATGCGGCTTTATCAGACGGTATATGGATGATACGAAGGTAGAAAAGAATTCGTATTATCAGCTGGTGGATCCGTTTACCCTGTTTAGTCTTAGGTTTGCGGGAAAAAGAAAAACTGATACATGGGCTGGATTCATAAAGACCCCGGGCTATTATTCGTGGCGCGGAAATGCATTCGAACTGCTATGTTTTAACCATATCCCTCAAATCAAGTATAAACTTGGGATAAGCGGGGTAGATACCTCCGAGTATGGATTCAGGTTCAGTTCTGAGGAGGGAGGAGCACAGATTGATCTGTGCCTTGACAGAAAGGATGGGGTTATAAATCTGTGCGAAGATAAATACACCACCGATCCGTATGAGGTTAATGAAGATGATTATACAAAATTACAGCACAGGGCAGAGGTGTTCAGAAAGAAAACAAAGACCAGAAAAGGGATACACCTCACCCTTATAACGGCTAATGGGCTGAAAAAGGGAAAATATTCCGGAGTATTCCAGCATGTTATTACCGGTGATGATCTGTTTAATCCGGAATAAAGCTGAAAGCTACGAAAGCGACTAAAAATCTCAATTGACTTCTTTAAAATATTGACTTATAATATAGACAAGTGGTATTATGCGCCGCTTGTCTATGTTTTTGTGTCATAAGGAGAAGGTTTATGGCAGAAATTAAGATTGTATCTGTAAGGAAGATTAAAATAGGATCGAAGGTCCAATGTGATATATATTCCAAGGACGGAAACCTGATACTAAAAAAAGGAAATATCATGACCGATCACGTGGTTTCAAGGCTTGAATCACTCGGGGTAACACGTGTTCTGGTCGAAGCAGGTACCGTAGAACTGGAAGAGGAAAAGCCGGAGCCCTCAAAGTATGATGACGGACTTCCGACCGATAACATTGATAAATACAGTGAAAACTTCCTTTTTAAGAAGGAGTTTGAACAGGGAAAAGAAACGCTTCTGAATAAGGATGTTGACGGATCTCACGACGTGGCTCTCGCTATAGCGGGGAAGCTTTTGACATCCGGCTCCGTCAAGAAGGAGCTTGAAGAACTTAAATACGGAACCGAGGGTGTGGTTACCCACAGCCTTAATACTGCCGTGCTTGCGGGAGCCATTGCCATAGATAACGGCTTCCCGAAGGAAGCGGTGGAAGAGCTGGTAGTCGGAGGAATGCTCCATGACATCGGCAAGCTCTATATAGATCCGGCGGTTCTGAATAAAAAGGGCAGGCTGAACGACAAAGAGTACGAAATAATGAAGACCCATGCCGAGGAAGGTTATAAGAAGCTCTGTGACAACAAGGGCGTCAGTCAGCATATAAGACTCATGGCTTTCCAGCACCATGAGAACAATGACGGATCAGGCTATCCGAAGCATCTTAAGGGCGACCAGATTTTGTTCCAGTCCCGTATTATCCATGTGGTTGACGTATATGAGGCCATGACGGCAAAGAGGTGCTACAAGGATTCCATTCTCCCCGGAGACGTTATGGAGTTTGTTATGGGAAGATATGCCACCATGTTTGACACCCATGTTATGGACATGTTCCTAAAGACAATCCCCGCATACAAGAAGGGTGATCTGATAAAGCTTTCCGACGGGACCAGGTGCCAGGTGCTTGAGAGCAATCCCAAGAACAGCTTAAGACCTTTGGTGGTTCTTTTGGATTCGATGAAGGTGGTGGACCTTTACACCGACAGAAGCTTCCTTTCAAAAACGGTTACGGAGCTCATCTCCAAAGAGGGAGATGTGGTTAAGCACGATAGATGATTGAGCAACAGAGGAACATATGGATATATTAATAACGATATTGTTTGTTTTCCTGCTTGTATGTGCGGTTGCCGCCAGTCTTGCAAAGGACAGCTTGGTGAGCATAATCTTATTCAGTGCGTACAGCCTGGTTATGGCTGTTATCTGGATACTTATGGAATCACCGGATCTGGCGATAACGGAGGCTGCGGTAGGAGCCGGGGTTACCGGAATCCTGTTCTACGCAACACTCAAGAGAATCGACCAGATCGATATGCAGGCAGGAACCAAGGAAATTACAACTACAAGGCGCTTGAAGAAAAGTTAATGCCGACTTGTCTAAAGAGATACTTTGTAAGATGAGGCTTACTAAGAAATGAAGTCAGGTAATACAAAAACTCAGAACAAAACGGAACTTATTCCGGGTAAAACTGCAAAAAGACTGCAATCCGTATATCGTATTGCGGCAGCGGTAATGATAGTACTCCTATTTGTACTTTTGGTTACCGCAATGGTGGGACTGCCCGAAATAGGTGACAAGAACAATCCAGACAACAATGAAGTTGCCCGAAGATATATTGAAAACGGACTTGAAGAAACAGGTGCGGTCAATATTGTTTCGGGCATGATTCTTGATTACAGGGCTTTTGATACCTTTGGAGAGTCCTGTGTTCTTTTCGTTGCCACAATCTGTGTGACGATAATGCTGCGTATAGACGGAAGAGGCGGAGATGAGGACGATGAAGAGCATGAGACAGGAAAGAAGGCTTTCGGTATAAGGGAGTCCGCATTTGCCAAGTTCGATTCAAGAAATTATGAGCCTCAGAACGACACTATACTTAAGAAGAGTGCAATGCTTGTAATACCTCTGATATTGGTATTCGGAATATATGTCGTGCTGAACGGGCATCTTTCACCCGGAGGAGGCTTCTCCGGCGGGGCGATACTCGGAACGGGCTTTATCCTTTACCTTTCGGCATTCGGCTTTGAAAAGACGGAACGCTTCATGAATGCCAAAACAGTTAAGATAGTAACACTTGTGGCACTTCTTGTGTACTGCCTTTCAAAGTGTTACTCGTTCTTTACCGGTGCAAATCACCTGGAGTCGGGGATACCGCTAGGCACCCCCGGTGCAATACTTTCGAGTGGTCTGATACTGGTGCTCAACATCTGTGTAGGTGCTGTGGTGGCCTGCACTATGTACAGTTTTTACGCTCTTGTAAGACGTGGAAGGATCTGATTATGTGGAATCTGGTTCGCGAACATCTGAATGACATAGTTGCTGCCGCCTTGTTCGTAATCGGCTTTGGCGACCTGCTCTTTCAGAAGAACATGATAAAAAAGATAATAGGCCTTAACATAATGGATACGGCAATATACCTGCTTCTTGCTTCCCAGGGCTACATAGAGGGAAGAAAGGCACCCATCGTAGTAGATGGGGTAAAGGATGTATCTGCATACATCAACCCCATACCCAGCGGTCTGGTGCTAACGGGAATCGTGGTATCCGTCAGTGTTACTGCGCTTTTATTGTCACTTACGATAAGAATGTATAAAAAGTATCATTCACTTGATCTTGATTACTGCTTGATGATGGCAAGAAGAGAGGGTTAGCGATAGATGGAATTTGTTAAGAATTTCCCATTTTTTTCAATAATGCTCTGCATGTTCTGTGCCATCATCTGTTCTGTTCTGAACAGGCATGCGGCCAAGCATTTCACAAGGATCGTACTGCTTATAGTCATGGTCCTTTCGGGAGTGTTATTGATAAATACTTATAATTCGGGAGAAAGCTTTGTATATTACATGGGGCATTTCCCGGCTCCGTGGGGCAACGAGATAAGGGGCGGCTGTCTCGAGGCTGTATTTGCCTTATTTGTCAGCACCGTTGCATTCCTTTCCGTTGTTGCGGGAGGAAAAGCCATTGAGTTTGATATAGAGGACAAGAAGGAAAATCTTTTCTTTATACTGGTCTGCCTTATGACGAGCTCACTTCTTGCCATGTGCTATACGAACGACCTTTTTACCGGATACGTTTTCATAGAAATAAACACCATTTCAGGCTGCGGCCTTATCATGGTCCGCCAGCTTGGCAAAACGACGGTTACTGCGGTCAGATACATGGTTATCAGCCTTCTGGGTTCAGGTCTTTTCCTTATAGGTGTGACGCTGCTTTATACGCTTACCGGACACCTTTTGATGTCCAACATTCAGGAATCCGTATCCGAGCTTTTACAGTCCGGTGATTACAGAATGCAGCTTACGATAGTCATAGGACTTATGACTGTCGGACTTGCGATAAAATCAGGACTTTTCCCATTCCATCTCTGGATACCGGATGCCTACGGCCAGTCAAACGTTGTTTCGAGCTCACTCCTTTCAGGTACAGTTTCGAAGGGCTATATCTTCCTGCTGATAAAGATATACATGAGGACCATCGGCATGGAAGCGATAGAGAAGAGCGGAGTGCTTTATGTCTGCTTCTATCTTGGGATTATTGCCATGGTGCTCGGTTCCGTGCTTGCACTCCATGAGCGGAGCTTTAGAAGGATGATAGCATTCTCGTCCATAGCCCAGATCGGATACATTTTTATGGGAATAGGTCTCGGAACGAAGGCAGCGATCGCGGCAGCGATATTCCACATTTTTGCACACGGGCTTACAAAATCCCTGCTGTTCATTTCATCCTCAGAGTTTACCGAGGGCTCGCACAGTAAGTCGATAGATGACTTAAAGGGATTGGGATATAAATACAGATATTCCGCACTGTGTTACAGCATCGGAGCATTTTCAATAGTCGGATTCCCATTGCTTGCAGGCTTTATTTCAAAGCTGCTTCTGGGCGGAGCGGCCTTAGGGCATGGTCCTCTGCAATGGATAGCCCTTTTGGCACTTGCTGTCAGCACCATTCTGAATGCGGTTTATTTCTTAAGGACAGTGGTTTATCTGTACATTCCGACAGAGCATATTGACAGGGATAATGAGGAAACTGTTAAAGTAACAAATACAAATGCTAACGGAAAGACAGATAAGCTATTGCTTCTGCCCGGAATGCACTGCCCGTCATACGTGATAGGAATATCGGTTCTGGTACTGCTGAATTTCCTTTTGGGTCTGTGCTCGGGCCCGGTGACGGATATCATAAACAAGGGGCTGGAAGTATTCCGCTGACATCTATATATAATCACATAACATATTTCAATTTGGGAGGCATAATATGGCCGTTCTTTTACTACCGATCATAGTTCCGATAGTGGGAGGGATACTCCTGCTTGCAATAAAGAACTTCGAGGACAGAAAAATACGAAATATCTTCACCGGGGTCTGCCTCATAGTTTCAGCTGCGGTAACCCTTGCCACGGTTTTCTGTGCCGACGGCTCGCTGTCGCTTTTCAGCATCACTGAAAATGCGGTGGTAACCTTAAAATGCGACGGTCTTACCAGGTTCTTTGCCGTGCTTATGTCGTTGATGTGGACACTTGTGGGCTTCTATGCCTTCGACTATATGAAACATGAAGAAAACGAAAAGAGATTCTTCGGGTTTTATCTTATCGTAATGGGTGTGCTTTCGGGCATATATATGTCAGCAAACCTTATTTCGCTCTACCTTTTCTATGAGCTGATGACACTAACATCGCTTCCTCTGGTACTGCATTCTCTCACAAAAGAGGCTATTTCCGCAGGTAAGAAATACCTGTTCTACTCAGTGGGCGGAGCCTTTCTTTCATTGGTAGCGATATTCTATATCTATACAAACTGCAATACAGCCGACTTCGTTCCGGGCGGATTTATAGGAACAGTAGCAGAATCTGACAAAGGAATGCTTCTGGTATTTGTATTCCTTGCGATAGTAGGATTCGGATGTAAGGCAGGTCTGTTCCCTCTTCAGGATTGGCTTCCTACCGCACATCCCGTTGCTCCTTCACCCGCTTCAGCAGTTCTTTCAGGACTTATCACCAAGTCGGGTGTATTTGTACTTATCAGGCTTATCTACTTCAGCATAGGACCCGATTTTATCCGAGGAACATGGGTTCAGTACGGCTGGATGATATTGTCGTTGCTTACCGTATTCTTAGGTTCGATGATGGCTTATACCGAGAAGGTAATGAAGAAACGTTTCGCTTATTCAACGGTCAGCCAGGTATCCTATGTACTTTTTGGACTTTCGCTTCTTAATGCAACCGGATTTACCGGTGCCATGATGCATGTAATATTCCACTCGGTTATTAAGGACGGACTTTTCCTTGTTGCCGGTGCGATAATAGTACACACGGGAATAAAGAACGTGGACAATCTTCGCGGAATAGCAAAGAGGATGCCTACGGTCATCTGGTGTTATACCTTCTTTGCACTGGCACTTGTCGGAATCCCGCCCGCAAGCGGATTTGTGAGCAAGTGGTATCTGTGCCTCGGAGCGCTTGAAGGGGATGTCGGAGTATTCAGATTCTTAGGCCCCGCAGTGCTTCTTATCAGTGCGCTTCTTACCGCGGGCTACCTGCTTCCCATTACTATAAACGGGTTCTTCCCCGGAAACGATTTTGATTACTCAAAGTGTGAGAAGTGCAAGGTATCACCCCTGATGATAGTGCCCCTGGTCATCCTGGCAATTGCAGCGGTCGGCTTCGGTCTGTTCCCGGATTTTATCAAAAACGGAATTGATGCTATTGTAGGCAGGCTGTTCTAATATTGAATTTTATTAGCGTTTAAGTTTTTTTAAGATTCTTCGCTACGCTCAGAATGACAGAGTATGCTCAGAATGACAATATCTGTCATTCTGAGGAACGAAGTGACGAAGAATCTTTATAGTAGGAGTACAGAGTTGAATATAAATTGCTTCATCCTGCTTCCTGTCATATTGCCGATATTATTCGGCCTGATTCTGTTACTGTTTCCGATAAAAAATGACAAGGCAAGGGATATAACTAATTTCATATTCGTTCTTATAAATACCGCATTATCCTTTACAGCTATGCTGTCCTGGTATGGGGAGGGTGTTTCTGTGGTCGAATTCTACTTCGGACTGGGGCTGGAATTTAAGCTCGACAGGGCAGCCTGC
The DNA here is from genome assembly GCA_024696945.1 of Lachnospiraceae bacterium. Classification (GTDB taxonomy): domain Bacteria; phylum Bacillota; class Clostridia; order Lachnospirales; family Lachnospiraceae; genus RUG11977. Next base: position 12,711 of record JAILGF010000213.1, on the reverse strand, counting down.
ATCTTCGGAACCGTGGTAAGCAGCCTGTGGCCCTTTGCAAGTCTCTATGCCTACGGATATATGAAGCACCACGAGAGGAAAAACTCCTTCTTTGCCTTTTTCACCATGACCTACGGTGTTGTAATGGGTATTGCGTTTGCTTCGAACCTGCTTACCATGTACATCTTTTATGAGATGCTGACGCTGGTTACGTTCCCGCTTGTTCTTCATCCCATGACAAATGCGGCGGTAAAGGCAGCACGGACGTACCTGGTTTATTCACTTGGCGGAGCGGCATTCGGCCTGATAGGGCTTATTTTCATGATAAGCATAGGAAGCACCGAGTTTATCTACGGCGGTAGTATAGGAAGCAATGCTTCTTCAAATTCGTTCCTGCTTCCCGCATTCGTGCTTGCATTCTGCGGCTTTAGCGTTAAGGCGGCAATGGCACCGTTCTCAAGCTGGCTTATAAAGGCTGCCGTTGCACCCACGCCCGTTACGGCACTTCTTCATGCTGTGGCTGTGGTAAATGCCGGTTCGTTCGCGTGTATAAGGCTCATATATTTCATTTTCGGAACAGAGCTTTTGTACGGAACATGGGCGCAGTTCCTGGTAATGGCGCTTACGATAATAACCATTGTATTTGGTTCATCCTTTGCGGTAAAGGAGAGGCACTTTAAAAGAAGGCTTGCATATTCGACAATCAGCAACCTGTCTTATATATTGTTTGCTGCTACCATTATGACTCCTTTGGGACTTACGGCCGCATTTGCACATATGCTGATGCACTCCATTACCAAGATATGCTCATTCTTCTGCTGCGGTATAGTTATGGAGCAGACAGGCAGGGAATACATTTACGAGCTTGACGGAATGGGAAGGAAGATGAAGATATCCTTTGTGTGCTTTACGATCGCTTCGCTTTCTCTTATAGGAATCCCTCTGTTCTGTGGCTTCCAGAGCAAGTGGAGAATAGGGATCGCGGCAGTATCGGACGCAAGCCCGCTGGCCATTGCAGGGCTTATAGCATTGCTCCTTTCGGCACTGCTTACGGCAATATATATGCTAAGTATTGTTATAAGGGCATATTTCCCTGAAAACAGTAATATAAAAAACACTCTTAAGGATCTGTCAGAAATTAAGGAACACAGCTGGCAGATGCTCCTGCCCGTTATCTGCTTTGCAATCGGGATAATAATACTCGGAGTATTCTGGCAGCCGGTACTGGATTTCATATCATTCATATAAAGGAAGATTAAATGGAAGGTAACATTATTTTACTCAACTTAATATTATGGCCGTTCGCGTCTGCCATTATCTGTTACCTTTCAGGATGGCGGAGGGTGCCGTTCGGTGCAAAAGGAAGCACCGAAACCGAGGCTGAGGCAAAGGCAAGGAAGGATTTTAGAAACATACTTGTTATAAGCTCCATTATCCTTGAAATAATGCTTTATGTATTTGCAATCATATCTTCGGCAAAACAGGGAGCAACCCTGCATATCGATAAGATATGCGGATTGGGTCTCAATCTGTCATTTGGCGGCTTCAGAGTGGTATATGTGGGCGTTGCGCTTCTTATGTGGTCCATGACAGCATTGTTTTCGAGAGAGTATTTTGCCCACTACAGGAACAGGAACCGTTATTATTTCTTCTTCCTGCTGACATTGGGAGCTACTCTCGGAGTATTCATGTCAGGAGACCTTTATACCGCATTCGTATTCTTTGAAATAATGTCGTTTACTTCATATACATGGGTTGCTCATGACGAAAAGCCCAGTGCCATGAAGGCGGCGGGAACTTATCTTGCGGTGGCTGTTATCGGCGGACTTGTAATGCTCATGGGTATCATGATGCTGTATTTTAAGCTCGGGACCGTAATGATCAATGAGATATGCGAGGCAGCAATCCCTGTATTTGAAAGCGGAGAGGATACAGCCTACATGTTTGTCGCAGGTATATGTATCCTATTCGGATTCGGAGCAAAGGCAGGCATGTTCCCGCTCCATATCTGGCTTCCTAAGGCCCATCCCGTTGCTCCCGCACCTGCTTCCGCGCTTCTTTCGGGAGTATTGACCAAGTCGGGCGTGTATGGAGTACTTATACTGTGCTTTGAGATATTCAGTGGAAATCACAGTTGGGGACTGCTTATTTTGGTTTTGGGTGTGATCACCATGTTTACCGGAGCGGTACTTGCGGTATTCTCCATCGACCTTAAACGTACGCTTGCCTGCTCGTCAATGTCACAGATAGGCTTTATCCTTACGGGATGTGCGGTGTCGGTTCTGCTTTCACACAGCCCTCATTTATCGGAGCTGGGGCAAGTGGCAGAAAATGACAGTATTATCTCATTTGTTGTATATGGCAGCGGTGAAACCAGCCTTGCGGCAGCCGGAACGGTTCTGTACATGGTCAACCATTCGCTCTTTAAGCTCGTGCTCTTTATGTGTGCGGGCGCCATATATATGAAGCTGCATAAGCTCGATCTGAACGAGATCAGGGGCTTCGGCAGGGGAAACAAGCTTCTTATGGTCCTGTTCGGAGTTGGGGCACTCGGTATTATGGGTGTGCCTTTATTCTCGGGATACATAAGCAAAACCCTGATACACGAAGGTATAGTCGAGTATGCCCACGAGCTTGAAGGCGGGGCACATACCGCCATAAAGGCAGTGGAATATCTGTTCCTTCTAAGCGGCGGTATGACGATAGGATATATGCTTAAGCTGTTTATAGCTATTTTCGTGGAGAAACCCGTTGAGAATACAAAGCAAAAGACAAAAGAGCACCATACGGATATGGGAAAAAGCTGGAAGATCAGCCCGTTGTCGGCACTGGCACTCATTATCCCTGCCATCATCATTATAGTATGCGGTGTTGTTCCTTCAATATACATCGACAACCTAAGCGTATATATGAGCAACATTACCCATGCGCCCGAGATAGAGCACATCAGTATCTTCTCATTGGAAAATCTTAAGGGCTTTGCAATTTCGCTTACCATAGGACTTCTTGTTTATCTGTTTATCAGAAAGGCTTTGATGAAGGAGCAGAACGGAGTCAGGGTATATGTAAACAGATGGCCCGGAAAGCTGGATCTGGAAGAGCTTATTTACAGACCTTTGCTTCTGAAACTGCTTCCTGCGGTTTTTGCAGGTATATTTAAGGGGCTGATAAAGCTTACGGAGATAGTATGGAGCGGAATGCTCATCATACCCGAGAAATTCTTCAAGGGCCTTATAAGGTGCACAGAGCTTATCTGGAACGGGATCCTTAAATTCGGCAAGGGACTTGGGTTTGTTGCATCCTCATTCGGTGAGGCGATAATATATTCCATCAAAAAGCTGTTCTTTAAAGAACTACAGGAAAATAAGCAAAGTCCTATCATGGAGAAGCTTTATGCCCGGTTCGACGCCGGAGACAGGACCCTGCGAATACTTGAAGCAACCATATCCTACAGTATCATCTGGCTGCTGCTCGGACTTATCGGGACCATACTGTTCCTGATATTATACTGAAAATCAATCACAGATCTGCTACTCTGATCAAAAAAGCCCGAAGGCATTTGACTTGCCTTCGGGCTTTATTAATTCATGTTTCATTCAAACAGATATAGATTGACAGATGTTCATTGTCATTAATCAGGATCGGTATTTTAATCGCTGTGACCTCCGCCTGAAGCTTCAGGTCATATCCATGCATGGAAAGAGGAGGAGTGATATCGAAAACAATATTCATGGTAGAGAAGATGGTCGAGGTATTCCCCATTATCATATTTCCAAGCTCACCGAGTGCCGAACAAGCCATTGCATCCAGTTCATTCACTGGCATGCCCATCATCATAACGGAAGCGGTGTCCTTTGCTTTTTGCTCAGTCATGCCGATAATGACCTGCCCCTTCATTCCGCCGGTAACGCCTACTTGGATAAGAAAGGCATTGTCGGGGAACTTCATATCCGACAGGGACGGCTTTCCGAGCTTGCCGCCGGCCATGCCCAACATCTCCATGACCGTAATGGTCGCTTTGACGAAAGGATTTATATATTTAATGTCAACAGATGCCATATCAATTAATTCCTTTTTAGGTATAATTAGCACATTAACGTAAAAGTTCTCTTTTAGTAACCTGATCTTACCGTTTTAGATTACCATACACAGTAATAATATCATATATTGATAAAAAAGGCAAGAAATAAAAAAATGTTGCGAAACTTACCAAAAAGTTGTATTATAAGCATATCCGAATTATTATGGAGGTTTATTATGGAAACAAAGGATTATATGCAGGAATACTGCTTATGGATGTCTTCAGACGCTTTTGACGAGAAGACCAAGAAGGAGCTTGAGTCCATCGCGGGAAACGAAGAAGAAATAAAGGACCGCTTCTACAGAAGCCTTGAGTTTGGTACCGCTGGACTTCGCGGTGTTATCGGAGCGGGAACCAACAGAATGAACATTTACACCGTAAGGAAGGCTTCACAGGGGCTTGCAAACGTCATCATCCGTGAGGGCGGACAGGCCAAGGGAGTTGCAATAGCTTACGATTCAAGACACATGTCGGTTGAATTCAGCGAGGAAGCTGCACTTTGCCTTAACGCAAACGGGATCAAGACTTATCTGTTCGACTCACTCCGTCCTACGCCTGAGCTTTCGTTCGCACTTAGGGAGCTTGGCTGTATAGCGGGCATAGTCATTACCGCAAGCCACAACCCTTCGGAGTACAACGGCTACAAGGTTTACTGGGAGGACGGTGCCCAGATCACCGCACCCAAGGACGCAGAGATCATAAACGAAGTTAATTCCATAAAGGATTACCTTACCTTAAAGACCATGTCAAGGGAGGATGCCGAAAAATCAGGTCTCTTCCACATCATAGGCAAGGAGATAGATGACAGATACAACGAAGAACTCATGAAGCTGGCTCTCCGTCCCGAGGTTATCAAGAAGGCTGCCGAGGACATAAGCATTGTCTATACTCCCTTCCACGGCACAGGAAACCTGCCTGTAAGGCGTGTTCTTGCCGAACTCGGATTCAAGAAGGTTTATGTCGTTCCCGAGCAGGAAAAGCCCGACGGCGACTTCCCGACCGTAGCATACCCGAATCCTGAGGACAAGAGTGCATTTAAGCTCGCTCTTGAACTGGCAGAAAAGGTAAATGCGGATCTGGTTCTTGCTACAGACCCCGATGCAGACAGACTCGGAGTATATGCAAAGGATTCAAAGACCGGCGAGTACATGGCATTTACAGGAAACATGAGCGGAACGCTTCTCTGTGACTACCAGCTCTCAGCCCGTAAGGAACTCGAACTTATGCCTGAGAACCCCGCTGTTATAAAGACCATCGTTACCACAAATATGTGTGACGTAGTGGCAAAGAAATTCGGATGTACGCTTATAGAGTGTCTTACCGGTTTTAAGTACATAGGAGAGCAGATAAAACTCTTCGAACAGGGCGTAAAGAACTTCAACTATGTATTCGGTTATGAAGAGTCATACGGATGCCTTATCGGAACACATGCAAGAGATAAGGATGCCTGTGCTGCGGTAATGGGTCTCTGCGAGGCAGCAGCTTACAACAAGCTTCAAGGCAAGAGCCTCTGGGACAGAATGCTCGAGATGTACGAAGAGTACGGCTACTACCGCGAGGGTGCCGTATCTGTTACCATGAAGGGTGCTGACGGAGCACAGAAGATCGCAGCCATTCTCGACAACCTGAGAAACAACCCCATTACAGAGCTTGGCGGCTTTAAGGTGCTTGAAGCAAGGGACTACAAGCTTCATACAGTAAAGAATCTGGTAACGGGAGAAGTCGGCGAGACCGATCTTCCCGAGTCAAACGTACTTTACTATGTACTTGAAAATGACCAGTGGTGCTGCGTAAGACCTTCCGGAACCGAGCCTAAGATTAAGTTCTACTACGGAATAAAGGGTTCGTCCATGGCAGAAGCTGACGAACTGTTCGACAAGGTCGGCGAAGCCATTAAGAAGCTTGCTTAAAAAAAAGAGTTGACATTTTGAAAGATTTCCTATAAACTTGTATGAGTTATACAAGTAATTATGTTAATGAGTATATTAAAAGGAATAATCAACAGGAGGTAAGATAAGACATATGAAACACATTAAGACAGTCGAGACACGTAACCTTTGCGAGAGCGCAAAGAAGGGCGGATGCGGCGAGTGCCAGACATCATGCCAGTCAGCATGCAAGACAAGCTGCGGTATCGCAAATCAGAAGTGCGAGAACAAAGATAAGAAGGATTGAGACTAAAAGGATATCGCCTCTGAAAAAGGGGCGGTATTTTTTTGACGAATCGGTTGTGAAGCAGGCAAACAACCGGAGAGTACACAGGCCTGCAGCAAGGTACAGAAAATGATACATCAATATAAACTCGGTGGTTTAAATATAGTACTCGATATATGCTCGGGTTCTGTCCATACGGTGGATGACGTAACCTATGACATGATAGCGGAATATGAAAGCACAGCCGATAATGGAAATAACGGGGGTGCCGCTCAAAAGAATGCCCTTTTTGATAAGCTTAACAAAAAATACGGTACTTCTTTTGAGGAACTCGGTGAAATCTATGACGAGATAACCGAACTGAAAAACGAGGGCAAGCTTTTTACAGAGGACACCTATGAAGGCATGGCGGGAGAGCTGAAAGCAAGGACCGGCGGTGTCGTGAAGGCTCTCTGTCTCCACGTGGCGCATACCTGTAACCTTAACTGTTCATACTGCTTTGCCAGTCAGGGCAAGTTCCACGGAGAGAGGGCACTCATGAGCTATGAGGTAGGAAAGCAGGCCATGGACTTCCTTGTTGCGAACTCCGGAAGCCGTCATAACCTCGAGGTTGATTTCTTCGGCGGAGAACCGCTCATGAACTTCGACGTTGTAAAACAGGTGGTAGCATACGCCAGAAGCATAGAGAAGGAACATAACAAGAATTTCAGGTTTACGCTGACCACAAACGGAGTATTGATTGACGATGACGTTATAGAATATGCAAACCGTGAAATGAGCAATGTGGTCTTAAGCCTTGACGGAAGAAAAGAAGTTCACGACAGGTTCCGTGTGGACTATGCCGGGAACGGAAGCTGGGAGAAGATAGTTCCCAAATTCCAGAAGCTCGTAAAGGAACGAGGCGGTAAAAACTACTATATGCGCGGCACCTTTACACACCTTAATCCTGACTTTTTGGAGGATATAAAGGTAATGCTCGACTTAGGCTTTAGGGAGCTCAGCATGGAACCGGTGGTATGCGCCAAGGATGATCCCATGCATCTGACGGAGGAAGACCTTCCCATAGTCTATGAGCAGTATGAGAAGCTGGCAGAGCTTATGCTGGAGAAGGATAAGGATGGGGATCCCTTCACGTTCTACCATTATATGATAGACCTTAAGGGCGGCCCTTGCATCTACAAGAGAATATCGGGCTGCGGTTCGGGAACCGAGTACATGGCAGTTACTCCGTGGGGAGACCTATACCCCTGCCACCAGTTTGTAGGAGAAGAAAAATTCAAGCTCGGAGACATATGGAAGGGAGTTACCGCCAAAGAAACGCAGGAGGACTTCGCTTCCTGCAACGTTTATGCAAGGGAAGAATGCCGCAGCTGCTGGGCAAGACTCTACTGTGCCGGCGGATGTGCCGCTAACGCATATCATGCTACAGGCTCCGTCCGGGGAGTATATGACTATGGCTGTAAACTCTTCAAAAAGAGACTTGAATGCGCGATTATGGTAGAAGTGGCAAGAAGCCTGGACTGAGTGAGTGAATAGTTGATTGACTGACTAAAAAAATATAAAAACGCGAAAAAGATGAAAATTTTCATGAAAAACTTACGAAAAAATTGAAAATTTTCATCTTTTTCTTGATTTTGATTTTTGGTAATGATATAATTCATATATGGGAAGATATACGACTGAATACGAACCAATATAGATATTATAGGAGATGGCATAATGTATAGAAAATTTATGGAGCAGCTACTATCATGGGAACAGAATAAAACAAAAGAACCGCTTTTAATAACCGGCGCCAGACAGGTAGGCAAGACCTGGATTATAAAAGAATTCTGCAAGGAAGCTTATTCGGATTATGCATACATAAATTTTGAAGAACGTGAAGACTTTGCTTCAGCTTTTGAAGGATCATTAACGCCGAAAGATATATTAAGAACGCTGGGCATTCTTTTAGACAGAAAGATTTCAGAGACTACGGCTATATTTTTTGATGAAATACAGTTATGCGAAAGAGCAATCACATCACTGAAATATTTCTGTGAAGCGGAAGAAAATTACAGAGTCATATGTGCAGGCAGTCTTTTGGGCGTAAAACTCAAAAGATTTGAAGGTTCATTCCCGGTGGGTAAGGTGATCATTAAGCATATGTATCCCTTGGATTTTGAGGAGTTCCTAATTGCCACAGGTGATGAGGATTTAAAAAACATGATATATGAACATTATTTATCATTAGCGCCTTTACCTAACGGAATACACTCAAAAGCAATTAACAAATATCATGATTACCTTTTTGTAGGTGGAATGCCGAAAATAGTTGAAACATACGCACTTACAAAAGATGTTATGAACGTACCCTCGGAAATGTTTGAGAATCTTAGAACGGCATATCTTGCCGATATGAGTAAACATGTAAAAAATGCTCCGGAAAGCCTGAAAATATCCGAAGTTTATAATAGCATTCCGAGACAGCTTGCCAACGAGAATCCAAAATTTAAATATAAGGAGGTCAAGAACAATGCGAACAAACGGGACTATCTATCAGCAATTGATTGGCTGGACGCAGCCGGGATGGTTATAAAAATAGATAATGTTGAAATGATAGCTTCGCCGTTAAAGGGTTATGAAAACACGGACAGTTTTAAGTTATACATATCGGATCCGGGACTTTTGTCAAATTTATGCCACCTTAGAATGTCAGACATAATATCCTCTGAACATAACATATATAAAGGCAGCGTCATAGAAAATTATGTGATATCACAGTTTACCGTTTCCGGAAAAAGCTTTTATTATTTCAAACCCTCTGAAAACATGGAGATAGATGTAGTTTTGGATGAAGATGATGGCATAATTCCTTGCGAGATAAAATCCGGACGTCACAAGCGCTCAAAAAGCCTAAACAATTATATAGAAAAATACAACCCTGTCAGGGCTTACAGGCTTTCAGAGTTAAACTTTGGACAGGCACAGAATTTAATTTCAATTCCTTTATATGCAGCGTTTTGTATATAGGAGACAGGGACAGTTCTCTGTCTCCTTCTTTTTCTTTTTATAAAAGGTCAAAAATTTTCTGTCCCGATTTGCGTTCTTGTGCGTATATTATAATAGAGGGTGAAAAAATCGGTTATAAAACATTAAAAGAATATGATTAAGATCAGAATTAGGTACTGGAGATTATAATGGTATCGGATAATTCAAAAATGTGGACAGGGCATTGCTTCTGGACTCACTGAATGATCTTGATGAAAAGAATTCTATTTATATTTATGAATACTATTACAAAAAGATGTCATATGAATAGATAGCGGAAAAACATGGATGGTCGTAAATAGTCATATATAGGCAGCAGGCACCTGTACGTCATTTGTTATGGTATGGAAAAATTCATTTGATGATCATAAGGAGAACTGATGAAAAAAAATTGTCAAACGCCCCCCCATTCAAGTATGTTTATCATAGTAATATTCATCATGATGATTATGACGGGTTGTTCTGGAAAGGAACAGCATGAAGAGAATCAGTATAAGACAACCATAAGCGGTATGTATGGGGCTGATGAAACCTATAATGATACAGGTGTAATGAATTCCGATAGGGGCATAGTATATTTCTGTGATCCGCATACAGGATTCAGGGCACCAATATGCACAAAGATTAATTGTACTCATGAGTCCAGAAACCCTACAAATTTTACCCCAGACTGTGATGCATATTTTTCGGAAGCAATCAACTGTACAGCTATTATGGATGATATTCTATACTATGTTTCGTCACCTGATGATAAAGGCATATTTCTTAAAGAGTTCTGCAGGGCTGATAAGAACGGGATCAACAGGAAAGTGATAGCTGCTTTTGATAATGTGGAAATTCCGACATTTATGTCATATGAACAGGGATACCTTATATATGCATATCAAAATCAGGATGACCCATCCGGAATCCCACTGGACAAGTACAAGATAGGTATAATACTGGTTAACCTTAAAACAGGGGAAGCGAAGCAGATAGAGACAGGAGAGTTTCCTTATGCACAGATCGTTACCTGCTCTGTGTCAGATAATTACCTGTATTACTATTTTATGTATAATGACCTTGACAGGGCTTATGATTATGACGAACTGGCAGATCCTGAAATGCAGGAGATAATGAGAAGGTCTGTCAAGATGGAGTTATGGAGATATAACCTTGAAGATGGGACAAAGAGAATCGTGCCTGACCCTGATGGCTATAAATTCAAGAATATGGGCTATAATTATATCCTATACTTAAGTGAGAACCGTGACGGGTATATGTTGAAGAGTATGGGAGATGGGAAAGAATATTATTTAGCTGATGCAAATGCAGGAAAAGAAAGCCTTATCCAGTTCTCGGAAGGTGTTATATTCTCTTATGATAATACTATAAGCATCTGGAAGTGTGGCACAGATAAAAAGGAAAAGATAGGGACATATCCTGATGACAGGATAAATATACTTTGCATCACTGAACACTGGGTTTATGGAATAAGGATAAACGATGCGGAAAGCGAAAATGTCTCCTGCTCTAAAGACAAATTCATGAATGGGGATTTCGACTGGACGGTTTTGCCATTATATGAAACCCGTTGATTTTTTCAATACAGTCTAAAAAATGGTCGGACAGTACTGGATCAATTGTTTATGAACGGCATATGCATTATTATGTATATATAGGTAGCATGCACCTGATATAAAAAAATATGAAAGAAAGTAAAAAAATGAAACACAAGATTGTAAGAATAAAAGAAATCTTAATCGGAAGGATTCTTGCTGCCTTTATGTGCATCATGATACTTTTGACCGGATGTTCTAATAAACATGAAGAATTGCCTATAAGTAAGGATTCATATACACTCGAAGCTGTGGACACGCCTTCTGATACGGAACAACCTGATGACGAAGCTGAAACTGTTAACGGATTGGTTGATGTTAAAAAGCTGGACAGATATTATGTCAAATGGGCTGTCCCCATGAAGGAAGTAAGAGTTCAGGATGAATGGATAGAAATGATAAACCGGAAGCTCGCAGCAGATGGCTATTCATTTGGAATGGAATTGGTTCGTATAGACTCTGATTTGAGAACTACGGAAGATTATCAGGAAAAAATGTTAATAAGCGGAGCGGATATTGTTTTTACAGGGTCTGAGACTATTGAAGATCGCTTTTCTGAAAAGGCAATGATACAGGGAAAATATATGAATCTTACGGAAAAGGTGGAGTCAAGCCCTATGTATGACCTGATGCCTGAGGTTATTTGGGATGCTGTTAGGTATAAAGGGGACATATATATGCTCATGCCAGAAATATCACCCGTTGGTATAAGGCTGATGCTAACTGCAGATTTATCCATTGAATCAGAAGTGGATAGAATATATAGTGGAAGCATTTTGGATTTAGACAAGGTTGTATCTCAAGAAAACAAGTTCTATTATGGGTTTAGAGATTTTTCTTTTGCACCAAGTTTCGGTTATACATATGATATGGTAAGAGGAACACTCATATCACCGGAAGGAAAAGTGGTAAATCCATTTGAGGTACAGGAGATAACAGACTGGATGCGTCTGGTTAATAAATGGTACAAGGAAGGTAAAGCTAAGGGTTATAAATCAAATACCGGAGATGCCGGCTGTAGGATTACCCTTACTGAAAGCATTGAATCTGAAGTGGGACAGCAAAAAATAATAGATTCGTGGATTGAGCCTTTGTGTAAACATTATATCAATTCGACAGCCATATTGGAAAGTTCAGAGCATAAGGATGAAGCATTCGAATTGCTCGAGGTTTTTAGAACGAAGCATGAATATGGAAACTTGCTTGTTTATGGAACCGAAACGGCGGATGACTTAATTAAAATAAAGTCACAGGAGAAGAATCTTGAAGTCTTTGGTATTGATGATGGACTGCTGCATCCAAAAGATGCTTATTATATACATTATGATACAGCGGAGCAGCGCAGGGAGTTCTTTGAAAAAAACGTGAAAGCCTCTCCATCTTTGTATTTTGATCTGCCTTTGGAATGTACTGAGCTGGCAGTAATCGTACAAAAATACCTTGCCGATGATTATATCCTGTTCAGCGATTCGTTCGATGAGAAGCTTGAACAGTTTAAAACAGAATATACTGAGGCATTTGACAGGATATTAAAGGATTATAAATAGTAGCATATAATATAGGTATAAGGAAGCTGAACATATGACACTGGAATGCAGAAACATCACAAAGGATTACGGAACAAACCGGGCACTCGACGGTTTTTCATATGAATTCACACCGGGGATATATGGGCTTCTGGGACCGAACGGTGCCGGGAAAAGCACCCTCATGAACCTGATAACCTGTGGCCTGAAGCCGACTTCCGGAGAACTCCTGTATGACGGCACCCCGGTAAGGGAACTCGGAAAGGAGTACCGCTCAAAGCTGGGTTTCATGCCGCAGCAGCAGAACATATATCCGGCATTCACAGTGGAACGGTTCCTTATG